>CACBYV010000033.1 GCA_902543575.1 uncultured Pelagibacteraceae bacterium | reverse complement strand
TTTTTTGTAAATAGAATAGAATGTTATAATCCCTTAACCAAAGAGAATTTGATCAAAATGTCAGAGAATATTACTCAAGTAACAAGAGATATCTTGCCAGAGCAAAAATTAGACTGTGTTGTATATGCTTGTACATCAGGAACTATTGCAGCAGGGTACGATAATATTAAAAATAAAATACAAGCAGCAAAACCTGAGGCAAAACTTTCAACACCAAGTACAGCAGCTTTGAAAGCATTGAAAAAATTAAATATTAAAAAACTTTCTATATTCACACCTTATAGTAAAAAAGTTAACGATGATGTTGTTGATTATTTTAAATCATCTGGTATTGAAATCACCTCAAATTCATACTTTGATATTCATTCTGACATGGAGATTGGTAAAGTAGATCAAAATTATCTGTTTGATGTGCTAATAAATTTAGATGTAAGTGAGGCAGATGCCTTATTTGTATCTTGCACCGCTTTACCAGTTCTTCCTCTAATACAAAAATTAGAAGATAAACTTGGAATACCAGTTCTTTCAAGCAATCAGGCTTTAATCTGGGAATCTTTAGAAAACATAGGTGAAAATAAATCTGTAAAAGGATTTGGAAGACTATTTGATTAATTTATGTCCTTTTCGAAAGAAGAATACAAACAAAGACTATTAAAAGTTCAATCTCTGATGAGAGAGAAAAAAATTGATTTAATCATTTCTCACGACACAAATAATATGAATTATCTTACAGGATACGATGCTTGGTCTTTTTATTATGCACAATGTGTATTAGTGCACGTTGATTCAAAAGAGCCAATTTGCTTTGTTAGAGATCAGGATGCAGGTGGGGCGTACATAAAGACCTATTTAAATAAAGACAATATTATTGTTTATGATGAGAGTTATATTCATACTTGGCCAAAACATCCCTATGATTACTTGACAAAAGTAATTAAAGAAAAAAAATGGGATAAACTGTCTATTGGAGTTGAAATGGATGCTCATTATTTTACAGCTTTTTGTTATGAAAAGATTAAACAGGGATTGCCTAATGCAAACATTATTGACTCTGATCGATTAGTTAATTGGGCTAGATTAATTAAATCCAATGCGGAGATAAATTATATGAAGTCTGCTGCTTTAATTTCTCAAAAAGGAATGCAAACAGCAATGGAAGTAATTAAACCTGGTAAAAGACAATGTGATGCTGTTGGAGAAATTCAAAAGTCTTTGTTTTACGGTACAGAAGAATTTGGAGGTGAATATTCTAGTATCGCAACGCTTCTTCCAACTGGAAAAGGTACATCCGCTTCACATTTAACAGCAACTCAAGATAAATTTGTTGAAGGTGAAGCAACTATAATTGAACTTTCAGGTGTTTATAAAAGATATCACGCACCTATGGCTCGAACAATTTTATTAGGTAAACCTGATCAATTAAAAATAGATACAATGAATAAAACTATAGAAGCTTTACAAGCTGGAATTAATGCTACAAAACCCGGAAACACAGCAAATGATGTTGCCCAAGCCTTTTGGAAAATTTTAGATAAATATGGTATCGAGAAGAAATCAAGAACGGGTTACTCAATAGGCATAGGATATCCACCAGATTGGGGAGAGCATACTTTAAATATTTATAAAGGCGATATGACAGTACTTGAACCAAATGTTTGTTTTCATATGATTGCAGTAATGCAGTTTGGTGATTGGGGAGTAGAAGCATCTGAAGCAATCCGAGTTACCGACAAAGGTTGTGAATTATTCTGTAAATTTCCAAAAGAGCTACATATTAAGAACTATTAGCTATTGATAATTAACTTCTTAAATGTTTTAAACACTAGATGTCTAAAAATACAGAATTCGTTAAGTTCGATAAAGTTGACAAAAGTTACGATGGTAAAGTCTTAGTAGTAAAAGATTTAAATCTTAATATCTCAGAGGGCGAGTTCATTACTATGCTTGGTCCATCTGGTTCAGGAAAAACAACTTGTCTGATGATGTTGGCTGGATTCGAAACACCAACCAATGGTGAAATCTATTTAGATTCTA
>CACBYV010000032.1 GCA_902543575.1 uncultured Pelagibacteraceae bacterium | reverse complement strand
AAGCGGATTTGAACCTGAGTCAACTGGTCTTTCTTTTCCATAACTTATTACTGAAATTCTATCAGCAGATATTCCATAAGTGATCAGATAATCTTTGGCAGCATTTGCTCTTCTTTCGCCTAATGCCAAGTTATATTCTCTTGTTCCTCTTTCATCGGCATGACCTTCGACTACAATATTGATGCTAGAATTTTCTCTTAACCAATTTGCTTGTTTTCTTAATGTGTCTCTTGATTTGGTTGTTAAAATAGATTCGTTTGTTGCAAAAAATACTCTGTCCGGAACACCGTCAGCTAAATATTTAACTGTATCAGTTCCTGTGTAGACATCACCTTGCATTTGACCCTCAACTGTCGTAGTGGTTTTTTTCGTAGCACAAGCCGATACGATTAAACTTAATAATATAACTAGAAAAGTATTTCTAAATGATTTACTAAAATTCATTAATGCTCCTTAATAATTTATTAGAACTTTTTCACAACTAATTAGATGTTTCAAGCATAAAAATCAACTTAATTTATATTAAAAATTAATAAAAAAGCCCTAATTACTTAATAAAGACGACCAAGATGGGTCAGAGGCATCCGTCTCTGTTTGAACTTGCCTTTCATTATAACCTGTAAGATCTATAGACCAAAGCTTTGCACTAAATCCCTCTCCTTTGTCATTTGATTTTGTTTCTCTGTAAAAAATTAATACCCTTCCATTGGGAGACCAAGATGGAGCTTCTTGATAGTAATTTTCAGTTAATAATCTCTCTCCTGAACCATCTGTTCTCATGACGCCAATATAAAATTTTCCTTTATGCAATTTTGTAAATGCTATCAAATCACCTCTTGGAGACCATACTGGTGTACCATACAGTCCATTACCAAATGAAATTCTTTTTACATTTGAACCGTCAGATTTCATTACATAAATTTGTTGAAACCCACTTCTATCAGAATTAAATGTTATATACTTGTTGTCAGGTGAATATGATGGAGAAGTATCAATTGATGGATGATTTGTTATTCTTTCAACAACTCTATTTTCTAAATCCATTGTATAAATATCTGAGTTGCCATCTTTAGCAAAACTCATAATAATTTTCTTACCATCTGGTGAAAATCTTGGAGCAAAAGTCATTCCTGGAAAATCACCGACCACTTCTTGTGTCCCAGTTTCAATGTCTAATAAATATACTCTAGGAAGATTTTTGAAATACGATAAATAGGTTACCATCTGGCTCGTCGGATTAAATCTAGGAGTTAATACTAATTCATTTCCTAAAGTTAAATATTTTGTGTTAAAACCATCTTGATCCATAATAGCTAATTTCTTTACTCTTGCTGTCTTAGCCCCTTCTTCAGAAACATAAATAATTCTAGTATCAAAGTATCCTTTTTCGCCAGTCAATCTCTCATAAACTTTATCTGAAATGATATGCCCAACTCTCCTCCAATTACTCGGGACTGTTGTAAATGCTAAAGCCATCATCTCCCTTCCAGCTAAAATATCCCAGAGCCTAAATTCAACTTTTAGCTTCTTATTTTCGATTATTACTTTGCCAGTAATTAAAGCTTGAGCTTTAATTAGTGCCCAATCTTCAAATCTTGGTTTTAAATGTGCAATATCAGGCTTTTGTAAAAATGCTTCTTTACTGAGTGGATTAAATAAACCTGAGGTTTTTAGATTATTTTCTACTACAGATGAAATTTCAGAACCAACATTTTCTAATTTTAATTCATTAATTGAATTTTTTTTTGAGTTATCGTCTTGAAATAATGGTGAAACTGCAATTGGCAAAGGATCTAAATTACCTCTTGTTATATCAATTTCTATTAAAGAATTTGCTTTCGTTATTAAAAAGAAAATTACTAAAAAGGTTAAATTAAATAATTTAATCATTATCCTCCAAGCATATCACGAGCATCAAAATTTAAAATCATATTTTTCCATCTTTCATAACCACTTGTTGGAACTTTTAATGGATTACACAGTTGAATAGCCCTTCTCACACTATCTGCCAGTGTTCTAAATTTTTCTTTACCAGGTGTATTCATTTTTACATGATCTAGCATTTCAAGCTTTTCGATTGTTCCGTCTGGTTTTAATTGGAGTTTAACTCTAACTAATAAATCTTCACTAAATGGCAAACCTATAGGCACACTCCAACATGTAAATATTTG
>CACBYV010000031.1 GCA_902543575.1 uncultured Pelagibacteraceae bacterium | reverse complement strand
AAGTTTTGCTGATACAATTAATAAAATTCAAATAGATGGAAATAATAGAGTTTCAAAGGAAACTGTAATCCTTTTTTCTAAGCTAAACATAGGAGATGAAATAAAACCATCAAATCTTAATAATGCACTTAAAGAATTATATGAAACTAATTATTTTAAGGATGTATCGATTAAATCAAATGATGGTGTAGTTTATATTAAAGTTGATGAAAATCCTATAATTCAATCTATTATTATAAATGGTATAGATAAAAAAAGAATTAATGAAAATTTACGAGAGGTTACGCTTAAATTAGAAAAATATCCTTTTGTTGAAAATAAAATTGTTGATCAGGTTAATCTTATAAAAAATATTTTAAAATCAAACGGATATTACTTTGTTAAAATATCAACTTCTGTAACTGAGAATAACAATGATACTGTTGACTTAGTGTATGATGTTAACTTGGGCGAAATTGCAAAAATAAAAAAAATAACATTTATTGGAAATCAAATTTATAGGGATAGCACCTTAAGAAACGTTGTTATCTCAGAGGAAAGTAAATTTTGGAAATTTTTAACTCCAAATAAGTTTTTAGATGTAGAAAGAATTAAAGCAGATGTATTTAGATTAAATAGTTTTTATAAAAATCGTGGGTATTACAAAGCTGAAGTAAAATCAACAACCGCCTTAATAAATGAGGAAAACCAATTTGAATTAATTTTTAATATAAATGCAGGTGAAAAATTTATATTTAACGACTTAATAATTACAAATAATAATATTTCTATAAATAAAAATATTAAAAATTTCCAAAAAAAATTAAAATCGTTAAAAGGTAAAAAATACTCAGCAAAAGTAATCCAAAATTATGTTGATGAATTGAATGAAACAATATTACAAAACGAATTTATATTTATTAATGCAAAATATGATCAAATTATTAAACCAGATAATAAAATTGATATAGTTATTAATTTTGACGATCTTGAAAAAGAATATGTTCAAAGAATAAATATTAAAGGTAATTTTATAACTGACGAAAAAGTAGTTAGAAACAAACTAATAATTGACGAGGGCGATGCTTATAATGACATACTTTTTAATAAATCTATTCAAAAAGTAAAAGCATCAAATATTTTTAAATCAGTTAAATACGAAATTAAAGAAATCGATAATTTAAATAAATCTATAGATATAATTGTCGAAGAAAAACCAACCGGAGAAATATTTGCTGGTGCGGGAACTGGTTCTGAAGGTTCTGCAATTAATGCTGGTATTAAGGAAAATAATTACTTAGGATTGGGAATAAAATTAGATACAGATTTAACGCTTAGCAGTGATTCAGTAGCTGGAAGATTTTCGGTAACAAATCCAAATTTTAAAAATTCTGATAAATCAATTAAAACTGTATTAGAGAGTTCAGTAAACGATTTTATGTCAACTAGTGGTTATAAAACAGAGAGAACAGGATTTAGTATAGGCACTGAGTTTGAGCAAAAAAATAATTTATTTGTTAATTTAGAACTTTCAAACTATTATGAAGATCTTGAAACATCTTCTTCAGCAAATAGTATTTTAAAAAAGCAGCAAGGTAATTATTTTGAAAATTTAATTACTTATACGATTACTTATAATAACTTAGATCAAGATTTTCAACCAACAGACGGTTTTTTAAATAAATTTTCACAAACATTGCCGATATACGCGGATGACTTGACAGTAGAAAACAGCTTTATAAGTTCAGCTTATACTTCATTAAATGATAATCTGATACTCTCCGCTAGCTTATTTTTAAAAGCTATAAATTCATTGGATGATAATGTAAGAGTTTCAAAAAGAGCTTTTATCCCAAGCAGAAGATTAAGGGGTTTTGAACCAGGAAAAATTGGACCTAAAGACGGTAATCAATATATTGGTGGAAATTATGCAAGCGCATTAAATTTAAATACGACTTTGCCAAATGTACTGTTTGAAAATGATAATATTGATTTAAATTTTTTTGTTGATTTAGCAAATGTATGGGAAGTTGACTACAATAGCAGTTTAGATTCTAATAAAATCAGATCATCTACAGGCATAGCAATGAATTGGTTTAGTGCAATTGGACCCTTATCTTTCTCATATGCTATCCCATTAAGTGATAGTGAGACAGATAAAACTCAAAAATTTAGATTTCAGATTGGAACATCCTTTTGATGCGAAATTTATTTATTTTACTATTTTTTTTTTTTCAATTGAATATTTCTCAAG
>CACBYV010000030.1 GCA_902543575.1 uncultured Pelagibacteraceae bacterium | reverse complement strand
TGGTAAATTTTTACACGGAACACTTGGAGCAATTTTTGATTGCCCAATACCAACAATTGCTTTGATAGAAGGAATATGTGTTGGTGGAGGATTAGAAATAGCAGGATGTTGTGACATAAGAATTTGTGGCAAAAGCTCTAGGTTTGGAGTTCCAATTAAAAGATTAGGCTTAACAATGGCTGCAAAAGAACTTGAGGTACTTTTAAAAGTAACCAATTACACAACTGCAATGGAAATATTATTTGAAGGAAGAGTCTTTGGAGCTGAAGAAGCATTTCAGAAGAGGCTAGTTAATAGAGTAGTAAATGATAAAGATGTTGAAAAAGAAGCTTATAAATCAGCAGAATTAATATGTGAAGGTGCTCCAAAAGTTGCAAGGTGGCATAAGCAATTTGCAAGAAACATCTTAAAAAATGGAAAAGTCACAGAAAAAATAAATAATCTTGGTTACAAATGCTACGATACACAAGACTTTAAAATTGGATATCAATCTTTCTTAAATAAAACAAAACCAAAATTCAAAAATAAGTAATAGATGACTGCATCATTAAAAGGCATTCGTGTACTTGAGATGGCACAAATAATGGCTGGTCCCACTTGCGGACTGTTATTAGCTGATCTTGGAGCAGAGGTAATTAAAATAGAAAAGACACCCGGCGGGGATGATACCAGAAACTTCTTGCCACCAGAAATTAATGGAGAGTCTGCAGCCTTTATGATGATGAATAGAAATAAGAAAGGTATCGCATTAAATTTAAAAGACAAAGATGGAATTGAGATATTTAAAACGATGGTAAAAAATTCTGATGTGGTTTTGGAGAATTTTAGAAAAGGGACATTAGAAAAATTAGGAGTTGGTTATGATGTTATGTCAGAAATTAATCCTAAAATCATTTTATGTGAAATATCTGGATACGGTAGAACTGGTCCTTATGCAGATAAAGGAGGATTTGATCTAGTCGCTCAAGGAATGAGTGGGTTAATGAGTATTACTGGCGAAAGCAAAGATAAACCACCAATGAAAGTAGGTGCACCTATTACTGATATAACAGCTGGTTTACTTGCGGCTAGTGGAATTTTAGCAGCATTAGTTCATAGAGAAAAAACAGGTGAAGGACAAAAAGTTGATACTTCTTTATATGAAGCTGGTATTGTTCATACTTACTGGCAATCTGCTATTGCAGGTGCAACTGGAGAGTCGCCTGGACCTTTAGGTTCAGCACATCCTTTAACAGCTCCTTATCAAGCATTTAAAACAAAAGATAAATGGATAACGGTAGGTGCTTCAAATCAAAATACTTGGCTTATGTTACTCAAAGCAATTGGTCGTGAAGATTTGCAAGAAAATGAAAAGTTTTCATCTAACTTAAACAGAAAACAAAATTTAAAAGAACTAGTTAATATTCTTAATGAAGAACTAATTAAAAAAACCTCTAGTGAATGGTTAAAAATCTTTGATGATAATGGTTTACCATGTGGACCTATTAACTCGATAACAGACATGTTTAAAGATCCTCAAACAATTGAAAGAGAAATGGTTATAGAAGTAGATAATAAAAAAGCTGGTAAAAGTAAGGCTATTGGTATGCCAATTAAATTTTCAAAAAGTAAAACTGAAAAATCAAAAGGTGCTCCAAACCTAGGAGAACATACTAAAGAGGTTATGCAAATTTTTGGTTACAAAGATGACCAAATTGAAGATTTTTATAATAGAAAAGTAATTCTTTAATTAACAGTTTCAAAAATTTTAAATAATAATTCTGAGACGTGCTTACCTTTTTTCTCAGATAAATCAGATATTTGATGTCTGCAGCTCGTACCATTTGCAACTATAAAATCTTTTTCACCACTATTATTGATTGCAGGTATCAAAGAAAGATTTGCCATTTTTTTGGAGACATCGTAAGTCTTACTGTCATATCCAAATGAACCAGCCATACCACAACAACTAGAATCTATCATTTTATTATTAATATTTAATTCTGATAAAAGATTAGTTAGCCCTTTCATTCTATCCTGTGATTTTTGATGACAGTGTCCATGAATTAATACATTTTGATCGAACTTATTAGCTTTAATATTATTGTTATTTCTTATTTGTTCTAAAATAAATTCCTCAAGTAGATAAAATTTATTTTTAATTTGTTCTCTATTCTTCACATTTTTTAAAGTTTGATATTCATCGTTAAAAGTTAATAAACAGGATGGTTCAATACCTACAACTGGTAAATCTA
>CACBYV010000029.1 GCA_902543575.1 uncultured Pelagibacteraceae bacterium | reverse complement strand
GCTCAAGTCGAGATTAACATACTCTTTATATTTGGTTTAAGTTTAGCAGTTGGTATTCTTTCAGGATTATTTGGTGTAGGCGGAGGATTTTTAATGACACCGTTTTTAATATTTTTAGGTATTCCACCTGCTTATGCAGTTCCAAATGAAGCAAGCAATATTTTAGGTACATCGGTATCTGGTTCAACTACTCATTATTTAAAAGGTACTTTAGATTATAAAATGGGATTGATGATTGTAGTCGGAGGAACTATTGGAACTTTACTTGGGATCTTAACTTTTTCTTATTTTCAAGATATTGGAAAAATAAACATCGTTATCTCTTTAGCCTACATGTACATCTTAGCTATACTTGGAACTTTAATGCTTATTCAAGGAGTATCAGAAATTGATAAGGCTAGAAAAAAAATTATTGTTAGAAAAAAATTACATACTCATTATTGGATACATGGACTACCCTTTAGAATGCGTTTTAAAAAATCAAAAGTTTATGAAAGTGCATTTACTCCAATTATTATTGGTTTAATTGTTGGATATATTGCAGCAATTATGGGAGTGGGTGGTGCATTTATATTGGTTCCTGCAATGATTTATATTATTGGAATGCCAACAAAACTAATTCCTGGCACATCTTTGTTTGTTACAATATTTGTAAGTGCAATCGTAACAGTTCTTCATGCTTTTAATTACGGCACAATTGATCTTGTTTTAGTTTTTGTACTTATACTTGGCTCAATTATTGGCGTTCAGTTTGGTCAAAAAATTGGTGAAAAAGTTGATAGCTCAGAATTTAAAACAATCTTAGCAGTACTTTTATTATTAGTTGGAATTGCAATTGCTTATGACACTTTTATTAAAGAAGACGTAATTGTTGAAACAGTAGCAAATGGAACTAAAAACCTTGGTAACATTGCACAGTTTATTTTAGATTATTCGAAAGACCTTCCAGTTTTTTATGGACTTACATCAGTTGTATTAGCAGTAGTTCTTGGTATTGGAGCTGCAATTTTAAGAAATTATATTTCTAAGTGGAACAAAGCAAGAGAAGCTAAGCTTAAAGCTTAAGCACTTCTGTATAATTTAGTCATCACAAATTCTCTATGACCTAATGCTTCAGCACAAGTTAATCTTCCGTTTGCAACTCTTATTGTAGCTTTAATTAATTCATCACCAGCTTCATCTAAATTCATTTCTCTTGATAAGATTTTAGAAACATCAACATCAATATGCTCACTCATAGTTCTAGCAGTTAAAGGATTAGCAGTTAGTTTTACTACTGGCTCAATTGGGTTTCCAATTATATTTCCTTGTCCAGTTGGAAATAGGTGAAGATTGAATCCTCCTGCAGCTTGTAAAGTAACACATTCAGCAGCAGCTGATGAGGTATCCATAAAGTATAAGCCTGGACCTTTAGTTGGTTCTTCTGCTGGTTCTAGTACATCAATAAATTTGCATCCCCCAATTTTTTGAAAGTTTCCAAATGCTTTTTCTTCGATTGTAGTAAGTCCACCTGCTATATTTCCAGCTGTTGGTTGACTTTCAGAAAGATCGTCAGTTGCTTCTTTTAAGATAAAATCATTATACGAACTCCAAGTTTTTCTAAACTTCTCTTGAGCCTCAGGAGTTTTTCCTCTTTTTTCACACACAGTTTCAGCTCCCGTTAGCTCAGATGTTTCACCAAAACATAAATGAACACCCAAGGGCTCTAATTTATCCATTAAATTTCCAACTGTCGGATTTGATGCTAATCCTGATGTTGTATCAGACTCTCCACATTTAACTGATATCCATAAATCACTTATAGGACGCTCTTCTCTTTGTTTCTCAGATGCCCAAATTGAAAATTCTTGAGCTTTCTTTGAAACTCTTGCTATAGTGTCTATATCTCCTACACCTTCTATACTAAATCCTTCAACTGGTTTTCCAGTCGTTGCAATTGCATCAACAATTCTTTTTGTCCATTTAGGCTCAATACCTATTACTATAACTGCTGCAACATTTGGATTTTTTCCTGTTCCAATCATTGTTCTAAAATGAAGCTCTAAGTCTGCTCCAAATTGTAATCTTCCATAAGAGTGTGGAAGTGCAATCGTACCTTTAATATTATTAGCTACAGCTTCAGCACAAGCATTTGAAATATCATCAACAGGTAGAATTATTACATGATTTCTTGTTCCTGTTCTTCCATCTTCTCTTTTATATCCTAAAAATGTTTTTGGAATTTCCATTTTACCACTTTTTAGTTTTTACGTTGTGAACATGCACATGCTCACCTTTTTTAATTGATTTTACGACTTTGCCAATATCATGCCCGTACTTTAATATTGTATCTCCCTCGTTAAGATCAGTCATAGCAATTTTATGACCCAAAGGTATTTCATCCATCGATTGAATTTTTACTG
>CACBYV010000028.1 GCA_902543575.1 uncultured Pelagibacteraceae bacterium | reverse complement strand
CTTCTCAATTATTTTTGATGCTTTTGGAGCAAAAGGAATATTTGTCTTTTCGGCTATTTGGATAAGTTCAACAGAAATAAGAGGAGGAATATCTAGAGGTTTTTTGGCAACGAATGGTAAAGCCAAAATACTCGCCATAACAATAGCAACATGAAATCCTGATGAGATTAAAAGACCTCGATACATAATCTTTATCTCTCTTTATTTGGTTCAGATATTAAAGCAACTTTTGTAAATCCTGACCCTGAAAGCATTCCCATAATTTCAAGAACCCTTCCATAGTTAATAGCTTTGTCTCCCCTAACATATATTCTTGTATCAGTTCTGTTATTTGACACTGCTAATATTTTTACAATTAAATTGTTAAATTCAACTTTTGTTTCCTGAATAAAAATTTCACCTTTAGAATTAATTGTTAAAGTTAAAGGTTCATTTTCCTCAGGAAGTGTATCGGCAGAAGTTTCTGGCAAATCTACCTGGACTCCAACAGTAAGTAATGGTGCAGTGACCATGAATATAATTAGTAAAACCAACATTACATCAACAAATGGTGTAACATTAATTTCACTCATTGGATCACTTTTTGAACTTTTGAGCTTAAATCCCATTTAAATAATTGATAAGAATCTTTTTGAAAAATTTTCTAATTTTTGTGAGTATTTTCTAGAGTCTGAATTAAATTTATTGTATGCAATTACAGCAGGAATTGCCGCCAATAATCCAAGTGCAGTTGCAAATAAGGCTTCTGCAATACCCGGGGCAACTATTGCAAGACTGGTATTTCTTGAAATTGCAATCGACTGAAATGAATTCATAATTCCCCAAACAGTTCCAAACAATCCTATAAACGGAGCTGTCGATCCAACGGTTGCTAAAAAACTATTGTACTTTTCAACTGCCACCATTTGTTTTTCAATATTTACTTCCAAGACACTAGATAGCCTCTCAGATAAATTTGATTTTGACCTAGTTTTCATAACTGTTTGCATAGAACTTTTAAACAATTTTGCCATAGGATCTTCAATGTTCGAAGGCAGACTATTATAAAATGTTTCAGCAGACTTTGATTTCCAGAATTTCTCTTCAAATTCCTCTGCGCTCTTGTTAATTTTTCTAAACATCCTTATTTTTTCAAATATTATTGCCCATGAATAAATAGAACTCAGAATTAATATTATGATTACAGACTTGACAATTATATCAGCGCGTAAAAATAAACTAATTAATGAAAAATCTGTGTTACTTGCTAAACCTAAACTTTGTGTTGCAATATCTGCTTCCATTCAATCGTTTCCCATTAAAATATGTCATTAATTTGACTTCAAAAAACTCAAATAATCTAGTTATCGTTGTTTTCCCTTATGTTTTCAAAATATTGGGCAATTAAAATAGCATCAGCTTTATTATTATCTTTTTTTCTCGATAACTTATTAGAAATTCTAGGAAACATCTCTATTACTTTTGTTCTACTGGCATCTTTTTCAGAATTAATCAAATTAAAATGTTTTTTCCATTTTGCTGGTCTAACATAAAAAATGGGAAGCTCCATTGCAGAACATATGCCTTTAATAACTCCAAATGATTGTCCAAAATTAAACATGCTTGTTACACCTTGCCCTGGCATAGCAGAAACTTGTTCGACTATTACGCTGATTTTTTCATTTATAAATTTATTTTTTATTAGCATTATTTCATTATAAATTTGCCTACCATTAACTTGTTTTTTATTTTTTTTTCCTTCAGCCATTGTAGGCATGTCGATTACATCAATAACTTTCCCATCAGAAAAAAAACATATAGCACCTGCGATTCCTGGATCAATTCCAACAATAATCATTTAACCTTCAAAGTTAACATTTGTATAAACATTTTGTACGTCATCCTCATCCTCAAGACTTTCTAAAAATTTTGCCATATTTTGATTTTCTTCACCTTTAAGAAATACTTTATTAATAGGTAGCCACTCAATTTCAGTAGAAAGAAAATTTACAATAACTTTTTCAAATTTTTTTTTTACCTCATATATTTCATCGATATCTGTATGCACTTCATGAAATTCATCACGAGAAATACAATCGTTTGCACCCGACTCGATTGCTAATTCAAAAATTTTGTCTTGTTCAATTTCATTTTTGTCTATTTTAATTACACCCAATCTTTGAAAATTATGTGATGCAGAGCCCTGGGTTCCTAAAGAACCATTATTTTTCGAAAATATTGTTCTTATATTAGAAGCAGTTCTATTTTTATTATCAGTCAGTGCTTCAACTATTACAGCAGATTTGCTCGGTCCAAAACCTTCATACCTAATATTTTCAAAATTTGATTGATCATTGTTAGAAGATTTTTCAATTGCTCTCTCAATATTTTCTTTTGGCATGTTAGCTGATCTGGCTGCTTGTATAGCTGATCTTAGTCTCGAATTCATATCGGGGTTTTTGTCTCCTAGTTTTGCAGCTACGGTGATTTCTCTAGAGAGTTTAGAAAAAATTTTTGATCTCTGTTTGTCAGCTTTGCCTTTTTTATGTTTAATGCCCGCCCAATGTGAATGTCCAGCCATAATTAATTTATGTTATTTAAACTTCCACCAAAAATGAAGCTTTCTATATTTTTTGCAAGTCCATTTCTTACATCGCAATCTACAACTACACCACTGAGAGATGCCTCTCCATTGGCAGGAAAATGTTTTACAGCTTCTTTTTTAAGAAATCTGTTAATTGAATTTTGTGCATTCATACCAATGACCGAGTCATAGTCACCACACATTCCAGCATCAGTAATATAGCTAGTTCCATTTTTTAGAACTCTTGCATCA
>CACBYV010000027.1 GCA_902543575.1 uncultured Pelagibacteraceae bacterium | reverse complement strand
TTGATCATCTAATAAATTTTTAAAATCAATAATTTGTTGATCTAAATCTTGTTTCGTAAAAAGTCCTTCATTTACGAGCTTTTCACCATAAATTTTAATTGTAGATGGATGAGATCTAATTTTTTTGTACATAAGTGGTTGGGTGAAAGATGGCTCATCTCCCTCATTATGTCCAAATCTTCTGTAACATATTAAATCAATTACAACATCTCTATTAAATTTTAATCTAAACTCAGTTGCTATTCTAGTTGCATAAACAACTGCCTCAGGATCATCTCCATTAACATGGATGATTGGTGCATCAACCATTTTACCTACGTCAGATGGATAAGGGGAAGATCGCGCAAATCTAGGACTTGTTGTAAATCCAATTTGGTTGTTAACAATAATATGGATTGTCCCTCCAGTGTTATGACCAGGAAGTCCGGACATCGCAAAACACTCTGCTACTATTCCTTGCCCTGCAAATGCAGCATCGCCGTGAATTAATATTGGTATAACTTTATTTCTTTGTTTGTCTTGGTGAAAAAATTGTTTAGCTCTAGTTTGGCCAAGAACAACAGGATTAACTGCCTCTAAATGTGAAGGATTATCTGTTAAACTAACGTGTACAGGATTTCCATCAAATTCTCTATCAGATGAGGCTCCTAAATGGTATTTGACATCTCCAGCACCATCTTCTGAACCATCCATTTCACCAGCAAATTCATTAAAAATTCTTTTATAAGACTTTTGTAAAACGTTTGCTAAGACATTTAGTCTTCCTCTATGTGACATTCCTATTTTAACTTCTTTTATTTTGGATTGTCCTCCGATTTTTATAATTTGCTCAAGAGCAGGTATTAAACTTTCTCCACCATCTAAACCAAATCTTTTAGTACCAACATATTTTGTGTTTAAAAATTTTTCAAATCCCTCTGCTTGTATTAATTTATTTAAAATTGCTTGCTTTCCATTTTTTGTAAACTTGAGTGCATTCTCGTCTTTTTCAACTCTATCTCTAAACCACATTCTCTCAGTTGGATTTGAAATATGCATGTATTCATAACCTATGGGACCACAATAGGTTTTTTTTAAAAACTTCAGTATTTCTCTAATATTTGCACTTTTTTTATTTATTATTCCGTTTAGAAAAATTTCTTTGTCATAATCTTCTTTTTTAAAACCATAGTACTCAGGATGTAATTCGTCTAAATATTCTGACTTCATCAATTCTAAAGGATCTAGTTTTGATAATAGATGTCCCCTTAAGCGATAAGCTCTTATCAAGGCTACGGCACTTATTGAATTTTTATTTGAATTTGCAATTACTTGAAAATTAAACTTGCTAGAATTATCTTTGTTTTTTTCATTTTCTTTAGCTGTTTTCTCAACATCTTCTATATTAATTTTTTTTGAGAAAGGTTTCCACGACGGTCCATTTATCTCATCGACTAATATCTTCATATCCTCATCTACACCTGAGAAATATTCAATCCAACTTTCAGATAGAGATGGATCTTTATTTATAAATTTTACATACATTTCCTCAATAAATGCACTATTAGCTTTATTTAGAAATGATGTTTTTTTATATTCCAGATTTTTAGGAGAGCTCATTTTATTTTAATATAATACTAAATTTTGTTTTCAATTGGACAATTTATTTAACAATGTTTTTCCAATTTCTGAAGGGGATGTGGCAACTTCTATACCACAATCTTCCATTTTTTTGATCTTATCTTTGGCCCCGCCTTTGCCACCTGATATTATGGCGCCTGCATGTCCCATTCTTCTACCCGGTGGTGCTGTAACACCTGCAATAAAACCAACCATGGGTTTTTTTATTTCATGATTTTTTACAAATTCAGCTGCTTCTTCTTCAGCTGATCCTCCTATTTCACCAATCATTAAAATTGATTTAGTTTCCTCATCCTTTAAAAATAAATCTAAACAATCAATGAAGTTCGTACCATTTATTGGATCACCACCTATACCTATACATGTTGATTGTCCCAAATCATTCTCTGTAGTTTGTGCGACAGCCTCATAGGTCAAAGTTCCAGATCTTGATACAATACCAACAGAACCCTTTTTATGTATATTTCCTGGCATTATTCCGATCTTGCATTCATCAGGCGTAATTATCCCTGGACAATTGGGACCGATTAATCTTGATTTTGAATTAAGTAACTTTTTTTTGACCTTAATCATATCAAGAACTGGTATACCCTCAGTGATACAAACGATTAATTCTAAGTTAGCTTCAATGGCCTCTATGATTGCTGCGGATGCAAATTTCGCAGGAACATAAATCATAGTTGCGTTGGCACCAGTTTCATCGACTGCTTCCTTTACTGTATTAAATACTGGTCTATCAAGATGAGTTTGACCACCTTTTTTTGGTGTAACTCCTCCGACTAAGTTTGTTCCATATTTAATTGCTTGCTCTGAATGAAAAGTTCCGTGACTACCCGTAAAACCTTGGCAAATTAACTTTGTGTTTTTATTAACTAAAACTGACATTTATTTAATAGCCTCTACAATTTTTTTAGCAGCATCTGATAAATCAGAAGCAGAAATTAACTCAAGACCTGAATTATCAAGTATTTTTTTTCCCTCTTCAAAATTTGTTCCGGCCAATCTTACAACTAAAGGAACATTCATTTTTATTTCTTTTGCTGCATCCACAACACCTTGGGCAAGAACATCACATCTCATTATTCCACCAAAAATATTAATTAATATTCCTTTAACATTTTTATCTGATAAAATTATTTTAAAAGCAGCTGCCACTTTTTCTTTAGAAGCCCCACCACCAACATCTAAAAAATTTGCTGGT
>CACBYV010000026.1 GCA_902543575.1 uncultured Pelagibacteraceae bacterium | reverse complement strand
ATCATGTTTAACTTTTTGGCCATCATTTTGTGAAGTCTCAACCGTCACACCGTTAGAGTTTTTAGTTATTTTATCAACTTTAGTATTAAGGTTGAATTTTATACCTTGTTTCTTTAGTATTTTCATAAATTCATTTGAAATATCTCGATCCATTCCAGGCGTAATATGATCTAAAAATTCAACGACTGTGACTTCAGTGCCAAGTCTTGACCAAACTGATCCCATTTCCAACCCTATATATCCTCCACCAACAACAATCATTTTATTTGGGAGTTTGGGAATAGATAGGGCTCCAGTTGAAGAAAGAATTCTCTCTTCATCAAAATCTACTCCAGGCAATGAAACTGGCTCTGATCCTGTACTGATTATTGTTTTATCAGTTTGAATTATTTTAGTGCCTTCCAAGCCTTCAATTTTTATTGAATTCTCGTTCTCAAATGAACCTTTGCCTTTAAAATAAGTGACCTTGTTTTTTTTGAATAAAAATTCAACTCCTTTAGTCAAAACTGTTACAGCTTTGTCTTTATTTTTCATCATTTTATCTAAATTGAGTTTTATTTCTCCAGTCTCGATTCCAATTTTTTCAAAATTTTTAGCACTGTGAAATTTTTCAGATAAATTAAGTAAACTTTTTGATGGGATGCATCCAATATTTAAACATGTCCCTCCTAGAGATCCTCTAGACTCTATGCATGCTGTTTTAAGTCCAAGTTGAGACAATCTAATTGCACAAACATAACCACCAGGACCACCACCAATTACTGTAACATCAAATTTTTCTGACATATTATAAATTTAAAAATAACCTTCTTGGATCTTCTAAGTTATCTTTAACAGTTTTTAAAAAACTCACAGATTCTTTTCCATCAATTATTCTATGATCATAAGACAATGCTAAAAACATTACAGGTCTAGCTTTTATCTCACCATCAACAACAACAGGTCTTTCAACAATATTATGCATTCCAAGAACTGCTGATTGTGGAGGGTTTAAAATAGGAGTAGATAACATTGATCCATAAACACCTCCGTTGCTAATTGTAAACGTTCCCCCTTGAAGATCCTCTATGGTAAGACTGCCATTTTTTGCTTTGTCTGACAGATCTTTTATGTTTTTTTCAATATCAGCAAAAGACATTTCATCAGCATTTTTTAATACTGGAACTACTAATCCTTTTTCAGTTCCTACTGCAAAGCTCACATTATAATAATTTTTGTAAACCATTTCATCATTTTCAACTTCAGCATTTATTGCAGGAAATAATTTTAATCCTACTATACAAGCTTTCACAAAAAAGGACATGAAGCCAAGTTTAATTCCATAACTATTTTGGAAATCTTCCTGGTTATCTTTTCTCATTGAAATTATATTTGACATATCAACCTCATTAAACGTTGTAAGCATAGCTGCATTATTTTGAGCCTCTTTTAAACGTTTAGCAATCGTTTGTCTTAGTCTTGACATTTTAATTCGTTCTTCTTCGCCGTATTGAATTTTTCTTTCGTTAGGTTGAGGGTTAGCTCCCATTAAACTTATTAAATCACCTTTTAAAATTCTACCATCTTTACCTGTCCCTTTTACTTCATCTAAATTAATTTTATTTTCAACAACCATTTTTCTTACAGCAGGAGAAAGTGTTTTATTTTGTTTAATAGGCTTGGTTTCTTTAACTTCATCAGTTAATACCAATGGTTCTTCGTCAAGCAATAAAGGTTCTTGAGTTTTTTTTGTATCTTTTTTCTTTTCGATTTCTAAATTTATTACATTATTTTTTTCAACGTTTCCTTTAACCGGCTCAGTTTCCTTTTCTTCTTTAAGAGCACCACCTTCTGAAATCATTCCTAATACAGTTCCAACTTCGACTGTATCACCATCTTTTGAGTTGATCTCTGATATAACACCACTCGCAGGTGCAGGAACTTCTAAGTTTACTTTGTCAGTTTCTAATTCTACTACAGCTTCATCAGCAACTACGTTATCACCCTTTTTCTTTAACCATTTCGTGACCGTAGCCTCTGTAATACTTTCTCCCAAAACTGGAACTAATATTTTTTCACTCATTTATTCAAATACTTTATTTATAATTTCTTGTTGTTCAGAATTATGTCTTCTTGCATAACCTGTAGCAGGTGTAGCATCTGGACTTCTTCCAATGTAAGAAATTGCATTGTTTTTAGCCTTAATAGTCTCTAATGTCCATTGTATATAATCTCTAACAGCAAACCAAGCACCCATATTTTTGGGCTCCTCTTGGCACCAATAAAATTTTGAATTTTTTGCAAATGGTTTTAGCTCTTTAACCAAACTTTTTGCAGGGAAAGGATATAGTTGTTCAATTCTATACAAAATCACATCATTGATTTTTAGTTTCTCTCTTGCCGCGAGAAGATCAAAATAAATTTTTCCAGAGCATAATATTACTTTTCTAATTTTTTTATCTTCTTTTAACTTAATAAAACCTTTTTGCTTAGTATCTCTAGCATGATCCCATAGCACTCTATGAAAAGAATTTTTTTTACTAAAATCTTCTAAATTTGATACACAATATTTATTTCTTAAAAGTGACTTAGGTGTCATTATAATTAAAGGTTTTCTAAAATCACGGTGCATCTGTCTTCTTAAAGCATGAAAATAATTTGCAGGTGTAGTACAATTCATAACTTGTAAATTATCATTTGCACATAATTGTAAAAATCTCTCTAATCTCGCAGAAGAGTGCTCTGGACCTTGTCCTTCATAACCATGGGGTAATAACATAACCAGTCCTGATGCTCTTTTCCACTTTCTTTCACCAGATGATATAAATTGATCAATAATTACTTGTGCACCATTTGCAAAATCTCCAAATTGAGCTTCCCAAATTGTCAATGTATT
>CACBYV010000025.1 GCA_902543575.1 uncultured Pelagibacteraceae bacterium | reverse complement strand
ATAAGCTGTTTAAAAAAAACAAACTTAAGAGGGAAATATGAACAAATATTTTAAGATAATTGTTGTTTTATTATCGTCTCTATTTTTAAGTTTCTCAGCAAATTCAACTGAAGTAAAATTTGGACACGTAGGAAAACCTGGATCTTTATTTTCTGCATCAGTTGATCATTTTGCTAAACTTGCAAATGAGAGATTAGGCAGCAAAGGAAAAGTAACTGTTTTTGGTTCTTCGCAACTTGGTAAAGACAAACAAGGAATGCAAAAACTAAAATTAGGTACAGTTAACATGTGGTTACCTTCATCAGTAATGGCATCTATTCATGATGAGTTTGGTGTATTTGATATGCCTTTCATTATTAAAGACAGAAAACACATGAATAAAGTTGAAAGCCAAGTTTTACCAGGAATGTTTAAAAATCTTGAAGATAAAACTGGATACAAAGTTATTGCTGTTTGGGAAAATGGATTTAGACATATCACAAACAACACTAGACCAATTAACACTCCAGGTGACTTAAAAGGAATTAAATTAAGAACACCTAAATCAAAATGGAGAGTTAAAATGTTCCAATCGTATGGTGCAAACCCAACTCCAATGTCTTTCTCAGAAGTATTTACTGCTTTGAAAACAGGAACTATGGATGGACAAGAAAACCCATATGCTCAGATTGCTAGTGCTAAATTCCAAGAAGTTCAAAAATATTTATCAATCACAGGTCACGTTTACACTCCTGCTTATGTAACAGTACATAAAGACCACTGGAGCAAACTACCTGCAGATGTACAAAGTATTTTAGAGCAAGCTGCTAAAGATACACAAAAATTTGTGTACGCTGAAGCTGCTAATCTTGAAAAATCTTTATTGGGAGTTATCAAATCAGCAGGAGTTCAAGTTAACGAAGCTGACAAAGGTGCTTTCATTAGTGCAAGTAAAGGAATATACGATCAATTCGCGTCAGAAGTACCAACTGGTGGTGCGTTAATTGATAAAGTATCGTCTTTAGCAAATTAACATAATTTGTAACAGGCCCTCTATCAGAGGGCCTGAAAAAAAATGACATTGCAAAAATTTATAAATTCTTACGAAAAAATATTAAAACTAATACTGTTTATAATGATGGTAGCATTAGCAGTAACAGTTTTGCTTGGTGTCACCTTTCGTTTTGCTGGCAGCGCTTTGGTTTGGTATGACGAGGTTGCAGCTGTTCAGCTTGCTTGGATAACTTATTATGGTTCAGCCTATGCGGCTTTGAAAGGCTCTCACATAAGTGTTCCAAGTATTTTCAAAGCCTTTCCATTAGCACTTAGAAAAATTTTCTTTGTAGTGTCAAAATTAGTTGTTTATGGTTTTTTAATATTATTGGCTTACTATGGTTATTTAGTTTTAACTCTTATAACAGGAGAGACTTTAGTAACATTAGAGTGGGTTCCCCAACCTTTTGTACAATCAGTTATTCCAATTGCATCATGTTTATTTATTTTATCTGAAACTTTAAGAATTCCTGAAGACTATAAAAATTTAGTTCTTCAAACAACAGGTGACGAGCAAACAGGAGATATTTAATGATAATTCTTACAATGTTTGCAGTCCTTCTACTTCTTTTATCTATCAATGTACCTATCGCTATTGGCCTTGCAGTAACAACAATTATTGCAATGGTATTGAAGACAGGAACAAGTTTTTTAATTGATACAGCAATAGTTATGTTTGATGGATCAATGAAGTTCCCATTGATTGCTATTCCATTATTTATCCTAGCCGGATCAATTATGAATAGTGCAGGTATTTCTAGAAGATTAATAGCTTTTGCTTCAGCGCTTGTTGGATTTATCAAGGGTGGTTTAAGTATGATCAACATTGCTACCTCTATGTTTTTTGCTGAAATTTCTGGATCTGCGGTTGCTGATGTTGCTGCATTAGGATCTATTCTAATTCCAGCGATGAAGAAAAAAGGATACCCTGGTCCTTTCGCTGCTGCAGTAACTTCATCTTCAGCATCATTAGCGATAATTATTCCACCTTCAATACCAATGATTGTTTATGCGGTAATGGCTCAAAGTTCAGTTGTGCAATTGTTTGTAGCAGGAATAGTTCCAGGAGTAATAGGTGGCTTCTTCTTAATGTTAGCAGCATATATTACTGCAAGACGTAAAAATTTTCCTGTTGAAGAAACATTTAATATTCCAAATGTTAAGAAAACTGCAAAAGATGCAGCATTAGCATTTTTATTACCAATTATAATCTTAGGTGGAATTTTTGGAGGAGTTGTAACTGCAACTGAAGGAGCAGGTTTAGCAGTTGTAGCATCATTAGTTATTGGATTTATTTATAAAGAAATAGATTTTAAAAGATTATACGAGTCAGCTTGTGAAGGAGCAATTCAAACTGCTTCAGTAATGTTATTAGTAGCTGCATCTGTATTACTTGGTGAATTTTTAACAATTGAACAAATCCCACAAAAAGTTGCAGAGTCAATTATTGATTTTACAAATAATAAATATGCAGTCTTAGGAATACTAAATGTATTTCTTTTAGTAATAGGTTTCTTTTTACATTCAGTTGCTGCAATAATTTTAACAGTTCCGATTGTAATGCCATTAGTTAATGCTGTAGGAATTGATCCAGTTCACTTTGGTATAATTGTGACATTAAATTTAGCAATTGGTCAACAAACACCACCAGTTGCAAGTGTTCTTGTTACAGCTTGCTCAGTTGCAAAAGCAGACATTTGGGATGTAACAAGATCTAATATATCCTTTATATGTGTGTTATTAGTATTATTAATGTTAGTAACTTATGTACCAGCTATACCGATGACATTAGTTGAGTTTTTTTATAGGAGCTAAATGAGCAAATTAATTAAATTAAATAAAAAAAATAAACATTTAGTTGAAGTTGTT
>CACBYV010000024.1 GCA_902543575.1 uncultured Pelagibacteraceae bacterium | reverse complement strand
GGTGGTTTTCAAGAAGTAGAGCAAATGAATTTATTTAAAGACATGGTGTGTTATCAAGAAGAAGTTAGAGATCCATCAAGAATGGCAGAAGTTTTAAACAGAGTAATAGAAAAAGCATTTAGAGGTTCAGCGCCTGCACAAATAAATGTACCAAGAGATTTTTGGACACAAGTTATAGATATAGAATTGCCTCCAATAGTAAGATTTGAAAGACAAGGTGGAGGAAAAGATGCTGTTGATAGAGCTGCGAAATTATTATCAGAAGCAAAATTCCCAGTAATTTTATCTGGAGCAGGAGTTGTTATAGGTGATGCCATTGATGATTGTAAAAAATTAGCAGAAAAGCTTGATGCACCTGTATGCAATGGATATCAACATAACGATAGCTTTCCAGGAAGTCATCCATTAGCTGTTGGTCCATTAGGTTACAACGGATCTAAAGCTGCAATGGAATTAATTTCAAAAGCTGATGTAGTTTTGGCATTAGGAACAAGATTAAATCCATTTTCAACATTACCAGGATATGGAATTGATTACTGGCCTAAAGATGCAACAATTATTCAAGTAGATATGAACCCCGATCGTATTGGGTTAACTAAGAAAGTTACAGTTGGTATTTGTGGTGATGCTAAAATGGTAGCTCAACAGATATTAAAAAAACTTTCATCAAATGCTGGAGATAACGGTAGAGAAGATAGAAAAAATCTAATTCATCAAACAAAATCTGCATGGTTGCAAACTCTCACAAGTTTAGATCATGAGGATGATGATCCAGGAACTGTTTGGAACAAAGAAGCAAGAGAAAGAGATAAAGATAGAATGTCCCCAAGACAAGCATGGAGAGCTATTCAAGCTGGAATGCCAGAAGATGTTATAATTTCAAGCGATATTGGAAATAATTGTGCAATAGGTAATGCGTACCCAACATTTGAGAAACCAAGAAAATATTTAGCACCAGGTTTATTTGGACCATGTGGATATGGATTTCCATCTATTCTTGGAGCAAAAATTGGATGCCCAGATACTCCAGTTATAGGTTTTGCTGGTGACGGAGCATTTGGAATAAGCATGAATGAAATGAGTTCGTGTGCAAGAGAAGAGTGGCCAGCAATAACAATGGTAATTTTTAGAAATTATCAATGGGGCGCTGAAAAAAGAAATTCAATATTGTGGTTTGATGATAACTTTGTTGGAACAGAGTTAGATCCAGAGTTAAGTTATGCAAAAGTTGCTAATGCATGTGGTTTAAAAGGTGTTATTGCAAATACAATGGAAGAAACCACTAAAGCTATTAAACAATCATGTGAAGATCAGAAAAAGGGCATTACTACATTTATAGAAATAATTCTAAATCAAGAATTAGGTGAGCCATTCAGAAGAGATGCTATGAAAAAACCAGTTAAAGTAGCTGGTATAAGCAAGAGTGATATGAGACCTCAAAAGTCTCTTGTTAGTTGATATTAATAAAATTTCATAATAGATATGAAATTTGTCTCTTACAAACACGATAATGTTGAAAAGTTTGGAATAATTGAAAATAATCTCATCACCGATCTAACTGGAAAGATAGGTGGAGCTTCAAATTTAAAAGAATTAATAAAGATTAAAAAAATCAAAGAAGCAAAAGAATATGTAGTAAGCAATCCCGGTTCCATAAAAACTGAGGAAATTGAATACTTACCCCTGATTCCTAATCCAGGTAAAATTATATGTGTAGGTTTGAATTACATTGAACATGCAAAAGAAACCAATCGTACTGTTGAAGAAAACCCAGTTATATTTCACAGATTTCCAGAGAGTCAAACAGCTCATATGCAGGCAATCCAAAGACCATCTGTATCCAAAAGTTTAGACTTTGAAGGTGAAATGGCAGTTATTATGGATGAAGGTGGCAAACATATCAAACCAGAGAATGCTTTAAAACACATTGTTGGTTTTTCATGTTATAACGAGGCAACAATTAGAGAGTGGCAAAGACATACTAGACAATTCGGTATGGGAAAAAATTTTGAAAATACAGGAAGTTTTGGTCCTCATATGGTTTTAGCAGAAGATATTCCAGATTATAAAAGTTTAACAATAGAGACGAGGCTTAATGGTGAAGTGATGCAAAATGCTAAATTAAGTCAATTAATTTTCGATTTGCCAATTTTAATTTCTTACGTATCTAAAGCTATGTCTTGGCGAGCAGGAGATGTTTTAGTAACAGGAACTCCCGGTGGAGTAGGATCAAAAAGAAATCCACCTGTATATATGAAACCTGGAGACAATGTTGAAGTTGAAATCTCAAATATTGGAGTTTTGTCTAACACTGTTGAGGATGAAATAATTCATAAATGAGTAATAATTTAAAAGTTTCAATAATTATAATACTTGGAG
Source organism: uncultured Pelagibacteraceae bacterium (assembly GCA_902543575.1). Classification (GTDB taxonomy): domain Bacteria; phylum Pseudomonadota; class Alphaproteobacteria; order Pelagibacterales; family Pelagibacteraceae; genus Pelagibacter. The sequence goes on along the minus strand of CACBYV010000024.1, from coordinate 653 downwards.
TTATAGCATTGTATATATCAACTCAGTATTATTCAGGTTTTAATAAAAGCAAAACTATTAAAGCGTGTATAATTGGAAAAGCTGAATTAGATTCGAATAAACCTGAGAGCGAAAGACTCTCTGCTGATGAAGTTAAAAAATTTTGTGAAGATCAAATAAAATGATGAAAAAATCAAAAAGATCAGATGTTGATCCATTTATAGTAATGGATGTAATGGAATCAGCAAGAATTGCAGAGGAAAAAGGAAAAGATATAATTCATATGGAGGTAGGGCAGCCAGGAACACCAGCACCTAAGATTGCAAAAGACTATATTACCAATGAGATAAATAAAAACAATCTAGGCTATACAGTATCACTTGGTCTACCAGCTCTAAGATCAAAAATTTCAAAGTTATATGGAGATTGGTACAATTTAGATCTTAATCCAAATAGAATAGTAGTTACAACAGGCTCTTCTGGAGCTTTTATATTATCCTTTTCTGCACTGTTTGATAGTGGAGATAGAGTTGGAATTGGATCTCCAAGTTATCCTAGCTATAGACAAATACTAAAATCATTAAGTTTGGAAACCGTAGACATTCAAACCAAACTTCAAAATAGATTTCAACCAGTACCAGATGATATTACAAATAATAATTTAAATGGAATTC
>CACBYV010000023.1 GCA_902543575.1 uncultured Pelagibacteraceae bacterium | reverse complement strand
AGTAGATAAAGCTTTATCAATGGTTTCTTTATCAGGATTTGAAAGTAGAATGCCAGCACAATTATCTGGTGGTCAGCAACAAAGGGTAGCTGTTGCAAGAGCTCTAGTATTTGATCCAGCAGTAGTTCTAATGGATGAACCTCTTGGAGCTTTAGATAAAAACTTAAGAGAAAGTATGCAATACGAAATTAAACATATTCATGAAAATATTGGTGTTACTGTAGTTTACGTTACACACGATCAAGGAGAAGCATTAACAATGTCAAATAGGATCGCAGTTTTTAATGATGGAAAAGTTCAACAATTATCAAGTCCTGATAAATTGTACGAAGAACCAGTTAATTCTTTCGTTGCAGAGTTTATAGGTGAAAATAATACATTTGGAGGAGAAGTAACTGACATTTCAAAAGATGTTTGTAAAGTTAAACTACAAAATGGAGAAATTTTAGCTAATCCAGTTTCAGTAACTTCCAAAGGTGATAAAACAACAGTTTCAATAAGACCTGAGAGGGCATTGATAAATCCAAAAGATAAAATGGATAATAATCAAACGGGAAAAATCGAAGAAGTTATTTACCATGGTGATCACACTAGAGTAAGATTAGATCTTTTAGGTAATAAAGAATTCATTTTAAAAGTTCCAAATAGCTCAAACGAGTTAGATTTAAAATTAGGGAATGAGATTAAAGTAGGATGGAACAGTCAAGACGCAAGAGCTCTAGATCCTAAATAATTTCTTAAATATCCCAGTATTCCTATAACAAAATGGCCTGTTGACTCTGAATATCGTTTTTGTTGTACTTCGCTTATATAAATTAATTTATATTAAACGTTTAAACGGAGGATAAATGAAAAAATTAAGTAAATTATTACTTGCTCTTTCTTTTGCTCTTTCAATAACTTCATCTGCATTTGCGGTTACAGTAGCATCTTGGGGTGGAGCTTATACAGAGTCTCAAAAGCTAGGGTATGGTGATCCAACTGCAAAAGCTCTTGGTGTTGATATCAACTGGGTAGACTATTCAGGTGGATTATCTGAGATTAAAGCTCAAAAAGAAGCAGGTGCAATTACTTGGGATATTATCGATGTATTCGCATTTGATACTATCAACGGATGTGACGAAGGAATTTTTGTCGAATTCGATTTTGACAAAGACTTCCCTGCAGCTCCAGATGGAACTCCTGCAAGTGAAGATTTCTTTGCTCCAATGCCGAGTAAATGTGCTGTAGGAAACATTTTATATTCTTGGAACTATGCTTACAACGTAAACAATGTTGACGGCACACCATCGACTATAAAAGATTTCTTTAACACTAAAAAATTTCCAGGAAAAAGAGCTATTTACAAATCTGCTCTAACAAACCTAGAAATAGCATTAGCTGGTGACGGTGTTTATATGGGTAAAGGTGGATCAGAGATCTACAAATTACTAGAAACTGAAGCTGGTGTTAATAGAGCTATGAATAAAATTAAAGAGCTTTGTACAGATCCAAATGGTGGATGTGTATTCTGGTCTGCAGGTGCTCAACCACCAGAATTATTAGTATCTGGTGAAGTTGTTATGGCAACTGGTTGGAATGGAAGATTCTTTAATGCTGAAATCGGTGAGGGTGCTCCAATTAAACAAGTATGGGATGGACAAGGTCTTGACTATGAATATTTCGCACTTGTTAAAGGTGGACCAGATGAAGCAAATGCTAAAAAAGCTTTAGCAATGATGACTAACACTGAAATGTTAGCTGGAAGTGCTAAATATATTGCATATGCTCCATACAGATTATCATCTTTAGAGATTATCAAAGCAAATGAGCCTTGGTACAAAGATGGTAAAACTGAAATGATGCCACAAATGCCAACTGCTCCTTCAAACACTAAAAAATACTTTTTAGTTGATCCATTTTTCTGGGCTGATAACGGTACAGAACTTGGTGAGAAGTGGGAAGCTATGAAAGCTGGTCTATAAAAGAGTATAAAAGACTAGAATAATATAATATATATAGGGCGACTTTTTTAAGTCGCCCTTTTTATTTATGAGCAGTGAAACAAAACAAATACTTACAACTGACGGAATTCCTTTAGAGATAAGTTTAAAAAAAGCTGAAAGAAAAAACAAAATTAAAGCATTTTTACTTGTTGCGCCATTACTACTTTTTTTGATTATTACTTATATTTTTCCAATCGGAGAAATGTTTACAAGAAGTATTGATGATAAAATGATTACAAACATGCTTCCAAAAACATTTAAGTCTATGGAGACATGGGACGGCAAAGAACTTCCATCTGAAGAAGTATTTGCTTCATTTTTATCTGATTTTAAAATTCTTGTAGAAAAAAAAGAACATGGAAAACTAGCTCAAAGACTTAATAAAGAAAAAAATGGGTTCAACACCATCACAAAAAAATTATTCAGACAAGTAAAAAGAAATAAAATTGACGAGACACAAAGTATTAAAGAACAAATAATGAAAGTTCATAAGAGATGGAGAAATGTAGAATATTGGCAAGCTATTAAAAGGACTGCACCCCCTTACACTTCAGCTAAATATTTAAAAGCTATGGATATGTATTTGAATGAAGATAACAAAATTACTCAAGTTAGTGAAGATAGAAGAATACATAGAATTTTATGGTTGAGAACTGTAGAGGTTGCTTTCTTTGTTACTGTATTCTGTTTCTTAATGGGTTACCCAATAGCCCATTTACTAGCAACACTTCCAATGAAGTATAGTAATTTATTAATGATTTGTGTTCTTCTTCCGTTTTGGACGTCGTTATTAGTTAGAACAGCTAGCTGGATGATTTTGCTTCAACAGCAAGGAGTAGTTAATGATTTCTTTGTATTGATTGGCCTTGTGTCAGACGATAATAGGCCAGAAATGATGTACAACAAAGTCGGAACTTATGTTGCTATGACACAAATTCTATTACCATTTATGGTTTTACCACTTTACAGTGTAATGAAAACTATCTCGCCAAGTTTAATGAGAGCAGGTAAATCTCTTGGCGGAACACCTTTTGTGGCTTTTTGGAAAGTATATTTTCCATTAACCATACCAGGTATCGGGGCAGGGTGTCTTTTAGTTTTTATTTTAGCAATTGGATACTACATCACACCCGCTTTAGTTGGGGGAGCATCAGGAACCTTAATTAGTAACCAAATTGCATATCATATGAAAACTACTTTAGATTGGAGTTTTGCCTCAGCGATGGGGCTTATGTTGCTTGGAGGAGTTTTGGTTATCTATTGGCTTTATAATAAATTAGTTGGAGTTGATAATATTAAGTTAGGTTAGTATGGCATTACCAAAGTATACAGAAACTAGATATAGAATTTGGCACTACTTTTACATTGCCATATGTACTTTTGTTTTTATTTTTTTAATAGCACCTTTGTTTGTAATATTTCCATTATCATTTAATGCAGAAGAGTTTCTTGTTTTTTCAGAAGGAATGAAGAATTTAGACCCAGATGCTTTTTCATTAAGATGGTACAAAGATATGGTTTACGGTACAAAGAACCCATGGGGTCTTGCTGCAAAGAATAGTTTTATTATTGCTATATTTGCAACTTTAGGGTCAGTAATTTTAGGAACGGTTGCTGCATTAGGATTGAGTAGCAGACACATGCCTTTTAAAGGAATAATAATGGCAACTTTGATTTCACCAATGATAGTTCCACTTATTATATCAGGTGTTGCAATATTCTTTTTTATGGCAAAAGCAGGTTTAGCGGCAACTCATACAGGAATAGTTTTAGCTCATATAATTTTGGGAACACCTTTTGTTGTAATTACTGTTACTGCAACATTATCAGGTTTCGATCATAGTGTAACAAGAGCGGCAGCTAGTTTAGGTAGTAACCCAGTAAATACATTTATGAAAGTAACACTTCCGTTGATTTTACCTGGAGTAATATCAGGAGGTTTGTTTGCTTTTGTAACTTCTTTTGATGAAGTTGTAGTCGTTTTATTTTTAGCTGGTCTTGAAAATACAACTATTCCAATTCAAATGTGGACAGGTTTAAGAGAACAATTAAGTCCTACAATTCTAGCAGTTGCTACATGTTTAATCGTTTTGTCGACCTTAATATTGATAAGTGCTGAATTATTAAGAAGAAGATC
>CACBYV010000022.1 GCA_902543575.1 uncultured Pelagibacteraceae bacterium | reverse complement strand
AATAATCCATTTATCAAATTTCTTTAATCCTGACTGCATAGCAGTTTTAGAAGGTTTATAAATTTTTGCCTTTTTCATAAAATGGTCGGGGTGGTAGGATTCGAACCTACGGCCCCTTGGTCCCAAACCAAGTGCGCTACCAGGCTGCGCTACACCCCGAATTGAGTACTAATACAGTAGATAAAAAAAATTTCAAAGTATATTAATCACTATTTAAAAGGAAATTTTATAAAAATTGCTATATATAAGTATCTATGATCATTGAATGCCCTTCCTGTTCTAAGAAGTTCAATATTGATGAAAAATTAATTCCAGATGAAGGTAGACTTTTAAAGTGCGGCAATTGCGATCATACATGGTTTTATAAAAAGGAAGAAAATTTAAAATTAGAAACTGAAACCATAAAAATAAATGAAATTGATGAAAATAAATCAGAGATTAATATAGAGCCAGTTGACGTACCTATAAAACAAACGAAAAAAGTAAGAAAAAAAATTTCAAAAAAATCTTCAACAAAAGAGAGTACATCAAAAGAATTAGTGTCTATTGATAAAAGTTCTGTTACTAGAGAAAACAATATTATTAAAAAAATATTTCTAATAATTATTTCAATTATTGCTTTTATTTTGCTTATGGATACATTTAAAAATCAGATATCTGTTATATTTCCTGGTATATTAAAAATGTCAGATAGCCTGTATCTAGTAATAAATGACTTGAAATTATTTATTAAAGATTTAGTCAGGTAAAATGATTCAGATAATTACAAAACCATTTAGGTGGTTTTTTAAATTAGAAGCTGCTAGTGGTCTTGTTTTGCTTTTTGCAGCCATAATAGCATTAATTGTAAGTAATTCTAATTTATCCGAATTATATTTTTCCACGTTGAATAAATATTTATTTTTAGGAATAAATAATTTTGGTTTAAAACTATCTGTATTACATTGGATAAATGATGCTTTAATGGCAATATTTTTTTTCTTTGTAACATTGGAAATTAAGAGAGAATTCTTACAAGGTGAACTTTCAAATATAAAACAAGCGCTACTTCCAATTATTGCTGCAGTTGGAGGAATGTTAGTACCTGCATTATTTTATGTTTTTATTAATTTTGGAGATAGTGAAACAATGAATGGATGGGCTATTCCATCTGCAACTGATATTGCATTTTCTTTAGGTGTACTTTCTCTTTTAGGAAAAAGAGTTCCGTTATCCTTAAAAGTTTTTTTAACTGCTTTAGCTATTATAGATGACTTAGGAGCTATAGTCATTATTGCATTATTCTATTCAGGAGACCTTAGTATAAAATACTTAAGCTTAATGCTTTTAGCGTTTATCGTTCTTCTAGTAATCAATAAATTCAATATAAAGAAATTTTTACCTTATTTAATTGTTGGAATATTTCTTTGGGATTTTACACATAACTCAGGAATTCATGCAACGATAGCTGGAGTTTTGTTAGCAATGACAATACCTCATAGAAAAAAAGATAAAGATTTCTCACTCCTACTAAAAATTGAACATGCTATTAGTCCTTATGTTGCATTTGGTATTATGCCTTTATTTGCATTCGCTAATGCAGGTGTTTCATTAGAAGGTTTATCTTTTGCATCATTGCTAGATAAAGTTCCATTAGGAATTTTATTAGGACTATTTGTTGGTAAACAATTAGGAGTATTTGTATTTTCTTATGTCTCAATAAAAATGAAAATAGCCCAGATGCCTAATAATTCTAACTGGTTTAACTTTTATGGGGTTGGTGTTTTAACGGGTATTGGTTTTACAATGAGTTTATTTGTGGGGAATTTAGCTTTTGTTGAAAATATACAATACATGGATGGAGTTAAAATAGGAGTTTTAACTGGGTCATTATTATCCACTTTATTTGGGTACTTCTTAATACTACTTACACCAAACAAGTAAGTAGTTTATGAAAAAATTAATAATAATAGGTTTAACAATAATAATGTTTTTTTTTAAAAATTCAGCAATGAGCAATAATCAGAAAAGTTTTTATGATCTAGAGATAGAGAGTATTAATGGAGAAATCATTAAATTAAAAGATTATCGAGATAAAGTTATACTTATAGTTAACACTGCCAGCTATTGTGGTTTCACAAAGCAATATGAGGATCTGCAAGAATTATGGGATAAATACAAATCTAAGGGTCTTATTGTCCTTGGAGTGCCCTCAGACTCTTTTAATCAAGAAAAAAAAAACCAATAGTGAAGTAAAAGAATTTTGTGAGGTTAATTTTGAAATAAATTTTCCATTAACAACTATTACAGAGGTAAAAGGAAGAGATGCTCATGAGATTTTTAAGTGGGCAGAAAATAATTTCGGCAAGTCTGCAATTCCTAAGTGGAATTTTCATAAAATATTAATCAATAAACAGGGAAATGTAGAAGATACATATGCTTCTTTTACAAAACCTACATCAAATAAAATTATAAATAAAATTGAAGAAATTCTATAGTTCAATAGTTAAACCATCATGTGCTGGTATGACATTTTTTGGTATAACTTTCTTTAACTGGTTATAATCTAAGACTGGTGATAGATTTGAAAGAATAGCATTTTTTGGTTTAAATTTTTTGATGAAGTATAAAGATTTTTCTAAATTGAAGTGTGATGGATGAAAATTGTACCAAAGACAATCAATTATTAAATACTTAAGATTTTTAAAATAAAAATAATCTTTTTTATATATATCACTTACATCAGTAATGTATGCAAGTTTTTTGTCAATTATAAAACAATTAGATTTGACCGAACCATGCTGAACAACAATCGATTTAAATTTTAAATTTTTATTTTTATGTTTAATAAACGAATTTTTTTTTAATTTATTTAATTTTAAAGTTGCGGGGTATTCTTTAGAGAAACTTTTAAAACAATATGAAAAACTTTGTTTTAAAAATTTAGATGTTTCATTATCAGCATAAACATTAACTTGTTTTCTACTATTAATAAAAAAAGATCTCAAATCATTTATTCCGTGGGTTTGATCAGCATGCATATGTGAGTAGAATACTTTATCAATTTTCTTAATTTTATGACGCAATAACTGTTGTCTTAAGTCAGGAGATGTATCAATTAAAATATTTTCATCAGTTGTTTTAATCAGTGCAGAACATCTTGTTCTATAATTTTTTTTTATTTTTTGGATCACAATTTCCAAAAAATCCATCGGGTCTTGGCACACCCATGGAGCTTCCACAACCTAATATTATAAATTTTATACTCATTATTGAAAAAATAATCTTTCAAAATTATTATTTGTTATATCTTCTAATTCATCAAAAGTTATTGATTTTAATTCTGAAAGTTTTTCCAATGTATATTTAATAAAAGAAGGTTCATTTTTTTTCCCTCTCATTGGTGCAGGAGCTAAAAAAGGGCTATCTGTTTCAATTAAAATTTTGTCATTTTCAATCATTTTAAATGTCTCTTGTAGGTCAGTACTATTTTTGAAAGTTATTATTCCACTAGCAGAAAAATACGCATTTAATGTCATCATTTTTTTTAGCAAATTCTTTTGAACCAGTAAAACAGTGCATGAGTATTTTAATATCGCTATTTTTATATTTATTTAAAATATCAAAAGTTTCTGTTTCGGCACTTCTAGAATGAACTATCAAAGGATATTTAAGTTCAATAGAGGCTTCTATATGTGTCTCAAAACTTTTAATTTGATCATCTTTATGACTATTTTCATAATAAAAATCTAATCCTGTCTCTCCTACTCCAATTATTTTTTTAAATTTAATAGCATTTTCAACAATGAATTTTTTATCCATCTTATCAATGCTAGACTCATGAGGATGAATTCCTACACTTCCATAAATTATTTCATCAAGATTTATTATTCTTTTAATATTTTCAAAACTTTTTGAATTGGTTGAAATAGTTAAAATTTTCTTTAATCCATTTTCCTTAGAACGCTTGATAACATCACTAATATTTGAATAAAGAGGTTCGTGATCAAGATGACAATGAGAGTCTATCATTTTTCAATTTTTTTAAACAAAATATCTAATTTATTTATTTTTAAATCTTTTTTTAAAATTTCATTATTATCAATTGATGTAAAATCAATAGAATTTTCTGTTTCATTAAAAACATTTAGCACTTTTACTGATGTTTCTGGCATTACTGGATAAAGTAAAATAGTAATTTTTCTAATTAATTCTAATGCAGTATAAACAATCGTATTCAACCTTAATCTATCATCTTTCTTTTTCCAAGGTTCCTGATCATTAAAATATTTATTTGCTGCAAACAATCTATCTACAATAAAATTCATATACTGGTTTATGTCTTGATTATCTATAAATGATCTTATTTTATCTAGATTATTTAATGGTTTTAAAATTTGTAAATCTTCATCATTATATTTGTGATCAGGTATTAAAGATGAACAATTTTTTTCAGCAAAAGAAAGTACTCTTTGACATAAGTTTCCAAAATTATTTGCCAAATCGCTATTAATACAATTTTCTAGTTTTTCCTCTGAAATATTTCCATCATTACCAAAAGAAACTTCTTTTAGTAGATAATATCTTAATGGATCTAGACCATAAGCATTTATGATTTCTAATGGATCTAAAATATTTCCTTTTGATTTTGACATTTTTTCATCACCAGAAAGTATCCATCCGTGTCCATAAACCCTTTGGGGAGGTTCTATTTTTGCAGCTAACAAGAATGCTGGCCAATAAATAGCATGAAATCTTAATATGTCTTTACCAATAATATGTAAATCTGCTGGCCAAAAATTTTTATATAATTCATTATTTACATCTGGATATTTTAAAGAACTTAAATAATTTGTTAATGCATCTAACCATACATAAACTACATGATTTTCATCACTCGGTACTTTTACACCCC
>CACBYV010000021.1 GCA_902543575.1 uncultured Pelagibacteraceae bacterium | reverse complement strand
ATTGCATCTACTATATTTGTAACTTGAAACTCGTCAAAATATATTAATTTCGCTTTCGATTTTAATTTTTTAACAAATTTACTTAATTTATTTTCATCATTTTTATCTTTGGATTGGTGTACAAAATCGTGAAAGCTAAGCATAAACTCATTGAAGTGAAGTTTTAATTTTTTACCTTCAACTAAGTTGAAAAAAAAATCTAATATCATGGTTTTGCCAACACCAACATCTCCATAAAGATAAAAGCCTTTTTTATAATTTTTTTTTGATAAAATTTTTGAGATAAATGATTTGTAGTTTAATTTATAATATTCTTCTAATGTTTTTATGAGTTTTATCTGATGAGAATTAACATCTAAATTTTTTTTTTTGCAGTAAAGTTTAAACTCTTTAACAAAACTTTTTTGCATTAATTCTTTTTTGAATTAAAATCGATACCGTATTCTGATCTTGGTCCTTTTCTTAGTCCAAAAGGTCCAGAGATAAAAATTGTCATTGGCCTTGTTCCTGGCTCAAGGTCTACTCTATGATATGCATTGGCTGATCTAAATCCAATATATCCAGGTTTTCTCCAAAACTTACCTTTTTTAGTAGATTCCCAATAACCGCCTCTCAAAATTATTGTAATATATGGGAATAGATGATTATGAACTCCCTCCCCATGATCATCATCCAACATTTCATGAATTAATATATTAAATGGAAACCATTTTGGTCTATTCCTAAATAATAAATAATATCTATTCATCCATGGTTTGGCTTCATTAAATTTTGGGTGAGACGGCCCCCTATCTAAAACTACCTTTTTTCTTCCAATTTTTTCTAAAAATTTTAATAGCATTAATTTGATCTTATAATTCCATTATTTTTAATTAAAAAAAAATTAGCATTATTAATAAACGGCCTAGATATTTTTTCATTATTAAATTTAATTACTTTCTCTGTTTCAGAATTAGTTAAATTAATAATCAAAATTCGCCCATTATCTGTTGACAAATAAATTTTATTTTTAGCAATAACAAAACCTATTGGCTTAATTTTTTCTCTTTTTTTAAAAGTTGAGAAAACATCAGTGATCCTGATTATATTTCCAGTCTCAGTATCAATGACAAATAAATATCCTTCCTCAGAAATATTAAAAATATAATTTTCAGAAATCGTAGGCTTTAAACTGGAATTTACAGTTTGTTTCCATTTTACTATGCCAGTTCTTGTGTCAATTGAAAATAACTCATTTTTGTTATTTGAAAAATATATTGTTTCTTTATTTAAAATCATTTCTGAATTTTTTAGACTAAATGCATTTAATAATATTTCGTTGCTCTGAGTAGGTGTTTGCCAAACTAAACTTCCATCATTAATATTTAATGCCGTAAGATCACCCAAATTATTAAGTGAATAAACAATGTTGTCTTTAATAATTACAGATAATTTTTTTTGAGATTTAATGAATGTGTTTTCTGTTTTAAAATTCCATAATTCGTTTCCATCTACTATTGAGAAACATCTAATAACATTATCAAAATCAACAGTAACAAATTTATCATTTTTTATGGCAATATTTGAATTAAATGGAGATAGACTGTTCTTCTTCCAGTTAAGATCCCCATTATCTAAATTTAATGAAAAAATATTTGAAAGAGTATCAACAGCAATAATTTTATTCTCCATATAATTAAAATATAATATTGGATTAAGTTTTCTCTCTTTCTTTGAGTAATGATTTGCTTTCCACAAAGTTTCAAACTTTTCATTAATTCTAAAAATTGTGCCCTTATTATCGAAATAAATTAGATCATTATTTTCAATAAATAAAATATCTGTATCGATTGAATTAAACTGTTTAATCTTTGAAAATTTAAACGTTTTCTTTTTTTCAAATGTTGGCTCAAAGTTTATATGTCCATTATTATTTGTATTATTATTTATAAAACTATTGTCTTTAACTAATTTAGAAAGATTTATTTGTATATTTGGATTTAATTGTTCTAGAATTGGTTTAATTTCTTCAAATAAAATTTTAGCATTAGTATTTTCTACAGATTTATCACTTTGACCACAACTTGATAATAAAAGTAAAAAGACGAAATATAATATTATCCTACTCACTGAAACTAGATCTTAGCCTTTTTTGAGCTTTGGTTTTTATTTTTGAGTTATTATTTTCGAGACTAACTATTTGCTCAAAAAATTCTTTTGATTTTTGCATTTGATTTTTTGATAAATAATATTCTGCCATAATATAAAGGCTATGTGGTTTCCATATACTATCTGATTTAATCAAAGGATTAAAAATAGCTAACAATTCATTTTCATCTGAAAAATCTGAATTATATAGGCCTTTTTTAAAGATTGTTAGCTCTTTAAACTTTTTATCCAAACCAATATCATTAATTAAAATATCAAAATAATTGTTAATTTCATCTTTTGAATTTATCAAATCGTTATCTAGCAAAAAATAAAAAGCTAGAGGAGAATATGTTTTGTCTTTAGCATTAATCACCTCTTTAAGATCTGGGATCACATTATATTTATTATCAGCTTCATATCTTATTACAGCTAAGTCGTACTTGTCGGCTAATTTTTCTCTTTTGCTAGATTGATATTCTTCAAAAGAAAAGTAGCCAATTAAAGCCAAAATAATTATTATTAATATCGAAATTAAAGAATTTTTATTATTTAAGAAAAAGTTTTTAATTTTTTCATTACGTGTTTGGGTATTTATTATTTCAATATCTTCATCCATTAAATCATGTTCCTAAGTACATATTGTAAAATTCCACCATTTTTGTAATACTCTAATTCGTTCTTAGTATCTATTCTACTTATCATTTTAATTCTCTTGATGTCTCCAGAGACATATTTGATTTCAACATCAACTTCATCTCTAGGATCTATACCTTTTTCTAAGTCAACAATAGAAAATAGTTCTGAGCCATCTAATTTTAGATTAGTTCTATTTATTCCATCTTTAAACTGTAATGGTAGTATACCCATTCCTATAAGATTTGATCTATGAATTCTCTCAAAACTTTCTGCAAAAACAGCTTTTACACCTAAAAGTTTAGTTCCTTTGGCCGCCCAATCTCTAGAAGAACCAGTTCCATACTCTTTACCGCCGATTACAACTAAATCGGTACCTCTTTTTTTATATTCAACAACCGCATCATATACTGACATTAATTTTTCCTCAGGGTATAACTTTGTAAAACCACCTTCAGTACCAGGTGCCATTTCATTTCTAATTCTTATATTAGCAAAAGTCCCTCTCATCATAACTTCATGATTGCCTCTTCTTGCTCCATAGGAATTATAGTCTTTAGGAAGTATTTGATGTTTCATAAAATATTCTCCGGTCGGACTATCTTTTTGAATTGATCCAGCGGGTGAAATATGATCAGTGGTAATGCTATCACCCAATATTAATAGTGGTCTTGCATCCTTAATTTCTTTAAATCCCTCTGGTTTATCAGGAAGATTATCAAAAAATGGAGGTTTTTTTACATATGTTGAATTATCTTCCCAATTATAAATATTGGTTTCTTCAGTTTTAATTTTTTGCCATTGTTCTGGTCCTTGAGAAACATTTGAGTATCTTTTTATAAACATTTCTGCATTTAATGAATTTCTCAACGTTTCTTCTATTTCTTTGTTAGATGGCCATATATCTTTTAAAAAAACATCTTTACCATCTTTATCTTTACCTAACGGATCCTTATACAAATCAAATCTCATAGTTCCTGCTATTGCATAAGCAACAACTAATGGCGGAGATGCTAAATAGTTTGCTTTTATTAGAGGTGAAATTCTTCCTTCAAAGTTTCTGTTTCCAGATAAAACTGAAACAGCATAAATATTATTATTTTTTATGGAATCTGATATGTTATCAGCTAATGGACCTGAATTACCAATACAAGTAGTGCATCCATAACCAACTAAATTAAATCCTAATTTATCTAAATAAATATTTAGCCCGGCTTTTTCGAGATAATCTGTAACTACTTGAGATCCAGGTGCTAAAGATGTTTTCACCCAGGGCTTAGTCATTAAGCCTTTTTCAATTGCATTTTTTGCAAGCAAACCTGCTCCAATTAGTACACTTGGATTAGAAGTATTAGTGCAAGAAGTGATTGCAGCAATTAAAACATCACCATCAGTTATTTTAAATTCTTCTTTTTCAACATTATAAATATTTGGTTCTTCTTTTTTTGTAACTTCTGAAAACACTTTTTTAAAATTTGATGATGCATTAGTTAGCAAAACTTTATCTTGGGGACGTTTTGGTCCTGAAATAGTCGGCACTATAGTTGACATATCTAAAGATAGAGTGTCAGTAAATTCTACATCTAAACTTGCCCAAAGTCCTTGTTCTTGAGCATACTGTTTTACAATTTCAACATTTTGATCATCTCTTCCTGAGAATTTTAAATATTTTAAAGTTTCATCATCAATTGGGAAAAAACCACAAGTTGCACCATACTCAGGTGCCATATTTGCTATAGTAGCCCTATCCGCTAAAGTCAGATTTTTTAGTCCTTCACCATAGAATTCAACAAACTTTCCAACAACTCCTTTGTCTCTCAACATTTTAACTACAGTTAAAACAAGATCAGTTGCAGTTGTACCTTCTGGCATTTTTGATTTCATTTCAAACCCAATAACTTCAGGTATTAACATCGAAATAGGTTGACCTAACATTCCAGCTTCAGCTTCAATTCCACCTACGCCCCAGCCCAAAACCGATAGACCGTTTACCATAGTTGTATGACTATCTGTTCCAACTAAAGTATCTGGGAATATATATTCTTCATCTTTATATTTTTCATTCCAAACAACTTTTGAAAGGTATTCCAGATTGACTTGATGACATATTCCAGTTCCCGGTGGAACTATTCTAAAATTATTGAATGCTTGTTGCCCCCATTTTAGAAAAGAATATCTTTCGGCATTCCTGTTAAATTCAATATCAACATTTTCTTTTAATGAATTTTTATTTGCAAATTTATCTACTTGTACAGAGTGATCAATTACCAAATCAACTGATGATAATGGATTGATAGTGCTTGGATCTTTATTTTTTTCTTTTACAGCCTCTCTCATTGCAGCTAAATCTGCAATTGCAGGAATTCCTGTGTAGTCTTGAAGTAAAACTCTTGCAGGCCTATATGCAATTTCTGTATTAGAACTTTTAGATTTTAACCAATCTTTAATAGCTTCAATTTGATTTTTGTTAACCGTTATATCGTCTTCAAATCTTAACA
>CACBYV010000020.1 GCA_902543575.1 uncultured Pelagibacteraceae bacterium | reverse complement strand
TAAAAAATTCTTTTGCAATTCTTGATGAAGCACAAAATGCTACTGATACTCAAATAAAAATGTTCTTAACAAGAATTGGTGAAAATTCAAAAATAGTTATTAACGGTGATCCTTCCCAAATAGACTTACCTAATAAAACAATGTCAGGTTTAAATAGATCAAAAAGATTACTTGGTCATTTAAAGGAGATATCCGTAGTAGATTTCGATCATACTGATGTTGTAAGACACCCACTAGTTTCTAAGATAGTCAAGGCTTATTCTGATAAAAATTCAGATTAATGATTAAAGCCAATATAGTTATAGATAAAAAAATTTGGGAAAAAAAATTAAAAAAACCAGTAATTTACTTCAAAAAGAAATTAAATAAATTATCTAAATTCAGCTCCTTTAAAAACAAAAACCAAGAATTTACTGTGATGCTTACTAATAATAAAAAAATGAAAGATTTAAATTTAAAGTTTAGAAATAAAAATATTTCAACAGATGTGCTTTCTTTTCCACTTAAAGTTAAATTAAAAAATAAATTATATCTAGGAGATATAGCTATTTCTTTTGAAATAATTAATAAAAGAGCAAAATCATCTAGTTTTTATCATGAATTAGATAAAATGTGGATACATGGTTATTTGCATCTCTTAGGACATGATCATAAAAAAAATAAAGATTATTACTTAATGAAGAAAAAAGAAAATTTAATATTTAAAAAATTGAATAAAATAAATTGAAATCTATTTTAGAAAATAAAGCGTTCCTATTTTTAATATGTTTATTTTTAGGTATACTAACGTCATTTAGTCTACCCCCTTACAATTTATTTTTTATTAATTTTTTAACACTTCCAGTGTTGCTTTTCATATTAATAAATTATGTAGATAAAAAAACTATTTCACTTTTTGTTGGTTGGATCTTTGGATTTGGTTATTTTATTTCAAACCTTTATTGGATTACAAATTCTTTAACATTTGATGTAAATTTTAAATTTATTATTCCATTTGCATTAATATTAATCCCTCTTTTTTTAGGAATATTTTATGGTTTAGTTACTTTTCTATGTAATTTTTTTAATTTAAAAAATAAAATCTCATCAGTTTTAATCTTTTCAATTTTTTTTGGTGGAATTGAGTTTCTAAGGAGTTTTATTTTTGGTGGCTTTCCTTGGAATTTAGTAGTTTTCAGTTTTTCAAATAATTTACCTTTTTTGCAAATTTTATCTTATATAGGCACTTATTCATTAAATTTATTATCAATAACTATATTTTTATTACCGGTAATTTTTTTTTTTAAATATAAAAGCATAACTAAAATCTTAATCTTCAGCATAAGTTTAATTTTAATAGTAATCAATTTTTTATATGGAAATTTGATTATTAATAACTTTGAAAAAAAAAAGTATGATAACTTAAGTTCTATTATTCGAGTTGTCTCTCCAAATATACCCATCGAAAGGTTTTTAGTAAACCAAGATGTAGAAAGAAATATTAATGAATTAATTAGTTTAAGTGATCCATCTAACCTTAAAAAATCAATATTTGTTTACCCAGAGGGAATTATTACAAGTATATATTTAAAAGATCTCAAACTTTTCAAAAATATTTTTAAAGAAAATTTTAATATTAACCAAGAGGTTATATTGGGTATTAATAGTGTGAACCAAAATAAAATTTATAATTCTTTAATAGTATTAAATAATGAGACAGAATTATTATATAAATATAATAAGAATAAACTTGTTCCATTTGGAGAATTTTTACCTTTTGAAAATTTCCTAAAAAAGATAGGTTTAAAAAAAATAACTCAAGGATATCAGTCATTTTCAGCTGATGATAAAAGAGAAATTTTGGAAATCAATCAATTAAAATTTATCCCACTTATTTGTTATGAAATTATCTATTCAGGAAAAATCAATCCAAATAAAAATTATTATGATTTTATATTAAATATTTCTGAGGATGGTTGGTTTGGAAAGACCATTGGACCTAAACAACATTTGACTCACTCAATATTTAGATCAATTGAAGAAGGTAAGAATGTTATAAGATCAACAAATAATGGAATATCTGCTTTTATTAATCCTAAAGGTCAAATTATTAAACAAATTTCAGAAAAAGGATATTTTGATGTTAAAAAAATAAAACGTGTTAATAAAACTCATTTTGCTAAATACGGTAATAAGATCTTCTTTTATTTTGTTATAATTTATACTACTTTCATTGTGATTTTAAAAATTAGGGAGAATAAATGAAAAAAGATTACTTATTTACTAGCGAGTCGGTATCCGAAGGTCATCCAGACAAAGTTTGTGATAGAATTTCAGATATGGTTGTAGATACATATTTAGCAGCCGAACCCCAATCAAGAGTTGCCTGCGAAACTTTAACAACAACAAACAAAGTTGTATTAGCTGGTGAAGTAAGAGGTCCAGAAATTAAAAAAGAAGATTTAATAGAAAAAGTAAGACATTGCATTAAAGATATAGGTTATGATCAAAAAGGATTTACTTGGAAAGAGGCAACTTCAGTTGAAAGTCATTTACATGCGCAATCTGCTGATATTGCAATGGGTGTAGACTCATCTGGAAATAAAGATGAAGGTGCTGGTGACCAAGGTATTATGTTTGGTTATGCATGCAATGAAACCGATGTCCTTATGCCGGCGCCAATACATTTTTCTCATAAAATATTAAGACTTATGGCGGAGGATAGAAAATCAGGAAAGCTAAAAAATATAGAACCAGACTCAAAAAGCCAAATAACAATTGAATATAAAGATGGAAAGCCGTCATCAGTTAAATCAGTAGTTATATCAACTCAACACTCAGCTGATGTAAATCAATCTCAAGTAAGAGATTTAGTTAAACCATATATTGAAAGATCAATACCTAAAGATTTGTTAAATTCATTAGATGAAAATGAAATTTATGTAAATCCTACAGGAAATTTTGTAATTGGGGGCCCAGATGGCGATAGTGGTCTCACTGGTAGAAAAATTATAGTTGATACTTATGGTGGAGCGGCCCCACACGGTGGAGGAGCATTTTCTGGGAAAGATCCTACAAAGGTCGATAGATCAGCTGCTTACGCATCCAGATATTTAGCAAAGAATGTTGTGGCGTCTAAAATTGCTGACAAATGTTTGATTCAACTTGCATATGCTATAGGTGTATCAAAACCTTTATCTATTTACGTTGATTTATTTGATAATGATGATGAAAAAAATAAACACGTAGAAAAACTTATACATGAAAATTTTGATTTAAGCCCTAGAGGCATAAGAGAGATGTTAGGCTTAAATAAACCTATTTACGAAAAAACAGCATCATATGGACACTTCGGAAGAATTCCAGATAAAGAAGGCTCATTTTCATGGGAAAAGACAGATAAATCAGACGTATTTAGTAAGTAAATAAAGTTGAATATTAAAAAAAAATAAATATATTCCATCTACATTATTGAAATTTCAAAATGGGCTTCGGCCCATTTTTTTTTAGGATTAATAAAATGTTAAATAGAAGAGCAGATAAACTAGAATTAATAAGAATAGCGGAGGCAGTAGCTTTAGAAAAATCAATAGATAAAGAGTTAATAATTGGATCTATGGAAAATGGTATTGCTAAAGCAGCTAAATCTAAATTTGGATCTGAAAACGAAATCAAAGTTGAAATTGATAGAGAAAGCGGTGATATCGGAATATTTAGAAAATTGTTAATAGTAGAAAATCCCGAAAACTCTAATTTAGAAATAACTCTAGATGATGCAATTAAGCTTAATGAAAATAATCAAGGGAAACAAATAGGGGATGAGGTTTTGCAACCATTACCGTCATTTGATTTTGGAAGAATAGCTGCTCAAACAGCAAAACAAGTAATTAGTTTTAATGTAAGAGAAGCTGAAAGGGAAAGACAATACAACGATTTTAAAGATAAAATTGATACTATATTGAGCGGTATAGTTAAAAGATTAGAGTTTGGAAATGTAATCGTTGATTTAGGAAGAACTGAAGCAATAATACAAAAAAACGAAATGATACCGAGGGAAAATATTAAAGCAGGCGATAGAGTAAAAGCTTATTGCTTAGACGTAAGGAGAGAGCCAAGAGGTCAACAAATATTTTTATCAAGAGCACATCCAAAATTTATGGAAAAATTATTCATACAAGAGGTTCCAGAAATTTATGATGGACTAATTGAGATTAAATCATCTTCTAGAGATCCAGGTAGTAGAGCTAAAATTTGTGTAAAAGCTATCGATACTTCATTAGATCCAGTAGGGGCATGTGTTGGAATGAGAGGTAGTAGAGTTCAAGCAGTTGTAAATGAACTTCAGGGTGAAAAAATTGATATTGTAAATTGGTCAGAGGATCCAGCAGTTGTGGTTGCTAATGCATTGTCTCCTGCAGAAGTACAAAGAGTAAATGTAGATGAAGATGGGAGAAAACTTGATGTTATTTTAACAGAAGAAAATTTAAGTAAAGCAATTGGTAGAAGAGGTCAAAATGTAAGATTGGCTACAAAGTTAATGAACTATGAAATTAATATAATGACCGACCAAGAAGACTCTGAGAGAAGGCAAATAGAATTTAAAGAAAAAACAGATAATTTTGTAAAAAATTTAGAATTGGATGAAACATTAGGTCAATTACTTGTTGCTGAAGGATTTTCATCTATAGATGATATTAAAGATAGCAATCCCGAAGCCCTTATGAAGATTGAAGGTATAGAAGAAGAGACTGCAAAAGAATTAATTGAAAGAGCTAAAGAATTTTATCAAAAGGACCAAGAAGAAATAGCTAAAAGAATTAAAGATTTAGGATTGGAGAATGATTTAATTAATCACAAAGGTTTAACACCAGG
Source organism: uncultured Pelagibacteraceae bacterium (assembly GCA_902543575.1). Classification (GTDB taxonomy): domain Bacteria; phylum Pseudomonadota; class Alphaproteobacteria; order Pelagibacterales; family Pelagibacteraceae; genus Pelagibacter. The sequence continues at coordinate 560 of CACBYV010000020.1, read as the reverse complement.
AATGCTAGTAACACTTGGTGAGCAAAAAATATTAACATTGAATGACTTTGCAGATTTAGCATCTGATGAATTAACAGGTGGATACGATGTTGTTAAAGGTGAAAGAATAAGAATTAAAGGTTGTTTGGAAGATTTTGCTCTTTCAAAAAAAGAAGCAGATGATTTAATTATGTCAGCAAGAGATATAGTATATCAAGATTGAGAGATGAAAAATGGAAAAGAAAAAATTAAAGTTATCAATTTCTGGAGCTTCCAAAAAGACAATTAATAGTATTGAACAAGCAAAATCTCAGTCAAAAAATACAGTAGTAATAGAAAAAAAATCTCAAAGATTTGGAGGCAAACCAAATTTTTCTAGAGGAGCAAAATTGACAGATAATAAATCTCAAAGTGTCTTTATACCAAAAAAAACAAATTTTTCGAAACCACCATCTCCCGTCACATCAGATTTTGAGAAAAGGAAATTAGCTGAACAAAGAGCAACTAGAAGATTAAAAGGTGAGAATTATCCAAAAGAAAATAAATCCTCAAAATTAGGAGGTAAAAGGAGAGAATTAAAA
>CACBYV010000019.1 GCA_902543575.1 uncultured Pelagibacteraceae bacterium | reverse complement strand
AAATATAAATTCAGGAATAATTAATTCAATTAATGATGATAGTTTATTTGACGAGACATCTTTAAAGCTTATTTATGAATTGCCAAAAAATAATTTTGTTATGGTTTCAAATAGAGCTAATAATATATTTTTAGCAAAGATTAATCAGATTAATTATGAAAATTTAAAAAGCACAGACGAAAATATTCAAGAATATTTAGCAAAAACAAATATCAATTTGATCGATGATATTTATAGTTCCTATGATACATCACTTAACACCAAGTATGAAGTTAAAATTTTTAATAACAATATAGATCGAATAAAAGATTATTTTAAATAATGCTTAATATAAGCCTTAAACAATTTAAGATTAATCATAAAAAAAAAATAAACCAAATACTATATTTATCTTTGGATAGTGATGGTTATAAAGAAATAATAAATCTAATAAATAATTTCTCTACTGAGAAAAATGCTTTTGTATTTGAGTCAGTAGAAAAAGGATTTATTAAAGGTAGATATACAATTTTTGGAAAAAATCCTGATAAAATTTGGGAATTTAATAATAATGTAAGCAAGATATACTTTGAAAACAAAGTTAAAATTTTGAAAGGTTCTGCTAAGAAAAATATAGAAAATGTTATTGAAAGTTTTAAATTTGAAATTCCTAGAGAATTACCCTCTATTAGCTCCATAATATCAGGATACTTTTCATATGACATTATTAGATATCTAGAAAATATTCCTAATAAAAATAAAGACGATTTAAAATTACCTGATGCTAGAATTATCAGACCAAGAGAACTAATAATACATGATAATATTAAAAAGAAATTATATTTTATAATTAATGTCTTTTGTGATGAAAAAATAAATAATTATAAAATAAGATATGAAAAAATAATTAATCAAATTGAGAATTTAATTTTTTTATCTAATTATAATAATTCATATGTAGATAAAATTAATAAAAAAGTTAAAACAAAAGTAAAATCAAATATTTCTAAACAAAAATTTTTATCAAATGTAAAAAAGGCTAAAAAATATATTAAAATTGGAGACATATTTCAGGTAGTTCTAAGTCAAAGATTTGAAACTAAGTTAAGTAAAAAACCAATAGAAATTTATAAAACATTAAGGAAAACAAACCCTTCTCCATTTATGTATTTTTTTAATTTTAAAGATTTTCAAATTATTGGTGCAAGTCCAGAAATACTTGTTAGGTTAAGAAATAATAAAGTCACGATTAGACCGATTGCTGGAACAAGGCCAAGGGGGAAAAATAAAAGACAAGATTTATTTTTTGAGAAAGATTTACTGAATGACAAAAAAGAGCTGTCTGAACATTTAATGCTTCTTGATTTAGGCAGAAACGACACTGGAAAAGTATCAAAGATTAATACTGTAAAAGTGACTGAAAGTTTTTCAATAGAAAAATACTCTCATGTAATGCATATTGTATCAAATGTTGAAGGAGTATTTAATAATAAACACTCAAAATTTGAAACTATGTTGTCAGGATTTCCAGCAGGAACAGTATCTGGGGCTCCAAAAATTAGAGCAATGGAGATAATAGATGAGCTAGAGACAACAAAAAGAAAAGTTTATGCGGGTGGAATTGGATATTTTTCAGCAAATGGTGAATTTGATACATGTATTGCACTTAGAACTGCAGTAGCTAAAAATAAGAAATTTTATGTACAATCTGGTGCTGGAATAGTTGCAGATAGCAAACCACAAAACGAATATCTTGAAACAGTTAATAAAGCAAAGGCTCTATTAAAAGCAATTGAGTAATTATGAAAATAATTTTAATTGATAACTATGATAGTTTTACATTTAATTTGTATCATTACATATCTAAGTTTTGTCAAAATGTAGATGTAGTAAGAAATGATAAAATTAATACAAAAGAAATATTAAAGAAAAAATATAATAAAATTGTTATATCACCTGGTCCAGGTAATCCTGATCAAGCTGGAAACTGTCTATCAATTGTAAATGAATTGTATAATAAAATTCCAATACTTGGAGTTTGTTTAGGTCATCAAATTATAGGTCAAATATTTGGATCTAAAATTATTCAAGCTAAAGAATTGGTTCATGGAAAAACAAGTAAAATCATTTCAAAAAATATAGGGATTTTAAAAGGAATTCCAAAAATATTTGAGGCAACTAGATATCATAGTTTAATAATCGATAAGAAAACACTATCTAAAGATTTAGAAATTACAGCCATGACTTTAGATGGAATAATTATGGGTGTTAAACATAGAATTTATGATGTTCATGGAGTACAATTTCATCCAGAAAGTATAAAGACTAAAGATGGTTTAAAAATTTTAAAAAATTTTATTAAATAAATGGAAAAATTTTTAAAAAAACTTGAATTAAGTGAAAATTTAACATTACAAGAAAGTATTGATGCTTTTGAAATTTTGATGAATGGAAAAGCAAATGATAATGAAATTTATAATTTTTTAACTCTGCTCTCTAAAAAGGGTGAAGTTTCAACAGAAATAGCAGGTGGTGTCTCAGTGCTTAGAAATAAAGCGAAAAAAGTTAATGTAGATGACTGCATAGATACTTGTGGAACAGGTGGTGACGGCAAGGATACACTAAACATATCTACAGCTTCCGCATTATTACTTTCAAGTATGGGCATTAAGGTAGCAAAACATGGTAATAAAGCAGTTTCATCAAAATGTGGATCTGCAGATGTTTTGGAAGCATTAAATATAAATATCAACTTGGAGCCCAAAGATATTGAAAATCAAATTAAAAAAAATCATTTTGGATTTATGTTTGCTCCAAATTATCATAGCGCTATGAAATATGTTGGTCCAACTAGAAAAAAAATTGGGAAGAGAACAATTTTTAATATGATTGGTCCTTTGAGTAGTCCAGCAAATGTTGAAAAACAGGTTGTAGGAGTTTTTGATAAAAAACTTCTAGATATATTTGCCAATGCTTTGAAAGATTTAAATATTAAATCTGCTTGGATTGTTAATAGCAATGATGGTTTAGATGAAATATCACCATATGATAAAACTATTGTTAAACAATTAAGAAATGGGGAAATTAACGAAATGATTATTGATCCTAAAGAATTGAAAGTAAATGCTGAAGGTTTCGATAAAATAGTTGGAAATGACGCAAAATATAATTCACAAAAAATTATAGATATATTTAAAGGTAATGATGATGACTTTTCTAAAGCAGTATCATTAAATTCTGCAGCTGGTTTAATAATATCTGAAAGAGAAGATAATTTTAAATATGCCTATGAAAAAGCTAGAGATCATTTGTTATCAGGAAAAACATATTCACATTTAGAAAAATTGAGAGATGTCTGAGAATATATTAGAAGAAATTATTAATAAAAAAAGAAATAAAATTCAAATTTTAAAAAAAGATATTTCAATAAATTCTCTAAATGACAAAATTACAAATCTAAAAAATTATATAAATTTTAAAGAAAAAATTATCAATAATATAAATCACGATAAAATCTCTATTATTGCAGAGATTAAAAAAGCTAGCCCTTCAGCTGGTATAATTGTTGAAAATTATAATCCTGTTGAAATTGCCGAAATATACTTAAAAAATAATGTAACCTGTCTATCCGTTTTAACTGAAGAGGATTTTTTTTTAGGAAACTTAATTCATATTAGCAAAATTAAACAAAAAATAAATTTACCTATTTTATGTAAAGATTTTTTTGTTGATAAATTTCAAGTCCATCTTTCTAGGAGTTATGGTGCTGATGCTATTTTAATAATTTTAGCTGGCGTTGATGAAAAAACTGCAGATGAATTGTATGAAGAAGCTGAGAAACTTAAAATGTCTGTAATTGTTGAAGTTCACACTGTTGAAGAGGCCAAAAAATCTCTAAAGTACACAGATGCACTAATAGGGATAAACAATAGGAATTTAAAAACACTAAAAACAGATATAAATACAACTTATGATATTCATAATATTTTAGTTAATCATGATGGACCATTAATTTCAGAGAGCGGAATAAAAAGCAAAGAAGACGTTTTGAAAATAGCCTCAGAAACTAAAATAAAAACATTTCTCATAGGTGAATCGATTTTAAAAAATTTAGAAAATAATAATATTTTTTCTATTTTATGAAAAAAGTGTTGAATTTATTATAGTTTTAACTCTTGTTTAATCGATAGAACTTTTATAGAACATTTATGTACACAATTTGTTCTATGTTAACTAAAAAACAAAAAAACCTGCTTTTATTTATCAACAAGAAGTTGAGATCTAGTGGTGTATCTCCTTCTTATGAGGAAATGAAGGAATCCTTAAATCTAAAGTCTAAATCAGGAATTCATAGATTAATTAGTGCTTTAGAAGAAAGAGGCTTTATTAAAAGATTGGCTCATAAAGCAAGAGCTTTAGAAGTCATAAAGTTACCTGAAACAGCTTCAGCAAATGATATTTATAATAGTTTTTCACCAAGTGTTATTAGAGGTGGACTTGATGAAAGTTCAAATCGAAATAATTCAGATGAAAATGAAATACCTGTATTGGGTAAAATTGCTGCGGGCACACCTGTAGAAGCAATTCAAAATGAAGTTTCTAGAATACCTTTGCCTTCCAATATTGAGAAAAATGGAGAATTCTTTGGACTTAAAGTACAGGGAGATTCTATGATTGAGGCTGGAATAAATGATGGTGATACAGTTATTGTGAAAAAAGCTGATATTGCTGAAAATGGAAAAATAGTTGTTGCGTTAATTGACGATCATGAAGCAATGCTAAAGAGAATAAGAAGAAAAGGTAAGACCGTAGCTTTAGAAAGTGCAAATAGAAATTACGAAACTAAAATATTTGGTCCTGATAGAGTAAAAGTTCAAGGAATTCTAGTATCTTTATATAGAAACTTTTCCTAAAATAGTCTAAATAAATCTGATGAAAACTGTAGCAACTAGATTTGCTCCGTCACCAACTGGCCCTTTACACATTGGAGGAGTGAGAACTGCATTATTCAATTGGCTTTATTCAAAAAATAAAGGTGGTAAATTTTATCTAAGAATAGAGGATACAGATAAAGAAAGATCTAAAGATGAATTTAAAAATCAAATAATTAATTCCTTAAAATGGATAGGAATTAATTACGAAGATAGTGAATATATTCAATCGGATAAAATAAATGATCATATAAATGTAGCTAATGAATTGTTAAAAAAAGATTTGGCTTATAAATGTTATTGTTCTAGTGAAGAAATTGAAGAGCAAAAAAAAAGGGCAAAACAAAAAAAAATACCATATATTTATAATAGAAAATGGAGAGATAAGAGTGAAACAGATGCTCCAAATGGAATAGAACCTGTAATCAGATTTAGAAGTAAAGTTGAAGGAAAATCTATCTTGAAAGATTTGGTGCAGGGAAATATAGAAATTGAGAATAATACTATTGAAGACTTTGTTATATTAAGAGCAGATGGATCGCCTACATATAATTTATCAGCATCAGTAGATGATCATTTAATGGGAATGACACATATAATTAGAGGTGATGATCATAAAATAAATACATTTAAACAATTACAGATTTATGAAGCTATGAATTGGAATGTACCGTTTTTTGCTCACATACCACTAATTCATACAATTGAAGGAAAGAAACTATCAAAAAGAGATAATGCATCAACATTAGATGATTATTCAAAAATTGGAATAATGCCTAATGCTCTTAGAAACTATCTTCTGAGATTAGGATGGTCATACAAAGATAAGGAAATTTTTGATTTAGATGAAAGTATCAAATACTTCAATTTAGAAGGAATTGGGAAATCACCTTCAAAATTAGATATTAGTAGAATTTATTCAATGAATGAACATTACATAAAAAATATTGATGAAAATGATCTATTTAATTTTTTAATAACTTATTGTGAGACTTTTAAAGAAAAGATACCTGATTTAGCGAAGAAAAAAATTAAAAATTCGTTACATTTTTTAAAAAATAAAGCAAAAACTTTGGAAGATATTTACAAAAATTCAAAGTTTTTAATAAATGACAAAGTTCAAATAGAAAGAGAAGATTACAAACTTTTAGACGAAACAGCTATTAAAATTGTTAAATTATTTAGTGAAGATATTAATAAAGTATCAGATTTTACTAGAGAAACACTAGAACCAATAATTAATGACCTAATAAAAAATAATAATACAAATTTTAAAGGAGTTGGACAACCACTAAGAATATGCCTTACAGGATCAAAGTTTGGACCGGGTATATATGATATATTGTGTGCACTTGGTAAAAAGGAAGTGTCTAAAAGGTTATCTCAAATAAGATAATAAAACACTGGAAGCTTCATTGCTTGATGAAGTGTTGGATCTTAATTCATTAATAGTTTTATTAACTTGTTTTAATTGTTCATTTATAATTTCAGGTTTTTTTAACAAATAATTAACTGTTTTATATATTTCATCTGAGTTACATTCCTTTTGTAAAAGTTCAGGAATAATTTCTTTATTATTAATAATATTTATCATGTTAGCATATTTTATTTTTAAAAATAACTTAGCAATAAAGAAATTTAAAAAATTCATTTTATAAATTATTATTGATGGTACACCATATTTACAAACCTCAAGTGAAACTGTTCCAGATTTAACAATTGCAAAGATAGATTTTTTAATTGTAGCAATTTTTATATTTTCATTTGAAATTAGATCAACATTTTCTAAATTATTTTTTTTAATAATTTGGGATAAATATTCTTTAGTACCTTCTGTAGCATGAAAAATATAATTATAATTATTTTTTTCTTTATTCATTTTTTTAATAAACTCAATAAGTATAGGTACATGTGATTTCAATTCAGATAATCTACTACCAGGAAAAATTGAAATAATTTTTCCCTTTAATAATTCATTGATTTCAATCTTTTCGTGATTTGTGTTATCTAATATTGGGTGACCAACAAATGTATTTTTTAGTTTTTCCTTATCAAAATATTTCTTTTCAAAATCAAATAATAAAAGAATGTGATCTAAGAAGCTTTTCATTTTTTTAACTCTACCCTCTCTCCATGCCCAAACTTTAGGTGCAATAAAATGAATAGTTTTGATATCTGGTTTTTTTAATTTAATTATTTTTGAAACACGAAGAGTAAAATCAGGACTATCAACACTAAATAAAATATCAGGACTGAAATCTATAATTTTTTTTACCGTTTCATTTATTTTACTTTTTATCTTAAAAATATTAAATAATATGTCTGTAAAGGCCATGTAAGTAATATCCTTTTGATCATATATTGACTTAATACCTATAGAATTTAAATGTTGACCTCCAACAGATAAATATTCAACATTAGTTTTAGATTTTTTTAATTCTTTAATAACTTCAGCAGCTAATTTATCACCAGATGGTTCGCCTGTTAAAATAAATATCTTTTTCATTTAGCCATGACAAAAATATTATTTTTATTAGCGAATTGAAGACCTTTGCGTTTATCTAGAAATATATTTTGACCTGCTTTAACTACAATTCCTTTAATATTTGCTTTTTTGCAATCCTTTAGTGTATCCAAACCAAAAGTTGGCAAATCAACACGCAAGTCTTGCTTTGATTTAGGCATCTTTATTAAGAGTTTATTCTTTAGATTATTATTTCTAATCGATTTTAACATATCCTTTGTACCTTTTCTTTTTTCAATAGAAATAACCTTTTGATTATTGATTACCAATGCCTGAACATGATTAAATGAATTTGATCTATTTAATATTTCAATACCTTTTTTTATTATTAATTTATCAGTCATACTAGGTTTCAATTTCGTATAACATCCTTTGCTCAATGTTAATTCTGGATTAAATGTGTTTAGTTTAATAACTTTTATTTTATTTTCTAATAAA
>CACBYV010000018.1 GCA_902543575.1 uncultured Pelagibacteraceae bacterium | reverse complement strand
TATTTTTTTGTTTTCATTTATGTAAATCTTATTTTGTAAATAATATGGTGATTTAATACCACCACCAATATAATCAAATAGTCTTTTTCTTAACTGAGAATTTTTTAGTCTATTTTCAAATTCAGCTGCAATAATATTATTCTCTAAAAGAAATTTTTCATATTTTAATCTTGAAAAATTTTTGTCATCATCAAGAAAATTTATATCGTTTTGTAGATTTAATTTTAATGATCTATCTGAAACTTTTACATTTAAATCTTTATACTCCATTGACATTAAATCTTTTGATATAAGGTCGCTCAAAATTCTCTCTAAGATGTTGTTATCTAAGTTTTCTTTTATATAATCAGGATTAATTCTTGATCGGTTTATATGATCAATGAAGTCTTTTGTTGAAATTGAATTATTATTTATCTTAGCAATATTATTTGTGTTCCCACCACTAAAGACGCTTCCCATTCCCCAAAAAACAAAAGGAACAATTATTATAGCCACGAGGACACCTGCCAATTTACTATTTGTAAAACCTCTTAATTTTCCTAACATGAGTAATTCTTTATATATTGATTATAAAAAACAAACCTATAAATTAAATTATCTAAGATGACAAATAATAATATGATCTTTATAGCTAATTGGAAGATGAATGGAGAAAAAAGTCATATCTCTGGCATTAATAAAACCATAAAATTTTTGAAAAATTCAAAAAATAAAAAAAATCAAATAATTTACTGTCCACCATTTACCTTAATTTCATCGGTTAAAAATAAAGTAAAAAACACTATAATTAAAGTAGGTGCTCAGAACCTTTCTCAATTAAATGATTATGGTGCATTTACAGGATCTATAAATTCTAAATTAATTAAGTCAGCAGGAGGTGAGTATGTAATTGTTGGTCATTCTGAAATTAGAAATCAAGAAAATGATATACTAATAAATAAAAAAATTCATTCAGCACTCAAAGAAAAATTAAAAGTAATTCTTTGTATTGGGGAAACATATATAGAAAAAAAAAATAATAAAACTCTTTCAGTACTTAAAAGACAAATAACCATTGCATTAAAGAATATAAAAAAAATTAATAATATTATTTTTGCATATGAACCTAGATGGGCCATCGGAACTGGAAAAATACCAAAATTAGCTGAATTAAGAAAAAACTTTAAAGACATAAACAATATAATTAAAAAATTAAAAAAAAATCAAAAATATAAAATTATCTATGGAGGATCTGTTAATTCTAAAAATGTATCAGAGTTAAAAGAAATTAATGATTTAAAAGGATTTTTAATAGGAAGCGCTTCTTTGAGAGCAAAAAATTTTATTGATATAATTAAAAAATCAACTAATTAAACCTCGTGGAAAATATACTTTTAATAATTAATATTATCCTTGCAGCTATTTTAGTTATCTTAGTTTTATTTCAAAAATCTGAGGGTGGTGCATTAGGTATTGGAGTGTCTCAAGATAACTTTATGCTTTCAAGATCTGCAGGAAATTTTTTAACTAAAGCTACAGCAATAATTGCTACTCTATTTATAATATGCAGTCTGTGTTTAACGATTCTTTCCAGAGGTGAATTAACTCCCACAACATCAGTTTTAGATAAAATAGAGGAAACTGATGATGCTCCAAAGGTTCCAGATAGCAATAATTAACACTTTGAATTTTTAAGTTTTAGGTCTATAAGATACTTCCATGGCGCGATATATTTTTGTCACTGGCGGCGTGGTATCATCACTTGGAAAAGGATTATCCTCAGCATCACTTGCATATTTATTAAAGTCACAAGGTTATAAAGTCAGGATACGTAAGATGGATCCATATTTAAATGTTGATCCAGGAACAATGAGTCCTTTTCAACATGGAGAGGTATTTGTTACTGATGATGGAGCAGAAACTGATCTAGATTTAGGACATTACGAAAGATTTACAAATATTTCATCAAAACAATCAGATAATATTACTACTGGTAAAATTTATAGCGATGTAATCAAAAAAGAGAGACAAGGGGGCTATCAAGGTAAGACAGTTCAAGTCATTCCACACATAACAGATAGAATAAAAAAATTTATTAGTAAAGACATTAGCAATGAAGATTTTGTAATTTGTGAAATTGGTGGGACTGTTGGTGACATAGAAAGTTTGCCGTTTCTAGAAGCCATAAGACAGTTCTCAAACTATCATGGAAGGTCTAGAACATTATTTGTTCACTTAACATTAGTTCCTTTCATGAAATCTTCTGATGAGATAAAAACTAAACCTACACAACATAGTGTTAAAGAATTAAGAAGTATCGGTATACAGCCAGATATTGTTATATGTAGATCAGAACAACATATACCTTTAGAGCAAAGAAAAAAAATATCTTTATTTTGTAATGTTGATATTGAAAACGTTATTGAGACTGTTGATGTTAGAACAATTTATGAAGCACCAATTAGTTTTTATAACCAAAAATTAGATAAACAAGTTTTAAAATATTTTAAAATAAAATCAAAAAAGAAACCCAATTTAAATCCATGGAAAAATATCACCTCTACTGTTCTAAAAAATAATAAAGTAATTGACATTGGAATAATAGGTAAATATGTGAACTTAAAAGATGCATATAAATCCTTAGATGAAGCATTAACGCATGGCGGCATAGCAAATAATGTAAAAGTTAATTTAGTAAGAATTGAATCTGATAAACTAAAAAAAAATGAAATAAGCAAAAAACTTAGAAGTGTTTCTGGAATATTAATTCCAGGTGGATTTGGCAAAAGAGGAACAGAAGGCAAGATTGCTGCAATTAAATATGCAAGAGAAAAAAAAATACCCTTTTTTGGTATTTGTTTTGGTATGCAAATGGCAATCATTGAATTTGCCAGAAACAAATTAAATATAAAAAATGCTGGCTCTACAGAGCTTGATAAAAAATGCTATCCTGTTATTGGATTAATCCATGAATGGAACAAAAATGGAAAAGTTTTTAAGGGTACAGAAAAAAACTTAGGTGGGACAATGAGATTAGGTCTTTATACAGCTAAATTAAAAAATAATTCTGCCATAAAAAAAATTTATAAATCAAATGAAATAAAAGAAAGACACAGACATAGATATGAAGTTAATACTAACCAAAGATCAAAATTTGAAAAAAAAGGATTAATATTTTCGGGTATGTCTCCAGATAATAAATTACCTGAAATAATTGAATTAAAAAATCATCCCTGGTTTATTGGCGTTCAATTTCACCCAGAGTTTAAATCAAGACCATTATCACCACATCCATTATTTAAATCTTTTATAAAAGCTTCAAAAAATTATCATGGAAAATAGAATTGTTAAGTGTCAGGATTTAAATATTTCTAACTCAAATAAAATTTGTTTAATAGCAGGACCATGCCAACTAGAAACTGAGCAACATGCTTTAGACATGGCAGGGGAAATTAAAAATATTACTGACAAATATAATATTGGATTTATATACAAAACATCATTTGATAAAGCTAATAGAACAAGTCTTAAAGGTAAAAGAGGAGCTGGATTAGAAAAATCTTTACCAGTTTTTGATAAAATAAAAAATCAAATAAAAGTACCTGTCCTTACTGATATTCACAATGTGGAGCAATGTTCGATTGTTGCGCCACATGTTGACGTTTTACAGATTCCCGCATTCTTATGTCGACAAACAGATTTATTAGTTGCTGCTGCAAAAACAAAAAAAATTATCAATGTGAAAAAGGGTCAGTTTTTAGCTCCATGGGATATGGTAAATGTAACAAAAAAAATATCTGAGTCGGGAAATAATAATATTCTTGTAACTGAGAGAGGGGCTAGTTTTGGATATAATACATTAGTAACAGACATGAGATCAATACCCATAATGGCAAAAAATGGTTATCCAATTGTTTTTGATGCCACGCATTCAGTTCAACAACCAGGTGGTCAAGGAGATAAAAGTGGTGGACAAAGAGAATTTGTTGAACATTTATCTAGAGCAGCTGTTGCAGTGGGTGTTGCTGCTATTTTTATAGAAACACATCAAGATCCTGATAACGCTCCTTCTGATGGGCCAAATATGGTTCCACTTAATAAATTAGATAATCTTATTAATCAGATTGTAGAGATAGATAATCTAATAAAAAAAAATAATGTCTAAAATTTCTAAAATTATTGCAAGACAAGTTTTTGATAGTAGAGGAAATCCAACTATAGAAACAGAAGTATTTGTAAAAGATATTAGTGCATCAGCAATTTGTCCTTCTGGTGCATCAACCGGAACTTACGAAGCTTTTGAAAAAAGAGATATTAATAATAAAAAATATCTTGGAAAAAGTGTTTTAAAACCTGTTGAATTTATAAATAAGGTAATATCAAATAAGTTAAAAAATTTTAATGTTCATCAACAAGAAAAAATAGATAATTTATTAATAAGGCTTGATGGCACTAAACAAAAGAAAAGGGTTGGAGCTAATGCAATTCTTTCGGTTTCAATAGCTGTCAAAAAATTATCCTCTAAAATTAAAAAAATTCCAATTTATAAAAATTTAATAATAAATAAAAATTTTAAATTACCTTATCCCTTAATGAATATAATTAATGGAGGTGCACACGCAAATAATGGCCTAAGAATCCAAGAGTTTATGATAAGACCAGATAAAGCAAAAACTTTTTCTGAAGGTCTTAGAATGTGTTTTGTTGTTATTAATAATTTAAGAGCTTTAATTAAGAAGATGGGTCATTCCACTTCCGTAGGAGATGAGGGTGGGTTCGCTCCAATGATAAATGATAATGAAAGCGCGCTTAAACTTATAGTAAAAGCTATAAATTTATCAGGTTTTAAAAATGGAAAAGATATAGTCATATGCTTGGATGTAGCAGCAAATGAGTTGCATAAAAATAAACATTATTCTATTCACTCAAAAAAGTACACTAGTGTTGATGAATCTATCAAAAATTACCTCAGACTTGTCAAAAAGTATAAAATCATGTCTATCGAAGACCCATTTGGTGAAAATGATTGGTCAGCCTGGACAAAACTTTTAAATAAAACAAAAAATAAAATACAAATAGTTGGGGACGACTTATTTGTTACAAATTTAGAACGCTTAAAAATTGGTTTTTTAAATATCTCAGCAAATTCAATATTAATTAAACTAAATCAAATTGGTACTGTTACAGAAACTCTTGAGGTTATCAAATTTGCAAAATTAATTGGTTATAAAACTATAATTTCACATAGATCTGGTGATAGCGAGGATACATTTATTGCAGATTTTGCCGTAGGAACTGATTCTAATCAGATTAAAACTGGGTCATTAGCGAGATCCGAGAGAGTTTCAAAATATAACCAATTGTTAAGAATTGAGCAAGAACTTGGAAAAAAATCAAAAATGCATAGTCTCAATTAATGTTTAAAAAAATAAAAAAAAATTATTTTATTTTAATTATAACATTTCTATTTATTTACTTTTTTTTTAATTTATTAGGTGGTGATAGAGGTCTAATCTCTTATTTAAAAAAAAAAGAAATTTATGAAGAATTAAAGATAAAACAAACAGATTTGAATTTTAAAATTCAAGAATTGGAACACAAAAACTCTTTATTAACTAAAGATATAGACCTTGATTTTATTGAAGTTTTGATACGAGACAAATTTTTATTTGGAAAAGACGGAGAGACTACTTATATACTAAAAGATGATGGACAAAATTAAACCAAGACATCCTGAAAAAGTTAAAAATCCAGTTAATCCAATTAAAAAGAAACCATCTTGGATTAGATCTAAACTATCAGACAGTAAGGAATTTTTTCTAACCAAAACTGTTGTTAATCAAAATAACTTAGTCACTGTTTGCCAAGAAGCAAACTGTCCCAATATCACTGAATGTTGGAGTAAAAGGCATGCAACATTTATGATTATGGGTGATACTTGCACAAGAGCTTGTGCGTTTTGTGATGTTAAAACTGGGAAACCCGAAAAATTGGATCAATTTGAACCAATAAAAATAGCAAATGCAGTTAAAAAATTAAATTTGAGACATGTTGTAATTACATCTGTTGATAGAGATGACTTACCTGATGGTGGATCTAATCATTTTAAAGAAGTTGTTGAAATTACTAGAAAAAAAAATCCTAATACTACTATAGAAGTTTTAACCCCAGATTTTCTTAGAAAAGGCGAATCTTATAAAATTATTTTAAGCGCAAACCCAGATGTTTTTAATCATAATATTGAAACTGTTCCAAGATTATATGTAAAGGTTAGACCTGGAGCTAGATATTTCTCATCTTTAGAACTTCTTAAAAATGCAAAAAAAGATAATAAACAGATTTTTACTAAGTCGGGCATAATGGTTGGTTTGGGTGAAGAAAAAGATGAAGTAATTCAAGTAATGGATGATTTAAGATCAGCGGATGTTGATTTTTTAACAATCGGTCAATACCTTCAACCAACAGTAAAACATCATCCTTTAGATAGATATTATCATCCTGATGAATTTAAAGATTTTGAATTAATAGCAAAATCGAAGGGTTTTTTATTAGTTTCATCTTCTCCATTGACTAGATCTTCATATCATGCTGATGAAGATTTTGCCAAATTAAAACAAAACAGACACAATTAATTAAATGCCAAAAGCATCTGTGACGCGATTAATAGAACGCGATAAAAAAACACTTATTAATTTTGTTTTAGATATTGAAAAGTATCCTGAATTTATTCCCTTTTGTATTGATTCTAAGGTTTATGAGAAAAAAGAAGTCGAAGATTGTATAAAAATTGTTGCAGATTTAACTATTGGTAAAAAACCTTTTACTGATACTTATAAAAGTGATGTTAGGTATGATAAAAAAAATGATCATATTCATGTAACTAATATTGATGGTCCTTTGAATTATTTAGAAAATAATTGGAGGTTTGTTGAGAAAGATAATTTTACTGAAGTTCATTTTGATGTCGATTTTGAAATTAAGAATAAATTTCTTAATATTATAATGTCAAAATCTTTTCAGTATGGGCTTAATAAAATAGCAGATGCATTTCAAAAAAGAGCTGAAAGTTTGTAATTTATAACTAAATAATTTTTATCAATAAATTAATACATTTTTTTACTGTATTTTTTTGTATAATTGATCTCTTCTTTTTTCCAAATAAATTTTTAATAATAAAAATTTTATTTCCTGTCTTAATTCCAATAAATACAAGACCTACAGGTTTATTTTTTGTACCACCTTTAGGGCCTGCAATACCTGTAATTGATACGTTGATTTTACTTTTAGATAATTCTGATAAATTTTCTACCATTGATCTACAACATTCTTGACTTACAGCTCCATATCTATCAATGACTTTTTTGTTAACATTCAGAATATTAATTTTTGCATTATTTGAGTATGTAATTAATCCCATTTTAAAATATTTTGATGAACCACTTAATCTTGTTAATTTACTTGATAATAAACCACCAGTACAAGATTCTGCTATAGATATAGTGGTTTTTGTTTTTATTAATTTTTTGTGTAATTTATCAATACTCATTAAAATTTTAATGAAATAAGATATATTATTAACATTGTATATAAGCCAGCCATTATATCATCCATAATAATACCAAAAAAATTTTTATGTTGTTTATCAAAATAACTTACCGGGAAAGGTTTAACGATATCAAAAAATCTAAAAAGAATAAAAGATAAAAAATAATATATTTCAACAGGAATATTTATTAGATTTTTAGATGATAAATATACTATAAGGATTAGGGGCATCGCTTGACCTAATACTTCATCAATCACAATTTGTCTGGGATCTTTATTTTCAAATTCAGTTCCAGAATCCATTACAGCATAAAAAGAATAAAAAAAAGTTATAGAAAACAATATCAAAATATAATTTAGATTTTTAAATTGAAATACCTCAAATAATAAATAAAGGATTATTAATGTAATTAGGGATGTGAAAGTTCCAGGAATTTTTGAAATATATCCATTTCCAAAAAAAGTTGATATTAATACATTTATTTTTTTCATTTTGATAATGAACAAATAACTTCACACGCAATTGCTTGTTCTTTTCCAATTATACCTAATTTTTCTACAGTTTTCCCTTTTAAATTTATTAAATTTCTATTCATAGATAATAATTCTGATAATGATTTTATTATTTTATTTCTAATTTTCGAAACCTTTGGATTTTCGCATATTAAATTTATATCTATATTATTTATTGAAAAGTTATTATCATTTAACAATTCAACAACTGGCTTAAGCATATTTTTAGATCTAATGTTTTTAAATTTACTTGAATTACTTGGATAATAGGTTCCAATATCACCTTTTTTCATTGCTCCCAATAGACTGTCAATTATTGCGTGGATGATAACATCTCCATCAGAATGTCCTTGAAGACCTGAGTGAAAGGGAATTTGTATACCCCCAAGAAATAGTTTTTTATTTTTAATTAATCTATGAATATCAAAACCAATACCATAATAAGTATCTAATTTTAAATAATTAAGATCATCTACAGTTGTAATCTTGAAATTTTTTTTATCTCCAAGAATAAACTTAATTTTCCTATTATTTCTTAAGTATAAACTAGCTTCATCGGTAATTTTTTCTTTGTTTGATTTATATAAATTAAATAGTTCTTGAAAATTAAAACATTGTGGAGTTTGTGTAAGCAAAACTTTATTGCGATCCAAATTATTTATTTTATTTTTAATTTTGTATTTTACAGAATTTTCAGATTTTAAATATGGAACAACAGCATTATTTTTTTTTAATTCTTTTTTTAATCTATGTAATAAATTAATTGATAAATTTGGTCTAGCCGCATCATGGATAAATACATTTTTAATTTTTTTATTTTTTAAATAATTAAGCGCATTTTGTGTTGAATCTTGCCTTTCTTTTCCACCCTTTATTATATCTATATTTTTATAAATAATTTTTTTAATTTTTTTATTTGAAACTATTAAAATTTTTTTAAACAATTTTGAGTCTAATGCAGTTTTTAATGAATGTTCAAATAAAGGCTTATTTTTATAGGTTAAAAATTGCTTATTTAAGTTTGATTTA
>CACBYV010000017.1 GCA_902543575.1 uncultured Pelagibacteraceae bacterium | reverse complement strand
AAAAGAATTGCTCTATAATAAATTAGATAATCTTAAATTTTTAGAGAATATTTCTATTAAAAAAGTATATCCATCCTCATTAAATGTATCTGCAAACAAGACAAAATTTATAGCCATAACTTACGTTAATCAAAAAAAATATTACATTGGTGAAAATGGAAAGTTTACAAATGCAAAAGAATTTTTATCAGAAAATGAATTACCAATTATTTTTGGTAAATTTAACATTATCGAATACTTAGATTTAATTAATATTTTAAAAAAACAAGGAGTTAAATCTGATAAAATTAATAAACTTTATTTTCATAAAAATAAAAGATGGGACATATATTTTGAAAACAATATTTTAATTAAATTACCTAATAAAAATATTAATGATGCAATAAAATTATATAATAGATTTAAATCCAATAAAAAATTACAAGACAATACTATTTTAGATTTACGAATTCCAAATAGAATTATTTTAAAAAATGAGTGATAAAAATTACTTAAATTTAATTGATTTTGGATCATCGAAAATAAGATTTTCTGTATATGATACTCATTCTGATGAAATTTACGTAGACTCAAAATCTATTTTGTATCAAGAAGACCATAAAAATCACTTTAATTTTATTGTTGATACAGTAAAAAAAGCAGAAAAGAAATATTCATATCATATCAAAGATATTATCTTATTATTAGACTCCTCAAGTGTGTTTACTATAAATATAGCTTTGAGAAAAAAACTAAATAATAATTCTGAAATAAGTAAAGTTTATGACTCAATTATTTTAGAACTCAATCAA
Organism: uncultured Pelagibacteraceae bacterium; assembly: GCA_902543575.1. Taxonomy (GTDB): domain Bacteria; phylum Pseudomonadota; class Alphaproteobacteria; order Pelagibacterales; family Pelagibacteraceae; genus Pelagibacter. The sequence continues at coordinate 9,253 of CACBYV010000017.1, read as the reverse complement.
TTAATTTATAAGCATTATGATAATTATAGTATTGTTCATACTATTCTTGATAGATGTTTTATCGACAATAAAATTTTTGAAAAATTGCCAAAAAATAAAATTGTAAAAACCGATATAAAAATAGATTTTAAAGTTATTTGTTTGCCAAAAAAATTAATTTCTAATTTGGAAAATAAATTTAATAAAAAAAACTTAAATATTATAAATATTTTTTGTAATAGTTATTTAAAATCTTTATCTTACTCTCAAAAATTAGATCAAAAGAAAATATCTTTTTTGGAAATTGGCTGGGAAAGAACTTCATTAACACTTTATGAAAATAACAAGTTAAATTTTATAGAATCAATTCCTATAGGTAGTAATCATATTACAAAAGATATATCTAAAGTATTCAATATTAGTATTGAACAGTCTGAAAAATTAAAAAAATCATTTAATAAAACTGAAAATGAATTTTCTTACGCCACACATGAATCAGAAAGTTTAATTTCCGCTAATGATATTTTTAAAAACAAAATTTCAGTAGATTTATTAAAAAAGGTTATATTATACAGGGTACAAGAGATCATTGATTTAATTTTTATGAAATCAAATGAAAAAACAAATATAGGTAAATTTAAAGATACCGACCTTTTCTTGATAGGAGAAGGGTCAAAATTGTTTAATGAAAACTCATTTCATTTAGAAGATAAATTTAGCTTCAAATCTATTAAATTTTATAAAGAAAAAGATAGTCAAATATGTAAAAATGGACTCATTTATTATTTGAATAATTATGACAAACCTAAAATAATTGCAAAAAAACCGGGTCTATTTGAAAAATTTTTCAATTTTTTCAGTAATTGATTGTATTTTCTTGTAATATTTCTTGAGTATTTTGGAAGAGTAACATTTTGTATATATTAAATGTGTCTATACTTACTCAAAAAACAATCTCAGAAAGAATATCTTATTCAGGTATCGGTATACATACTGGAGAAAAAGTTAATATGAATATATTACCCGCATCTCCAAACACAGGAATAGTTTTTAAAAGAATAGACATAAAGGAAAATAACTTAATATACCCACTTTATCATAATGTTGTTGATACAACCTTATGCACAACAGTTGCAAATGATTTTGGTATTAAAGTTTCTACAATAGAGCATTTGATGGGAGCATTTTACGGAATTGGGATAGATAATGCTATTGTTGAATTAGATTCTCAAGAAGCACCAATAATGGATGGATCGGCAAAAGTATTTTATGAAAGTATAAGCAAAGCAGGTGTAAAGTTTAGTGACCAACCAATAAAAATAATTAAAATAAATAAAGAAGTAAAGTTAAAATACAATGATAAATTTATATCTATAAATAAATCTAATATCACAAGTGATATTGAGTTCGAGATTAAATATAAAAATAATGTAATCAAAAATCAAAAAAATAAAATAAATATATTTGAAGACGACTTAAAAGTAATTTTTAATTCAAGAACATTTTGCCTTTATGAAGATATAGAAAAATTAAAAAAATTAAACTTGGGTAAGGGTGGAAATTTAGATAATGCAATTGTAATAAAAGATAATAAAATATTAAATGAAAGTGGACTTAGAAATAATTTAGAATTTGTTAATCATAAGATTTTGGATTGTATGGGAGATTTATTTTTATCTGGATATAAAATTATTGGCTCATTAAAATGCTCTCAAGGCGGCCACCGACTTACACATGAGTTACTTAAAGAATTATTTAAAGATCAAAATAATTATTCATTGATTGAAATTAAAGGAAAACAGTTACCACACATATTTACCAATTATCAAAATCTAAAATCCATAGCATAAAAGTTAGAGTTTTTATATTTATCTGATAAAAGTATTAGATGAAATTTAATATCAACATAATTTGTTTTACACTTTTAATATTTTTCTCCGGATGTTCTAAAGAAGAAAAAGTTAGTGTTTTGCAAAAAAAAAACTTAGATGAACAAATGGTTGAGGTTTATCAAGAAGCTATGAAAGAATTTGAAAGGGGAGATGTAATTTATGCTGGAAAAAAATTTAGTGAAGCAGAGTTACTTTATCCTCAATCGATTTGGGCCCCTAGAGCTGTTTTAATGTCTGCATATGGATATTTTTCACAAGGATATTATAATGATGCTATAAATGATCTTGAACGTTTTCTAGTTAAATACAATTATCACCCACAAACAGATTATGCTTATTACCTTTTAGCTTTGTGTCATTATGATCAAATTGTTGACGAAAAAAAAGATATGAATCAAATTTTGCTAGCAAAAAAATATTTTGAATTAATAATAAAAAATTATCCGAATACAGATTATGCATCTGACTCTATGTTTAAATTAGAGCTAATAATAGAAATAATGGCTTCAAAAGAAATGTATTTAGCTAAATATTATGTACAAAGAGAAAAATGGATACCTGCAATTAATCGATTTAAAAAAGTAGTTAATGATTATGACACAACTATTTATATAGAGGAAGCTTTACATAGATTAGTTGAATTACATTATAAGGTTGGATTGGTAAATGAAGCTGAAAGATATGCTAGTTTACTAGGTTATAATTATCAATCTAGCGAATGGTATGAAGCTAGTTATAAAATATTAAATACAAATTATAAGAAAAGAAATATTAAGTTAAAAGATGATAAAGAAACTATTCTTAAAAAATTTAGACAACTATTTAAGTAATCATTTAAATCAATGAATGAAATAGATATTAAAAAAATTTATAATTTAAAAATAAAAGAATATTTAAAGCACAATAAGCAATATTATGAAAAAAGCCGACCAATTATAACTGATAAAGAATATGATAAACTTAAAAATGAAATAATTAATTTAGAAAATGAAAATCTAAATTTAAAAAACAAAAATTCTCCAAGTCATAATGTAGGTTTTAAACCCTCAAAATCATTTGATAAATATAAGCATAAAGTACCTATGCTATCTTTATCAAATGCATTCAGTAAAGAAGATTTAATTAACTTTGAAAAAAAAATTTTTAATTATTTAAATGCAAATCTAAAATTTAATTATAGTGTAGAACCTAAAATTGATGGCATATCTGCATCTTTAACATATAAAAACAAAAAATTAATTTATGGAGTTTCAAGGGGTGATGGAAAAGTTGGTGAAATTATTACTGAAAATTTAAAAACTATAAATGATATTCCAATAGAAATTAAGGATAAAAATTTCCCTAACGAAATTGAAATTAGAGGTGAGGTTTTTATTAAAAAAAAAGATTTTTTAAAAATCAAAGATAATTTTGCTAATCCAAGAAACGCTGCCTCAGGTTCTTTGAGACAAAAAAATCCATTGGTTACAAAAAAAATACCTTTAAATTTTATTGCTTATACTTTTGGGTATATAAATAAAAATTCAAATAAATATCAATCAGACTTTTTAAATGAACTAGAAAAATGGGGCTTTAAAATAAATAAAGATAATATAATTTTGAATAACATTAATGAGATAATAGAATTTCACAAAAAATTCGAGGATAAAAGATTTGATTTAGACTATGATGTTGATGGTTTGGTCTACAAAGTAAATGATTTAAAATTACAGGATAGACTTGGATTTACTTCAAATGCGCCAAGATGGGCAATTGCACATAAATTTTCAGCAGACAATGCATTTACCCAGGTAATGAATATTGAAATTCAAGTTGGACGAACAGGAGCATTAACTCCTGTTGCAAAAGTTAAACCAGTTAATATCGGAGGAGTTATAGTCTCGAATGCAACTTTACATAACGAGGAAGAGATCAAAAGGAAAGACATTCGGGTAGGCGATTTTGTAAAGATAGAAAGAGCAGGAGATGTGATTCCACATGTTATTGAGGTTAATAAAAAAAAAAGAGAAAAAAATTCAAAACCATATAAATTCCCAGAAAATTGCCCATCTTGTGGTTCAAAAACTTTAAAAGAATATAACAAATCAACAAAAAAGTATGATGCTGTAAGAAGGTGCACTAATGACAGCTTTGGGTGTGATCGTATTGCAATTGAGAAAATAAAACATTTTATATCCAAAGAGGCTTTAAATATTGATGGTTTAGGTAAAAAAGTTGTTGAAAAATTTTGGAAACTAAATTTAATAAAAAAGCCTCAGGATATTTTTAATTTGGATTATTCTAAGATAAAAAAACTTGATGGTTGGGGCATTTTATCAGTCAGTAATTTAAAAACATCTATAGAGGCCTCAAAAACAATTTCGTTACAAAAATTTATATATTCTCTAGGTATTCGATATATTGGTATAGAAAATGCAAAGCTTTTGAGCGATAATGTTAAAACAATTTCTAATTTTGTTGAAATAGCAAAAAATAAACAGTTTTACAAATTTAATAATATTGATGGCATTGGTGAAACTCAGATAAACTCATTAAAAAATTTTTTCACAAATGAATTAAATTTAAATATTTTAATAAAATTAAAAAATATATTAAGTATTGAAAGTAATAATTTAAATAAAAATGGAATTTTAAAAAATAAAAATTTCATGTTTACTGGAAAATTAGAAGGTATTAGTAGAGCAGAGGCTAAATCTTTAATAGAAAAAAATTCTGGTAATACTTTAAGCAGTGTAAGTAAAAATTTGGATTATTTAGTAATCGGCATGAAACCAACGAAAAAAAAGTTAGAACAGGCTAAGAAATTAGGAATTAAAGTGATTTCGCAAGAAATATTAATCAAATTACTTAATAAAACTTATTAACCACTTTTTTTCGTTTTTATTTAAAAATTTTGAAATTTTTGCATACACCTCTAAGTGATAATCAAATAGATATGCCTTTTCTTTTTGATTTAAGATTTTAAAATTAATCATATCATAATCAATTGGTGCAAAAGTTAAATTTTTAAATATTATTTTTTTATTTTCTTCATCGACATAGATAAGATTTTCTATCCTAATTCCATAATGATCCTTTGAATAGTAACCTGGCTCATTACTCATTATCATTCCCTTTTTTATTTTAACTTTATTATTTTTCGAAATTCCCTGCGGCCCCTCGTGCACATTCAAATAAAATCCTACCCCGTGACCTGTACCATGGCTATAATTTAATCCGGCATTTTTCAAAGACTTTCTTGCTATTTTATCTATCTGATGTCCGTTAAAGTATTTTTTCAAATCACATGTAGCTACAGCAATATGACCTTTAAGTACTCTTGTAAAATTATTTTTCACTTTGTCGGAAATTTTACCACAACAGATAGTTCTGGTTACATCAGTTGTTCCCCATTTATATTGCCCTCCAGAGTCGATTAATAAAATATCATTTTTCTTTAACTTTCTATTTGTCTTTTCATTTGATTTATAATGAATAATTGCTCCATTAGGTCCTGATCCTGCGATAGTATCAAAACTGGGATAAAGATAGTTTTTAGATTGTTTTCTAAATTTTTCTAACTTATTTTCAATTATTCTTTCTGTCATTTCTTTTTTATTAAATTTGAACCAATACAAGAACTTAGTTAAAGCAACACCATCTTCAATGTGAGCTTTAATAGTATTTTTAATTTCAGTTTTATTTTTTATGGATTTAAGATCATATATTGGGTCAATGTATTTAATAATTTTAAATCTACTTTTCAGTACTTGAAGCTCAAAGATTGAACAGCTATTTTTATCGATACAAAAACTTCCAATTTTTAAATTAATAATTGTTTTAAAAAAACTTTTTTCACTTAATAGCTTAAAATTATTAAATTTGATATTTTTAAAGTTTACTGACTTAAATAAATTACCAAAAAAGTATAATTTACCCTTTTTTGATATTATTAATTTACAATTACCCAATGGACTATTGGGTAAATCTTTTCCTCTTATATTTAAAAGCCAATTAACATTCTCACTAGCACTTACATATAAATAATCAATTTTATTTATCTTTAAATATGATTTTACTTTATTAATTTTAGATGAAGAGCTTTCGCCGGTAATATTTTTATTTAATTTAACAAATTTATTTAATTTTCTACTTTCACTAGTTTCAAAATAGTAACTAATTGGATTTAAATTTACATTCTTTTCGAAGTATTTCTCCAATGTAGCCTCAGTAAATAATTTTGGATCAAAACCTATTTTTTTATTATTTATATTTGGAATATTTTTTGGCCAAGAATAAGGAATCTCTAATATTTTAAAATATTTTCCAGACTGTTTTTTTGCTTGTATCGTATATCTACCATCTACAAATAAATAATTTTTTTTTCTTAAAATTACAGCAAAACCAGCTGATCCTGTGAAACCTGATATTTTTGCTAAGTTATTTACATTTGAATATTCTGTAAAATAACTGTCATTTTTCGGTAGAATATAACCATCCAAATTATTATCTAATATAAACTTTTTTAAACTTTTAATCATTTTAGCTTTTTCTGGTATCTTAACCAACCCGGGCTTCTTACTTCACCTTCAAACTCAATATCTTGATTAAATTCAAACTCGTCAGCTTCTTCTTCTTTATTAAAATTATTATTTTTTTTTATAAACTCATCTGGTAACTCGTCTACAAATCTTGAAGCCATGCTATCCATCCAATCACCTTGATAAAATCTATTCATTGAGAAAGATATTTTGGCAATTTTTTTTGCTCTAGTAATACCTACGTAAGCAAGTCTTCTTTCTTCCTCTAGTCCATTTTCTCCTTTTTCTTCTATACTTTTCTGATGGGGGAAGAGCCCCTCTTCCCAGCCAGGTAAATAAATTATATTAAATTCTAATCCTTTAGACGCGTGTAAAGTCATTAAATTAACTTTTTCACTTTCCCAATCTTGATCTAAAGTTGTTGCTAAAGCAACATGCTCTAGAAAACTTTCTAAATTATCAAATTCTTTCATAGCCGTTAATAATTCTTTAATATTTTCAATTCTATTTTCATTTTCTAAGTCTTTTTTATCTTTTAACATTTGACTATATCCCGACTCATCTAAAACAGTTTGTAATAGTTTAATATGATTAAATTTATTTTTGAGATCTCTTCTCCATTTATCTAGTAAATTTAATAATGACATTAAACCAATCTTTGTTTTTGGTTTAATTTTATTCATTTCTATTAGTTTCCTTGAAGCTAGTTCTAAAGAAAATAAATTATTTTTCGCAAATTCTGAGATATTTTTAATTGTTGTGTCTCCAATTGATCTTTTAGGAACATTAATAATCCTTTCAAATGATAAGTCATCCATCGGTTGATTTATACATTTTAAATAAGCTATACAGTCTTTTATTTCAGCCCTTTCGTAGAATTTTATTCCCCCAATAATTCTATATGGAATTCCTATTTTTAAAAATCTTTCTTCAAATTCTCTTGTTTGAAATATCGCGCGAACTAAAATTGCAATTTCATTTAAAGAATTATTCTTCTTAAATTTTTCGATAGATGCACTTATCTCCGTAGCTTCATCTTTTACATTTCTGTAACAATCCAAAGTAACTAACTCACCCATTTCTTTGCTTGTGTACAATGTTTTACCTACTCTATTTTGATTATTTTCAATCAGTTTAGATGCAACATTTAATATATTTTGTGTTGATCTATAATTTTTTTCAAGTCTAATTATTTTTGTATTCTGATAAATTTTATCAAAGTTTAAAAAATTTTTAATTTCAGCACCTCTCCAGCTATATATGGACTGGTCATCATCACCAACACAACAAATATTTTTGTTTTCCTCAGATAAATATTTTAACCATTCGCTTTGTATAAAATTTGTGTCTTGATATTCATCAACTAAAATATACTTAAATTTTTTTGAATATAATTTTGCAATATCAGAATTAGTTTTAAAAATTTTGACTGCATGTAAAATTAAGTCACTAAAATCAGCAGAATTTAAATCTATTAGTTTTTGTTGATAAATTTTATAAATTGACAAAAAATTTTTGTCTAAACTATCTCTTTTTTTTATAATTACATCATCAGGATATAGGCCTTTATTTTTCCATTTATCTATAACTGCAAGAATATATTTTGGTGAAATTTTCTTTATATCTATATTTTCTGCTTTGCATATATTCTTTATTAATCTCACCTGATCATCTTGATCTATAATTGTAAAATTTGCTTTTAATTTAGCAGCCTCAGCATGTTTTCTTAAAATTTTGGCACTTATTGAATGAAATGTTCCCAACCAAGGCAATCCAGTTGCTTCTTTTTTTAGTAACTTCGATACCCTTATTTGCATTTCTTTTGCCGCTTTATTTGTAAATGTTACGGCGAGTATTTGATTAGAAAAAGCTTTATGACTTTTAATAATATGTGCAATTCTTGATGTTAAGACTTTAGTTTTACCTGAGCCTGCTCCAGCTACAATTAAAAGTGGTCCATCTAAATTTAATACAGCTTCTTGTTGCTTTTCATTTAAATTTAACAAATAATCTGGATTTAACATTTATTTTTATCGTATAAGTTCATTTTATTTTTTATGAATAAAATTAAGCAAAATAAAATTACTTTCACTTTAATATTAATAGCAATTTTAGTAACTTTTTCATCTTTAACCTTTTTATCTTTACCAGTTTTATTTAATTATGAAAGTAAAGTTGTAGAAATAGAAAAAAGTTTTTTCAAAAATTTTAAATTTAATCTTAATATGTCTGGAAATATTTCATATAAGCCATTTCCAAAACCACACTTATTAGTGGAAAAAGCATCGCTGAAATTGTCGCAATCATCTGTTGATAAAAACATAATTAATACAAAAAAATTAAAAATTTTTATATCATTAAGAAGTTTATATTTAGGGTCTTTCGAAAAATTAATTTATACAGAAATATCTGACACAAATTTAAAGTTACAAATATCTGAATTAATCAAACTACGAGAACACTTATATAAAAAAATAAATAATCCCATTATTTTAGTTAATTGTAAATTATTTTTAAGAAACAAAAATGATGAAGTAATATTAATATCTCCAATAAATAAAGTAACTTATAAAATTGACAATAAAAATAAGAGTAAGAGACTGTTAGCAGACGGAAGTGTTTTCGGTGTAAAATATAAATCAGATTGGAAGCGAAATTATAATACACCAAATATTAGTTTTCATAACATTAATTTTTTAAATCCAAATATAGAATTTAGAAATATATTTAAAACAGAGAACAAAAACAATTTTGAGGGGAATATAAAAATCAATTATTCTCAAAATAAATTAGAATATATTTATGTATATAACAATAATAAAATAAAATTAAATTCACCTAAAAATGAAAATTTAAATTTCA
>CACBYV010000016.1 GCA_902543575.1 uncultured Pelagibacteraceae bacterium | reverse complement strand
GACATATAATCTTTTAACAATTCTTCCGCTAGGTCCTGTCTGATGAGTGATTAATTTTTTTCCAAGCAAGGATTTTGCCTCTGTTTCAAGACTTTTTAAATCATTTACTATTTTAACTCCACCAGCTTTACCTCTGCCTCCAGCATGAATTTGTGCTTTCAACACATATTTATCAGTTTTAAGATTTTTAGCTTTTTCCAATAATTCATTTACATCTAGAGCATAAACTCCATCCGGAACTTTAGCTCCATATTTTCTAAGTATATTCTTTGCTTGGTGTTCGTGAATATTCATTAACTAGTTATTTAAACTAGGATCAATTTTGGATGCAGCTTCCCATAATTTTTTTACAGCATCTACTGAGTTATTAAACTCAGATTTTTCATTTTCATCTAGCTCAATTTCTTCGATTTTTTCTATACCGTTCTTTCCAACAATTACTGGCACACCAGCATAAATATTGCTTATTCCGTATTGTCCATTTAAATGTGCAGCACAAGGGAGCATTTTTTTGCTATCTTTTAAGTATGCTTCTGCCATTTCAACACCTGACGCTGCTGGTGCATAAAATGCTGAACCTTTTTCTAAATATTTAACAATTTCAGCACCTCCATCTCTAGTTCTTTGATTTATACTTTCTAATTTATCTTTTGATATTTTTCCTTCTTTGACTAAATCTAATAATGGTTTTCCTGAAACTTTTGTAAATCTTGGTAGAGGAACCATAGTATCTCCATGTCCTCCCATTACCATTGCCTCAATTTCTCTAACAGGCACATTTAACTCTAAAGATAAAAACAGTTTAAATCTAGATGTGTCTAATATTCCGGCCATTCCAACAACTTTGTTAGGCGATAGTCCAGAAAATTTTTGAAAAGCCATAACCATTACATCTAATGGATTTGTAATACATATAACAAAGGCATTTGGTGCATGGTGCTTTATACCTTCAGCAACCTGTTTTATAATTTTTAAATTTATTCCTAATAAATCATCTCTACTCATTCCTGGTTTTCTTGGAACACCAGCTGTAATAATGATTACATCTGAATTTTTTATATCTTCATAATTATCAGTACCTGAAAATTTTACATTAAATCCATCTACGGATGAAGACTGTGCAATATCTAATGCTTTACCTTTAGCAATTCCACTTGCTACATCAAATAATACTACATCATCAACAAGCTCCTTTAGTCCAATTAAATGTGCTAAAGTTCCACCTATTTGTCCAGCTCCTATTAACGATATTTTTGACATTTTACTATTTCATTGTTGGCATTATAAATTCAGGATCTGATCTAACACCTGAAGGCCATCTTGAAGTGATCGTTTTTAATTTAGTATAAAATCTAACTCCTTCTGGCCCGTGCATATGTTGATCTCCAAATAATGATCTCTTCCATCCACCAAAACTATGAAAAGCAACTGGCACAGGGATAGGGATATTAATTCCAACCATTCCTACTTTAATTTGATTTGCAAATGTTCTTCCTGCATCTCCATCTCTTGTATAAATACTTGTTCCATTACCAAACTCATGGTCATTAATTAAATTTAATGCTTCGTTAAAATCTTTAGCTCTGACAACAGATAATACAGGTCCAAATATCTCCTCTTTATAAATTCTCATATCTTTTTTAACATTATCGAATAAGCAACCACCAATATAATAACCGTCTTCATAACCTTGAAGTTTGATATCTCTTCCATCAACCACAAGGTCTGCTCCTTCTTTAATACCTAAATCAACATAACCTCTTACTCTTTCAAGATGCTCTTTTGTTACTAAAGGACCCATTTCGGAATTCTTATCCATGCCTGGTCCAATTTTTAAAGCTTCCACTTTTTTAGATAATTCATCGACTAGTTTGTCACCTACATTACCAACAGCAACAGCAACAGATTGAGCCATACATCTTTCTCCTGCAGACCCATATGCTGCACCCATTAGACCGTTTACTGCTTGATCTAAATCACAATCTGGCATGACAACACAATGATTTTTAGCTCCTCCAAGAGCTTGAACACGTTTTTCATTTTTGGCTGCATTTTCATAAATGTATTTAGCAATAGGTGTTGATCCAACAAAACTAACTGCGGATATATCTTTATGTTCCAAAATTGCATCTACAACTTCTTTATCTCCATTAACAACATTCAAAACCCCATCTGGTAAACCAGCTTCACTAAATAGCTCTGCAAGTTTTAATGGACAAGATGGATCTTTCTCAGAAGGTTTTAATACAAATGTATTTCCGCAAGCTATTGCCATTGGAAACATCCACATTGGAACCATTGCAGGAAAATTAAATGGTGTAATACCCGCACATACACCTAATGGCTGTCTCACTGACCAGCTATCAATGTTTGTGCCTACATTTTCTGTAAAGTCACCTTTTAGCATTTGTGGAATTCCACATGCAAATTCAACTACCTCTAAACCTCTTGTGAGAGAACCTTTGGCATCTTCATAAACTTTTCCATGCTCTGATACAATCATCTTAGCTAGCAAGTCAGAATTTTTTTCAATTATTTCTTTGTATTTAAATATTATTCTAGCTCTTTGTATTGGAGTTACATTTGACCATGTTTCAAATGCTTTTTTTGCTTTTTGTACTGCTAAATCAAGATCTTGTTTTGTACCAAGTCTAACCTCAGACTCTTGTTTGCCTATAGCAGGATTAAATACTTTTCCTTTTCTATCAGATGTACCAGAAACAATTTTACCATCGATAAAATGCTCAATTAAATTCATGGATGTATTTAAATAAGTAATTATGTGGTTGCAAGCATTTTCTTTATCTCAGCAATAGCTTTTGCTGGATTTAATCCTTTTGGACATGCGTTAGTGCAGTTCAAAATCGTGTGGCATCTATAAAGCTTAAGTTCATCTGCAACCTTTTGAAGTCTTTCCTTTCTATCTTCGTCTCTGCTATCCATTATCCATCTATAAGCTTGTAATAAAACTGCAGGACCTAAATACTTATCGCCATTCCACCAATAACTAGGACATGAAGTAGAACAACAAGCACACATTATACATTCATAAGCTCCATCAAGTTTAGCTCTATCTTCTGGAGATTGATGAATTTCTGTTGTTTCACTTTTTGAATTATTTTTTAACCAAGGTTCAATGGATTGGTATTGTTTATATAATCCACTTAAGTCTCCTATTAAATCTTTTTTTACTTTTAAGTGAGGCAAAGGATATATATCTATATCTCCCTTAATTTCTGCATGTGGCTTAGTACATGCAAGACCATTTTTTCCACCCATATTCATTGCACAAGAACCACAAACTCCATGCGCACAAGATCTTCTATATGCAAGTGTTGGATCAATTTCGTTTTTAATTTTATTTAGTATGTCTAAAACTTTAGATGGACAATTATCCATGTCTACTTCATATGTGTCTATTCTTGGGTTCTCTCCAGTTGATGGATCCCATCTGTAAACATTTACTTTTCTGATATTCTTTGAACCGGTTTTGTCTTTAAAATATTTACCTTTATTAACTTTTGAGTTTTGTGGTAAATTTAATTGAACCATTAATACACTCTTTCTTGTGGAGGAAAATATTGGACTTCATTTGTTAATGTTGAAGTATGTACATCTCTGTATTCAATTTTAGTATTTTTTCCATCACACCAAGATAATGTATGTTTCATAAATTTTTCATCATTTCTTTTCGGATAATCTTCACGAGCATGAGCTCCTCTGCTTTCTTTTCTGTGATATGCAGAATCTACAGTTGTTATCGCTTGTCTAATTAAATTATCAAATTCTAAAGTCTCAACTAAATCAGTATTGAATACCAACGATTTATCTTTAACAGAAATCGATTCCATGCCATCATATGTTTTTCTGATCTCATCTACACCCTCTTTAAGATTCTTTTCAGTTCTAAATACAGCACATTTAGACTGCATTGTTTTTTGCATCGCCAGTCTAAGTTCAGCAGTTCCATTATCTCCCTCTGCATACCTTAGTTTATCAAATCTATTTAGACATTTTTCAGTTTCGCTTTCACTAACTTCTTCGTGAGGCGTTCCAGGTTTTACCAATTCCGCTGCTCTCTTTGCTGCTGCTCTTCCAAAAACAACCAAGTCAATAAGTGAATTTGAACCTAATCTATTTGCTCCATGAACAGATACGCACGCAGCCTCACCAATCGCCATCAAACCTGGGACTGTTTTTTGAGATCCATTTACTGTTAAAACTTCAGCTTTATAATTTGTTGGTATACCACCCATATTATAATGAACTGTTGGAACAACTGGTATCGGTTCTTTGGTTACATCTACATTTGCAAATAATCTTGCTGCCTCAGTAATGCCTGGCAATCTATCTTCAATAACTTTTTTATCTAAATGACTTAAATATAAATGAACATGGTCTTGATCTTTACCAACACCTCTTCCCTCATTGATTTCAATCGACATTGATCTGCTAACTACATCTCTCGAAGCAAGATCTTTAGCGTTGGGAGCATATCTCTCCATAAATCTTTCACCTTTAGAGTTTACCAAATATCCACCTTCACCTCTTACACCTTCAGAAATAAGTGTTCCGTGTCCATATATTCCTGTTGGGTGAAATTGTACAAACTCCATATCTTGAAGAGGTAATCCAGCTCTTAATACCATTGCATTACCATCACCAGTACAAGTATGTGCAGATGTTGCTGAGTAATACACCTTCCCATATCCCCCTGTGGCTATAATTGTTATGTGAGATCTAAAACGATGAATTGTTCCATCATTTAAATTCCAAGCAATTAAACCTTTGCATTGTCCATCTTTCATAATTAAGTCTAATGCAAAATATTCAATAAAAAATTCTGTATTATGTTTAAGTGCTTGACCATATAATGTATGGAGAATTGCATGACCAGTTCTGTCTGCTGCAGCACAAGTTCTTTGTACAATTCCATTTCCATAATTTTTTGTCATTCCACCAAATGGTCTTTGATAAATTTTTCCATCTTCTGTTCTACTAAAAGGAACACCATACTTTTCTAATTCTAGTACTGCTTTTGGAGCTTCCTTACACAAATATTCAATACTATCTTGATCGCCTAACCAATCTGCTCCTTTTACAGTATCGTACATATGCCAACGCCAATCGTCTTCTCCCATGTTTCCAAGGGCTGCTGAAATTCCACCTTGGGCAGCTGATGTATGACTTCTGGTTGGAAAGACTTTAGAAATGCATGCAGTTTTTAATCCAGCTTCACTTAAGCCAACCGCAGCTCTTAGGCCAGAACCTCCTGCACCAAGGACAACGACATCGTATTCATGGTCTATAATATTATAAGATTTCATATAGTTAGTTTAAATACCGCAAATATTGTAATTAAAGGAATTGTTATAGCAAAAAAATTTAAAGCTTTGTTTGCGGCATTTTTGATTTTTTCATCTTTAATATAGTCTTCAAAAACCTCACTTATGCTCAATGCTGAGAAAAAGTACGCAAAAATAAGAAATAGACTAAATATAAACTTTGAAGGTTGAGAAGTTAGAAAAGTTAATATCTCTAAATAACTTTTATCATAAATACTAACCAAATTTAAAGCAAACCATAACATCAAAGGTACTAATATGAGAGAACTCAACTTTAAAAATACCCATTTTTTTGTTACTGCTCTCATTACAATAAATTTCGTCCTATTACGTAAATTGAAACGGTTAATACAAAAGATCCAAATATTACAATTAACCCTGTAATTTTTGTGGTTTTTAATTCAAATCCATAACCAAAATCCATGATTAAATGTCTTATCTCACTTAAGATTTGGAAACTAAAAGACCATGTAATACCCAAGATGAAAAATTTTCCAATAATAGATTGGAGGAATAACTTTATAAATTCATGACTTTCTTCACTAAATAAAAAAAATATAAAAAAAATACAAATTAAAGTTATTGCTAATATATTTATTATTCCAGTAATTCTATGAGATATTGAAACTAAAGATGAAATATGCCATCTATAAATTTGAATGTGAGGAGATAAAGGATTATTTTCCATTTTGATTTGCTTTCATTATTGTTTCTGCAATTTCAACAGAATTCAATGCGGCTCCTCTTAATAGGTTATCTGAAACAATCCACAAATTAATTGAGTTTTCTTTTGTCTTATCATCTCTAATTCTGGAGATAAATGTTTCATCGCTACCAGTTGCTTCTATTGGTGTGCTATATCCTCCATTTTCTCTTTTATCTATAACTCTACAACCATCAGCATTATTTAATGTCTCTCTGATTTGTTCAAGAGAGTAAGGATTTTCAAACTCTATATTTACTGACTCTGAATGTGATACAAGAACAGGAATTCTAACGCACGTAGCTGTTAGCTCTATATTATTGTCCAGTATTTTTTTTGTTTCATTAGTCATTTTCAATTCTTCTTTTGTGTATCCATCATCCGAAAAAACATCAATGTGAGGAATTATATTGAATGCTATTTGTTTAGTAAAATTTTTAGATTGAACAGGATTTCCATCAAGATAAGATTTAGTTTGTTCAATCAATTCATCCATAGGTGCTTTTCCACCTCCAGAAACAGATTGATAGGTAGAAACTATTACCCTTTTTATTTTATATAAATCATGTAATGGTTTAAGAGCTAATACTAACTGAGCTGTTGAGCAGTTAGGATTTGCCACAATATTTTTTTTCATTTCATTAATTTTTTCTGCATTCACTTGGGGCACAATAAGTGGAACATCGGGGTCCATTCTAAAAAAACTGGAATTATCAATTACAGTTGTTAATTTTGCTGCACTTTCTGCATATTGTTCTGCAATTTTACCACCTGCTGCAAAAAAAGTTATATTCGCATTTGAAAAATCATATTTTTCAAGATCATGGACTTCGTAATCTTTGCCTTTAAAACTTATTTTTTTTCCAGCACTATTAGAAGAAGCTACTAAAAAAAGGTTATCAAATTTAATATCTTTTTTTTCTATAACTTCTAGAGTCTTTCTTCCAACATTACCGGTTGCACCGATGATAGCTATATTAGTCATTTTAAAGATTTATACTAAATGAAAGGTAAATCGCAAACTGTTCCGTTAAAACTATTACCATTTATATCAATTTTGAATGTTTGCTTTGCTTCAAAATATGGTTTTTTTATCATAGCTATACCAATTACCTGTTTAAAAGTTGGATTGTAACAACCTGATCTTAGTTCTCCGATTATATTATTTTTTTCATCTGTTAAATTCATTGAACCAGTTACGCTTATTTTATCAGTATCAATTTTAACGCCCATTAGTTTTCTTTTAATTCCTTCAGACTTTATTTTTTTTAATTTCTCTTTTCCTAAAAATTCAACATCACTATCAACATTAATATATTTATCAAAGCCACATTCGTATGGATTGTCTCCATTGTCCATATCGTTTCCTTGAGAAAGTAATCCACTTTCGATACGTTCAATTAAATTAGGACATCCTGCTCTAATATAAAACTCTTCTCCGATTTCAAATAAATGATCGTATAGTTTTAAACCCGCCTCATTATTCTCTACATAAATTTCATATCCACCTTGTTTAGACCATCCTGATTGAGCAATTAAATGTTTGGCTCCAGCAAAATCAAAATAATCAAAACCAAAAAATTTTAAATTTGTTATTTTTTCACCAAAAACTTTTTCCATTAATTTAAATGATTTAGGCCCTTGCACAGCCATAATATCAACTTCAGGTTCGATAATATTTACATCAAATTTATTCCCGATTGCCAATCCTTTAGCAAATAAGATTACGTCTGTATCTGCAATAGAAACCCACCATTTATTCTCATTAAATCTTAGAACAACTGGGTCATTAATTAATCCAGCATTATCATCTATGATTGGACAATAATAACATCTTCCATCTTTTGATTTCGAAAGATCTCTACAAGTCATAAGTTGAACCAATTTTGCAGCATCTTTTCCAGTAATCTCTACTTGTCTTTCAGCAGCCACATCCCAAACTTGAACATGCTCTTTTAAATGATGATATGAGTCTTCTAAAGAACCAAATGCAGCAGGAAGCAACATATGATTGTATATTGTGTAAGCTGTAACACCTTGTTTTTCAATTCTTGATGTATAAGGCGTACCTCTAAGTCTTCTTGATTTTGCAATAGAAAAGTTTTTCATTTTTTAGCTTAGTGTCATCTTTTTATCTATTTGTAAAGAAAGTAAGTTGTTTATTTGAAAGAAATCTAAGTAAGTTCCTTAGCTCTTTTTCTTAATTCAAATTTTTGGATTTTACCCGTTGATGTTTTTGGAAGTTCACAGAAGTCTATTTTTTTTGGAATTTTGAACCCTGCTAGAGTTTCTCTACAAAAATCGATTAATTCTTTTTCATTTGTCTCTTTATCTGCCACTTTCTCTATAAATGCGCATGGAACTTCTCCCCATTTCTCATCTGGTTTTGCTACTACAGCAACAATTGAAACAGCAGGGTGCTTAGAAAGTGTGTTTTCGATTTCAATAGAAGAAATATTCTCTCCACCTGAAATAATAATATCTTTCGACCTATCTTTAACCTTGATGTATCCATCTGGATAAATAACTGCCAAATCACCAGAGTGAAACCATCCATCTTTCATAGCCTTTTCAGTGGCCTCTTTGTCTTTAAAATACCCTTTCATAACAACATTACCTTTGATCATTATCTCACCAATGGTTTCTCCATCCATAGGCACGGGTTTCATAGTTTCTGGATCTAAAACAACCACTCCTTCTGTGTTTGGAAATCTCACACCTTGTCTTGCTTTAATTTCATTAATTTTGTCTTCTTCAAAACCATTCCATTCATCATTCCAAGCACATTGTAAAACATGTCCATATGTTTCTGTTAAACCATAGACATGCATTACCTCAAATCCTAATGCTTTCATTTTTTTGAAAATAATACTTGGAGGTGGTGCTCCAGCAGTTAAAACATAAACTTTGTTTTTTAATTCTTTGATATCATTTTGTGATGCACCTGTTATCATATTAAGTACAATAGGTGCCCCTCCAAAATGGGTAATGTCGTGCTTTTCAATTAATTCAAATATTTTTTTTACATCAATAGCTCTTAAACAAACTGTTTTTCCATTTAACATTGGTATTGTCCACGGGTACCCCCATCCATTACAGTGGAACATTGGTACAACTGTTAAAAAATTTAATCTATTTGGCATATTCCAAGCAACAGCACTACCTGTTGACATTAAATAAGAACCTCTATGATGATAAACAACACCTTTTGGATTTCCGGTTGTTCCAGACGTATAACTTAAAGAAATTGCTTGCCATTCATCCTTTGGTTTTTTCCAAATATAATTTTCATCACCAGTGCTTAAAAATTCCTCATATTCTCTATCTCCAATTTTTTTTAACAAGGATTGGTCAGCAAAATCATCTTGAACATCAATTACGATTGGTTTTTCTTTTAAAGTTGATAAAGCCTTTTCTGCAACTGCATGCAATTGTCTATCTATTATTAATACTTTTGCTTCACTGTGTTCTAAAATATAAGCAACAGTTTTTGCATCAAGTCTTGAATTAATTGTATTTAAAACGGCTCCCGTCATAGGAACAGAATAATGTGCTTCAAAAATCTCTGGAGTATTAAAGGTCATAACTGAAACTGTGTCTCCTTCAACAATACCAATTTTCTCTAGTGCACTTGCAAATTTGGTGCACCTGTTAAATACTTCAGTCCATGTGAAAGATTTTGTTTCATATACTAAAGCCTCATAATTTGGATAAATGTCTTTTGCTCTTTCTAGAAAGCTAAGCGGTGTTAACGGGACATAATTTGAAGGATTTTTATCTAAGTTCTGATTATATTTATTCATCAGTTAAATTTTGCGCTCATAGTATATTTACTACCAGAAATAGCAGATTTATAATGGCTCTCAGCTCTAGGCAAAATTTTGTCAAAATAATAATTTCCTGTATTTAATTTATCTTCATAAAACTCTTTATTGTTTTCCAAATTTTCATAGCTTTTTCTCATTGTTTTTAGCCATATAAATGAAAGACAAAAATAACCAAAAAATCTTAAATAATCGTTACATGATGCGCTTATATCGTCTTTTGGCGTATTGCCATTAGGAGATATCCAGTCCGTGAAATCTGACAATATATTTTTTAATTCAGATATTTTTTTTACATGTTCATTTAAATTGTCTACTTTTGAACAATTTTGAATTTCTGTATCTACATATTTCATAAAATTTTCAAAAACTTTTTTCTGACTAATTTTTCTAAATACAAAATCAATTGCCTGCACAGAATTAGTTCCTTCGTAAATAGGTGTAATTCTATTATCTCTAAATAATTGTTCTATCCCTTGGTCTTTGGTATAACCATAGCCACCAAAAACCTGAATTGCTTCATTGGTTATTTCCATACCCATATCTGTAAAAAATGACTTAATTACTGGGGTCATAAGACCTACAATATCCGATGCATCTTTTTTTACTTCCTCTGAACTATGACTTAAGCTTACATCTACCTGCTGAGCCATCCAAAAAGATAAGGATCTTTCTCCCTCAATTATAGACTTCATATTTAATAAACTTCTTCGAATATCTGCGTGCTTAATAATTAAATCTGTTTCTCCATTAGAATTATTATTTGATTTACCTTGTTTTCTCTCTTTAGAATAACTTAAAGCAGTTTGATAAGCTGTTTCAGATAGACCTAATCCTTGTATACCGACAACGATTCTTTCTAAGTTCATCATTGTAAACATAGAATTTAAGCCTTTGTTCTCTGGTCCGATCATATACCCTTTGGCATCATCAAAACTTAATACACATGCGGGTGAACCTTTAATACCCATTTTTGATTCAATTGAAACAGTATTGACGCCGTTTCTTGGACCAATTGATCCATCATCATTAATTTCATATTTTGGTACTAAAAATAAACTTATTCCCTTCGTTCCTTTTGGTGCGTCCTGCGTTCTTGCTAAAACAAGGTGTATAATATTTTCAGTTAAATCGTGGTCACCAGAAGTAATAAAGATTTTTTGTCCACTTATATTATAAGTACCATTTTCATTTTTAATTGCCTTTGTTTTTATTAATCCTAAATCTGTTCCACATTGAGGCTCTGTTAAACACATTGTCCCACTCCATTTACCCTCAACAATTTTAGGAAGATATGTGTTTTTGATTTCTTCAGTTGCATGACTCAAAATACAATTGTATGCACCTATACTTAATTCACTATATAATTTAAAAGATAAACTTGATGATGAAAGCATTTCATCAAAAAAAGCACTTACAGTTTTTGGCATTCCTTGACCACCATATTTTGGATCACAAGTTAAAGATACCCATCCATCTTCTATAAATTTTGAATATGCCTCTTTATAACCTGGAGGAGTTCTAACTACTCCATTTTCATAGACACAAGGATTTTCGTCTCCAGCTTTTGCTAAAGGAAGAAGCATTTCTTCATTAATTTTTGCAGCTTCCTCTAAGATATCTTTTACTAAATCAGAAGTGACTTCTTTATATTTTTCAATTTCGTTATAATTTTTATTATCTTTTAGATGTTCAAATAAGAACATCATATCTTTCACAGGTGCGGAATAAACAGTCATAAATTTAATAGTATCAAATTAAGTTAATTTTTTTATTTTTGCAAATATGCAATAATCGCATCTCCCATACCAGAAGTTGAAATTTCTTTTGTTCCTTTTGACATAATATCTCTAGTTCTTAACCCATCATCTAGTACATTTTGCACTGCTTTTTCTAAGTCATCAGCCTCTTTATCTAAGTCAAGGGAGTACCTCAGGGCCATTGCAAAACTCAAGATGGTTGCAATTGGATTTGCAATTCCTTTTCCAGCAATATCTGGAGCAGATCCATGAACAGGCTCATACATTGCTCTCATTTCACCATCTTTATTTTTTGCACCCAAAGAAGCTGAGGGTAATAAACCTAAAGATCCCGTCAGCATAGATGCTTCATCTGACAACATATCACCAAACAAATTATCTGTCACAATTACATCAAATTGCTTTGGATTTCTCAAAAGTTGCATTGCACAATTATCTGCAAGCATATGATTTAACTCAACATCTTTAAATTCTTTATCGTGAAGATTTTGAACTTCCTCTTTCCATAATTGACCTGCTTCCATAACATTCGATTTTTCACAGGAAGTAACTTTATTGTTTCTCTTCTTTGCTAGATCGAATGCAACTCTAGCAACTCTTTTAATTTCTGATGAAGTATAAGTATGAGTGTTTATTCCTTTACGTTCACCATTATCAATTGGCTTAATGCCTCTCGGCTCACCAAAATAAATGCCACCTGTCAATTCTCTAACAATCATGATGTCTAGACCTGATACGATTTCAGGTTTTAGGGTAGATGCCTCAACTAATTGTTTAAAACAAATTGCAGGCCTCAAATTTGCAAATAATTTTAATTCTTTTCTTAGCTTAAGAAGAGCTCTCTCAGGTCTTTTGGAAAAATCTAAATTATCATATTTTGGTCCACCCACAGCTCCTAAAATGACTGCTTCACATTCTAATGATTTATAAAATACTTCATCTGTAATCGGTGTTCCGTGCTTGTCGTAAGATGCT
>CACBYV010000015.1 GCA_902543575.1 uncultured Pelagibacteraceae bacterium | reverse complement strand
AACTCAAATGGGAAAATCAGTAAATAAATTTGAGAAAAGAGTTGCAAAGATATTTTCAAAAAAATATGGTTTAATGGTAAACTCAGGTTCATCAGCGCTTATTTTGGCTACCAATGTTTTGAATTTTAAAAAGGGAGATGAAATTATAACTCCATGTTTGAATTTCGGAACAGCAGTTTCATCAATTGTTCTAAGCGGTGCCAAACCCGTATTTGTTGATATTGAGAAAGATACATTACAGATAGATATAAAAAAATTAGAAAAAAAAATTACAAAGAAAACTAAGGCATTTGTAATACCTAATTTAATTGGAAATATTCCTAATTGGGTAGAGATAAATAAAATTGCAAAGAAGCATAACTTGAAAATTATTGAAGATTCTGCTGACACGCTTGGAGCTAAAATAAATAATAAATCATCAGGTTTATATAGTGATATATCAATTACAAGTTTTTATGGTTCACACATAATAAGTTGCGCGGGTAATGGTGGTATGTTTTTAACAAGTAATAAAAAATTATTTGAAAGAGCAAAAGTTTTAAGAAGTTGGGGTAGAATGTCTACTTTAATAAAGGATTCAGAAAACATAAATAAAAGATTAAATATAAAATTAGATGGATTTGACTATGATAAGAAATTTATTTTTTCAGAGGCTGGATATAACTTTGAACCATCAGAAATTGGCGCATCCTTTGGTCTAGTACAACTAAAAAAATTTAAATCATTTAATAAAGTTAGAAATAGAAACTTTAAATTACACTATGATTTCTTTAAAGATAATTCTAAGTATTTTTTAACACCAAGAATATTAAAAAATATAGAGACTAATTTTTTAGCATACCCAATTATTTTAAAAAAAAACCCATTTTTCGATAGAAAAAAATTACAAATATTTTTAGAAAAAAATTCTATTCAAACGAGACCTATTTTTAGTGGTAATATTTTAAGACATCCAGCGTTTAAAATTCTAAAAACAAAAAGTAATAAGGTAGCCGATTTTAAAAATTCTGACTATATTATGAAATATGGATTATTAGTTGGTTGTCATCAAGGATTAAGTATCAATCAAATAAAATATATTCATCAAATAATAATAAAATTTATTAAAAAAAATACGTGAAGCAAAAAGATTTAAGACTTTTAAAAAACATAAGAATTAATATTCTTAAACTTTCGAATAAAGCAAAATCGTCTCATATTGGTAGTTCGCTTTCGATAGTAGAAATCTTATACGTTTTATATTTTAAAATTTTAAAAAAAAAAGACCGGTTTATTCTAAGTAAGGGGCATGCAGCTTTGTCGTTGTATTGTACTTTATTTGAAAAAAAAATATTAAATAAAAAAGAATTATATTCTTTTGGACACAATGGTACTAAGCTAATGGCTCATGTAAGTCACAAAGTAAAGGGAGTAGAATTTTCAACTGGATCTCTTGGTCATGGATTGCCTGTGGCTGTAGGCAAAGCTTTATTTTTTAAATCAAAGAACTTAAATAATAAAGTTTATGTATTAATAAGTGACGGTGAATTGAATGAGGGATCGACCTGGGAAAGTTTGCTCTTTGCTTGTCATCATAGTTTGGATAATCTTATTATAATACTAGACAACAATAAAATTCAAAGCATGGGACCAGTAAACAATATTATCAAGTTAGAACCAATTAAAAAAAAAATTCAAGCATTTGGTGCATCTGTCTTTAAATGTAATGGACATAAAATAGATAAAATAATTAAAATATTTAATATAAAAAACAAAAATAAACCCAAATTTATTATTGCTGATACTATAAAAGGCAAAGGTGTAAGTTTTATGGAAAGTAATAATTTATGGCATTATAAAAATCCTGATGACAGGCAATTAGTTAAAGCAATAAAAGAAATAAAAATAAAATATGCGTAAAATTTTTATAAAAAGCTTGATTGAACTAAATAAAAAAAAAAATATTTATCTTTTAATTAATGATTTGGGATTTAATGTTGTAGAGCCATTTCAAAAAAAATTTCCAAAAAAGATGTATAACGCGGGAGTCTCTGAGCAGAACATGATGGGAATGTCCGCTGGAATTGCATCTGAAAAAAATCATGTTTTCGCATATTCTATCGGAAATTTTTCTACGTTTAGATGTGCGGAACAAATAAGAAATGATATAGATTATCATAATTTACCTGTAACAATAGTTTCTGTAGGTTCAGGATTGGGTTATGGCAACTTAGGTTACACACACCATGCGCTGCAAGATTTTGCTTTAATGCGAAGCTTTCATAATATTTTAATTTTATCTCCTGGTAATAATAGTGAGGTACATGGCGCGTTAAAATATATAATTAAAAATCCTCAACCTTCATATCTAAGACTAGATAAAGACGAGAATAAATCAGAATTTAGAAATAGCAGTGCAATAAAACCTGGCAAAATATATAAAATATTTAATGGTGATAAAAAAAAAATAATTCTAACAACTGGTAGTGTTCAAAATATTGCAAAAAAACTTAATAAAAATAAATATTCTATTTATTCGTTACCTATTTGGGGTAAAAAAACAAAAAAAAAAACATTAAATGAGTTAAAGAAATATGATAAAATCATAACTATAGAGGATCATTTTAATGATGCTGGATTTGGATCTTGGGTAAGAGAATGTTTTTCAAACACAAAATATAAAAATACAATAATCAATAAATACATTGATCAAAAGGTTATTAATCACGTAGGAAGCAAAAGTTATTTAATGAAAAAATTTGGTCCTAAAGGGTAATTAATTGAAAAAAATAATTATATTTGGAGGATCTGGATTTGTTGGGAAAAGTTTAAAAAAAAAAAAAAATAATAAGATTAAAATTGTAAGTTATTCTAGATCTGAAAATAAAAATATAATAAAAATTAAAAAATTACCTAAAACCGAATTTATTATTTATTGTATAAACAATAAAAACATCAAAAAAAGTCTAAGATATTATAATCATTTGAAAAAACTACTTGAAAAATCCACAAAAAATATAAAAATCATGTTTTTTAGCTCTGGTGCAGTATATGGCCCGATATTTAAAAAAAAAAGATTAAGAGAAAATCAAAAAATAAATTTATCTAAAGTTAAAAGTTTTAATGGATACAAAAAAAACTATGCTATTGAAAAAATTATTTTAGAAAAGAAATTTAAAGAAATTGCTAACTTAGGATTTAAAGTCTCTATTGTAAGAGGTTTTACTTTCTATGGAAAATATATATTAAAATATAATTATTTAATTTCACAAATTTTAAGAGCTATTCAAGAAAAAAAAAAATTAAAAATTAAAAATAAATACACATATAGAAGTTTCATGCATGCGGATGATATGTGCGAAAGCCTAATTAAAATATTAGAAAAATCTTCTACTAAATGTCCTATCTATAATCTTGGATCAGGCTATGAGACTGATATAGTTAAATTAGTAAAATTTTTAAATAAAAAGTATGGATCAAATATTATGTTCGATAATAAAATAAATCCAATTGATTATTACATTCCATCCACTTTTAAGATGTCTAAAGTTTTAAATACAAAAAAATTCATTAATTTAAATAGAGGAATAGAATTATTATTAAGATAATTCGTATAAAATATGATGGGGAAATCCCAAAATATCGAATATTTGTAAAACTTTAACTTTACAATTAAATTCTAAATAAGTATAAAGCGGTGCCTGGTGATTATTGCGAAAGGGTAATACCCGATCCCATTCCGAACTCGGAAGTCAAGCCTTTCTGCGCCGATGGTACTTTGTCTTAAGACATGGAAGAGTAGGACGTTGCCAGGCTATTTACCCAGATGAAAAAATATATTGTTGTTACTGGAGGAGCTGGGTTCATAGGATCAAGTCTTATCAATCTACTTTTAAATAAAACAAAAATTAATATCATTAGTTTGGATAATTACTCAACGGGTAAAAAAAAAAATCATATTAATTCAAATAAAGTAAAATATATAAAGGGGGATACCAAAAAAATTAGCAAATTATTAAATAAGTATAAAAATAATATATTAGCCCTTTTTCACTTTGGAGAGTTTTCTAGAATTTATCAAAGTTTTTTGAAATTCAATACGTGTTATGAAACAAATACAATAGGGACTGGAGAAGTTATTAAATTTTGTTTTCAAAATAAAATAAAATTAATTTATTCTGCTACATCAGCAACATTTGGTAGTAAAGATATTAATAAAAATTTATCACCTTACGCTTTTACAAAGTCAAAAAATCTTGAACTTTTAGAAAATTTGAAAAAATGGTTTAAATTTAAATTTGAAGTTGTTTATTTTTATAATGTATATGGACATAGACAAATAGAAAAAGGCGACATGGCCACTGTAATTGGAATTTTTCAGTATCAGTACAAAAATAATAGGCCATTGACAGTTGTCAAACCGGGAACACAATCAAGAAATTTTACTCATGTTAATGACACCGTCAAAGTTTGTTATGATGCATGGAGATTAGGCAAATGTGGACATTATAGCATCAGCCACAAGAAATCTTACTCTATTTTAGATGTGGCAAAAATGTTTAAAAGTAAAATAAATTATCTTCCGCCTAGAAAAGGAGAGAGATATGCCTCTGTTTTAACTAATATTTCATATAATAATAAGGTTAAAAAATGTTACGGAAAAATAAAATTGAAAGATTACATAACTTCGTTTATTAAAACAAAAAAATTAAAACTATGAAAATCGCAAGTTCTTTAAAATCACTAAAAAAAAGAGATCTGAATTCTAAATTAGTTAGAAGACGAGGAAGAGTTTACATAATTAATAAAAAGAATCCTAAGTTTAAAGCAAGACAAAAATAATAGAGAATATATGGATGATGAAAGCCACAAAAATACTTGGAATAATTTCACAAAGTTTGTTTTATGGGGTTCAGTAGCCGTAGTTATTATTTTAATCTTAATGGCAATATTTTTACTATAAAATGATTATTGGATCTGTTTCTGAAAACACTAGTTTAGAGAAGAGAATTGCAATAACCCCTGATATTGTTAAGAAGTACATTTCATTAGGTTTGAAAGTTCACTTGAGTAAAGATTATGCTTCACATTTAGGAATTAATGATAAAGAATATGAAATGGAAGGAGCTAATATCTTTTCAGCTGAAGACGTTATTTCCAATTCAAATGCTATTTTGCAAATGAATATTTTAAAAGATGAAAATCTTAATAAACTTAAGAAAGATCAAATTTTAATTGGAGTGCTTAATCCTTATTCAAACGAAGAAAAACTTAAAGAAATCATATCAAGAAATGTAAATTGTTTTTCTTTGGAACTTTTGCCAAGAATTACCCGAGCTCAATCTATGGATATTTTATCATCTCAAGCAAATTTAGCTGGATACAAAGCAGTGGTGGATTCATTCGCCTATTTTCAGAAAGCAATACCTATGATGATGACTGCTGCGGGAACTATTTCAGCAGCAAAAGTACTAGTAGTTGGAGCTGGAGTTGCGGGGTTACAAGCAATAGCTACAGCTAAAAGATTAGGTGCAATAGTTTTTGCGACTGACGTCAGATTGGCCTCTAAAGAGCAAGTTGAGAGTTTAGGTGGCAAATTTTTGACTGTTGAAGGATCTGAAAATCTTGAAACTGAAGGGGGTTACGCCAAAGAAGCGACAGACGATTTTAAAAAAAAACAGGAAGAATTATTGAAAGATACACTAAAAAAAATTGATATCGTTATTTGCACAGCTTTAATTCCTGGAAAAAAAGCTCCTATAATTATTAAAAAAGATATGATAGACGTTATGCCTAATGGTTCAATTATTTATGATTTAGCATCTTCACAAGGTGGAAATTCTGAACTAACCAAAGCTGATGAAATTATTGAAAGTAACGGAGTGAAAATTATGGGTGAAGCTAATATTTTAAACAAACTTCCAGTTTCTGCATCAAATTTATATGCTAAAAATATGTTTAATTTTATAAATAACCTTTTTAATAAAGAAAAAAAAACATTTGATCTAAACTTAGAAGATGAAATTATTGAAAAAACAAAGGTTAAATAATGGATATTGATCCTTTTATTTTTAGATTAAGTATTTTTATTTTATCAATTTTTATTGGTTACTATGTAGTATGGAGTGTTACTCCATCATTACACACTCCTCTTATGTCTGTTACAAATGCTATATCTTCTGTAATTATTGTGGGTGCAATTATAGCAGCTTTAGCTGGTTCTTCGGTAAACATATTTCAAACTTCAAATATCTTTGGATTTTTGGCAATAATTTTAGCAGCAGTAAACATATTTGGTGGTTTTCTCGTAACCCAAAGAATGTTGCAGATGTATAAGAAAAAGAAAAAGTGAAATGTCAGCAAATTTATCAGCATTATTTTATTTAATCTCGGGAATTTTATTTATATTAGCGTTAAGAGGTCTTTCTTCTCCAGAAACTTCAAGACAAGGAAACTATTTTGGGATTGCAGGTATGGCTATTTCAATAATAGTTACTTTTTTAACGGTAGGTAATTTTGGAACAGGATTTATTTATGTATTAATTTTTCTTGTAATCGGTGGAACGATAGGAGCGTTTATAGCCTTTAGAATTCCAATGACAGCAATGCCAGAACTTGTCGCTGGCTTCCATAGTCTGGTAGGGTTAGCTGCTGTATTTGTTGCCATTGCTGCATTTTTAAAACCAGACGCATTCAATCTAGGAATTGTTGGAAATATTAAATTAGCCAGTTTGATCGAGATGTCCCTTGGTGCTGCGATTGGTGCAATAACATTTTCAGGATCAATAATTGCATTTTTAAAACTAAGAGGAATAATGTCAGGGTCTCCTATTACTTTTAAAGGACAACATTTTATAAACTTGCTACTAGGTTTAACAATATTGTTTTTAATATACTATTTGTGTATTTCCCAATCATCAAATATTTTTTGGTCAATTGTATTATTATCTTTTGTAGTTGGTGTTTTGTTAATTATCCCAATTGGTGGTGCAGATATGCCAGTTGTTATATCAATGTTAAACTCTTATTCTGGTTGGGCTGCAGCAGGAATAGGATTTACTTTAGAAAATACAGCTCTTATAATTACAGGTGCTTTAGTTGGATCATCGGGGGCTATACTTTCTTATATAATGTGCAAAGGAATGAATAGGTCGTTTTTTAATGTTATTCTAGGAGGCTGGGGCGCAACAGAACAAGAAAAAAATTCAAAAAATAAAGAGCAAAAGCCTGTTAAAAGTGGTAACGCAGATGATGCAGCTTTTTTAATGAAAAACGCATCCTCAGTAATAATTGTGCCTGGTTATGGAATGGCAGTTGCACAAGCCCAACATGCATTAAGAGAAATGGTTGATGCGCTTAAAAAGAGTGGAGTAAAAGTTTCTTACGCAATACATCCTGTAGCTGGAAGAATGCCTGGACATATGAATGTATTACTAGCAGAGGCAAATGTTCCTTATGATGAAGTATTTGAACTTGAGGAAATCAATAATGATTTTGCAAATTGTGATGTTGCTTATGTAATAGGGGCTAATGATGTTACAAATCCAGTAGCAAAATCAGATCCACAAAGTCCAATTTATGGTATGCCTGTTTTAGATGTAGAAAAAAGTAAATCAGTTTTGTTTGTTAAAAGAAGCTTATCCCCAGGATACGCAGGCATAGATAATGATCTTTTTTATAGAGATAATACTCTCATGTTATTTGCAGATGCTAAAAAAATGACAGAGGAAATTGTTAAGAGTTTATAATTGACCAAAATTTTTTGTGATATTGCAGATATTAAAATAATTAGAAAATTTAATAAAAAGAAAATTGTGAAAGGTTTTACAACAAATCCAACCTTGATGAGAAAGGCAGGAGCTAAAGATTATGCTGATTATACAAAAAAAATACTTAAAACAACTATAAAACCAGTTTCTTGTGAAGTATTTGCTGATGATATTAATAATATGATCATTCAAGGAAAAAAGATGAGCAAATGGGGAAAAAATGTTTTTGTAAAAGTTCCAGTAACTAATTCTAGAGGTCAATTTATGGGTAAAGTAATAAAAAATCTTAACAAAAGTAAAATAAAGTTAAATATAACCGCCGTTTACACCTCTAAACAAACAAAACAAATTTTAAAAAAAATTAATAAAAAAACTAAAGTGATCATTTCAATATTTGCTGGTCGAATGGCTGATTCTGGAAAAGATCCAATTCCACAATTCAAGGAGAGTATTAAAATTTCAAAAAA
Source organism: uncultured Pelagibacteraceae bacterium (assembly GCA_902543575.1). Classification (GTDB taxonomy): domain Bacteria; phylum Pseudomonadota; class Alphaproteobacteria; order Pelagibacterales; family Pelagibacteraceae; genus Pelagibacter. The sequence goes on along the minus strand of CACBYV010000015.1, from coordinate 8,402 downwards.
ATATAAAAATGTTGAAATATTATGGGCAAGTACAAGAGAGCCCTATAACTATTTACAAGCAAAAGATCTCAAATGTGATATTATCACTGTACCACCCGCGATGATTGAAAAAATTGAAAAATTTGGAAAAAGTTTTGAAAAACTCACAATAGATACAGTATTAGGATTTTTAAAAGACAGCAGAAAATCTAAATTTAAAATATAGTTTAAATTATTTAATAATGAGTTTGGTTACAAGATATATTATGCAAATAAAAATCTAAAAGAATTTAAAAAACTTTACCTAAATAAAGATCAGGTGATTAATTTATTTTGTAAGTAAAAATATTGTCAGAAAATTGGTTGCGGGGGACGGATTTGAACCGCCGACCTCAAGGTTATGAGCCTTGCGAGCTACCAGGCTGCTCCACCCCGCGTTAATTAAATCCTGTTTTTAAGCTTATTTAGCTTTTTAACTCTTTTAATATTTTCTTGTAGAATTCTTTTCTTCTTTTCAGAAGGTTTTTCATAGTTGTTTTTAAGCTTAATTATTTTAAAAAAACCATCTCGCTGGAGCTTTCTTTTTAAAACTCTCAGTGCCTGTTCAACATTATTGTCTTTAACTTCTATTTTAATAACAACCTCCAAAAAGTGCGATTGATTAACATTTAAATGATAATTTGTCTATATTTTAAAAATTAATTTTTATTAGATAAATTTGTTTTTTCTTTATCCTTTTTTTCTTTTGCTATCCTTCTTTCTGCTTTTTCTATAGCAGTTAATAAGTCTTTTTGAGAGAATAATCCCATAGCAACAGGATCCTTTGCATTTAAACTATTATAATTCCAGTAGCTTTTATTTCTTATTGAGCTAACTGAATTTTTTGTGACTCCAACTAACCTGGCAATTTGTGAATCTTTTAGAATAGAATGATTTTTTAATAACCATAAAGCCGAGTCAGGCTTGTCTTGTCGTTTTGATAAGGGTATATATTTTTTGATCTTATTCATATCATTTTTAACTTCTACATCTTTGTCTATAATTTGCAGAGACCTGTTCTCATCTTTTGATGATAGCTTAATTTCCTCATCAGTTAGCTGTCCAGAAATGATAGGATTATACCCAACTATTCCTTTTGCAACTTCGCCATCTGCAATTCCTTGCACTTCTACTTCGTGAAGTTTGCAAAAATCTGCAATTTGTTTAAAAGTCAACGAAGTATTTTCAACAAGCCATACAGCTGTAGCCATTGGCATTAACGGAGCTTTTGACATTACTTTTTCTCTGATCTAAAATTTTGGAATTTTTTATTAAATTTACTTATTCTCCCTTTATCCAATATTTTTTGTTTACCACCTGTCCAAGCAGAGTGTGATTTTGGATCTATCTCGAGTTTTAATACCTCATTTTCTGAACCCCAAGTTGATTTTGTTTCGAATTGTGAACCGTCTGTCATTTCTACTTTGATACTGTGATATTTAGGGTGTATATTTTTTTTCATGGGCAGGCTTATAGCAAAAAATACTTTAAAAACAATTAAAAGTTATCCAATTTTTTAAGCATTTTATCATAAATATTTGGATTTCCCGCCCTTATGTCGATTTTATTAATTTTAAAATCTTTGATGTTATTTACCTTTCCTCCAGCTTCTTCAATTATTATTTTTCCTGCTGCTATATCCCAAATATTTATGTGGTTATGAAAATATCCATCAAATCTTCCACACCCAACATAAGCTAAGTCTAATGCAGCACAACCTGTATTTCTTAAGTTTATTTTAGGGTATATTTTTTTTATGCCATAATTATCTGTAGCAAATAAACATTCATCAATATTTGATTTGTTTGAGACCCTCACCCTATTATTATTCATGAAAGAACCACTATTTTTTTCTGCATAAAATATTTCATTTTTTATCGGGTCGTAAATTAAACCGGATATAATTTCCCCATCTATTTGTAAAGCAATTGATATAGCAAAATGAGGTATTCCGTGTAAAAAGTTTGTAGTACCGTCTATTGGATCAACAATCCAAAATATATCTCTATTTTTATTCAAAATTTTTCCAGTCTCTTCTGTTATAAATGAGTAATTTTTTTTGGATTTTGTTAATTCGTCAATAATAATCTTTTCAACTCTTTTGTCAGTTTTTGTTACAAAATCTTTCGGACCTTTTTTAGAAACTTGCAAATTTTCTAGTTCACCAAAATCTCTAATTATTACTTTAGATGCTTTTTCAGATGCTTTTATCATTAAATTTAGATTCGCAGATATTGAATTCATTTTATATTTTTTTTACATACTCCATACTTCTTGTATCAATAATTATCTTATCTCCACTTTCAATGAAAGGAGGTACTTGAATATTTAATCCATTATCAAGTACTGCCGGTTTGTAAGATGAAGAAATAGTTTGACCTTTTAAAGCAACATCTGTTGTTTCCACTATACATGTTATTTGATTTGGTAGTAAAATACTTAAAGGTTTATCATTGTGAAAACTAATAGTTACTTCTAAATTTTCAGTAAGCATTTTAGCTTTATCTGCCACTATATCTTTACTTACGTTTATTTGTTCAAATGAGTTTGGATTCATGAAATAAAAATCATTTTCATCATGGTACAAAAAATTATATTTTATTTCCTCTAATGATGCTTTTTCAACAGTTTCGCTTGATCTAAATCTTTCATTAAGTTTAGTATTTTTAATTAAACTTTTCATTTCTACCTGAGCAAAGGCCCCACCTTTTCCTGGCTTGACATGATTTGTTTTTAGAACTTCCCATAAATCATCTTTGTATTCTAATATCATACCGACTCTTATTTCTGTTGCGTTAATTTTCATATTAAATTTTTTATTGCTTGATAGGGTTTTAATTTTTTATTATTCCAAATGTAGCTTGAGATAGCCAAAAAGTCTGCTTTATTCAATAATAGATTTTTATAATTTTTCTCATTTATTCCACCAATAGCAACTACAGGTATATTTATTAACTTTTTAATTTTTTTTAAGGTTCTAATACTTGCTTTATATGTGACTTTTTTTGTCTTACTTTCATAAAATGCACCTATAGCAATATAGTTTGCGCCATTAAGTTTGGCTATTTTCCCCAGTCTAATTGAATTATGACAAGTAACTCCAATTATTTTATTTTTTAAAACATTCTTTGCTACAGTAATATGAGTATCCCTTTGACCCAAATGGCATCCATCTGCATTTACCTTTAATGCAAGATTGGGATCGTCATTTACAATAAACTTTACTTTATTTTTTTTACAAATTTTTAATATTTTTTTTGCAATTATAATTTTTTTTTTGAGACTTTCTTTTTTTAATCTTAATTGAAAAAATTTTACTTTTTTTGATTTTAGAACCAAATTTAAGTTAACATAAAAGGATTTATTTATAATTTTATTAGGAGATATTAAATAAATGAATTTTCTATTTCGAATTTTCAAGATTTTTGGACCATTTTCCTTGTGCAGCTAAAGAACACATTTTAGCTCTATGATCAAATATTTCCTGCGTTCCAATTATGTTATTAATATCTTTAGACCAAAATTTTAGCGCACTTTGCTGTAAAGCTCTTCCATAAGAGAAAGTCATTATAAAATCTGTATTATTTTTTATATTTATTGAGTTAAGGTTTTCTACTGCCTCTATTTCTGTTTGACCCCCTGAGAGAAAAGCAATACCCGGAACTGACGAAGGCACATTATTTTTTAAACATTCTAAAGTTAGTTCTGCTATTTCCTCAGCCGAAATTTTTTCACTGGAATTTGTTCCAGATAAAATCATATTGGGCTTTAAAATTATTCCTTTTAAATCAATATTATTTAACACCAACTCTTCAAAACATTTTTTAATTACCTCTGAGGTTTTATTGAAACAATCACTAGCAGAATGATTACCATCCATTAAAACTTCTGGCTCAATAATTGGAACCATTCCAGCTTCTTGAACTAATGCCGCATATCTAGCTAATGCGTGTGCATTTGCTGAGATTGCTAGTTTGCTAGGGTATTTTTCAGATATTGAGTAAACACCTCTCCATTTTGTAAATCTTGCCCCAAGTTCATAATAACTTTTTAGTCTTTCTCTTAAACCGTCTAAACCTTCAGTAATTTTTTCTTGTTTTGATCCAGCTAACATTTTGGCCCCTGTATCAACTTTAATTCCAGTTAATGATCCAGTTGAATTTATAAACTCTGGTATAGTTTTTCCAGTAGATGTTTTTTGTTTAATAGTTTCATCATAAAGTATTACTCCTCCTATACATTCTTTCATTGATAAAGAAGAAAAAAGAGTTTCTCTAAATAGCAGTCTGTTCATTTCATTTGAATGTACTCCTACTGAGTCTAATCTATTTGTCATTGTGGCTGTGCTTTCATCAGCAGCAAGGATACCTTTTCCATTTGACAATATTTGTAGAGCGATTTTGTTTAGATTAGACATTAGTTCAGTGCTTTTATACCAGGGAGCTCTTTTCCTTCAAGATATTCTAAAAAAGCTCCACCTGCAGTTGAAACAAAATTGAATTTGCTTTTTATATTAAGTGAATTAATAACAGCTACTGTATCACCACCCCCAACCACAGAATAAATTTTATTCCCTTTATTTGCAATATGTTTTGCTATTTCTGAGCTCCCTAAAGAAAAATGTTCATTTTCAAAGTAACCTAATGGTCCGTTCCATAATATTGTAGAGGAATCGTCAATAATTCTTTTTATTTCAATTAATGTTTTTGATCCTACATCAAGTATCATGTCGTCTTCTTCAATATCTTTAAAATCTTTTTCAAAAGATTTATCATTCAATTTTTTTCCAATTTTAACATCTTTTGGAAAATATATTTTACATTTATTTTTTTCAGCATATGAGAAAATTTCTTGAATTATGTAATCAATATTTTTTTCATATATAGAGTTGCCAATTTTTAAACCTTTGTATTTCAATATATTATTGGCCATAGCACCAACTATTATAATGCTATTAAATTTTGGTATTAAATTTTTTATTATATTTATTTTTGAAGAAATTTTAGATCCACCGATTATACATGTTATAGGCTTTTTTATTTCAGAAGTTATCTTATTAAGTGCATTTACCTCTGCATTAATTTGAATTCCGCTATAGGACGCAATATACTTTGTTATTTTTGATACAGAGGCATGATCTCTATGTGAACACGAAAATGCATCATTAACATAAATTTCACCTAAGCTTGCTAATTTCTTTGAAAAATTATCATCGTTGGCTTCTTCTTCGCGATAAAATCTAATATTTTCAAGTAGTACCAACCCGTCATTTGAATTCTTAAAAATGTCTTCTTTATTTAAAGAATAAATGTTTTCTTTAAGCAATGATACTTCTTTTTTAATTTTATTTTTAATATACAACGATACCAATTCTAGAGAAAGCTCCTTAACTATTTTACCTTTTGGTCTTCCAATATGAGATATTATTATAATCTTTGCTTTTTTTTTTAATAAAAATTCTAGTGTAGGCATAACCTTATCAATCCGGTCAGTATCTATTATCTTTCCATTTTTTATTGGAACATTTAAATCTAGTCTAAGAATTACAATTTTATTTTCAATGTTTTCTATATTTTCAATGGATTTCATTATTTGATCTTGCTTACATAATCAGCAATATCACACATTCTGTTCGAGAAACCCCATTCATTATCATACCAAGCTGAAATTTTTCCCATTTTATTGCCAATTACATTAGTAAGCGAGAAGTCTATGATGGCAGATGCACTATTGTGATTAAAATCAACTGAGACTAGCTTTTCATCTGTAACATTTAGAATATTTTTAAGTTGCATTTTAGATGCTAAAAACAAAGAGTTATTTAATTTTTTTACGGTAATATTTTTTTTTACATTAAATATAAATTCTATTAATGAAACATTTGGTGTTGGCACTCTCATCGCCACTCCTTCTAGCTTACCTTTCAATGAGGGAATAATCTCACCAATAGCTTTTGATGCACCAGTAGATGTGGGCACAATTGATTGACTTGCAGATCTCGCCCTTCTTGGATCTTTGTGCGAATTATCCAATATTCTTTGATCACTTGTAAAAGCATGTATAGTTGTCATAAAACCATTAAGAATTATAAAATTTTTATTAATTACGTTTGCGACGGGAGCTAAACAGTTTGTTGTGCAAGAAGCTGCTGAAATTATTCTGTCATTTTTATTTATCTTTTTATGATTTACTCCAAAAACTATAGTTTTGTCCGCCATTTTACATGGGGCTGATACAATAACTTTTTTTACACCGTTTTCTATATGTGGCAGCAATTGATCTTTAGAATTAAACTTACCTGTGCACTCGAAAACATAATCAACACCATACTTTTTCCACTTTATGTCATTAATCACAGAGTGTTGTGTGTAAGATATTTTTTCTTTATTTATTTTGATGTAATTCTTTCCAGATTTTACTATAGAACTAAAACTACCATGAATTGAATCGTATTTTAATAAATTTGTGCAAATTTCAGAGCTTGTTCTGTTATTAATATGTTTGATAATTATTTTACCTTTATAATTTTCATAAATTGACCTCACAATCATTCTGCCAATTCTTCCCATACCGTTAATACCAACTTTTATTGTCATCTTTTTATAAAAAGTTTAATTTTTTTAGCAATTTTTTCACTTCTTAAACCAAAATGATTATAGACTTCTTTATAAGGAGCGCTTTTACCAAAGTCCTCTATTGAAAAAGATAATCCTTTTTTAATATATTTTTCCCAAGACATTTTTGAACCTGCCTCAATTGTAAAAGTGTTTTTAGTTTCTTTTAAAATTTTATTTTTGTAGTTGATATTTTGTTGGTCAAAAATTTCTTGGCAAGGCATTGATATTACTTTTGAATAGATTTTTTGTTTGGCCAATTTATGACTAGTCTCAATTGCAAGATTGACTTCTGATCCTGAAGCTAAAATAGTTAAATTTATATTTTTTCTAGTCCTCAAAACCTCATAAGCTCCCATAGAGCACTGATTTTTTTTGCTAAAGCTATTTCTTATGGGTTTTAAGTTTTGTCTGGTTAGAGCTAATATGCTAGGTGTTTTGTTGCTCTTTAAAGCAATGTCCCAACATTCAATTGTTTCAGTTTGATCCGCTGGTCTTAAAACATTTAAGTTTGGAATAGATCTTAAAGCAGCAAGTTGTTCTATAGGTTGATGAGTAGGTCCGTCTTCTCCTAATCCTATCGAGTCATGTGTCATTATATAAATTACTTTCTGTTTCATTATAGCAGACAGTCTAATTGAAGGCTTGCAATAGTCTGAAAATATCAAAAAAGTACCTCCGTAAGGAATAAAATTACTATGAAGAGCCAATCCATTCATTATTCCACTCATTGCGTGTTCTCTAACACCATAGTGAATATAATTACCATCAAAGTTACTTGAATTAATAATTTTATGTAACTTAGTTTTTGTATTGTTTGAACCCGCTAAATCAGCCGAGCCACCTATTAAAGTATTTCTCTCTTTTAATATAGCTGATAAAAACTCTTCTGAAGATTTTCTTGTAGCTATAGTCTTAAAATTTTTTATTGCATCTTTTTTTTGATTTATAATTGAACTTGAGAATTTATTTTTTATAATACTTTTAAACTTTAGTTTGTGTTTACTAAATGTTTTATTCCATATTTTTTCTTTTTTAATACCTTTTTTTCCAATTTTCCTCCAATCAGTTAAAATTTTTTGAGGTATTTTAAATGGTTTATAATCCCAATCTAATTTTTTTCTAACTAATTTAATCTCATCTGTTCCAAGAGGACTTCCATGAGATGAAGCCTTCCCACTTTTATTTGGAGATCCAAATCCAATTTTTGTTTTACACGAAATCACAGTTGGTTTTTTTGATGTTTGCGCTTTTTTTAAAGCATTGTAAATTTCTCTATAATTATGCCCGTTGATTAAAATATAATTCCATCCATAGCTTTTAAATCTGTTTTTATAATTATCTGAGACTGCTAAATTAGTGGGACCATCTATTGAAATAGAATTATTATCAAAAAGCATTATAAGATTATTAAGTTTAAGGTGACCAGCTAAACTCATTGCTTCATGGCTAATTCCTTCCATAAGGCAACCATCACCAGCCAAGACATAGGTTTTGTGGTTTATTAAATTACTTCCTAATTTTTTCTTTAAAATTTCTTCCGCAATTGCAAAACCCACAGAATTCGCAATTCCTTGACCCAAAGGACCAGTTGTTGTTTCAATACCTGAGTTTGGTTGATATTCTGGGTGTCCAGCGCAAATTGAATTTAGTTGTCTAAATTTCTTTATGTCGTTAAGTGATACACTTTTATACCCAGTCAGGTACAAAAGCGAGTAAAGCAACATTGATCCGTGTCCAGCTGACAAAATAAATCTATCTCTATTAAGC
>CACBYV010000014.1 GCA_902543575.1 uncultured Pelagibacteraceae bacterium | reverse complement strand
TGAAATGGTTTGCATCTGTTAATTTAACGTTAGGAATATTTTTAGTTGATCTTACGATATTATCTTTTGATTTTATATCCAATATTAACAATGAGTTATGTGCATCAAACTTCTTTAAGAGTTCAAACATTTCTTTTGTTTTTTCAATTTTTTTTCCAAAGTCATCAAAAATAATTATGTTATTTGATTTATTTTTTTCAGTAATAAGAGAAGCTATACTCATTTTTTTTTCGCTCTTATTCAGCTTTCTAGTTTTATAATTATCTTGACCTTTTGGTCCATGAGCTATTCCCCCACCCACAAATATAGGAGCCTTTTTACTAGAATGTCTTGCATTACCAGTGCCTTTTTGTGAGTAAATTTTAGATGTTGAGCCAGTAATTTCATTTCTTTGCTTTGTCTTTGCTTTTCTGCCTTTAAAATTTGCATTTAATTTATAAATTACACCACTTACTAACTGTTTATTAACTTTGGCACTAAAGATTTTATCTAAAACTTCTATGCTCTGTTTTTTCCCATCAATACTTAATTTATCTATTTTCATTTATTTTTTCTTTTTATCAGCTGATTTTTTTTGTTTTTCAATTTGCTCAATTTTTTCATCAATTGACATTCGATTAATATTTTTGACTGATTTTCTAATTAAAACTTCTGTATTTTTTGATCCAGGAATAGAACCTTTTAAATATAGCAAATTATTTTCTTTGTCAGTTTTTATGACTTCAATATTTTGTATAGTTCTAATTTTATCTCCCATATGACCTGCCATTTTTTTTCCTTTAAAAACTTTACCTGGATCTTGTCTTTGTCCAGTTGATCCATGTGATCTATGAGAAATTGAAACACCGTGAGTAGCCCTTAATCCTCCAAAATTATGTCTTTTCATTGCTCCTGCAAATCCTTTACCAATTGTTTTAGATTTAACATCAACAAATTTAACATTCTCAAATATTTCTAATCCAATTTCATTTCCTTCTTTGAAATTCTCAGTATTTTCTAATCTAAACTCTTTAAGAGTATTTTTCGGCTCTGTATTTTTTTTTGCAAAATAACCTTTCATAGCTTTAGTTAATTTTGAGTTTTTGATTTTTCCAAATCCTATTTGAACTGCGCTATATCCACGATTTTCTTTGTTTATAACGTTAATGACTCTGCCAGTTTCCATCTTTAACACGGTAACTGGAACTGATTGACCAGTTTTAAAAAACTCTCTAGACATTCCTATTTTCTTTCCGATTAAAGCTAAATTATCCATTATATTTTTATCTCCACATCTACCCCTGATGCCAAGTCAAGTTTCATTAGTGCTTCAACTGTTGCGGGTGTTGGTTCAATAATATCGATTAATCTTTTATGAGTTCTGGTTTCAAATTGTTCTCTACTTTTTTTATCAATATGTGGCGATCTTAAAACGGTGTATCTCTCTATTTTTGTAGGTAGAGGAATTGGACCCTTAATATTAGCTCCTGTTCTTTTAACAGTATTTACTATTTCCTCAGTAGATTGATCCAAAACCTTGTTATCGTACGCTCTTAATTTTATTCTTATATTTTGTTTATCCATAATTAACCTGTTTTTTTGGTTACCTCATCTTGAACATTTTGTGGAACTTTGTCGTAATGATCAAAAAACATTGAGTATTGAGCTCTACCTTGTGACATTGATCTTAGGCTGTTTATATAACCAAACATATTCGCTAATGGCACCATAGCAGTGATAACTGTTGCGTTACCTCTTTGCTCCTGCGTACTAATTTGACCTCTTCTACTATTTAAATCACCTATTACATCTCCCATATAATCTTCTGGTGTTACAACTTCAACTCTCATGACTGGTTCTAAAAGCTTTAGAGTTCCTCGAGCGCACGCTTCTTTAAAACATTGTCTTGAGGCAAGTTCAAAAGCTAGTACACTTGAGTCAACATCGTGATGTAAACCATCTAATATTGTAACTTTATAATCAATTAAAGGAAATCCAGCTAAAATTCCTCCATCAGCAATTGTCTCTACACCTTTTTCTACACCTGGTATAAATTCTTTTGGAATTGCTCCACCTTTAATTTTACTTTCAATTTCTCTTCCTTTTCCAGGCTCTAATGGTTCAACAGATAATTTAACTCTTGCAAATTGACCTGCTCCACCACTCTGTTTTTTATGTGTATAATCAAACTCAGCAGCATTTAATATTGTTTCTCTGTAAGCAACTTGAGGTGCTCCTACATTTGCCTCAACTTTAAATTCTCTTTTCATCCTATCAACAATAATATCTAAATGCAGTTCGCCCATTCCTTTAATTATCGTCTGACCTGACTCTTCATCAGATGAAACTCTAAATGATGGATCTTCTTTTGCTAATCTTCCTAATGCTTCACCCATTTTTTCTTGATCAGCTTTAGATTTAGGCTCCACAGCAATTTCAATTACTGGATCTGGAAACTCCATTGGTTCAAGTAACACTGGTGCATCTTTATTCGCCAATGTATGACCTGTGATAGTATTTTTTAATCCAGCAAGAGCCACTATATCACCTGCGTTTGCTTCTTTTATATCTTCTCTTGAATTTGCATGCATTAGAAGCATCCTTCCAACTCTCTCCTCTCTATCAGATGAAGTGTTATAAACTCCAGTTCCAGATTTAACTGTGCCAGAATAAATTCTTATAAAAGTTAAACTTCCTACAAATGGATCTGTTGCTACTTTAAAAGCTAATGCCGAAAATGGAGCACTATCTTCAAACTTCATTTCAATTTCTTCATCTGATCCAGGTTTTGTACCCATAATAGATCCTAAATCCTCTGGACTAGGTAAGTAATCAACCACTGCATCTAATAATGGCTGAACACCTTTATTCTTGAAAGCTGAACCTGTTAAAACGGGCACGAACTCGAAATTTAAACATCCTTTTCTTACGCATTTAATCAAATCTTCTTGTTTAATTTCTTCACCACCTAAATAGGCTTCCATTAGTTTTTCATCCTGCTCAACAGCTGTCTCAACTAATTCTTGTCTGTATTTATCACATGTCTCTTTGAGATCATCTGGGATATCTTTTTCTTCCCATTCAGCGCCAAGGTCTTCATTTTTCCATACAATTGCTTTCATTTTAACTAAGTCCACAACACCTTGTAATGAGGCCTCTATTCCAATTGGGATCTGCATAACTAAGGGTTTAGCTCCAAGTCGATCTTTAATCATATCTACACATCTAAAAAAGTCTGCTCCAGTTCTATCAAGTTTGTTTACAAAACAAATTCTAGGAACTTTATATTTGTCAGCTTGTCTCCAAACTGTTTCTGATTGAGGTTCAACTCCTGCAACTCCATCAAATACTGCAACAGCACCATCTAAAACTTTTAAAGATCTTTCAACTTCAATTGTAAAATCAACATGGCCAGGAGTATCAATAATATTAATTCTATGCTCTCTCCAAAAACAAGTGGTTGCAGCTGATGTTATTGTAATTCCTCTTTCTTGCTCTTGTTCCATCCAATCCATCGTGGCAGCACCATCATGAACTTCACCAATTTTATGACTCTTACCTGTATAATATAAAATTCTTTCTGTAGTTGTAGTTTTACCGGCATCTATGTGTGCCATGATACCAATGTTTCTATATTTATTTAATGGATGAGTTTTTGCCATATTATTTACCATCTAAAATGTGCAAAAGCTTTATTTGACTCTGCCATTTTATGTGTATCTTCTTTCTTTTTTATTGCCGAACCCCTTTTTTGATATGCATCAAAAATTTCATTGAATAATTTATCAGACATTTTTTTATCTTTTCTTTTTCTTGATGCATCAATAATCCATCTTAATGCTAATGCTTGAGATCTTTTAGCTTTAACTTCTACTGGAACTTGATAGGTGGCACCACCAACACGTCTTGATCGAACTTCTACAGTTGGTCTAACATTATTTATTGCATCATTAAATACTGTTAAGGGTTCGTCTTTTGATTTTGATTTAATTTTATCAATTGCATCATAAACAATTTTTTCTGCTATTGTTTTTTTACCATCTAACATTATAGAGTTGATTAATTTTGGAATTATTACTGATTTATATTTAGGGTCTACAATAGGAATTTTTTTAGGAGCTTTTCTTTTTCGAGACATTTTTATTTACCCTTTTTCGTCCCATATAATGAACGTCTCTGTTTTCTGTTTGCAACACCTTGAGTATCTAAATTACCACGAAGTATATGATATCTTACACCAGGTAAATCTTTAACACGTCCACCTCTTATTAATACTACTGAGTGTTCTTGTAAATTATGTCCTTCTCCAGGAATATATGCTGTAACTTCAAAACCATTTGATAATCTAACTCTTGCAACTTTTCTTAATGCTGAGTTTGGCTTCTTAGGAGTAGTTGTATAGACTTTTACACAAACACCTCTTTTCAAAGGTTGTTTTTGTAATGCTGGAACTTTATTCCTAGCAATTTGTTTTTCTCGTCCTTTTCTTAACAACTGGTTAATTGTTGGCATAAATTTTTTATATAAATTTGATTTTAGATGAAATAACTGTCAGGTTATTTGTGGCAGCGTTTAGTGCACTAGTCACTACATTCCAACCAAAAACACGCACAAAATACTATAGAAATTCCATTTGTCAAATTAAAAGACATGGAAAAATGATGAATTTTTATTGATTTACGGGGCTTTCTGCTTGTTCAATCTTCTCGTTCTCTGCTATGAATTTTTCATCATCTAAACGAGCTTTCTTATTCCACAAATTTTTAACAGATCCAGTTCCAGCAGGAACTAATCTACCAACAATAACATTTTCCTTTAATCCAGATAACTTATCTACCTTACCTTTAATAGCAGCGTCTGTTAAAACTCTTGTTGTTTCTTGGAAAGAAGCAGCTGAAATAAATGACTCTGTTTGAAGTGAAGCTTTAGTTATTCCCATTAAAACTCTTTCACCAACTGCAGGGTTTTTACCATCTTTAACAAGTTGTTCATTGGTGTTTTCAAATTTAATTCTATCGACAATTTCACCAGGTAAATATGAACTATCTCCTTGAACTTTTACTTCAATTTTTTTCAACATTTGTCTTAAAATAACTTCAATGTGCTTATCGTTTATTATTACACCTTGTAATCTATAAACATCTTGTACCTGGTTTACAAAATATTCAGTCAATTCTTCAATACCTAAAATTCTAAGAATATCATGTGGTAATGGTTGACCATCTAACAAATATTCACCTTTTTTAATCTTTTCACCTTGATTAAAGTTAATGTGTTTTCCTTTAGGAATTAAATAGCTTGAGGTATCACCATTTTCGGATTCTATTGTTACTCTTTGCTTACCTCTTACCTCTTTACCAAATATTACTTTACCATCATTCTCAGCAATAATTGCACTATCTTTTGCTTTTCTCGCTTCAAATAATTCAGCAACTCTTGGTAAACCTCCTGTAATATCTTTAGTCTTCGTTGTCTCTTTAGGTAGTCTTGCTATTACATCTCCAGCCGAAATTTTTTGACCATCTTTAACAGATAAAATTGAATCTGGTACTAAGTAATATCTTGCCTCATTATCATCAGCTTTTTTTATAACGTTGCCTTTTGCATCTCTTAGAGTAATTCTTGGTTTTAAATCTGTATTTTTAGATTGAGTTTTCCAATCAACAACAGCTTTTGTAGAAATTCCAGTTGCATCATCTGTCGTTTCTGCAATTGATACACCATCTATTAAATCTACATAATTTGCTATTCCATCTTTTTCAGCAATAACTGGAGTTGTATATGGATCCCACTCACATATTTTTGATCCTTTTTTAACTTTATCTCCATTCTCAAAGAAAAGTTTCGATCCATATGGCACTTTGTATGATGCTACTTGTAATCCATTATCATCTTCAATTGAAAGCTCAGTATTTCTTCCCATAACAATTAAATTCTTTTTTGAGTCTACTAACAAGTTCGTATTAACAATTTTCAAAGTACCATCATTATTTGACACTATTTGAGAGTCTTGTTTAACTGATGCCGTTCCTCCAACGTGGAAAGTTCTCATTGTAAGCTGAGTACCTGGTTCTCCTATTGATTGAGCTGATATCATTCCAATCGCTTCACCAACATGAACCATTTTTCCTCTAGAAAGATCTCTTCCATATGAAGTGGCACAAACACCTTCCTTCATTCCACATGTCATGACTGAATAAACATTAAGGCTCTTCACGCCAGCAGAATCTATTTTTTCACATCCTGCTTCATCAATCATTTGATCTTTTTTGATTAAAACATCTCCAGTTAATGGATTTTTTACATCTTTTGCTGCTACTCTTCCAAGAGCTCTTTCAGATAAACTAACCATAATATTTCCACCTTCTAGTACTTCCGTTAGTTTTATTGAACCACATTTGGCATTACACTTAGAAGAAGTTATAGTTAAATCTTGCGCAACATCGCAAAGTCTTCTAGTCAAATATCCAGAGCTTGCAGTCTTCAATGCAGTATCAGCTAGTCCTTTTCTAGCACCGTGTGTTGAATTAAAATACTCTAGAGCTGTTAATCCCTCTTTAAAGTTTGATGTAATTGGAGACTCAATAATTTCTCCAGATGGTTTTGCAATTAAACCTCTCATACCAGCTAATTGCTTCATTTGAGCCGCAGAACCTCTTGCGCCACTATCTGCCATCATAAATACTGAATTAATTTTTAGACCATCTTCTGTCATCTCTGTAGCTGAAATTCTTTTCATCATTTCAGATGCAACTTTGTCCGTACATTTTGACCAAGCATCAATAACTTTATTATATTTTTCACCTCTAGTTATTAATCCTTCGGCATATTGATTTTCATAGTCTGAAATTAGTTTTTTAGTTTCATCAATTAATTGTTGTTTGTTATCTGGTATTACTAAATCATCTTTACCAAATGAAATTCCAGCTTTAAAGGCATGTTTAAATCCAAGATCTTTTAATTTATCACAAAATATTACTGTACTTTTTTGACCAGAAAATCTGAATACATGGTCAATGACCTCAGAAACTATTTTTTTTGGAAGTAATCTGTCAACTAGAGTAAATTTATTATTTATATTTTTTGGAATTAAGTTTGCTAATAAAAATCTTCCAGCTGTACTAATATGTTTTTCATATTTAGTATTACCTTTTTCATCAACAGTTGCAAATCTAGAGACAATTCTTGAATGAACTTTAATTTGACCAATTTCTAAAGCATGCTCAATCTCAGAAGTATTTACAAAATATCCCTCAACTCTATCTGTTTGATAAGGTGGTTGAGAAAGATAGTAAATTCCTAAAATCATATCCTGACTTGGAACAATTATAGGTTTTCCGTTTGATGGACTTAAAATATTGTTTGTAGACATCATCAAAACTCTTGCTTCTAATTGAGCTTCTAAACTTAATGGCACGTGAACTGCCATTTGATCACCGTCAAAATCTGCGTTAAATGCAGCACAAGTTAGTGGATGTAATTCAATTGCATTACCCTCAATTAATTTTGGTTCAAATGCTTGAACACCTAGTCTATGTAGCGTTGGTGCTCTATTTAGTATAACTGGATGTTCTCTAACAATTAATTCTAAAGCATCCCAAACTTCATTTCTCTCTCTTTCAACAAGTTTTTTCGCTTGTTTTATTGTGGAAGCTAATCCAAGTTTATTTAATCTTGCATACAAAAACGGTTTAAATAATTCTAAAGCCATTTTCTTTGGCAGACCACATTCATGTAATTTTAAGTCAGGTCCAACTACAATTACTGATCTTCCTGAATAATCAACTCTTTTACCCAATAAATTTTGTCTAAATCTTCCTTGTTTACCTTTTAACATCTCTGCTAAAGATTTTAGAGGTCTTTTACCTGTTCCTGTGATTACTCTTCCTCTTCTACCATTGTCAAATAAAGCATCTACGGACTCTTGAAGCATTCTCTTTTCATTTCTCACAATTATATCTGGAGCTTTAAGGTCCATTAATCTTTTTAAACGGTTATTTCTATTTATAACTCTTCTATATAAATCGTTTAAATCAGAAGTAGCAAATCTACCTCCATCCAATGGTACTAATGGTCTTAATTCAGGAGGAATTACTGGTATCGTGGTTAAAATCATCCATTCTGGTTTGTTTCCAGTCTCTATAAAAGACTCAATTAGTTTTAATCTTTTAATTGATCTTTCTTCTGATACTTTCGATTTTGTCTCTTTAATTGATTTAATTAAGGCTTCTTTTTCTTGCTCTAAATCTATTGATTTTAAAATTTCTAGAATTGCCTCAGCTCCAATACCTGCGGTAAATGACTCTTCGCCATACTCATCTTGATATTTTATAAGTTCTTCTTCACCTAAAAGCTGGTTCTTTTTAAGTCCTGTTAAGCCTGGTTCAATGACTATAAAGTTTTCAAAATAGAGCACTCTTTCAACCTCTTTAAGCTTCATATCTATTGCAAGAGATATTCTGCTTGGCAAAGATTTTAAAAACCATATATGAGCAACTGGAGTGGCTAAATTAATATGGCCCATTCTTTCACGTCTCACATTTGACTTTGTAACCTCAACACCGCATTTTTCGCATATAATTCCTCTGAATTTCATTCTTTTGTACTTACCACAGAGACACTCATAATCCTTTATAGGTCCAAATATTCTTGCACAAAATAATCCATCCTTTTCAGGTCTAAAGGTTCTATAATTTATTGTTTCAGGCTTTTTGATTTCTCCATAAGTCCATGATTTGATTTTCTCTGGACTAGCAAGTGTTATTTTTATGCTATTAAAGTTTTGGGCTTCTGAAATTTCTGAAGATTTAAATAGATCCGTTAATTCTTTACTCATATTAATTTAGCTCCACATTTAGTGCTAGTGATTTAATTTCTTTAACTAAAACATTAAATGACTCAGGTATTCCTGACTCAAAATTTTCTTCACCTTTAACTATAGTTTCATAAACTTTAACTCTTCCAGCTACATCATCTGACTTAACAGTAAGAATTTCTTGTAATGTATACGAAGCTCCATAAGCTTCTAATGCCCAAACTTCCATTTCACCAAATCGCTGACCTCCTAATTGTGCTTTACCCCCAAGAGGCTGTTGAGTTACTAAACTGTAAGGTCCAGTAGATCTTGCATGTATTTTATCTTCAACTAAATGATGGAGTTTTAACATATAAATTGTTCCAACTGTAACGGGTCTGTCAAATTTCTCTCCTGTTCTTCCATCCCAAAGTGTAGTTTGACCTGAGTTAGGTAATCCAGCTAATTCTAACATTTTGGTAACATCGTTTTCTTTAGCGCCATCAAAAACTGGTGTGGCTATAGGAACACCGTGTCTTATATTTGAACATAAATCCTCAAATTCATATTGATTTAGTTTTTCAATATCTTCATCGTATATTTCTTTACCATATACATTTTTCAAAAATGATTTAATCTTCTCTGTCTTTTCAATCTTCTTTTGGTTTTCATTTACTAACTGATTTAACTTCTCACCTAACTCTGTACAAGACCATCCTAAATGTGTCTCTAATATTTGACCGACGTTCATCCTACTTGGAACTCCCAATGGATTAAGGACTATATCAACTGGTTTTCCATTTTCTCTATAAGGCATGTCTTCAACTGGAACTATTTTACTTACAACACCTTTATTACCATGTCTTCCTGACATTTTATCACCTGGTCTTAATCTTCTCTTTATCGCCACAAAAACTTTTACCATTTTCATAACACTAGGTAATAAATCGTCTCCTTGTCTTATTTTTAAAACTTTATCTTCAAATCTGTCTTGAATATCTTGTTTTGCACTATTGTATTGATCTTTTATTTGAGACAATGAAGAGTATTTTGCTTGATTTTCGATAGATATTTTAAATAACTCAGATATAGGTATATTGTTAATTATATCTTCTGATAGTACGCTATTCGCTTCTACATCTTTAATCTTCTTATTTATTCTTGTCCCGTTTAATATAGAAGAAAGCCTTTGTTTAATACTTCTTTCAAGTATCTCCTCTTCAACTTTTTTATCTTCTTGAACGCTCTCTATCTCTGCTCTTTCAATAGTTATTGATCTCTCATCTTTCTCGATACCATGTCTATTGAACACTCTTACGTCTACTACAATACCACCACTTCCACTTGGCATTTTTAGTGAAGTATCTGTTACATCAATTGCTTTTTCACCAAATATTGATCTTAACAATTTTTCCTCAGGACCTGATGCCGTATCACCTTTAGGTGTTACTTTTCCAACCAAAATATCTCCGGGTTTTACTTCAGCCCCGATGTAAACTATACCTGACTCATCTAAGTTCTTTAAAGATTCTTCATTAACATTCGGAATGTCTCTTGTAATGTCTTCTTCACCTAATTTAGTGTCTCTTGCCATTACTTCATATTCCTCTATATGAATAGATGTAAATACATCGTCCGTAACACATCTTTCTGAAATCAATATTGAGTCCTCAAAATTGTATCCTTGCCAAGGCATGAAAGCCACTGTAACATTTTTACCAAGCGCTAGTTCTCCAACTTTAGTAGATGGGCCATCAGCTATTATGTCTCCAGATTTAACCTTATCTCCAACACGCACTAATGGTTTTTGATTAATACAGGTATTTTGGTTAGATCTTTTAAATTTTTGTAAGTTATAAATGTCAACACCAGATTTAGAGAAATCTTTTTCGCCAGATGCTTTAATTACTATTCTTTTCCCATCAATTTTATCAACAACTCCATCTCGTCTTGCAACTATTGTCACTCCTGAATCGAGAGCTACGTCACTCTCAATTCCCGTCCCAACAAGTGGAGCCTCTGGTTTTAATAGCGGAACAGCTTGTCTCATCATGTTAGAGCCCATTAATGCTCTATTTGCATCATCATTTTCTAAAAATGGAATTAAAGATGCTGCAACTGACACAAGTTGCTTTGGAGATACATCGATATAATCTATGTTATCTGGTTTAGCTAAAATGAAATTCAAATTTTGCCTACATGAAACTAATTCTTCAGTAAATTTGCCATTTTTATCTATTAGAGAATTAGCTTGAGCGATTGTAAATTTAGTCTCCTCCATAGCTGATAGATATTCAATATTATTTTGTACTACACCATCCTTTACTTTTTTATAAGGACTTTCGATAAAGCCATATTTATTTATCTTAGAGTAAGTAGACAAACTGTTTATTAACCCAATGTTTGGTCCCTCAGGTGTCTCTATAGGGCAAATTCTTCCATAATGTGTTGGATGAACATCTCTAACCTCAAATCCAGCTCTCTCTCTTGTTAAACCACCTGGGCCTAAAGCAGAAACTCTTCTTTTATGAGTAATTTCTGATAATGGATTCGTTTGATCCATAAATTGAGACAATTGAGAGGTTGCAAAGAAATCTTTTAAAGAAATCGTCAAAGGTTTTGCATTTATTAAATCTTGTGGCATAGCGGACTCTACATCTAAAGTTGTCATTTTTTCTTTTATAGCTCTTTCCATTCTATAGACACCAATACGAGCTTGATTTTCGACCAGTTCACCTACTGATCGTACTCTTCTGTTACCCAAATGATCAATATCGTCAACTTCATCTTTTCCATCTCTAAGGTCTAGCATTTTTTGAATAATTGCAAGTATATCGTCATTTCTTAAAATTGTAATTTTATCAGAACAATTAAGTTCTAATCTCGAGTTCATCTTTACTCTTCCAACATCAGATAAATCGTATCTGTCTGAACTAAAGAATAAGTTATTAAATATTTGAGTAGCTATTTCAATTGTCGGAGGCTCACCAGGTCTTAAAACTTTATATATTTCCGTGATTGCATCATTTTTATTTTCATTTTTGTCGTTAAAAAGACTTATTAACAAATAAGGTCCTTTACTAATTGAATTTGTTCTTGATATGTCTATGGTTTTAATGTTTGCTTCTATAATTTTATTAATTATAGTCTCATTTAATTCCGTTCCAATTTTAAAGATATCTTCACCAACTGTTAAATCTCTGTGTAAAAACTTACCGAAAAGAGATTGGCTGGATACAAAAATTTCTTTTAAACCTTCATTTGAGAGTTTTTTAGCAGTTAAAAAATTTATTTTTTCTCCTAGTTTAACAACAACTTTGTTATTTTTAGCATCTATAACTTCTTCAGAAAAATTTTTAGCTTTGTAGTTTTCTGGATCAAACTTTGTTTTCCATTTATTCAAGTTTTTATCATAGGTTAATGTTTCTTTTTGGTAAAATTCATCAACAATATCATTCTTTGAAAAACCGAGTGCCTGAAGCAAAGTAGATACTAATATTTTCTTTTTTCTATCAATCCTAAAATATAATAAGTCTTTAACATCAAACTCAAAATCTAACCAAGATCCTCTATTAGGAATAACTCGACAATTAAATAATAATTTACCACTTGCATGAGACTTACCTTTGTCATGATCAAAAAACACACCTGGACTTCTATGCATTTGATTAACTACTACTCTTTGAACACCATTTGTTATAAAAGTACCACTGTTTGTCATCATGGGAACTTCTCCCATATAAACTTCTTGCTCTTTAGCTGATAAAATATCTTTAGTATTATTTTCCTGATCAATTTCGTATACAACCAATCTAAGTGTGCATTTAAGAGCAGCAGAATATGTTAAACCTCTTGCTATACATTCTTCGACATCAAATTTTGGTTTTTCAAGTTTGTATGAAACATATTCTAAAGTGGCTTTATCATTTAGGTCTTCTATTGGAAAAATACTTTTAAAAACTCTATCAAAACCTTTTACAAGATGCTGCTCTACGTCTTGCTTAAATTCTGTTAGTTCTTTGTAAGAGTTTTTTTGAACTTCTATAAGATTAGGTATTGATAAACTTTCTTTAAGCTTACCAAAACTCTTTCTAATATTTTTTTTTTCTGTAAAAGATAATTGCATCTTAACTACTGATTAAAATACTAACCAGTAAAAAATCCTATCTAATTTATTTTAGTTCTACTTTTGCGCCAGCTGCTTCGAGTTTTTGCTTAATCTCTTCTGCTTCTTTTTTGTTAACACCTGTTTTGACTTCTTTTGGTGCACCTTCAACTAAATCTTTTGCTTCTTTAAGACCCAAAGCTGTAATAGCTCTTACTTCTTTAATTACGTTAATTTTTTTGTCTCCAGCTGCAGTAAGCATGATTGTAAATTCATCTTTCTCTTCCACTGGTGCTGCTCCGCCTGCTGCTACAGGTGCTGCTGCTACAGCTGCTGCTGCAGTCACTCCCCATTTTTCCTCAAGTTGTTTTGAAAGTTCAGCTGCCTCTACAACAGTTAAACTTGATAAGTCATCTATAATTTTATTTAAGTCAGCCATATTAAATCTTGTCCCTGGTTATTTTTTTGATTTTTCGAGCGCTAAAATAGCGATTTTTGACGCCGGCGCAAGTAAAATACTTGCTATTTTTTGTGCTGGAGACCTTAATATTCCCACTATTTTAGCCCTAGCCTCATCCAATGATGGCAAAGTAGCTACATTTTTGACGCCAGCAACGTCTAAAATATCAGAACCCATGATTCCACCTAGAATCTTTAAATTTTCATTTTCTTTTGAGAAATTTGTTAATATTTTTGCAGAAGTTATTGCGTCTTCAGACATAGCTACAGCTGTAGGACCTGAAAACAAGTTTGAAAGATCTTTGCATCTTGTTTTTTCTAGAGCCAATTTTGTTATTCTATTATTTGTAATTTTAAATTTTATGCCATGTTCTCTCATTTTAGCTCTTAAATCATCAAGCTGATTCATCGTTAAACCTTGATAATGAGTAACAATTACAGCATCAGACTTTTCGAACTGATTTGTCATGTCAGATATGTACTGTTTTTTTTGTTCCTTATTCATCATAACTATATACTCTTACCTAATTTGATTTTGTATGAAACACCCATCGTTGAAGTTAAGAATGCTTGTTTAATCAAATCTCCCTTAATTGTATTATTTGTTTTTTCCTTATCTAATGCATCAATTACTGCATTAAAATTCATTATTAACTTTTCATCTGCAAAAGATTTATTTCCTATGCTTAAGCCTATATTTCCATCTTTATCATTTCTTATCTCTACTTGGCCAGATTTTGCATCAGTCACAGCTTTTTTTATATCATTAGTTACAGATCCCAATTTTGGATTAGGCATTAAACCTTTAGGACCAAGAACTTTTCCTAATTTTGAGAGTTTAATCATCATACCGGGAGTACATATTAATTTTTCAAAATTTATGTTTCCTGACTTTATTTCTTCTATAATTTCATCACCACCAACAATTTCGGCTCCAGCATCTTTTGCTTCTTGAGATTTATTCTCTTCACAAACAACGCCAACTTTTACATTTTTTGAACTACCACCTGGTAAATTAATAACTGTTCTTATATTGATCTCATTTTTCTTTTGTTTATTATTAATTTGTAAACTTAGATCTAAAGACTCATCAAATTTCGTTGTACAATTCTGTTTTAAAATAGGAATTAATTTTTCCACTGCTTCGGATTGCAAATCTCTAGTTTTTTCAGGCAATTTTTTATATCTTTTTGATGACATTATTCTACTACCTCAATACCCATGGATCTTGCAGATCCAGCAATAATTTTTGCAGCTTCATCAACATCATGGGCATTTAAATCTGCCATTTTTTTTTCAGCTATTTCTTTTAACTGTTTCTTTGAAATTTTAGCTACAATATTTCTACCAGGTTCTTTTGAACCACTTTTTAGTTTTACAGCCTCTTTAATAAAATGAGACGCTGGTGGTGATTTAATTATAAAGTCAAATTTTTTGTCTTTATATACCGTAATTATTACTGGGACAGGTTTGCCTGCAAAAGATTTTGTTTTTTCATTAAAAGCTTTGCAAAAGTCCATTATATTAATCCCTCTTTGACCTAGAGCAGGACCCACAGGAGGAGCTGGATTTGCCTGACCACCATTAATTTGTAATTTTATATATCCGCTTATTTCTTTTTTTGCCATTAGCTTGCCTTTTCTACCTGACTATATTCTAAATCTACAGGTGTTGGTCTTCCGAATATAGATACTGATACTTTTAATCTCAATTTATCTTCATCAATATCTTCAACTAAACCGCTAAATGAAGCAAAAGGCCCATCTATAACTTGAACCTTTTCACCTACGTTATATTCAACTCCTGATTTAGGCTGTACAACGCCATCTTTAATTTGACCAAGTATTTTTTCAATTTCTTTTTCAGAAACAGGAATTGGTGTTCCCTTTGTTCCTAAAAATCCACTTACTTTTTTAAGATTTTTAATCATGTGATATATTGTGTTATCCATTTCACTCTTTAACAATACATATCCTGGAAAGTATTTTTTCTTCCTTTGAACTCTTTTACCTCTTTTAACCTCAGTAATATCATGAGTTGGAACAATTATTTCCTCAATTTTATCTGAGAGATTAGCTTTAGTGGCTTCATCTTTTATCTCTTGAGCAACTTTATTTTCAAAGCTAGAGTGAGATTGTACAATATACCAATTTTTCATTACAGATTAACCTTTAAAACTAACTCTAAAAAAAATTGAAGAACTTGATCTAATAAAAGAAAAAATAAAGCTGCTACAATAGCCATAGCAACAACCATTAATGATCCTTGGATTACCTCTTTTCCTGTTGGCCAAGTAACTTTAAAAGCTTCTTGCTTTACATCTTGTATAAATTTTAACGGGTTCTTCATAATTTTAGTATGGCAGGAGCGGAGGGAATCGAACCCCCAACCTCCGGTTTTGGAGACCGGCGCTCTACCAATTGAGCTACACTCCTATGGAGTTTACTCTATAATTTTAGTTACTACTCCAGCTCCTACTGTTCTTCCACCTTCTCGAATAGCAAAATTTAACTTTTCTGCCATCGCAATTGGTGTAATTAATTTAACTGTAAATTTAGCATCATCACCTGGCATCACCATTTCTGTTCCAGCTGGCAATTCTACTTCACCTGTCACATCTGTTGTTCTGAAATAAAATTGTGGTCTGTATTTAGTAAAAAAAGGTGTATGTCTTCCACCTTCTTCTTTTTTCAATACATAAGCCTGAGCTTCAAATTTAGTATGAGGAGTGATTGAACCAGGCTTACATAATACTTGCCCTCTCTCAACATCTGTTCTCTCAACACCTCTTAAAAGAGCACCTATGTTATCTCCTGCTTCACCCGAGTCTAAAAGTTTTCTAAACATTTCTACACCTGTACAAACTGTTTTTTTAGTTTCTCTTATTCCAACAATTTCTATTTCATCTCCAGTTTTGATTACTCCGGACTCTACTCTTCCTGTTACAACTGTACCTCTTCCAGAAATTGAGAATACATCTTCAACTGGCATCAAGAAATCTTTATCTTTTGGTCTATCTGGTTGTGGTATAAATTCATCTACAGATTTCATTAACTCCATGATAGAATTTTTTCCAATTTCATCATCTCTACCTTCAACGGCCGCTAATGCAGAACCTTTGATAATAGGAGTTTTATCGCCTGGAAATTTATATGATGTTAATAAATCTTTAATTTCTTCTTCAACAAGTTCTATCATTTCTTTATCATCTACTTGATCAACTTTATTTAAATAAACAACTATAGCTGGTACACCAACTTGTCTTGCTAAAAGAATATGCTCTCTAGTTTGGGGCATTGGACCATCAGCTGCATTAACTACTAAAATTGCACCATCCATTTGTGCAGCACCTGTTATCATATTTTTTACATAGTCGGCATGACCTGGACAATCGACGTGCGCATAGTGTCTTTTTTCAGTTTCATACTCTACGTGAGCAGTTGAAATTGTAATTCCTCTTTCTTTTTCTTCAGGAGCTTTATCAATTTGATCATAAGCAGTAAATTGCGCACCGCCAGACTCTGCTAATACTTTTGTGATCGCAGCAGTTAATGTTGTTTTACCATGATCAACATGACCTATAGTTCCAATATTACAGTGCGGTTTATTTCTTACGAACT
>CACBYV010000013.1 GCA_902543575.1 uncultured Pelagibacteraceae bacterium | reverse complement strand
CTAGCTAAAATTAATATAAAAATTGCAGGTATTGAAAAAAAAGTTGCCGAAAAAAAAGCAAAAAAATTAGCTAAAAAGAAAACCAGTGAGAGTCCTGCGTCTGTAAATAATTAATGTATAAAAATTGTCCCTCCCCTTTTTTATAACAAAAAGGGGGAAGGTAGTTAATCAACAAAATTTTAAACAAAGAGGAAATGAAGATGTTTTATTATTTAAAATCTTTGTTAATTATTTTTAATAAACTTTAATGACAAAAATATTTATAGATTGTTACAATTTAATTAAAATAATTTAATCCCAATCACACCTATTAAAATAAATAAAATTGATATGATTTTTTTTAAATTGATACTTTCTTTTAATAAAAAATATCCAATAAATATTGATAATAGAATACTTGTTTCTCTTAAGGATGTAACAACAGGTATTGGAGCTTTTGTAAATGCCCATACAGCCAAGGCATAACTAGCATATGATAATGTTACACCATAAAAAAATATCATTTTACCGTCTCTATAAACCCTTTTAATAATATCCTTTTGACCTCTCAAACTAAGAATAAATGGGAAAATCATAGCGTTTAATATGAAAGACCAGCTGACAAAAGATATTGCAGAATTACTCGCTCTTGCTCCATATCCATCGATAAGTGAGTATGATCCAATAAACAAACCTGTAATAATGGAAAATTTAATTACATTTAAACTACTGTTTTTATAATCAGAAATACCAAGAAAGAAAATTCCAAAACATATTAAGAAAATAGAGATGAGTATTAATTTATTTAACACTACTCCTAACAATAAAATTGAAATTACAGTTACAAATAAAGGTCCCGTGCCTCTTGCTATAGGGTAGACTTTTGTCAAATCTCCGATTTCATATGATTTAAGTAAGAACCATTGATAACCGATGTGTACAACAATACTTGCGAAGATATAAGGAATACTATCTATTGAGGGTGCAGGTAATAAAATGATTGCAACAATTGAAAAAGGTATATGACCTAAAATTATACCTGCTAGAGCAACTGCTTTATCCGAGTGCTTTTTGACCATGCCATTCCAAGTGGCATGAAGTAGTGCTGCCAATAAAACGACAGAAAATACCAATGTATCCATAAAGAGTATTAATTAACTCTACCGTAAATATCTTGATATCTAACTATATCTGTCTCTTTTAAAATAGGTCCAGTTTGTATTTCAATAATTTTTACTTTTTTCTTAAATTTATTTTCTATTCGATGAATTGCTTCTCTTGGTATGAATATTTTTTCTCCTGGTTTTTTTAAGAAATTTTTCTTGTTTAATGTAATTAGAGGTTTTCCATCAGTAATGGTCCAATATTCAGATCGATGAAAATGCTTTTGTAAGCTTAATTTAGAATTAGAATTAACTACTAATTCCTTTACCAAAAAGTTTTTACCTTCATATAAGTTTGTATATCTGCCCCATGGTCTATGAAAAACATTTTTTTTCTTAAAGTATTTATTTTTATTTTTTTTATATATTTTTGATATTTCAAACCAATTACCAAGATCTGACCATTGAATACTAAGTTTTATTGCATTTATATCTTTTGATTTTTCAAGAATTGCATAATCAAAAGAAATTTCCTTACATTTAT
Source organism: uncultured Pelagibacteraceae bacterium (assembly GCA_902543575.1). Lineage (GTDB taxonomy): Bacteria > Pseudomonadota > Alphaproteobacteria > Pelagibacterales > Pelagibacteraceae > Pelagibacter. The sequence continues at coordinate 16,338 of CACBYV010000013.1, read as the reverse complement.
CAAAGAATTTTTTATTTAAAAAATATGTATTATTTTTAACCTTAGATTTTTCTAAAGATTTTAGACATGCTTTATAAATACTAGGCTGATATTTTTTAAAGTTATTGATTATTGATGATTTTTTTAAGTAAAACATACCAGAGTTCCAATAGCCTCCAGATTTAATTATCTTTTTGGCTTTTTGCTCTGTTGGTTTTTCAATAAATTTAGTAACTTTATTTAACTTATTAATACTTTTAGTTTTTAAATATCCGTATTCATTGGATGGTCTAGTTGGTTTAATCCCAAATATAAATATATTTTCATCACTTAAATTTTTAACATTAGTTTTTAAAGATCTTGTTAAAATACTTGGATTTTCAATCAAATGATCTGATGTAAAAAACATTATTGGCTGATCAGATGGAATTTCTTTAATTAAAGCACTTACTAAAATTGCTGGTGCTGTGTTTTTTTTGGCTGGTTCTAATATAATTTTATATTTTTTAATTTTAGATTTTTTTAATGTTTTCTTAACATCTTTTAAATATTTAAGATTTGTACTGATAATTGGGAAATCGTAAGAATTATTATTTATTCGTTCAAAAGCTTTTTGTAATAAATTCCAACCGCCAAAATCAATAAATTGTTTTGCTTGAGTATTTTTTAAATTGGGCCAAAGGCGTGTTCCTGCACCACCACAAAGTATTACAGGTCTAATTTTCATCAAATATCTGCGTAAGTTTTAACCTCGTTTTTACCACCTGGATGAGTAGGTGCTCCTAGATAAGCTGGACCTACTGTTTGAGCATATTTCCAAAGAGTTCCATTACCAAAATTCATTTTTCTCTGCTTCCATTTCTTTTTTCTCAAACTAAGCTCTTTTTTACTTAGTCTAACGTTAATAGTTCCCTTTTTTGCATCTATATCAATTATATCCCCGTTCTTTAAAAGGGCTATTGGGCCGCCTATAGAGGCCTCAGGACCCACATGACCGATACAGAAGCCTCTGGTAGCCCCAGAGAACCTACCGTCCGTTATAAGGGCTACTTTCTCCCCTTTTCCTTGTCCATAAATTGCAGCTGTTGTCTGCAACATTTCTCTCATTCCTGGACCACCCTTTGGACCTTCGTATCTAATTATAATTATATCTCCGTCTTTGTATTTTCTTTCTTTTACAGCCTTGTAAGCTTTTTCCTCAGAGTCAAAACATCTTGCTCTTCCAGTAAATTGTAATTTTTTCAAACCTGCAATTTTAACAATTCCACCTTCTGGTGCTAAATTACCTCTTAATCCAACAACACCACCGGTTGGCGTGATTGGATTTTTATAACTTCTCATTACTTTTTGTTTTGGATTAAATTTCACATTTTTTAAATTCTCTTTCATTGTCTTTCCTGTAACGGTCATACAATCTCCATGAATATATCCACCGTCGTAAAGAGTTTTTAAAAGCATTGGAACCCCACCTGCTTCCCACATATCTTTTGCAACATATTTTCCACCAGGTTTTAAATCAGCAAGATAAGGAGTTCTTTTAAAAATTTTTGCAACATCCATTAAATCAAATTTAATTCCAATTTCATTTGCAATTGCTGGTAAATGTAAACCAGCATTAGTAGATCCTCCTGTTGCAGCAACAACTGTAGCAGCATTTTCTAATGCTTTTCTTGTAACAATATCTCTAGGTCTAATATTTTTTTCTAAAAGTTTCATTACAGCTTTACCACTATTAATCGCATACTTATGTCTTTCTTTATAAGGTGCAGGAGTTCCTGCTGAATAAGGTAGAGCTAATCCAATAGCTTCTGAAACGCATGCCATCGTGTTTGCAGTAAATTGACCCCCACAAGCGCCTGCACTTGGACAAGCTTTTAATTCTAATTTTCTAAGGGCATGAGCTGTCATTTTTTTTGATGTATATTTTCCAACACCTTCAAAAACATCAACAACAGTTACATCCTTACCTTCAAATCTACCTGGAAGTATTGAACCACCATAAATAAATACACTTGGAATATTTAATCTCACCATAGACATCATTAAACCTGGTAAAGATTTATCACATCCTGCTAAACCAACTAAAGCATCATAACAATGACCTCTTACAGTTAATTCAGTAGAATCTGCTATTACATCTCTTGAAATTAGAGAAGATTTCATTCCTTCATGACCCATAGCGATACCATCAGTAACCGTTATTGTACAAAATTCTCTAGGAGTTCCTCCTGATGCATTTACACCTTGTTTTACAAATTGGGCTTGTTTCATCAAATTAATGTTGCATGGTGCAGCCTCATTCCATGTTGAAACAACACCTACAAAAGGTTTTGCTACATCTTTTTCCGTTAAATCCATTGCATAATAAAAGGATCTTTGTGGTGCTCTATCTGCACCTACAGTTGTATATCTGCTTGGTAGTTTTTTTTTATTAAATTTCCGCATTATAGACTTTCTAAAGTATAATTTAATTTATTAACATCTTTTTCTAAATTAATAAAGTTAGACTTTTCTTGCTCAACAATATCATTTGGAGCTCTTTCAATAAAACTTTTATTATTTAGCCTTGTATTAATTTTTTCCATCTCTTTCTCAATTTTATTCTTTTTATTTAATAATGTTTCTTTAATTTTTGACAAATCTACATCTTCATCAAAGTAAATTTTAAATATTTCACCTTTAATGACCAAGTTTGCTGAAGGTTTTTTAATATCTTCAGTTACAAATTCATTAATTCTGCCAATTTTTTTTAATGTATTAGAGTTATTTTCAATAAATTTCTTAATTTCGGGATTTATTTTATTCACTAGTATTTTAACAAATGATCCAGGGCTTATTTCTATCTCATTCTTAAATGACCTTATAGATGAAACAAATTCAATTATTTCATTTACTTCATCAGAGTCTTTATCTTTATTAGAAATTGCTTCAGACCAGTTTTTTAACATAAGAAAGTCTTTTCCATCTTTATCCAATTTATTTTTCAACCATATTTCCTCGGTTAGAAAAGGTATGAATGGGTGTAAAATAACTAGAATTTGAGTAAATATGAAGCTAGCTACATTTCTTGTTTCTTCGATATTTTCATTTTTTTCTGAATAAAAAACAGTTTTAGATAATTCTAAGTACCAATCGCAGAACGAATGCCATACGAATTGATATGCAATTCTTGCAGCCTCATCAAATCGATAACTATCTATTGATTTTTTAATCTTTTCATTAGTGTTAGTGAATTCAACAAAAATCCATTTATTAATATTTAGGTTTAAATCATTGGGCGTTTCTATATTTTCAAATTTACAATCATTTTGAATTAAAAAATTGTTAGCGTTCCATATTTTATTTAAAAAATTTCTATAACCTTTAACTCTATCCTCTGATAATTTTACATCTCGTCCAGGAGATGCCATTGACAAAAGTGTAAATCTTAAAGCATCAGCACTATATTTTTCTATTAATTCTAATGGATCAATTACATTGCCTTTAGACTTTGACATTTTTTGACCTTTTTCATCTCTAACTAATGCATGAACATAAATATTTTTAAATGGTTCTTTATTTTGAAATTCCATTCCAAACATAATCATTCTTGCAACCCAAAAGAAAATAATATCAAATCCTGTTACTAATACTGAGGTTGGATAAAATTTTTCTAAATATTCATTTTTTTCTGGCCATCCTAATGTTGCAAAAGGCCATAAACCAGATGAAAACCATGTATCAAGAACATCTGGATCTCTAATTAATTCAACATCTTTTTTATAGTGTTCTTTAGCTAATTTATTTGCACCTTCTTCTGTTTCATCTACAAATATTTCTCCATCAGGTCCATACCATGCAGGTATTTGATGACCCCACCAAAGCTGTCTTGAAATACACCATGGTTCTATATTATCCATCCATTGAAAATATGTTTTTGTCCAATTAACTGGAAAAAAATTAGTTGTTTTATTATTTACTATTTCTTTTGCTTTTATTGAAAGTTTCTTAGCATCTGCAAACCACTGTTCAGTTAAATAAGGTTCAATTATTGAATTAGATCTGTCACCATATGGAACTTTATTTTTAATTTTTTCTTCTTTAACAAATAAGTTTTTATCAGTTAGTTCTTTTAAAATTCTTTTTCTAGCTTCAAATCTATCAAGCCCAATGTAATTATCAGGTGCATTTTCATTAATTTTTCCATCTGGTGTAAAAACATTTATGACTTCTAAATTATTTCTCTCGCCCACTTCATAATCATTGAAATCATGTGCAGGTGTTATCTTAACAGCTCCAGTACCTTGTTCAGGATCTGCATAATCATCTTCTATAATTTTTATTTTTCTATCAACTATTGGAACTATTACATTTTTATTTACTAATGATTTAAATCTTTCATCTGATGGATTAACTGCAACCGCTGTATCTCCTAACATGGTTTCTGGTCTAGTAGTTGCAATTGTTATAAATTTATCTGTCCCTTCTATTGGATAATTGATGTGGTATAATTTTGAATTAACCTCTCTTTGGTCTACTTCTAAATCTGATATTGCTGTTTTTAATACAGTGTCCCAATTTACTAATTTTTTTGATTTGTAAATTAATCCATTTTTGTACATTTCAACAAAAACTTTTAATACAGATTTTGATAGATTATCGTCCATGGTAAAGGCATTTCTAGACCAATCACAAGAACAGCCTAATTTTTTTAATTGATTAATTATTATGTCACCATATTGACCTTTCCATTCCCAAACTTTTTCAATAAACTTTTCTCTCCCTAAATCATTTTTATCTATACCTTCAGATTTAAGTTTTTTTTCCACTAATGCTTGTGTAGCAATACCTGCATGATCTGTTCCAGGTTGCCATAAAGTTTCAAAATTATTCATCCGATGATAACGAGTTAATAAGTCTTGAATAGAATTATTTAGTGCATGACCCATATGAAGACTACCTGTTACATTTGGTGGTGGGATGACTATCGAAAATTGTTTTTTATTAGATTTTGGTTTAAATAAATTTTTTTCTTCCCAATAAGAATAAATCTTATTTTCAACATTTTCGTGAATATATTTGTCTGAACTCATGGATAATTATTTTATAAATTAATCATATCAATAAACAACAATGAAATTATCCGTTAAATTTATAGACTAAATTATAAAATTAATTATATATGACTTCATTGAATATTTAATTCATGGCAACGTGGCGGAATGGTTACGCAGAGGATTGCAAATCCTTGTATCCCGGTTCGATTCCGGGCGTTGCCTCCACAATATATTTTTGTTGAGATAATATAAAAAAAAAGTAAGTTGTGATTTTACATTCCTCGGTAGCTCAGTTGGTAGAGCAGTTGACTGTTAATCAATTGGTCGCAGGTTCGAGTCCTGCCCGAGGAGCCAATTAAAATTAATTTATCCTGTTTTAGAAATATTTACCTGGTTGATTTGTATGTTTTTAGTAAACTTAATTTTTTGATCTTGAGTAAGTTCGGAATAAACTTTTACTAAGAAATTATAGTTTACGTTCATGTGACCTTCTTTAGATTTTTCTAAGTTTATCAAATATTCTGAAAAATCTTCAAAAAAATAATTTATTGGCACTTTAAGATAGTTAGATAGTTGTAATAATCTAATCGAACTTACGCCATTTGTTCCTTTTTCATATTTTTGTATTTGTTGAAATGTAACATTTATTGCTTTTGCGACTTTTGTTTGTGTTAAACCTAAAGCCAAACGTCTAAGTTTTAATTTATTACCTAGATGTTTATTGAAATTTTCTTCCATCAAAGACCCCTCTTTAATTAAAATAATAAGTCGAGTTAATAGAAATCAAAAAGTTATTTCAAGTAAAATAATTTTAAAAAGAATAATAATTTTTAAGATTTTATAAAGCTGTCAAGCGACTTTTTAGCAATTTAGTTATAATTTTTATAATATTTGGCTTAAAAAAAGCTTTGTTCTATCGCTTTTTGGGTTAGCAAAAAACTCTTTTGTTTCTGCCTGTTCTACAATCATACCTTCATCCATAAAAATAACTTCATCTGCAACTTCTTTTGCAAACCCCATCTCATGTGTTACAACAATCATAGTCATACCAGCCTTAGCTAAATTAACCATTGCATCTAAAACTTCTTTAATCATTTCAGGATCTAGTGCTGATGTTGGTTCATCAAAAAGCATTATTTTTGGCTCCATACATAATGCTCTAGCTATTGCACATCTTTGTTGTTGACCACCAGAAAGTTGGCCTGGGTATTTATATGCTTGATCAGCAATCTGAACTTTTTCTAAATGCTTTAAAGCTAATGCTTCAGCATCTTTTTTAGGCATTTTTTTTACCCAAATAGGAGCAAGAGTACAATTATCTAATATTGATAAATGAGGAAATAAATTAAATTGTTGAAATACCATTCCAACCTCAGCTCTAATTTGCTCTATATTTTTTGTTTCTTCAGTTAATTCAGTTCCATCAACTACTATTGATCCTTCTTGATGTTCCTCTAGTCTATTAATACATCTAATTAATGTTGATTTACCTGAACCCGAGGGACCACAAACAACAATTTTTTTATTCTTTTCGACGTCTAAATTTATGTTTTTTAAGACCTGGAAATCTCCAAACCATTTATTCATTTCTTTAATTTGAATTATTTTATCTGACATTATCTCTCGGTTTTATATTTTTGCTCTAAATTATAACTATATTTACTCATTGCATAGCAAATAATAAAAAATACGATTGAAGCAAATACATAGCCTTCCATTGCAAAACCTAACCATTCAGGATTTGTTTTAGCTAAATTTAGCATTCCTACTATTTCTAAAAGACCCACTACAAATATTAAAGGTGTATCTTTCACAAGCGCTAAGAATGTATTTGCTATACCTGGTATAACTAATTTGAGAGCTTGTGGTAAAATAACAAATATATGCATTTTCCAATAACCCATTCCTAAAGATTTTGCAGCATCATATTGCCCTCTAGGTAAAGCCTGTAAACCACCTCGAATTACCTCTGCTACATATGCGGCTTCAAACAATGATATAGCAATTATAACTCTTACTAGTTTATCAATAAACATGTCCTCTGGTAAAAACATTGGAAACATTACTGATGACATAAATAAAACTGTGATTAAAGGTACCCCTCTCCAAAATTCTATAAATCCTATAGATATGTATTTAATGATGGGTAAATCAGATCTTCTCCCTAAAGATAGGAATAATCCTACTGGAAAACAGAATATTAAACAGAAAAATGAAACTATGAAAGTTAATGATAATCCACCCCAAGCCCCAGTTTCAACCCATTCGAAAGCTTGTATCTTTCCTAATTCGATTAGTTCTTCATAAAAAAAGACATATTTTAATAATATATAAATCGTGATTGGTATTATTAAAAAATAATACATCTTAAATTTCGATGGAATAAAAAAACCTATCACAATAGATATCACTGCAGCAATAATTCCATATGAAAAATCAAAAAATATTGGACCACCTGAAATAAAAAAGAATATAAATAAAAAGGCAATTACTGGATAAACAACAACATAATACAATGTTAAATATTTTTTAAATTTTTCAGTTGCAAAAAAACCTACTCCGCCAAGAAAAGCAAGAGCTATAAATGATAAATTTATTCTCCACTGTTCTGCATTTGGATACATTCCATACATAAATCTATTAAACCAAGTTTTTATATAAGCCCAGCATGCTCCAGATCCAGAACATGCATCTTTTGAATCGCCAGCAAAATTTGCATCAATTATGAACCAACTTAACAATGGTGGTAACGATTTGATAACAGCAAATATAATTAATAATGATAAAAGAGCATTAAAGTTATTTGTATTAATATTTTTGTTAATAATGTCTAAAAATTTTATACCTGAATATTCAATTCTAATTAAATGCAAACCAATAAAACCAATTATTAGAGGCAAAAAGTAACTTATTGTTCCTGGTAGAAAGCTAGTCAAATCTAAACTGAAAAAAGAATTCAAGAAAACAATTAAAATACTAAGTGATAATAAACTAATACCTGAATACAAGTAAGCGTAAAGATTACTTTTGTCCGGTGATAAAAAATTTAATTTATTCATTATTTTTCTTTAATTGCTATTTTTTTATTATACCAATTCATAAATATTGAGATTGTTATGCTTAAAGTTAAATAAGTTAACATTGTAATTGAAACAATTTCAATCGCTCTTCCCGTTTGCATCAAAGCTGTTCCTGCAAAAACAAGTACTAAGTCTGGATATGCAATAGCAGCAGCAAGTGAAGAATTCTTTGTTAAATTTAAATATTGATTGGTTGTTGGAGGAATTATAATCCTCAATGCTTGAGGCATAACGACTAATTTAAGAACTTGATTAGGAGTTAAACCAATTGAAGCTGCAGCTTCTTTTTGACCTTTGCTAACACCCTGAACACCAGCTCTTACACATTCAGCTATAAAAGTTGCAGTATATAAAGATAAAGCTAATGCTAATGAAATTAATTCTGGAGGTAATTTAAGTCCTCCTTTAAAAGTAAATGATGTTTTTGACAGTTGTTCAATAACTGGTATTTCGATTGATGCATCAACCCCGCCTAGTAAAAAACTTAATAATGGTAAAATAATTAAAAGACCAATTGATATTAATAAAACGGGAGTTTGAGTTCCTTGATTTTCTTGCTTTTTTTTAGCATATGCTCTTACAAAAAATATTGCAATTATTGCTGCAATTACTGAATAAATAAAAATATATAGATTATTCCAAATAAAAGCTGGAATAAAAAAACCTTTAATTGTTAAAAAGAAAACTCCAAACATGGGTTCTGCTTTTTCTGGTAAAGGTAATGCTCTTAAAGCTGCAAAATACCAAAAAAATATTTGAAGTAACAAAGGAATATTTCTAAAAAATTCAACATATATTGCTGCAGTTCGTTCAATAAGATAATTGCTTGATAATCTGGCTATTCCAACAACAACTCCAATTATCGTCGCAAAAATAATTCCAATAACTGAAACTAGAATAGTATTTAATAAACCAACAAGATAAGCTCTAAAATAAGAATGTGAACCATCATATTCTATCAAAGAAAACTGAACATCAAATGAAGATTCTTGAGTTAAAAAACCATAACCAAATGTTATACCCCTATTTTCCATATTAACTTGGGCGTTATAAGAGAAGAAGCCAAATACTAGAATAACAACTACTAGCGTAAGAAACTGGGGTAATATTTTCTTAAAATTCACTGTTAATATGATTTATAAAAAAAAGGGCTAGAAAAATCTAGCCCTCTTTATGTTCTTTTTAAAAAGAATTATCTTGCTGGTGGTACGTAAAGTATTCCACCTTTTGTCCATAACTCATTTGGACCTCTATCAGGTAGAATTCCAGTATCAGCTATATTTCTTTTATAGCTTTCACCGTAGTTACCAACTTGCTTGATTATTCTTAGACTCCACTCATTATCTAAACCTAGAGCAGCTCCTAACTCACCTTCAGCACCAACTAATCTTTTTACAGCTGGATTATCTGAAGTTTTCATCATATCAGCATTTGCTGATGTTACGCCATACTCTTCAGCTTCGATCATAGTGTTTAGTGACCATCTTACGATATCTTCCCAGACAGAATCACCTTGTCTAACAACTGGGCCTAATGGCTCTTTTGAAATAGTTTCAGGTAATACCATGTGGTCATCTGGGTTGCTCAATTTAATTCTTTGAGCAGCTAAACCAGATTTATCTGTAGTATATGTATCACATCTACCAGCATCATATGCAGCTACAACTTCGTCAGCTTTTTCAAAAGTGACTGGCTCATATTTAATTCCTTTTGAATTAAAGAAATCTCTCATATTAAGCTCTGTAGTAGTTCCAAGGTTAGTACAAGCAGAAACACCAGCTTTAAAATCATTAACTGATGATATTCCTGAATTTTTTCTAACCATAAAACCTTGACCATCATAGAAGTTTACTCCTACGAAAGTAAGACCGATATCCGCATCCCTTGAAAGAGTCCAAGTAGTATTTCTAGATAGAATATCTATCTCATTAGATGTTAATGCAGTAAATCTTTCTTTAGCACTAAGTGGAGTAAATTTAACTTTACTTGCATCACCTAGCACTGCAGCAGCTACCGCTCGACATACATCAACGTCAACACCAGTCCAGTTTCCTGCTGCATCAGCATTAGAAAATCCTGGTAGACCTTGTGAAACACCACATCTCACAAATCCTTTTTTCTGTGTGTTTTTAAGAGTTTTTGACTTTTTTGCAGCCATAGTTTCTGTTGTAAAAGTAAATAGAACAGCAAACATAGCAACAACTGAAGTCAATCGTTTTACTAATTTAAACATTATTTATTCCTCTTGTTTATTTATTTGTTAACAAATAATTCAAATTAATTTTTGAATTGTCCAAGTAAAGCAGAAACAATGAAACTCATCAATATTAAATTAGTCGCAAAATTTATACATTATTTGGATTTGGCGCGCTCTGAAGGATTCGAACCTTCGACCTACGGTTTAGAAAACCGTTGCTCTATCCAGCTGAGCTAAGAGCGCACAGATCTGTTTTATAATACTAATTTAATTTTTGAAAAGAAATTTTTTTAACAAAATTATCACTGATAACAGTTCAATTCTACCGATTATCATAAATGTAATTAATGAAATTTTGCCAAAAATATTAAAATTATAAAAATCTAAATTAGCTAAATCATACATTTCTGAGTTAACAGTATTCATTATTGTTAGAATACCTAATTTGAATGATGACTCGAAATCTAAATTTGAGATTGTTAGTAATGTTGAAATTAAAAATAATGAAATTATGAAAATTATTATAGTAAAAAAATATTTATTTATGTCAGTTATATTAGCACTAATTTTATTTAAAGATAATTTATTTGAATAAATTTGATTTGGTTTTGAATGCGATAATAAATTATTAATTGAAAACTTTATTAAAGTTATTACTTTTATAACCCTTAAACCAGAGCTAGTAGAAAAAAAAGATCCACCCAATATAACTAATAATAGAAACACAAAAACAAGATTTTTAGGAATATTTTCAAAAGATATACCTATGTTTGAAACACTACTACTTATAGATACTAATATATTTAAAAAATTATTTTCATAATTAAAAAATATGAAAGACAAACCAATAACTATTAATAAATACAATAAAATATTAATATCTTCACTTAAGTAGTTAATATTTTTTCTTTTAAAGAAAATTAAATTAAATATAAAAAAAAGACTGAAAAAAGAAAATAACATTGTTACAGACAATATAAATTTACTTAAGTCTGAACTAAAAGTTATATCAAAATTGTTATTAGGTAAAAAACCACCAGAAGATATTATCGTAAGAGAGTAGTTATAGGCATCGTAAGATCTCAAATTAACTAACTTTAACATTATAAATATTAAAATTGTCATAGATATGTAAATTATTATGATTTTAAATACTTGTTTGAATATCTCTGAAGAATTTAGAGACATATAATTTGTTAATGATCTTTTTAAATTTTCATCAAATAAATCAATAAGCAATAATATTGAAAATAAAAAATATAAACCTCCTATCCATTGGGAACTTGATCTCCATAAAATCAATGTTTGGTCTAATTCTTTTATTTCTTGAAAGATTGTAAATCCTGTGGATGTAAAACCAGATATAGCTTCAAAATAACAATTAATTAGTCCAACATCTTCTAAACTAAGATAATATGGTATGGAGATTAAAACAGGTAAAATTAAATAACCAATAAAAACAATTAGAATTCTTTCAAATAAATTTATTTTCTCATATTTGTATTTTTTGAATACAATTAAAAAAATACCACTAATAAGGGTTAAAATAAATGTTAGAATATAACTATCAAGATTACTCAATAAATTAAAATAATAAGAATAAATAATATTAAAAAATGAGAAAAAACTAATAATTAAAAAAAATATACCAAAATACCTTAAGCCAAATATATTCATTAATTATATTGAACTAATTCTAAACAAATTTTCTACTAGAGGTAATTGGTCTCTCTTAGCTAATAATATAACAGTATCATCTTTTTGAAAAATATATTTAGATGAAGGTAACATAAAATTATTATTTCTTAGTATTGCTCCAACTCTAATTTCATCTGGTAAATCTGCTGTTTTTAATTCTTTATTAACCAATTCTGATGTCTCCAAAATATCTGCTTCGATAACTTCATATTCACCATTTAAAATTGTGTAAGCATTTTCTATTGTTCCTTTGTGAACATGTTTTAATATACTTGAAACTGTACTCATTCTTGGATCTATTAAATCATCAATCTTTAGAGATGACTGGAGGAGCGAATAATTAGGTTTATTTACTAAAGCCATGGTTCTTTTATTTTTTGAGAATTTTTCAACCAGTACACTAACCATAAGATTGTCTTCATCATCATTTGTTAAAGCCAATACTGTTTCCACCTCATCTAAATTAGCTTCATTTAATACATCTTCATCTAAACCATTTCCATTTATAACAATTGTGTCATTTAAAAAATTTGCAATTAATTCTGCTCTATTTTTATCTTTTTCAATAATCTTCACCCTAGCTTCATCAAAATTTTTTTCTATATTTGATGCAAGATTAAAACCTATATTACCCCCACCTATAATAAGAATTTTGTTTGCAATTTTTTCATTGTGCCCAAAAACTTTAAGTGTTTCCTTCATCTGATTTGAATTTACAATTACATACGCTTTATCGTTATGTTGAAGTTTATCGTTTTTCTTTAATATTTTAAAACCATCTTCCCTGATAACTCCTAATATATAAGCATTTAAATTAGGGAATTTATTTGTTAACTCTTTTAATTTAATCTCATGAATTGGACATTTTTCATCAATTAAAATTTCTAACAATCTAAGTTTGTTTTCTGCAAAAGGTACATTATCTAAGGCTCCAGGGGCTTCTAATTTTCTTTGTAATGATTTTGCAATTTCTATTTCAGGTGAAATTACATAATCTATTGGTAAATTTTCTCTATTAAAAAGAGTTGAAAATTTTGGATCTAAATATTCTTGTGACCTTATTCTGGCAATCTTTTTTGGTACTTTAAATAACGAGTATGCGATTTGACATATGAGCATATTGATTTCATCATTTCTTGTTACTGCTATCAACATATCGGCGTCTGCTGTGTTAGCGCGATCTAAAATCTCTGGAGAAGTTGCTTTTCCTACTATTGCTTTTACATCAAGAGATTCATTAATTTTTTGAATATCTTCACTTGATTGATCGATTACCGTTATAGAATGGTTTTGTTCAGTTAACAATTTAGCAATAGTAAAGCCAACTCTACCAGCTCCACAAATAATAATATTCATTAATTTAGATCCTTAACACCTAATAATTTCAGCTTTCTGTGAAGGGCGGATCTTTCCATACCCACAAATTTTGCTGTTTTAGATATATTTCCACCAAATTTTTTTATTTGAGAAATTAGATATTCTTTTTCAAAGTTTTCTCTTGCTTCTCTTAATGGTATAGACAAATTCTCAGCAACTGAAAAAGTTTCGTTTGATGATTTAGATAAAGATTCTTTAATAATATCCAATATTTTTTTTTCATCATTTCCTGGAGAAAGTATAGCAATTCTCTCAATAAGATTTCGCAATTCTCTTACATTTCCTGGCCAATCATAATTTAGAAGATAATTATCATCCTTGATTTTAAATTTTTTATAGTTGTAAGTATTACAAATATTTTCAATAAAATAGTCAACAAGTAACGGAATATCTTCTATTCTTTTATTTAATGAATCTATTTCTATATTAAATACATTTAATCTGTGAAATAAATCCTCGCGAAAATTACCATTTTTTATTTCATTTTTAATTTGCTTGCTTGATGTACAAATAATTCTAACATCAACTTTTATATCGTGATTGCTATTAATTCTTTTGAATTTTTGGTCTATTACAACTCTTAATATTTTTGATTGTGTTTCTAATGGAATTTCGGTCACTTCATCAATTAATAATACTCCTCCAGATGCCTTTTCCAAAGCTCCATAAACAATTGAACCATCTTTTTTTTCCTCTCCAAAAAGTTCTAACTCATATTTTTTTGAATCTAACAACGCACCATTAATGATTATAAATGGACCTTTAGAACGTTTAGAATTTTTGTAAATTTTTCTCGATATTAACTCTTTACCAGAGCCGGTAGGCCCACTAATGAAAACTCTACTTTCGGATTGTGAAAGTTTTTGTATCTGATCTTTTATAGAGCTAATATTTGCACTCTTTCCAATAATTTCAAATGAATGGAATAACTTATTTGATAAAGACTTATTTTCTTTTTTTAAATTAATATTTTCTACAGCTCTCTTTACAAAATTTAATAATCTTTCTTTATCAAAAGGTTTTTGTATAAACTCAAATGCTCCAGATTTAAGAGAATTTACAGCCATTTCAATATTTGCATGTCCTGAAATAATAATTACAGGTAAGTCAGTATTCTTAGTCTTAATATGCTCTAATAACTGAATACCGTCATTATCCCCTTTATCCAATTTTACATCAATGATCGCTACGTCTGGTAATTTTTTGTCTATTTCTGAAAGTCCTTGGTTAAAATTTGCTGCTAATCTTGTTTCGTAACCAGCATCTTTAATTAATTCTTCAAGAATATTTCTAATATCCGCATTATCATCGATAATTAATATTTCTGTTGTCATAATTTACTTTGGAATTATTATTTGAACTTTAGCACCATTATTTGTATTTAAAAATTTAATTGATCCGTTATGGTCATTAATTATTTTATCTACTATAGACAATCCTAAGCCAGTACCTTTTTCTTTAGTTGTATAATATGGTTTTATAATATCTTTGGTTTTTTTATCTCTAAAACCTTCACCTGTATCTGTTAAGTTAACAGTTATATAGTCTCTTCTTTGATTAATTTCTATATCTATATTTTTCAATGAATTATTGGTTTTTTTAACTTTTTCATTAATACTCTCGATTGAATTTTTAATCAGATTAAAAAATAATCTATTAAATTGTTCATTATCAAAGTTAATTATAACTTTTTTTCCAGTTTTATTATTAATTTTAAAATTAATTGAATTATCAATTTTTTTTAACAGATCAATATTTTCATCTAGGACTTTAATTAAGTCATTGTTTTTAAAATGTGGTTTAGGCATTCTTGCAAAATCTGAAAATTCGTTAACTAAATTTTCAATTTGTTTTATTTGCTTTAAAATAGTTTTTAAATTATTTTGATATTTGATTTTTTTTTCACCACTTATATCAGGTAAATATTTAGAATTAAGATTATCTATAGTTAATTGAATTGGAGTTAATGGATTTTTAATTTCATGAGCCATTTTTCTTGCAACTGTTTCCCACGCTTCATGTCTTTCATTTGAAAGTAATTTATCTTGCTGATTTTTTAATTTTTCTATCATCGAATTAAAATTTTTATTTAATAATTCCATTTCTCTGTCAGCTTTAAGTTCTGGAACTTTAGCATCCAAATTTCCCTCTCCAATTTTTTCAGATGCGGTAATCAAGTTATTTATTGATATAAAAAATCTCGATGAAAATCTGATTGCTATTGTGATTGATAAAAATAACAAAAGTGTTACTAAAGATATATATACAATTGCAAAGGATATTCTTATTCCTAAACTTTGATTTTCAACAGTATAATAAAAATTTACCGCCTCTTCTGACTCTAATAGATAATTTGATATATTTTTATCTAGACTTTTTACAACATAAAGAAAGGTATCTTCGAAATTTTGTAATCTTATTACGGCTGCAGATCTATTTTCAGGAGCATTAATAATTTTTAGAGGTCTATCATCGGATTTTACCATTTGAATGGCCTTATCTTCAATCTTAATATATTTAAAATCATTTGCTGAAATAATTAATTCACCAGCTGAATTAATTAAATAAAGTTGATCAATATCTCTGATTAAATTTTGAGTATTTAAGAATGCCTTAAATCTTTCTGGATCAGATTTATAAATATTATAATATTTGTTTAGGTCGAATGCGATCAAGACTATTTCTGATTGAATTTTATTTCTTTTTTCATCAACATAATTTTTTGCAATTTCATAAGAATTATTAACAGCAGTTGTAATTTTTTTATCAAAATATTTTTCAAGAGCAAAAGAGAAAATAAAAAGAGAAAATATCGCAATCAGTAAAGATGGAATTAAAGTAAAAAGTCCAAATGATATTATATATTTTCTGTTTGCAACAGAACCTCTTACATTTATATTATTCCTAATTGAATTTTTAATATCAATAAAAATCAAAACAAAAAATAAAAATAAAAAAATAATGTTGACAA
>CACBYV010000012.1 GCA_902543575.1 uncultured Pelagibacteraceae bacterium | reverse complement strand
AAATATTGCAGTTGATGCAAATATTGTTCTTAATTTTGATGAAAACGTAGATGTTGAGAGTGGAAATATTACTATAAAAAAAACATCTGACAATAGTACAATAGAAACTATTGATGTCACAAGCGGTCAAGTAAGTGGAAGTGGTGGTACGCAAATTACCGTAAACCCATCATCAAATTTAGCTGGATCCACAGAGTACTATGTTTTAATTGATGCTACAGCTTTTGATGATAGTTCAAGTAATTCATATGCAGGGATTTCAAGCACAACTGCATTAAGTTTTACAACTGTTGATACAACGGCGCCAACTTTAAGTTCGTCTAGTCCAGCTGATAATGCAACTAATGTTGCTGTGGATGCGAACATAGTTCTTACTTTTAGCGAAACTGTTGATACTGAAAGTGGCAACATAACAATTAAAAAAACCTCAGATGACAGTACTGTTGAAACCATTAGTGTTACAAGCAATCAAGTAACTGGAAATAGTGGATTACTTATGATTGGAGGTGGAAGTAGTGGTACAGTAATTACTATAAATCCAGCATCTGATTTTGATGGTTCGACCGAGTATTACGTTTTAATTGATAGTACTGCTTTTGATGACAGTTCAAGTAATTCTTATGCCGGTATTTCAAGTACAACTGCGTTAAGTTTTACAACAGTTGATACAGCAAATCCTACTTTAAGTTCTTCTACTCCTGCAGATAATGCAGCCAATGTAGCTGTTTCATCAAATATAATTTTAAACTTTGATGAAAATGTAGATGTTGAAAGTGGGAATATAATAATTAAGAGAAGTTCTGATGATAGCATTTTTGAAACAATAGCTGTAACTAGCGATAGAGTTAGAGGTACAGGTACTTCAAAAATTATTATTGATCCAATAAAAAATTTTAAAGTTAATACTTCATATTATTTGATAATAGCTGCAACCGCGTTTGATGATACCGCCGGAAATTCATACGCCGGTATATCTAGCAAAACTGCACTTAACTTTATTACTAAAAAGGGAAGAATTTTTAACAAAACAGTGAAAACACTGATTAAAAATCAATCTGCAGCTGCTATCAATTCAATGTCTCAATCAATGAATAGAGTTAATAGTAGAATGAACTTTATAAGACCAATGCAAAATAATTCTTTTAATCAAAACATAGAATTAGCCATGAATTTAAATGATCCATTTGCAGATAGAATATTCGATGCACTAGCAATTAAATACTTAAAACCCAAAAAAGAGACTAAAAAATGGGCCGCATGGTCTGAAGGAAATCTTTCGTTTGGAAGAATAGGTCATAAAGGAGAAAATCTGGGACAAGATATACATAGCGATGGTTTAACTTTTGGTATCGATAAGAAAATTAGTGCTGCTAGAACTTTTGGAATGGCAGTAAGTCAATCTTGGCAAAAAACTCAGGTTGGAAGTAATGAAGCTAACATGGATGCATCATCAACTTCTATACTTGGATATGGAAGCATAAAATTAAAAGAAAGGACCTATATTGAGGCTGCTATTGGATTAGGTGAGATGGAGGTAAATCTAGCGAGATCAGTAGAGGGTGGACAAAACAAAGGTACAAGAGATGGTAAACAAATCTATGGAAGTTTTACTTATTTATTTGAACCTAGTAAGGAATATATTATTGAAGGAGTAAATACAAACTACTACTCTAGGTTAGATCTTGGATATACTATGCTTGATGACTACACAGAAAATGGTGATGATGACTCTGTTTTTTATGATGATCAAAATGTCAAAAGTGCAACTTTATCGTTAGGCTATAACTATTCAAAATCGGTTGAAATAGAAAGTGGAATAATAACTCAATTATTAAAATTTGAATTTGGAAAAAGTACAACCGTTAATTCATTATCTGAGGCTTATTACATTAACGATGCATCAACTATTTATGCTAATGCAATTGCTGACCAGGATACTTATCATGGTCAAGTTACACTAGGTTTTAGTATGAATTTAAAAAATGATGTAGATTTAAATTTAAGTTTAGATCATTATAGAAATGATAAGGATACTTTTTTAAATAGTTTAACTATCAATTTTAGAAAGTTATTTTGATCAGTTCTTTGTTTTAAAATTTATTCCTTTAGACTCAAAGAGTTTAGCAAGTTCTCCACTCTCATACATTTCTTTTACGATATCGCATCCACCAATAAACTCGTTTTTAACATATAATTGAGGAATGGTTGGCCAATCACTAAATACTTTTATACCTTCTCTTAACTTTTGATCTGCTAAAACATTTACACCTTTAAAATTTACTTCAAGAACTTTTAAAATATTTGAAGTTGCCATTGAAAATCCACACTGAGGTGCATCAGGTGTACCTTTCATAAATAGACATACATCGTTATTTTCAATTTCACTTTTAATTAAATCATTTGTTTCTTGTTCCATTTAAATTTCCTTTGTTTTAATTGCTAAAGCGTGAAGCTCGTTTCCCATTTTACCTTTTAAAGAATTATATACCATTTTATGTTGTTCTATTTTACTTTTACCTGAAAATTCAGATGATGTCACTGTAGCAGAATAGTGATTTCCATCACCTGCTAAATCTTGAATTTCAACTTTTGCGTCAGGTAATCCTTCTTTAATTAAGCTTTCAATTTCTTTTAAATCCATTGCCATTAGCTATCCATATACTTCTTTAACCAATATTTATGTGCATCTGCTAATTCTTCAATAGGCAAATTGATATCATCATTATATTTAATGGAATTGCCATCTATTATTCCCAAATCATCAAAATGTACTGAATATTTGTTTAAAATCTCTTTTACTTTCTTCAAATTAGCTTTAGGTATTTCGATAATATAACGAGCCTGATCTTCACCAAAGAAATATTCATATTTATTTGTTAAACCTTTAAGTGAATTAATTTCTATCCCCTTTTTTCCTTTAATACACATTTTTGATAGTGCTGTTAAAATTCCACCTAATGATACATCATGGCAACTCACAATAAGATTTTTCCTAGATAAATCTAATACAGTCTCACCAATGTTTTTTTCATTAAATAAATTAACAGTCGGTGGTGGACCTTTTTTTTCATTTAAAATCTCTCTTGCAAAAATACTTTGATCTAAATGCCCATCAGTTTTACCAATTACATAAACTAAGTTTCCTTCAGTTTTAAAATCCATAGTAAGCATTTGTTGATAGTCAGAGATTAGTCCAACACCTCCAATTGTCGGTGTAGGCTTTATGCCTTTATCTTTTGTTTCGTTATAAAATGATACATTCCCAGATACGACTGGAAAATCTAGATACTTACTTGCTTCTGTAATTCCTTCAACACATTCTACAAATTCACCCATATTCTTTTCTTTTTCTGGATTTCCAAAGTTTAAACAATTTGTAATAGCAATAGGTTTAGCACCTACCGAAATAAGATTTCTATAACTTTCACATACTATTTGTTTTCCTCCAGTTAATGGATGTGAGAAACAATATAATGCGGACGAGTCTACTGATGCTGCTACCGCTTTATTGGTCCCATGAACTCTGACAACACCAGCATCACCTCCTGGTTTTTGAATTGTGTCACCCATCACTGTATGATCGTATTGATCCCATATCCATTTTTTATCTGAAATGTTTGAATTACTTAAAATCTTCTTCAAGCAATCTGATAATTTTAATGATTTAAATTCGTCTTTATCAAATTTCAATTTTTGAGGTAATTTAGTTTTTTTCCAAGGACGATCATATATTGGAGCATTTTCAGCAAGGAGATTAATCGGTATTTCAGCAACTTTTTTATTATCAAATATCAATTCTATTTTTTTTGAATTAGTTGTTTTACCTATAATTGCGAAATCTAGGTTCCATTTATCAAATATTTTCTTTGCATGTTCTTCTTTTCCTTTTTCAAGAACTATAAGCATTCTCTCTTGACTTTCAGACAGCATTATTTCGTATGGAGTCATTTTTTCCTCTCTACAAGGAACTTCACTTAGATTTAATTCAATTCCAAGGTTTCCTTTTGAGGCCATTTCGACACTAGATGAGGTTAATCCTGCTGCACCCATATCTTGAATAGCAATAATTGAATTATCAGCCATTAATTCTAGACATGCTTCAAGTAATAATTTTTCAGTAAATGGGTCTCCGACTTGAACTGTTGGTTTTTTTTCTTCAATTTTGTCATCGAAAGTTGCTGAAGCCATACTGGCACCATGAATTCCATCTCTTCCAGTTTTCGAACCTACATAAATTACTGGTTTATCTAAACCAGCAGCTTTTGAATAAAAAATCTTATTTTTATTTACTAAACCAAGGGTCATGGCATTTACTAAAATATTTCCATTGTAAGACTCATCAAATGTAGTTTGACCAGCAATAGTTGGAACTCCAATACAATTTCCATATCCACCTATCCCTTTAACAACTCCTCTTAATAAGTTTCTTGTTTTTTTATGTTGTGGTGAGCCAAAATGAATGGAATTTAAATTTGCTATTGGTCTTGCTCCCATTGTAAATACATCCCGCATGATACCACCAACTCCGGTTGCTGCACCTTGATATGGTTCAATAAATGATGGGTGATTATGACTTTCAATTTTAAATACAATTGCATGATCATCTCCAATATCAATAACACCTGCATTTTCTCCAGGTCCTTGAATGACCTGTTTTCCTTTGGTGTGCATTTTTTTTAAATGTTTTCTTGAGGACTTATATGAACAATGCTCATTCCACATTGCAGAAAAAATCGCAAGCTCAGTTAAATTAGGTGTTCTCTTAAGAAGTTCACATATTTTAGAAAATTCTTCTTTTTTTAATCCGTGGTCTATTGCAACTGCTTCTGTTACTTCCATTATTTAAAATTATCCAAGATATTTTTGAAAAATAACGAACCATCTTCACCTGACAAATACTTATCTATCATTCTTTCAGGATGAGGCATCATTCCCAATACATTTTTATTTTTATTAAATATTCCAGCTATATTTTTAATTGCTCCATTTGGATTAGTTGATTCATTTTCTGCACCATCTTCTCCACAATACGTTACAGCTATTTGATTATTGTCTTCCAATGATTTTAATTCATCATCACTACAAAAGTAATTTCCTTCATTATGGGCAATATGAAGTTCTAAAACATCCTTTTTTAAATCTTTAAAATATTTATTTTTTTTATCTTTAACTTTTACAAAAATATTGCTGCATATAAAATTAAGAAACTTGTTTTGTTGCAAAATTCCTTTTAGTAGGCCAGTTTCAGTTAGAATTTGAAACCCATTACAAATACCTAATACTAGACCTCCAGAATTAGCAAAATCAATTACCGATTTTATAATTTTTGATTTAGAAGCAATACTTCCACACCTTAAGTAATCACCATAAGAAAAGCCACCTGGCAATACTATTAAATCTGATTTTGGAATAGATAGATCATTGTGCCAAACCATTTGATTTTTAAAACCAAATTTTTTTAGAGCTACATCCATGTCTCTATCACAATTTGATCCTGGAAAAATAATAACTGATGATCTCATTTATTAAACTATTTTGTAATCCTCAATAACAAGATTAGTCAATAGCTTTTTACACATATCATCTACTAAAGATTTTGCTTTTTTTTCATCTTTCTCTTTAACTTCAATTTCAAAATATTTACCTTGTCTTACATCTTCTACATTTCCAAAGTTCATTCCATTAAGTGTTTGTTGAATAGCCTTTCCCTGAGGATCTAAAACTCCATTTTTAAGAGTTACAATTACTTTAATTTTCATTATTTTTTTTTAATCTTTACTGCTTGTGGTTTGGTGTATTTTAATGGTCTAATATTTGATTGTTCATGAAGTATATCTAATCTTCTTGCAACTTCTTGATAAGCCTCAATTAGATTACCAAGGCCTTTTCTAAATCTATCTTTATCTAATTTTTTATCACTATTTACATCCCATAGTCTGCAGGTATCTGGACTTATTTCATCCGCAAGTATGATTTCTTTTTTTCCATTTTTTTCAAATCTTCCAAATTCTACTTTAAAATCTACAAGTTTAATTCCGACACCTCTAAACATGCCTTGAAGAAAATCGTTAATTCTATTTAATTCTTTATTAATTATTTTTAATTCATCTTTTTCCATCCATTTAAAAGCTAATATGTGTTCGGTGCTTACTAAGGGATCTCCTAAATCATCATCTTTTAAGCAATACTCTATTAATGGATTGTCTAAAACTGTCCCATCTTCAATACCCAATCTTTTAGTTAATGAACCAGTTGCAATATTTCTTACAATAAATTCAATAGGTATAATTTCAACATGCTGTACGAGTTGTTCTCTCATATTTAGACGTTTTACTAAATGATTTTTGATACCAACGTTGTTTAATTGAGTTAATATATGCTCAGAAATTCTATTGTTTAAAATTCCTTTACCATCCATCACTGCTTTTTTTTGATTATTAAATGCAGTTGCATCATCTTTAAAATGTTGGATAACATGTTTTTTATCGTTACTTGCAAAAATTATTTTTGCTTTACCTTCGTATAATTTTTTTCCTTTTTTCATTATTTAAATACTCTTTTAAATATATAATTTACATTTTTTAAGTGTTTGTCATATGTAAAGATTTTATCTAATCTTTTTTCACTTATTTTACCAGTGATCGATTTATCATTTTTTAAAAGTGTTAATAAGTTTGTATTCTTTGCAAAACTAGCTTTTGCATGAGACTGAACTAATCTATACGCTTTCTCTCTAGCAAAGCCTGATTTAGTAAGTTCTAACATTACCTCTTGAGAAAAAACAAGACCTCTTGTTAAGTTTAAATTCTTTATCATTGTTTTTGGATAAACAATCATTTTCTCTAAAATTCCTGACAACCTAACTAAAGCAAAATCTAAAGTTATGTTTGCGTCTGGACCAATATTTCTTTCAACGCTAGAATGAGAAATATCCCTTTCATGCCACAAAGAAATATTTTCTAAAGCTGGAATTACATAGCTTCTTACCATTCTTGCAAGTCCTGTGAGATTTTCACTTAATATTGGATTTTTTTTATGAGGCATAGCAGAAGAACCTTTTTGATCTTTTGAAAAGTATTCTTGCAATTCATAAACTTCAGATCTTTGTAAATGCCTTATTTCTGTTGCAACTCTTTCGACAGATCCAGCAATAATCCCAAGAACTGCAAAATAATGTGCATGTCTATCTCTTGGTATAATTTGAGTTGAAATAGGCTCAGCTTTTAATTTTAATTTTTTTGCAACATAAGTTTCAATTTTAGGATTTATATTAGCAAATGTTCCGACTGCTCCTGAAATTGCACATGTTGATACATTTTCTATTGCATCTTTTAATCTTAATTTGTTTCTTTTAAATTCTTCATAAAATGATGCTAATTTTAATCCAAATGTGATTGGTTCCGCATGAATTCCATGACTTCTTCCAATACATGGTGTTAGTTTATATTTTTTTGCCTGTTTTTTTAAAACAGATAAAATTTTATCAATATCTCTTAATAAAATATTTCCTGATTGAACCAATTGAATATTTAAAGTTGTATCTAAAACATCAGATGACGTCATTCCTTGATGAAGGTATCTTGCTTTAAGACCCGCCTGTTCAGTAATTGATGTTAAAAAAGCAATTACATCATGCTTAACTTTTGCTTCTATATCATGAATTCTTTTAACTTTGATTTTACCTTTTTTTTTAACTAATGACGCAACACCTTTAGGAATAATTTTATATTTTTCCATAGCTTGAGCTGCAGCGATTTCTACATCCAGCCAAATCTTATATTTGTTTTCTTCAGACCAAATACTGACAAGTTCTTTTCTAGAATATCTTGATATCATTAATTATATGGGGGCCTCGTATAACCTTTAACAGATTCTGTGAAAATTTCATATGAATCTTCAGTGATACCAACAGTGTGCTCAAATTGTGCTGATAACGATTTATCTTTAGTTACCGCTGTCCACCCATCATTTAAAACTTTTGTGTCATATTTCCCGTAATTTATCATTGGTTCAATAGTAAAAGTCATACCAGGTATTAGTTCTTTGCCAGTATTTTTAGATCCGTAATGAAGTATATTAGGAGGTTCATGAAATACATCGCTTATTCCATGCCCACAAAAATCTCTTACAACTGAATAACCTTTGCTTTCAACATAAGATTGAATTTCAAATCCTATATCACCAAGTTTTTTACCTGGCTCTAAAATAGATATTGCTTTCATCAATGAGTCATAGGTTGCTTCGATTAAATTTTTTGCCTTAACTGGAACATTTCCAATTTCATACATTCTACTTGTATCTCCATAATAATTATCAACTATTGCTGTTACATCAACATTAATTGCGTCACCATCTTCCAAAATTCTATTAGAAGGTATTCCATGACAAACTACATGATTTAAAGATGTACAAAGTGATTTTTCAAACCCTCGATAAAATAATGGAGCTGAATAACCTCCATTATCTTTTATAAATTCGTAACCTAATTTATCAATTTTATCTGTTGATACACCTGGTTTAATATAATCTGTAAGCATGTCTAAAGTTTTAGATGCAAGCTTTCCAGCAACTCTCATCTTTTCAAATTTTTCTTTATAATCATTCATTTATAATATTAATTTTTTTTTCAATTTTAATCTCTTTAGAACTAAGTTTGCATCTATAAGCGAGAAATTTAACTCCTGCTTTTTTTGCTTTTTTGTAGTTTTCAAAATAAATTTGATCAATATCTTTTGCAATTCTAAAGTTATTAATATTTTGAATTTGCGTTAAAAATAAGACATATGGCTTATATCCTTTTTTAATTGATTTAATTAGCATATTTAGATGTTTTGTTCCTCTTGATGTTACTGCATCAGGAAATTCCGCAAGATCATTTTCTCTAAATAATGTTACATTCTTTACTTCTATTAAATAGCTGTCACATAAAAAATCAAATCTTGTATCATCACTAAATTTAAATTCTGGTTTAATATTTTTGATAGTTTTAAACTCAGATATTAATTTATTTTCTAATCCATGATTTACGATTTTGTTAGCTCTATGAGTATTTACACCAACGTATCTTTTATTTGCTTTAATAATTTCTAATGTAAATTTCAGTTTTCTTTTTGGATCATCGTGTTCTGTAAGCAAAACATCATTACCTTTATCCAAGAGGCCCTGCATAGATCCGGTGTTAGGACAATGTGCCGTTATAATCTTGTTATTTACTTTTATATCGGCGAAAAATCTCTTATATCTTTTTAATAATTTTCCTTTAATAAGGCTATTTGTAAATTTCATATAAATTTACTTATATTTACATATGCAAAATAAAAAAGAGATAAATGCTGGTATTTTAATTATCGGTAATGAAGTTCTTTCTGGAAGAACACAAGATGTTAATACAAGCACATTAGCAATTTGGTTAAATTCATTAGGTATACCTGTTGCAGAAGCTAGAGTCATTCCTGATGATGAAAATATTATTATAAATACAATTAATGAACTTAGAAAAAAATATTCATATATATTTACTACAGGAGGAATAGGGCCAACCCACGATGATATTACTGCAGAATCTGTATCTAAAGCATTTAATATTGAATACGGTTTTCATAAAGAGGCTTTTTCAATTCTAGAAAATTATTATAAGCCAGGAGAATTTAATGAAGGTAGACAAAAGATGGCTAAAATGCCTGTTAGTGCAAATTTAATTTTAAATCCTTCTAGTGGTGCACCAGGATTTTATGTTGAAAATGTATATTGTCTTCCAGGAGTTCCATCAATTATGAAGGCTATGCTTGGAAGTTTAAATAACCTTTTAGTTGGAGGAGAGCCAATATTGAGTGAAACAATTAATTTAAGAACCGTTGAGAGTGAAATAGCTAAATCTTTAACAGAGGTTCAAAATAATAATTCTGAAGTTGAAATCGGAAGTTATCCTTTTTTTAAAGCTGGAAAATTAGGAGTATCAATTGTTGTCAGATCAGTAGATAAAACAAAAATTGATAAATGTAATTCAGAAATACTTAAGTTTGTTAAAGATAAAGAAATTGAAATAGTTGAGAGATAATTATGCTTTATTTTGCTTACGGAAGTAATCTAAATCATTTTCAAATGAAAAGAAGATGTAAAGATTCTAAATTTATTAAAAAGATAAATTTAAAAGGATATACACTTAATTTCAGAAGCAAGTATCGTGCAGCAGACATAGAAAAGAAAAATAATTCAATTGTACCTGGTGGATTGTACGAGATATCAAAAAGTGATGAAAAAAAACTTGATATTTATGAGGATTATCCAATTCTTTATAAAAAAATGTATTTTAAGTATTACAACAATACTGTGATGACTTATATCATGCCTAAAAAAACAATTTTTAGATATCCCACAGAAAGATATCTAAATGTCGTTAAACAAGGCTATAAAGATTGTAAATTAGATCAAAAATATCTCAAAAAAGCTTTAGTGAACTTTTAATTAATGCTTTCAAAATCAAAAATATTTTTTAAAGGTATTGTTGCTGTTTTACCTCATATGTTATCAGTAATTCCTTTTGGAATTATAACCGGAGCTATAGGCGTTGAATTAGGTTTTGATCCAATTTTAGTTTATGCAACTTCTTTGATCATTTTTGGTGGTGCTTCACAGATAATATTTATGCAACTTTTGTCTGGTGGAGCCTCCTCATTGGTGGCTATTACATCAGTTGGAGTAATAAACTCTAGACATTTATTATATGGGGCAGTTTTATCCGAATATCTTGAAAAACTAAGTTTTATAAAAAAATTATTTATATCGTATTTTATTGTAGACCAAGGTTTTGCAGAGTCTAACAAATACATAAAACAGAATAAAAATTTATCTAATCCACACTATTATGTCCTTGGTACAGGAATAACACTTTGGTTTTGTTGGCAGTTATCCACAATTAGTGGAATTATATTGGGATCATTTATTCCTGATGAATTGGGTTTAAAATTTGCGATCCCTCTTACTTTTTTAGCGATTATTGTAAATGACTTAAGAAAATTAGATCATGTTTTTGTGATGTTGGTATCTGGATTTGCATCATTAATTTTATTTAATGCTCCATTTAAATCTTACATAATATTATCTCCTATAGTTGCTCTAATTGCCGCTTTTATAATGTTGAGGTTTAAAAAATGACCTGGTTTTCAATTATAGTATCTGGAATTGTAACTTATTTTTCTAGAATGGCAATGGTAGCTTTAATTGATAGAGATATGCTAGGAACAAAAGTTAAAGAAGTTCTTAATTATGTTCCAGCAGCCGTATTTCCAGCAATAATATTTCCTGGTGTTTTTTTTAATGATTTTGGTTTGTTAGTAGAAATCACAGATCCAAAAATTTATGGTGCAATTGTTGCTTTAGTTGTTGGATTTTACTCAAGGAGTGTAATCGCTACTATTGTTTCAGGATTATTATCTTATTGGTTTATTATTTTTTTCTTATTAAAATAGATCTGTGTATTTATATACTAAACTTCAAAATTTAAAAAAACCAATTAGAGTTGCTTTTGTTGGCTGTGGGAAATTTGTTTCAATGTTTCTCGCTCAATATAATCAATTAAACAAAATCATTATAGATTCAATCATAGAACTTGATATTGAGAGAGCAAAAAAAAATTGTTTAAATAGTGGATTATCCAGCGAAACTATACAAAATATTAATTTTGCAGATAATTTAGACAAAGTTTTTAACAGAGAAATTGATGTATTTATTGAAGCTACAGGCGACCCTATAGCAGGCACATTACATGCAAAGAAAATCATAGAAAGCAAAAAGCATGTAATAATGGTTAATGTTGAAGCGGATGTTTTATGCGGAAAGTATTTGTCTGATTTAGCAAAAAAAAATAATGTGATCTGTTCAATGGCTTATGGTGATCAACCATCATTAATATTAGAACAAATTGAATGGGCAAAATTAAATGGTTTTGAAGTTATATGTGCGGGCAAAGGAACAAAATATCATCCATCATTTGAGTATTCGACACCAGAAACTGTTTGGGGACATTATGGTTTAACTAAAGAAAGAGCTGAGAATGAATCTGGGATGAATCCTAAAATGTTTAATAGTTTTTTATGTGGGGATAAATCATCAATAGAAATGTGTGCTGTTAGTAATGCTACAGACTTAAAATGCCCAAATAGTGGATTAACATATCCTCCAATTGGAGTTTATGACATTGCCAAAAAATTAATTCCAAAGTCTGAAGGTGGTCTATTAGACCACTCTGGTCAAGTTGAAGTTATCTCAAGCATTGATTTAGATAAAAAAGATATACCCAATGATCTTAGATGGGGAGTGTATATTGTTATTAAAGCTCAAAATGAGTATGTGAAAAACTGTTTTAAAGACTATGGAATGGTAACAGATTCTTCCGGAAGTTATTCAGCTATTTGGAGGCCTTATCATTATATTGGATTAGAATTAGCTCAATCAATTTATTCTATTGTGCTTGATAATAAAGCAACCGGTCATACAAAAAATTTTAATGCTGAAATAGCTAGTGTCGCAAAAAAAGATTTAAAAGCTGGGCAAAAACTTGATGGAGAAGGGGGTTATTGTGCCAGGGGTAGGTTGATTTCATCCAAAAGATCTAAACAAGAAAGAATTTTACCTATGGGATATACTGATAATGCAATCTTAAAGAATGATATAATGAAAGATCAATTTATAAGATTAGACGATGTTGAGGTAAATTTACAAAAAGAAATAATTGAAGCTAGAGAATATCAATACAATTTAATATAGTTGAGATATAAATTTTAATATATATAACGATGTACTTTATAAAAGCCCTCGTGGTGAAATTGGTAGACACAAAGGACTTAAAATCCTTGCCCTTTTGGGAGTGCCAGTTCGAGTCTGGCCGAGGGCACCACTAATGGTTAATCCTTTTGTAATTTCTGACAAAAATTCTAGATCATCTAAAATTAAAAATGCAGTTTTAAAAAGAATAAAGATGCATTCTTTGTCAAAATCCAATTTAATAATTGTGATAGGTGGTGACGGTTTTATGCTCGAAACATTAAAAAAATTTAATATTTTCCCAAGAATAATATTTGGATTTTTATCAGGATTAATTTCTGCGCCGATGGGTATAACAGGAGCTATGATGAATGTTCCTATATTAAGATACTTTGGTTATCCTATTAACTTAGCAATAGGAAGCTCTGCAGCCATTGGATTTATAATAGCTTTATTTGGATCAATTGGATTTTTTACATCTGGCTTGATGTTAAATGCCGATATCCCACTCAGTATTGGATTTATTAACATACCTGCATTTATAATTTTTGTTCCAATAACGACATTCATGGCAAGGATTGGAGCAAAAACAGTTCAAGATCTAGATAGAGTTAAAACACAGAGATTATTTGGTGTTTTTTTATATGTTATTGGTACTTTATTTTTATATAGATTTTTAGTGACTTAGGAGACGAGGTGGTTTCAGTCTCCCTCCGCCACCTCAAATACTATATTATTCGATTCTCTAATTTTTTTTTAACTCTTTATAGTTGAATTTTAAATTTTTTGATCATAATCCCCAACCTTACCAGTTTGTTGAAGGAGATTATCAATAAAGTCAAAAATCTTCTTTTTTCTATCTTCAGAGGTTGGACTTTCAGTAACCACAACTAAAGAGGGTTTATTAGAAGAAGCTCTTATTAATCCCCAAGACCCATCATTAAAAGAAAATCTTACTCCATTAACAGTTAATATTTCCCTAATTTCTTGATCATCTACTTTAATTTTATTTTCTTTAATGTTTGTTATTTCTTTAACTAAATTCTCAACTACTTCATATTTTTCACTATCTTTACAATAAGGAGCCATAGTCGGACTTTGATAAGTTGTTGGTAATTCAGCAAGTATTTCACTCATTTTTTTGTTATTTTTATCTAATAGCTTACAGACCTGTATTGCCGAATTAATTCCATCATCATAGCCATATCCCAAAGGTTTATTAAAAAAGAAATGACCACTTTTTTCAAATCCTGCTAAAGCCTTATCGGTATTTACCTTTCTTTTGATGTGAGAATGACCAGTTTTCCAATAGATTGTTTCACATTCATTCTCATTTAATATTCTGTCATTGGAATAAAGTCCTGTCGATTTTACATCAACAATAAATTTACTTTTTTTGTGATCTTTCGAGAGATTTCTTGCAATTAATAGCCCTATTTTATCTGAAAAGATTTCATTACCTTTATCATCTATAACCCCAACTCTGTCTCCATCTCCATCAAAACCAAATCCAATATCAGCATTATTTTCTTTAACTGCTGAAGAAATTGCATGTAACATTTCTAAATCTTCAGGATTTGGGTTATATTTTGGAAAAGTCCAATCAAGTTCACAATCAAGTTCAATTACTTCACACCCAATACTTCTTAAAATTTCTGGTGCAAATATTCCTGCTGTTCCATTGCCACAAGCAACTACAGCTTTAATTTTTTTATTTAATGGGTTTTTTTTTATCAAATCATTTTTATAAACATTCTGAAAATCATCAATTTTTTTTACATTACCTTCACCATTAATAAATTTTTGATTGAGAGTAATATCTTTTAGTTCTTTCATTTCTTCAGGTGCATGAGTAAGTCCTTTTTTGATACCGATTTTTACACCCGTCCAACCATTTTCATTATGACTAGCTGTAACCATAGCTATTGCATCTGAATTTAAATTAAATTGTGCGAAATAAACCATTGGGGATAAAGATAATCCTATATCCTCGATTTTACACCCAGTTGAAACTAAACCCTCTTTTAATTTTTCTTTGATATGCTCACTGTAAGACCTGTAATCTTGGCCAACTATAATTCTAGGATTGTTTTTCTTTGTATGATTAATTATTTGAGTTCCAAGACCTTTACCAAGTTGAACGATTCCATCGTCATCTATGTCTTTTTCGTATACCCATCGTGCGTCATATTCCCGAAAGCCATAGGGATCAATTTTTCCCAAATTATTCATGTGGATATATGTACATTTTTTTAAAATTTTTATTGATAAATATTTAATAAGTTCTATAAATGTTCTATTGATTTACAATTTATATAGTATATCAGGTAAATCTACACACTATATCTAGTTATTTACTAGATTTTTTAGTATAAAGATAAAAAGGGAGTTTAATGAACAAAATATTGTCTCAGGCAATCAGGAAAGCTGTCTCTGATTACAAACCGGCGGAAAAAATCAGCAATAATGACAAAAGACCAGACTTATTTTCACTTAACAACAACACAGAGTTGTTTCAAAATTCTAAAGGCATAACTATTAAAATAGACAGATCTAGAGATAATAATTTAACAGATTTTGGAAGAGCAACACTAAGCGATAGATACCTTGGAGAAAATGAGTCTTTCCAAGATTTATTCGCGAGAGTTGCAAGTCATTATGCAGATGACAACTTGCACGCGCAAAGACTTTACAACTACATAAGTAATTTATGGTTTATGCCAGCAACACCAGTTTTATCAAATGGTGGAACAAAAAGAGGTTTACCAATTTCTTGTTTCTTAAATGAAGCAGGGGATAGTTTAACTGGAATATTAGATCTATGGAGTGAAAATGTTTGGTTGGCTGCCAAAGGCGGAGGTATTGGAAGTTACTGGGGTAACTTAAGATCCATTGGAGAAAAAATTGGAAGAGTTGGAAAAACTTCAGGAATAATTCCTTTTATAAAAGTTATGGACTCTTTGACAATGGCGATCAGTCAAGGTTCTTTAAGAAGAGGATCAGCAGCTTGTTATCTTCCAATTGATCATCCAGAGATAGAAGAATTTATTGAAATGAGAAGACCAACAGGTGGTGATCCAAATAGAAGATCATTAAATTTACACCACGGTGTTTTAGTTTCAGATGCATTTATGAGAGCAGTAGAGCTAGATGAACAATGGGCACTAAAAAGTCCAAAAGATCAATCAGTACAAGCTACTGTTTCTGCAAGAAATTTATGGATTAGATTATTAACTGCAAGAATTGAAACTGGAGAACCTTATATTGTTTTCATTGATACAGTTAATAGAATGATACCTCAACATCATAAGTTAGCTGGTTTAACTGTTAAGACATCTAACTTGTGTAGTGAAATAACTTTACCAACAGGAATTGATAAAGAGGGTAGAGATAGAACGGCAGTATGTTGTTTATCATCTTTAAATTTAGAAACTTATGATGAATGGAAAGACGATGAAAACTTTGTTCCAGACGTAATGAGATTTTTAGATAATGTATTAACAGACTTTACTGAAAAAGCACCCGAGTCATTTAGTGATGCTGTTTATTCAGCATTGAAAGAAAGAAGTGTTGGTCTAGGTGTTATGGGACTTCATTCATTCTTCCAACAAAAAATGATTCCTTTTGAGTCAGTGATGAGCAAAGTTTGGAATAAAAAAATATTTGAAAGTATCCAAAAACAAGTTGATCAAGCTTCAAAAGATTTGGCTGATGAAAGAGGTGCATGTCCAGATGCTGCTGATTATGGTATTAATGAGAGATTTTCAAATAAAACTGCAATAGCTCCAACTGCTTCAATTTCAATTATTTGTGGTGGAACATCTCCAGGTGTAGAGCCAATTGCAGCAAATAGTTATACACATAAAACTTTGTCTGGATCATTTAACGTTAGAAATAAATATCTAAGTAAATTATTAGAGAAGCACGGTAAAAATGATGATGAAACGTGGTCAAGTATAACAACAAATCAAGGCTCAGTTTCTCATCTTGATTTTTTAACACAACAAGAAAAAGACGTATTTAAAACAGCTTTTGAACTAGACCAGAAATGGATCGTGGAGTTAGGTGCAGATAGAACTCCTCATATTTCTCAAGCACAATCAATAAATATATTTATACCTGCAGATATTCATAAAAGGGACTTACACCAAATCCATTTCCAAGCTTGGAAAAAAGGATTGAAGAGCCTTTATTACTGCAGATCTAAATCAATACAAAGAGCGGAAAACGTAAACGATGCAAATTCTACAGATATAACTGCAAACGTTTACAAATCTAAGAAACAAGAAAATCAACAACCAGAATATGAGGAGTGTTTATCATGTCAGTAGAAAATCTAAAAGATACAAAACAAAAAATTGTAGAACCAAAAAAAATGGGTCTATTAGTTGAGAACCCAGTTTACAAACCATTCAGATATCCATGGTGTTATGACGCTTGGTTAACTCAACAAAGAATTCATTGGTTACCAGAGGAAGTTCCACTTGGTGATGACGTTAGAGATTGGCAAAAAAATCTTTCTGAGTCAGAAAAAAACTTATTAACTCAAATTTTTAGATTTTTTACTCAAGCAGATGTTGAGGTTAATAACTGCTACCTAAGACATTACACAACTGTATTTAAACCTACTGAAGTCTTAATGATGATGACAGCATTCGCATCAATGGAAACAGTTCATGTAGCGGCTTATTCACATTTGTTAGATACTATCGGAATGCCAGAATCTGAATATTCTGCATTCATGAAGTACAAAGAGATGAAAGATAAATATGATTACATGCAAAACTTTAATGTAAACTCAAAAGAAGATATCGCAAAAACTGTTGCAGTATTTAGTGCCTTTACAGAAGGTCTTCAGTTATTTGCAAGTTTTGCAATTTTATTAAACTTTCCAAGACACAACAAACTCAAAGGAATGGGTCAGATAGTTACTTGGTCAGTTAGAGATGAAACTCTTCATTGTAATTCTATGATTAGAATTTTTAAAGAGTTCATTAAAGAAAACCCTGAAATTTGGACTCCAAAACTTAAAAAAGAACTTTATGAAGCTTGCAGAACAATAATTGAACACGAAGATGCATTTATTGATCTAGCTTTTGAAATGGGTCCAATGCAAGGTTTAACCGCTCAAGAAGTTAAAGATTATATTAGGTTTATAGGTAATAGAAGATTAACTCAGTTAGGTCTTGAGCCAATATATGATGTTCAGAAAAATCCATTAACATGGTTAGATACTATGTTAAATGCAGTAGAGCATATGAACTTCTTTGAAGGTAGAGCCACTGAATATTCAAAAGCATCTACACAAGGTAACTGGATAGACGCTTTCTCCTAGGATTAAGTGATAGTAAGTCCCTGTATAAGTATTTGTAAGACTGATCCTGTATCAGGTCTATGCTATGGATGTGGAAGATCTGATGAAGAGAAAAAAATCTGGAAAGATCCTGAAACAACTGATGATTGGAAGAGCAATAACTTAAAAGAACTAGAGAATAGACTTTCAGGTTGGCAATTAGAGAGTTTTAAAATGTCTTACAAAAACAAAATTGAAAAAGGCGTCTCTTTATATAAAGAAAAGCAAATAAAATAATTTTACCTTTGATTTAGAAGCATTACTTTTCTGTATTTACTTCCTTTGTATTTAGCCAATGGTCTAATTAGTTTATTAGATGAATGTTGTTCCATTATATGAGCCGACCATCCAGTAATTCTTGAAATTACAAATATTGGTGTAAAGAAATCTGTATCAAAACCCATTAGATGATAAGTTGGTCCTGTTGGGTAATCTACATTTGGATGAATATTCTTTTTACTAATCATTACTCTTTCAACAATATCGTAAATCTTTAAAAACTTTTTATCTTTTTTAATTTTAGCAACTTTTTTGAAATACTCTTTCATTGTTGGAACTCTTGAGTCTCCACTCTTATAAACCCTGTGCCCAAAACCCATCACAACCTCTTTTTTCTTTAATGCATTATTAATCCATTTTAAGGCATTCTCAGGTTTTTTGATTTTATTCATCATATGCATAACTTCTTCATTGGCTCCACCATGTAATGGTCCTTTTAAACTAGCTATAGCACCCGTTATAGCACCATGAATATCAGACAAACTACTTGTTATAGTTCTAGCTGTAAAAGTTGAAACATTAAAACTATGTTCTGCGTATAAAATTAAAGATACATCAAATGCTTTTACAATTTCCTTTTGAGGAACCTTTCCAAAACACATATAAAAAAAGTTTTCTGCAAAAGTTAATTCTTTTTTAGGTTTAATAATCTTTTTACCTTTTCGAATTCTATAAAACGCTGCTAAAGCAGTTGGAGTTTTAGCTAAAATTCTTAAAGCTTTTCTTGTATTTGCTTCCTGAGAATTATCTGTTGTCTCTTTATCTTCTAATCCCATTACGCTAACTGCAGTTCTAGCAACATCCATAGGATGAGATTTTTTTGGCATGTGTTTAATTATTTCGTAAAGATTTTTTGATAAATCTCTATGTCCACGTTCAATTTTTTCAAATTGTCTTAGCTCAATACTATTTGGTAAATCACCTTTTAAAATAAGATATGCAGCTTCTTCAAATCTACAAAATTCACAAAGATCTTGAACAGCATAACCTCTATAAGTTAATGAGTTAATTTCAGGCATAACTTTAGAAACTTCTGTTTCATCAACAACAATTCCTAATAAACCTTTTTTTACTTCTTCACTCATTATTCATGTCCTTCTGTACTAAAATTATATATCTTTTCGTCTAAAGAGTTATATTTTTCATACTCAACCAGATCATATAATCTTTTTCTTGTTTGCATCTTATCTATAATATTATTTTGATGTCCATCCGCAAAAATGGCACGTAGACCATCCTCAACACTTTTCATCGCTAATCTTTGTGTCGTAACTGGATAAATAACAATATTATAACCAAGCTCTTCTAATTGTTTAAAATCTAGCAACTTAGACTTTCCAAACTCAGTCATATTAGCTAAAAGATAACAATCCAGTGATTTTCTAACTTTTTCAAACTCAGACTCATCTTTTAATGCTTCTGGAAAAATAATTTCTGCACCAGCATCAATATAAGATTTGCAACGATCAATCATTTTATCAATACCTTCTACGCTTTTAGCATCAGATCGCGCGATGATTTTAAAATTTTTGTCTGATCTTGCTTCTACACATTCTTTGATTTTTTTTGTCATATCCTCTTTTGATATCAATTCTTTATTGTCTAGATGACCACATCTTTTCTGTTCTATCTGATCTTCTAAATGAATTGCCGAAATACCAAAATTTTCAAATGTTTGAACAGTTTCTTTACAAGATTTAAAACCTGTATCGACATCAACAATGGTCGGAAGATTTGTAACACGTGCAATTTGCTTTGATCTGTTACTGACATCATTAAGAGTTGTTAATCCTATATCTGGATAACCCAAATCATTAGACATAACACCTCCAGATACATAGACTCCATCATATCCAATTTCTTCAATAACTTTTGCTGTTAATGGATTATATGCACCAGGTATTCTTAAAATTTTATTAGATTTAAGTTTATTGTCTAAATCAATTCTTTTCTCTTCAGGTTTTTTTTCAACAAAATGCACTAAAATATTCCTCTTTTATTATTCGATTTTAAATATTTTTTACTTACTTCAATATTTAGTTTTGTTAGTTGATTATTTTTTAATTTTTTTAAATTTTGAACATCTTTTAAAAATCTATCACTTTCTTTTTTTGAAATTATATTTTCTGTTAAAATTTTAAATTTATTTATATAATCTATTCTTTCAAAAGGTCTATTGCCGTAGGGATGAGCATCTGCTCTTTCTAATTCTTCAATTTCTTTTTTCCCATTATTTAATGTCACAACAACCCTTGCACCAAAAGATTTCTTTTTTGGATCAGGATCATGATATTTCTTCGTCCATTTTTTGTCCTCATGTGTTTTAATAGATCTCCATATTTTAATTGTGCTTTTTTTGTTAGCTCTCTTTTTAGTATAAGACTTTACATGATGCCAATCTGCATCTTCTAAAGCTACTGCAAAGATATACATTATTGAGTGATCTAGAGTTTCCCTACTAGCATTCGGATCCATTTTTTGTGGATCATTAGCTCCGGTTCCTATTACATAATGAGTATGATGGCTTGTATATATATCTATTTTTTTAATTGTATTTAAATTATCAATTTTTTTATTAAGTGATTTTGCAATATCAATTAATGCTTGAGCTTGATATTCTGCAGAATATTCTTTTGTATATGTTTCGAGAATGGCTTTCTTTTCTTCGTTCTTTTTTGGCAAAGGAACAAGATATTTAGCATTTTTTCCATCTAATATTCTTGCTATTATACTATCTTCACCTTCGTAAATAGGACTTGGAGCTCCTTCACCTCGCATCGTTCTATCAACAGCTTCAATTGCTAATTTTCCTGCGTGAGCTGGAGCATATGCTTTCCAACTTGAAATCTCACCTTTTCTTGATTGTCTTGTTGAAATACTCACATGTAATGCTTGTTGAACAGCTTGATAAATAGTTTCTGTATTTAATTTTAACATTGATCCAATACCAGCGGCAACACTTGGTCCCAAGTGGGCGATATGATCGACTTTATGTTTATGAAGACAAATAGCTTTTACAAGGTTAACTTGAACTTCATAAGCAGTTATAATTCCTCTTAATAAATCATTTCCATTTTTTTTTAATTGTTGTGCCACTGCTAATAGAGCAGGAATATTATCACCAGGATGGCTGTAATCAGCTGCTAGAAATGTATCATGAAAATCCAATTCTCTAACAGCAGTTCCATTTGCCCACGCAGCCCATTCACAATCAAATTTAAGTTTTGAATTTATGCCAAAAAGGTTAGCTCCATTTTTTCTAACATGTTTTTTTGCCATTTCTCTTGCAGATATTACAGGTTTTCTATTTAAGGAAGCTATAGCAACAGAGGCGTTATCAATAATTCTATTAATAACCATTTCTATCGAATTTTTGTTTAATTTGGCATTATCACTTGCTATCTCTGCTATTTTCCATGCGAGTTGTTTCCTCTTTGGAAGATTAATTTTTGATGGGTATACTTTAATTGTATGTAATAACAAAATAACTCCTAATTTGAGATTTTGTTTTAATAGTTAAAATAAATTAATCAATATTAAAGATATTGAGAAACAATTTTTTCAATACCTACAAAGTCTTTTATTAAGTGATTATGATAAATTTCATCAATATTTTTTTCAGTATATCCATCCTCTAATAAAATCATTGGAATATCTGCCGCTTTAGCTGCATTTGCATCTGACTCACTATCACCGATCATAATTGATTTATTTTTACTACCATCTAAAATTTCTATGATTGTTGTTATATGTCTCGGGTCAGGTTTACAATAATCAAAAGTGTTATAACCCGCAACATACTCGAAGTAATCATATATCCCAATTTTTTTTAGAAGATCTACTGCAAGATGTTCCGTTTTATTCGTACATACAGCCATTGACATATTTTCTTTTTTACACCAATTTAAAAAATCTTTTACACCAGGCATCAGAGTACTTTCATTTAAAATATTTTTTCCATAATAAGAAATAAATTCATCTGTCATTTCATTTTTAATTTTTTGGAGCGGGTAAAGGGAATCGAACCCTTACATCCAGCTTGGAAGGCTAGCGTTCTACCATTGAACTACACCCGCAACACCCAAGTATACTCCATGTTATAAAAAAAATTATTGAATGGTGGAGGGGGAAGGATTCGAACCTTCGAAGACCGAAGTCAACGGGTTTACAGCCCGCCCCATTTGACCGCTTTGGTACCCCTCCTTAATATAATTTTAGGGGGAAGCACCCCATGTTCAATAAAGCTTTAAACAACATGCGTTTTATATATTTTTATTGTACAAATGCAATACGTGAAATATATGAAAATAGCTTAGTAAATACTGTAAATTCTACAATTATCATGAACAATTCATCTTTTTTTATAGTTGGAAAACATGCAGTTATCGAAGCGTTAAAAAACCCCAAAAGAAAAGTTTTAAAAATTTTTCTAACAGAAGAAAGTAAAAAAAATATACATAGGGTAAGTTCCAGAAAAAATCTTCTTAAAGATTTAAAAATTTATTACAAAACAAGAAAAGAGCTAGATAAATATTGTTCAAAAGATGGGATTACCCATCAAGGCTATGTTGCTGAAATTGAGCATTTTGAAAAAAATAATTTAAAAGAATATATCAAATTAAAAAAAGATTTGACAATTGCATGCTTAGACGAAGTAACAGATCCTAGAAATATAGGTTCGTTAATTAGAAGTGCTGCATCATTTGAAATAGATGGAATAATTATTAAAGAAAGACATTTTCCATCAGAGAGTAAACTTATGTATAAGTCTGCAAGTGGATGTATGGAACATATGAATATTTTTGAAGTTTCAAATATAAATACTACCCTTAAATTTTTAAGAGAAAATAATTTTTGGATTTATGGATTTGAGGCAAAAGGCAATAAAAAATTTAACGACATCAAATGGGAGGGGAATAATATTTTACTTTTTGGATCAGAGGGATTTGGTTTGAGAGAGCATACAAAAAAATACATAGATTTTTCAGTAAAAATAGATATAAATAAAAATATTGAAAGTTTAAATATA
Organism: uncultured Pelagibacteraceae bacterium; assembly: GCA_902543575.1. Taxonomy (GTDB): domain Bacteria; phylum Pseudomonadota; class Alphaproteobacteria; order Pelagibacterales; family Pelagibacteraceae; genus Pelagibacter. The sequence goes on along the minus strand of CACBYV010000012.1, from coordinate 731 downwards.
TCAAATAGTGCAGCAATAGTTTTTCATCATATAAATCAATACAAAAATAAAACTTGATAATCTTAAAATTAGTAATACAAAACTCACGTGCCCTTGTAGCTCAGCTGGTAGAGCAATTGATTTGTAATCAATAGGTCCGCGGTTCGAGTCCGTGCGGGGGCACCACTAATTTGTTTCATTTCTTAATTGTTCAATTTTAATTTTTTTTTGAAGACTTCTATTTTTATCAAATATTAAGTTAAATTTAATTTTTTTGTTTGTTTTAATTGATATTGATTTTGCATTCCTTACTTCAATATTATCAGCAACGGCACTTATAGGTCTCTTTATATGATTTAAATTCTTAATTGTGATTTTAGATTTATCACTAACTATTTTTCCTTTCCATCTCCTTGGTCTAAAAGCACTTATTGGACTTATAGATAACTTATTAGAATCTATACTAAGAATAGGACCATGAACAGAAAGGTTATAAGCGGTACTACCAGCAGGTGTTGACACCAAAACACCATCTGAAATTAAATGTTTTATAATTTGTTTTTTTCCATTTGATATAGTTAATGATGCAGTTTGCCTACTTTGTCTAAGTACAGAAATTTCGTTAATTGCTATACATTTTCTAATAATATTTGATTTATTTTTTACAGTCATTTCTAATGGAGATATAGTGACCAATCTTCCTTTAATTAAATTTTTATAGTTTGTTTTTTTAGAAAATTTATTCATAAGAA
>CACBYV010000011.1 GCA_902543575.1 uncultured Pelagibacteraceae bacterium | reverse complement strand
ATTCAAATCAACAACAAAGATTTATTACTTTTTTAGATATCGTGTATGATCAAAATATACCTATGGCTATTAGTGCAGAACAAAATATTGATAAACTTACATCATCAAGATTATTGGAAAAACCATTTAAACGTACCATTAGCCGATTATATGAACTAACATCTAAAAAGCATTTATGAGACAAGAATTTTTTAATCTTGAAATTAAAACAAATGGTCAAAAATTATATGAATTTACCGATCAAACGATAGACTGGATAAATAAAAACAATTTTAATAATGGTATTTTAAATTTAAGCATACAGCACACTAGTGCATCTTTAATTGTTCAAGAAAATGCTGATCCTGATGTTCAATCAGATTTAATTAATTATTTTGATAAAATTGCTCCAATGGATAATAAATTATATATTCATACAATAGAAGGTAAGGACGACATGCCAGCTCATATAAAGTCAGCTTTAACTAACAATCAAATATCCCTCAGTATAAAAAACAAACAACTTTTGTTAGGCTCTTGGCAAGGAATTTACCTTTTTGAACATAGGTTAGCTTCTACAAAAAGGCTGATTATTCATCATTTTATTGGAGATTAATTAATTTTTTAAAGTTTGAAATGCTTTGAGAGCTGCATTTCTAGCTTCTTCATGTACAACTATTGGAGAAGGGTAATCAGAACCAATTTTAGTTTTAATAGCTTCTTGATATTTTGTTTCCATCCCCCATGGTTTATGAATAAATTTACTTGGAACTCTCTCAAGTTCAGGTACCCATTTTTTTACATACAAACCTTGTTTATCAAATTTTTCACCCTGCAATATAGGATTAAAAATTCTAAAATAAGGGGCTGCATCTGCACCACAGCCAGCAACCCATTGCCATTGTGCAACATTGTTTGCTTCATTAAAATCTAACAAACAATTTCTAAAATGTTTTTCACCCTCTTTCCAATTAATTCTTAAATGTTTTACAAGAAAAGAACCAACTACCATTCTAATTCTATTATGCATCCAACCTGTTTCATAAAGTTGTCTCATCCCAGCATCAACAATTGGGTATCCAGTCATACCATTTTTCCAAGCTTTCAAATTTTTTGCATTTTTATCCCATGGAAATTTATCAAATTCTTTTCTTAAATTACCTTTTAGCATTTGAGGGAAATAGTTAATTAAACTATGTGAAAATTCTCTCCAGCCTAATTCATTTAGATATTTTTTAACACTAATATTTTTTGATTTATATTTATAACATTTGTCCCAAATGTTACTTACATGTATTTGTCCATTTCTAATGAATGGCGAAAGTTTTGACGAACCGTTTATAGCTGGATAATCTCTATCAACTCCATATTTCAACATTCTATTTTCAATAAACTCATTTAAATATTTTTCGGATTGTTTTTCTGTTGGGTCCCAATATTTTTCAAATTTTTTATACCAATTTTTCTTTGGTAAAATTTGATCTGGAACATTATTATTTTTGAATAATTTTATTTTGCTCTTAACTTTTTTTACGTTTAATGATTTGTTTGGGATACTATCTAAGTAAATTTGCTCTCCAACTCTCCAAAATGGACTATAAACTTTATAAGGGCTTCCATCATCTTTTGTAACATTATTATATTCGTTAAGAACATTTCCTTTAAAGCATTTTGAGAGTATTTTGTTTTTTTCAAAAATTTTAATGAGATCATCATCCAACTTTAATTGAGATGGCTCATATATTTTATTCCAAAATATAGAAATTTCTTGTTTGCCTTTGATTTTACTAAAAAAAGTTATCTCATCAGAAAATACTAATTCTAATTCAATATTGTATTTAATTAATTCATCTTTAAAATTTATTAATGATTTACTTACCCACCATTTTTGTGCTTCTCTAACATCATCGAAATTTTCCTTATTATAAATATATAATGCTGTGACAGTATCATAATTATTTGTTGCATAAGATAATGCAGAATTATTTTTTATTCTAAAATCATCTCTTATCCAAACAACAGCTTTTTTTGACATATAATTTACTTTCTGCCTTTAGATAGCAATTGTTTGTAAAGTTTTACATCTGCATTACCTTCGCATCCAATAACTAAAACGTTAGATTTTTCGTTAAGATTTATTAATTTCTTTGTTTTAGGATTATTACAGAGACTTATAAGACTGATAATTCCTGGTGTAGCACATTCACCACCTATTATTGATCTTTTACTCAGTTTCTTGTCTTTAAGCATTGCAACAGTTTTAGGAACTTTTGAGTCATTTACAGTGACACAACAATCACTAGCCTTTTTTAATACATGCCAAGGTATGAGAGACATTTCATTGCATGACATACCACCCATTATACTTTCTTTTTTTATTTTAATTTTTTTTAAACTTTTGCTTTTTATGCTTTGAAGTACACAATCAGCTCCATCAGGTTCAACTATTATTATTTTAGGAATTCTCTTGAAATATTTTGCAACTCCAGCAACTACACCTGCTGCCATGCCACCAACACCAGCTTGAAGGAATATATGTGTAATATAATGCGTGGTTTGTTTTGAAATTTCTTTAATCATAATTGAATAACCAGCCATAGTTAACAAAGGAACATAACTATAATTCTTCGTAGATACATCTTGAACAATATTCCAATTATTCTTTTTTGATAATTTTTTACACTCGTTTAATGAATTTTCGTAATTACCTTTTACTCGAATTACATCGGCTCCAAATTTTTCAATTTCTTTTACTCTCTCTTCACTTACAAATTGACTAACAAAAATTTTACATTGTAAACCCAATCTTTGAGCACCCCAAGCAACTGATCTACCATGATTTCCAGCTGTTGCAGATGATATTATTATATTTTTTTTCTTTTTAGATATTTTTTCTACGGCATATGCACCACCTAAAGCTTTAAATGATTTTAAATGAAATCTTTTCGACTCATCTTTGTAAAAAATATTATTAAGTTTTAAATTTTTGTTTAGTTTCTCTAATTTTAATAACGGTGTTTTTTTATAGCATTTCCACTTAGATATAGAATTAAAAGCATCAGTGATTATTTTTGACGAAATAATATTTAAAATATAGTTTCGATTAAAACTATAATTTTTATTCGATAAAAATTTTGTATATTTCCATTTTCTATAACTATCAAAGCTTTTCACTTTAACAGTCTAGAGTATTCTGTCTTTCCCATTTTGTAATTGGTTTGGACTTATCAAATTTTTCGTTATCATTAAAATCTTTTAATTCCGAGGTCCTTAACTTGACATAACTTTTAATTACTTCTTTTCCAAATGCTTTATTCATTTCTTTATTATTTTCAATTTTATCAAGAGAATCTTTTAGTTCATTTGGTAATTTAGAAAGGTTTGGATATTTTTTATAATCCTCATACATATTGCAAAAAAGAGGTTTGCCAGGATTAATTCTTTTACTTAATCCCTCTATTCCTGCAGCTAACACACTAGCTTGAAGTAAATAAGGATTTGCGGATCCATCCATAAGTCTTAATTCAAATCTTCCCGGATCAGGAACCCTTATCATATGTGTACGGTTATTTCCCGTATATGATATACTGCTCGGAGACCATGTGGCACCAGATTTTGTTGGTGCAGCATTTATTCGTCTGTAACTATTTATTGTTGGATTAAAAAAAGTAGATAAGGATGAGGCATGTTTCATGATGCCTCCTAAAAAGTTATAAGCTGTCTTGCTTAGCCCAAGCTTATCATGTTTATCAAGAAAGATATTTTTCTTTCCTTTCCATAAAGAAATATGTGCATGACATCCGTTACCAGTTAAATTTTCAAAAGGTTTTGGCATAAATGTTGCTCTCAAATCATGCTTTTCTGCAATAGTTTTAACCATAAATTTAAAAAAAGTGTGTCTATCAGCAGTTTTTAGACAATCTGAATAATCCCAATTCATTTCAAATTGCCCATTAGCATCTTCGTGGTCATTTTGATAAGGACCCCATCCCATTTCAATCATACAATCACATATTTCTTTTATAAGCTCATATCTTCTCATTAATGAAGACTGGTCATAACAAGGTTTAGATTGAGTATCTCTATTATCTGCAATTGTGTTCCCATCAGGAGAAATCAAAAAATACTCACACTCCACACCTGACTTCATGCTATATCCCAATTCAGATAATTTTTTTATTTGTTTTTTTAACATCACTCTTGGTGAAGCATCGACTGGTTTACCATTCATCCATAAATCTGAAGCTAGCCAACCAACTTCTTTATTCCATGGTAGTTGAATTAAACTGTCAGGATCAGGTATTGCAAACATATCAGAATCAGCTGGTGTCATATCTAGCCAGGCTGCAAATCCAGCAAATCCAGCACCATTTACTTGCATATCTTTTATTGCATGAGCAGGAACCAATTTTGATCTTAAGACACCAAATAAATCTACAAAACTTATCAAAAAATATTTAATTTTTTTTTGTTTTGAAATTTTAAATAAATTTTTTGCCATCTAATAACGTAACACAATTATTTAAAAAATGATAAAAAGAAATCTTTGTAATAAATTAAATTTACACCAATAATAATTAATATCGCTATAATTACTCCATACTTTGCTTTTGGCCATGCAAGACGTGCCATTTTGCTAGGAGTTTTATTTTCATTTTGATTATTTTCTTCAGAATTTTGCATTAAAAAAAAAGAGGGCACAGTATTTCATGCGCCCTCTTAAAAGTTTTAACCGTCTGTTATATTGCTTTTCCAGTCGTTAGCACTTGGTTTTTTTCTGACAATTGCATTCATCTTAACATCTTCTTGTTTAGATGAAATAATATGCCAGCCAACCCAAATAAGAATTGCTATTATAACTAGCACTCCTTCCGAACCAACACCTGGATAGACAGATCCTTGTACCTCAGAGGCACTTAAATGATCTATCCAATTTGATACTGTTGCCATTTACATACCTCCTTTATCTACTGGCCGAGACTACAGCTTTTTCGTCTTCTTTAGCCTCTTCCATAATTGTATAGTCAAGTCCTGCAAGTTCTACTTCTCTTGGTATTCTTAATTTACCCATTCCGTGAAGAACTTTTGCAATTATATATCCAGGAAGCATACCTAGTACAAAAAACATTATTATTGCACCGATAAACATTCCAAGAGGATTAATTGCTGCATAATTAGTTCCATCCCACATAGCTCCAACACTGTATCCAGATGAAGGATAACCATTTAAAACGAAACCACATATCACAAGACCAACAAATCCAGCATAACCATGAACAGCTACTGCTCCAACTGCATCGTCGATTTTATATTTTTTCTCGACCCAGTAATGCATTTTGTAAGCTATAACTACTCCAATCATACCGATTATCATTGATTGTATTGGATGATATAAATCATTACCTGCAGATGCACATATTATTCCCGCAAGTCCTGATGAATAAGTCCAGAAAGGATCTCCCTTCGAGACCACATACCCTGCTAACAACCCTCCAGATAACGACATTAAAAAGTTCATCGTTATTCCACTAAGTGTGGTGGGAGTTAGGTAGATGTTCGTTGCAGTAAAGAAAGTTACACCTTCCATACCATATTCAGGTCCAAGATCATAAATCGGAACATTACATGCAGCGTAAAAGCCCCAAAAACCTGTATAGATTAAGAATAATCCAACAGTCACTAACCAAGGATTTCTTGGTCCAATGTTTCTCGGTTCTCCGCTAGATGAAAATTTTCCAATTCTTGGTCCTAAAACAATTAGAACACCTAAGGCAAAACCTCCGGCAATTGCGTGAATTACTCCGGATGCATAAGCATCGTGATATCCTAATATTTTTAACATCCATCCATCAAAATGCCATCCCCATGAAGCATCTATTGTCCAGAAAACAGATCCAATTGCAATTGCAAGTATTCCAAATGCAAAAGTAGTTATCCTTTCAATAACCGCTCCAGATACAATTGAAGCTGCAGTCCATGAAAATAATAAAAAGGCTGCCCAGAAGACACCCATTATATGATCATTAAGATTTACGGCCATCAATGCATTTGTAGGATTAGCAAGATCATTTCCACCAAATCCACCTCCAAGAACTAGACCAGTACTTTCGGTCATAATCGAAGGAGCTAATCCGGGTCCTGTTGGAAATGCCCAGTATATCCACCAACCAAAGAAAAACCATGTGACTGTTACCAGTGGTATCAGCATTGTATTTTTCATAAGAGTGTGTTGGTGATGTTTGTAACGAGATGCCCCAACTTCATACATACAGAATCCCACGTGGATCAAAAACATAAGAACCACAGTTACCCAATAGTAAAATTCTGTAAATAAGGTTGTGAGAGCACCTAATTGATCAGTCATATTTCTCTCTCCTATTAATAGTTAATAGACTCTATGAAATTTTTTTTACGCTGACAATTTTATTTTATTTATAAAAAGTAGAAGTTAATAATTATTTTATCAACTTGAAATTGAAATTAGAATTTTAAATATGCTTTTTTAAGGTCAACCAGAGGATGATTCGGGGACATTTGAAACTTTACCAATAATTCTCTAGCTATCATATCTCTATCCTGCTGATTATTAGGTAATTTTATTTTACTTGGTATCGTTACCCAACCGTTAGCATTTCTATCGAATACAGCAGGTCTATTTTCTTCATATCCCATATGAACATCTTCTAACCAATTAAGATCATCCCAACCCATAGCTTCTATATATTTTTTTAAAAATGGAGTGAGTCGACTATAGTCAGGCAAAAGATTAACGTCATATCGATAGCCAATTGTTTGGCCAATCATTTTTTCTCTAGCAGTCTCTTTTTTCTTGCCTAATTGACCTTTGATCTCTTTTGATTTGACTTTTTTCTTAACTTTTTTCTTTGGCATATTTGCTATTAGATTTTATGGAAATCTTTAACTCCTACTGTATGATTTGTTCCTGCAAGAGGCACTTTAGCTAAAGCAGACGCCTCCATTGTTAATGCAGCCATATCTTCTGGTTCTAGCGAGTGAATATTTGTTTTTCCACATGCTCTAGCCAACAATTGAGCCTCCAATGTCATCGCATGCAAGTAATTATACACTCTTAATGCTGCATCATCAGGATTTAATCTTTTTCTTAATTTAGGATCTTGAGTAGCAACTCCTACCGGACATCTACCCGTGTGACAGTGATAGCAATGACCTGCGGGAACACCCATTTCTTTTTCAAAGTTAGATTCTGGTATTTCCTTGTTACAATTTAAAGCCACCATTGCACCTGTTCCGATTGCAATTGCGTCTGCACCAAGTGCTAAAGCTTTAGCCATATCTGCTCCATCTCTAACACCACCTGCATAAATTAAAGTTACTTTTCCAGTTTTACCTACATCATCCAAAGCTCTTCTTGCTTCTCTAATTCCAGCAATTCCTGGGATACCTGTGTTTGCAGCCGCAATGTGTGGCCCAGCACCAGTTGAACCCTCCATTCCATCAAGATAAATTGAGTCTGGATCACATTTTGCTGCCATCCTTACATCATCATACACTTTAGCTGCTCCAAGTTTTAATTGAATTGGCACTTTGTTTTTTGTTAATTCTCTAAGCTCTTGAACTTTTAAAGCTAAATCATCTGGACCCAACCAATCAGGATGTCTTGCCGGAGATCTTTGATCAATACCTGCGGGTAGCGATCTCATTTCTGCAACTTGGTCAGTAACTTTTTGACCCATCAAATGACCACCCATTCCAACTTTTTGCCCTTGTCCAATAAAAACCTCAATTCCATCAGCTAGTTGAGCATGGTGTGGGTTAAAACCGTATCTTGATTGTATGCACTGATAAAACCATTTTTCTGAATATCTTCTCTCATCTGGTATCATTCCACCTTCACCAGAACATGTTGCGCTACCAGCCATTGTAGCACCTCTAGCTAATGCAGTTTTTGCTTCATAAGATAAAGCTCCAAAACTCATTCCCGTAATGTAAACTGGAATATCAAGCTCAATTGGATTTTCACATCTTGGACCAATAATAGTTTTGGTCTCACATTTTTCTCTATAACCTTCAATAACAAATCTTGTTAATGTACCTGGCAAGAAAACTAGATCATCAAAAGTAGGTATCTTTTTCATCAAAGCCATTCCTCTCATTCTGTATCTTCCTAATTCCGCTTTGATATGAATGTCGTCCATAACCTCTGGAGTAAAAATAGCGTTGTGTCCCAACAAACTTTTATTTCTTGAAGCTATTCCATTACCATTAGAATGTCCGTTTGACTTTCCATTACCATTTTTTTTCTTTGCCATTTAAATTGCTCCTTTTTTTTCTGTAGGTTCAAGAGCATCGTAATTCCAAAGTTTTTTTCCTGCTACAACTTTGGTCATCTTAGAAACATCGAAGTTTTCTCCGATCTCCGCAACCTTTAATTTTCTTTTAAGCCAGTCTTGATCTGAATCAGTTAATTCAGCTTCGACAGCATCACTACCAAATGATCCAATTTTTCCACCTACAAAAATTGTCCCATCATACATAGAATCTCCTAAATTTATTCCAACATCTCCAAGAATAATAATTCGCCCTCTCTGCATCATAAAACCTGTAAAAGCACCAGCATCTCCGCCAATAATTATTGTTCCACCTTTTTGATCAATACCAGTTCTTGCACCTACGCTTCCTTTGCATATCAGATCTCCACCTCTAATTGCCGCACCAAAACAAGAACCTGCATTTTTTTCAATTACTACTTTTCCTGCCATCATATTTTCTGCACATGACCATCCCACTCTTCCATTAATTCTAACAATAGGACCATCCATTGATCCACACCCAAAGTACCCTAAACTACCTTCAAATATTAAATTTAATTTATTGAGAATTCCAACTCCCAAGCTATGTTTTCCCTGTGGGTTCTTTATTACAATAGTTCCGTATCCATCTTTCATTAATTCATCAATTTTTTTATTTGCTTCACGACAATCCATGTTCTTAACGTCAATTTCAGTTCTTTTGTTAAAATCTACATCATATGTCCCAAAGTAATAAAAATTCTCAGCCTCATCTGGATTAAAAAATTTTTGTTGTGTTTTTCCAGTTAAGACTTCTGTATGAAGTCCCATTGATTGAGCTTTACTTTTTTTTTCTGATGTTTTTAAATTTGCCATACTTTAACTTCTCCATCAAAAGGATCATAAGTTTCAATTTCTTGTGGTAATATTGATCTTATTGCAATTTCCTCTGACCCCATTGCAACTAAATCATCTGACTCAAACAATACTAGTGGTTTTGCAGCCATTGTATCTTTCGCCATCCCTAAGCTATCTTTTGTAGCAACAAAATAAGTAAATACCCCATCTAAACCGACGAGAGACTCTTTCATTCCCTCTTCTAATGTAGCTCCATTTCTCATTTTTTCTGCAAGATATACAGCGATTAATTCCGAGTCACATTCTGACATAAATCTCATGCCCTTGTTTTCCAATACTCTTCTATTATTCCAATAGTTTGTTAATTGTCCATTATGAACGACTGATACATCGCTAAAAGGATAACCCCAAAATGGGTGAGCAGATTTAATATCTACTCCCGACTCTGTTGCCATTCTAGCATGACCAATTGCATGTGTCCCGACAACTTTATCTAAATTATATCTGTTACAAACAACTTCAGCATTTCCCAGATCTTTAATTACTTCTAGAGATTTTCCCATCGATAATATTTCTACACCCTCAACACTTTCTATTTTTTGAGAAAATTCCATTAAATCTTTGTCATATTGAATTTCATACCGTAATGAATAAGGAAGAATTCTATCTTCTTTTATCACCTTAGCGCCTAGCTCAGAAAGATAAGAATCAACAATTTTTTTTCTTTCGTCATAAACTGATACATCTTCTTTTACTGAAGAGCTTCCCTCTGCAACATTTTCACCAACCTTAAATCGCATGATGAAATTTTCTCCATCAGTTTTTCCATACAAAGCATATCCAGTTGAGTCCTCACCCCTATGCTTTAATGCTTGAAGCATTCCTTGGAGTTCAAAACCTACATTTGATGTATTTCCTCTATGAATTAATCCTGCTATTCCGCACATATAATTTCCTTATTAAATTATGGTAAACAATCCAGATAAGTATCAAGATCCCATTGTGTTGTTGCACCTAAGAATTTTTCCCACTCATCTCGTTTGTACCAATTAAATACTTTATACATTTCATCTGGCATTGATGATTTTATTACCTCATCTTCCGCCAATCTATCTAAAGCTTCACCTAAACTTAGTGGAAGTTTTTTAACATCTTTACCAGCTTTTTGAGCTTCATATATGTTTCTAGACTCAGGTTTGGCTGGTTTCATTTTTTTAGATATTCCTTCATCACAAGCTTTAAGTAATGCTGCACCTAATAAATATGGATTATGCATAGAGTCAACTGATCTGTACTCAAATCTACCTGGAGCAGATACTCTTAGACCACATGTTCTATTTTGATAACCCCAGTCAGCATATACTGGTGCCCAAAAACCTTGATCCCATAATCTTCTATATGAGTTCACTGTCGAAGAACCAATTGCTGTTAAAGCTGGTAAGTGTTTCATTATCCCTGCAATTGATTGTAATCCAATTTTTCCAGGTAACTGCATATCTTTAGTATCTGGCATGAAAGTATTTGTTCCGCCTGATACATAACTAAACACTTCTTCTACACCAGGAAGTTTTTTGTTACCCAATTTGTTCACAGATACTTTTCCACCTTTCCACAAAGACATGTTGGTGTGACATCCACTTGCTGAAACTCCCATAAATGGTTTGGTCATAAAGCAAGCAATAAGATTATGTTCTCTTGCTACTTGAGCACAAATTTGTCTATACGTAGATAATCTATCAGCATTTCTTAAAACATTATCAAATGTCCAGTTAAGCTCTAATTGACCAGGAGCATCTTCATGGTCACCTTGGATCATATCAAGGCCCATCGCTTTTGCGTATTCAATAACCTTCATAAACACAGGTCTTAATGACTCAAATTGATCAATATGATAACAGAAAGGTTTTGAGAAACCTTGTCCAGTTGGAGTTCCGTCAGGATTTTTTGTTAACCACATCATTTCAGGCTCTGTTCCAACTCTTAATTCTAATCCATGTTTCTTTTTGAACTCATTCATGAAAATTCTAAGATTACCTCTGCAGTCACTTGTTAAATGACCACCTGGATTTTTTCTTTCTTCTCTGTTTCTAAAACACGTAACAAAAACTCTTCCAACTCTTTTATCCCAAGGTAATTGAACAAAAGTTTCTGGATCAGGTATTCCCACCAATTCCATAGCTTCTGGACCGTAACCAATATAATTATTATGACGATCTAAAAATAAGTTTGCAGTTGCTCCATAAACTAATTGAAAACCTTTTTCTGCAGTTCTCTCCCAGTGGTCTGCTGGTATTCCTTTTCCAACAACTCTCCCAGTTACTGAAATAAATTGATAATAGATATAAGTAATTCCTAATTCGTTTATTTTTTCTCTAACTTTTTTGACGAGTTTAGCTCTACCTGGTTGGTTTACGTGTTTTTCAAGATCCGTCATTCTTCCCCCTTTGAATTTTCAGATCAAAAAGGTAACTGAAAAAAAAACGTTTGTCTACTTAGATAAATTAACTCCAAGGAAACGGGCTGTTCGATGTCGGATGAAGTTTTCCTTTTTCATATCTATCGAACCTGAACGGTTTTAATAATTCACTTTCCTGACCTAAAATTTCTTGTGCAACAAGGTGTCCAACACCTATCATTTTATAACCATGATTTGCATCTGCAATCATGTAAACATTTTCAAAAAATCTATCAAATATTGGGAATGAATCTGGAGTTAAACATCCCAATCCTCCTGATGGTCCTTTTCTATACAAATGAGATTTACCAACAAAACGTTTTTGAATATGTGCTAGTGCTGAAGTCCACATGTCAGAAAATTTATCGGTAGTTTGATATTCTGGAGAATCTATTCCATATGGATCTACATTAACTTCATCAAAATGTTTTTGAACAATATAAGGCGATGTTCCACCTTGAACTCCCAAACCTTCAATATCAGGTTTATAATAAATCCCCCATAAGTCTTCTGTAATTATTTTACCATCTTTATCAGAATAAAGTGGAGCATCTGTATCAACATGAATTACTGGAGGTGGTTTACCTTCATTAGTTTTTAGATAATCTGCATCTACACCTAATACACCTTCTTGTAAAAACCAGTACTTCCACATTTCAACTTCATGCATTTTTCCATTTTTAGCATCTTTTATGTTTGTTGTTTTTGGTAACTCCAACATATTCCAAAAATCTCTTACCCATGGTCCAGCTCCAATAACTACCTGATCACAATCAATTGTTCCTTTGTCTGTAACTACACCGGTAATTGCATTGCTGTTACTTCCTCTTTTAAAACCTGTAACCTTTACTCCTTTATGAACGTTTACACCGTTTGAATTTGCTTTTTTCTCTAATGCTTTAATTGAATCTTTATTAAATGCGTAACCACCTTTTTTTTCATGTAAGACTGATGTAATTCCTTTTGCTTGCCAATCACTAAAAATTCCTTGCATATATTTCATGCAATCTTTTTCACCTTCTATAAATTCTGACTCATATCCAATAGCTTTTTGTTGTTCGTAAATACTTGCAACATCTTTATGCATTACCTCTGGAGAAATTTGCATATAGCCAACAGCATTATATTTAAATGCCTCTGGATCACTCTCCCAAACACTAACTGAATGAGCCATTAATTCTCTCATTGCTGGTTGAAAATAATTATTTCTAACAACTCCACATGCAATTCCACTTGCACCTGCAGCTGTGTCTTTTTTTTCTAGGACAACTACATCGTTTGGATTTTTATATTTTTCAGATAGTTTCCAAGCAGTACTTAACCCGTGAATTCCTCCACCAATTATTACAACTTTTGCTTTTGTCGGTAACGACATGAACGAACTTTAATTTTTTAGTAAAGGAAAGAATATAATAATTTTTATATATAATTTATATAAATTCTAAATATTTATTAGATTTTTAATTAAAAACTCAAATTTTTGAGAGTTTTCAAATATTCGTTAAATTCATTAACAAAATTCTGTGTGGGTAAAACGTACTTTTTTCTATGGTCATTTCCAGTTTTCTCGAGGTAAAAAAATTCTTTATCACAAGCTTCTTTGATCATGAGTGCAGATTTGGGTCTAGAGGTTTTGAAAAGTCTAGTCTTAAGTTCTTCGACAGATAAGTTTTCATTTAATTTATAGGAATTCATCACAATCAACATCATGTGATAATGTGAAGGAGACTTTCTGAAAAAGTAATTACTGGATGTATGGGACAGTTTCATTTGATCTTCCCAAAATTCCAGTAAATCCTTTGATGATTTTGACATTAAGATTTTACTCGTATTTTTTGAGGATCGTAATGCGGGAAACCAACAATTTTAGCAGGTATTCTTTTTTGATGTCCATCAATTTTACCGACTTCAACGTTCATACCTATTTCTGAATGACCTACATCAATTCTGCACAAAGCAATATTTTTATTCAAAGTAGGAGATAGACATCCGCTTGTAACTACGCCAACTTGGGATCTTCCAATGTGAACGCAATCACCGTGATTAGCTTTTTCTTTGCCTACAAGTTCTAATCCAACTAATTTCTTTTGCGGATTTTCTTTTCTCTTTATTAATGCTTCTTTACCAATGAAATCTGCTGTTTTTGTTTTTAAAGGAACCGTAAATCCAACACCAGCTTCAAAAGGGTCAACTTGGCCATCAAATTCATTACCAAATAATATTAGACCAGCTTCAATTCTTAATAAATCTAATGCTCCAAAACCAGCAGGTATTAATCCTTCATCTTTTCCAGCTTCCATAAGCACATCCCAAACCGCTGGTGCATCAGAAGGGTGACACCATATTTCGTATCCTAACTCGCCAGTGTATCCAGTTCTAGAAACCATTAATGGAATTCCACTAAGTTCTTGTACTCTACAGATTGTGAACCTAAACCATTGTAATTCTGAAATAGAAGGTTGTGTTGGTGGAGTAAAAATAAACTTTTCTAAAATTTTTCTACTATTTGGTCCTTGTAGAGAAATATTATTTATTTGATCAGTAGAGTTTTTAACTAAAACATTAAACTTTTTCTTTTTTGCTTGTTCTTTTAACCATTCACCTGCGTATTCATCACCGCATACCCATCTAAATCCATGATCACTCATTTTTAACAATGTTCCATCATCAAACATAGAACCATTTTCATAACACATCGAAGAATAAACAATTTGTCCAACCGACAATTTTTTAACATTTCTAGTTAAAGTATAGTCCATCAATTCTTCTGCATCCGGACCTAATATTTCAAATTTTCTTAAGGAAGATAAATCAATTAAAACTGCTTTTTCTCTACACGCTGTATATTCATTTATTACTCCGTGTTTAGTGTAATCATTGGGCAGCCAATATCCTCTAGCATCAACAAAGTTTCTTGTTAACTTAGAAGTTCTTTCATGAAATCCTGTATTTTTTGTTAGTTTTAGTTCTGAGTCTGGTTTCATTCTAAATGCAAAAGATTTTGTAAATTCTCTTTTTTTTTCATAAGTTCTAACAAAAATATCTGTAGGGTTCCATGAATTACATGGATCTATATCACTTGGACAGGCAGATGTTCCGCAGGTTAAATCTTTTAAAGCTCTTAATATTACATAATCTCCAGGTCTAGCAAATGACTCATCAGAAAGTACAGTATTTAAACCTCCTGCTGAAGTGTTAAAAAATAAATTTATAGCGTGCCATCCTTTTTGTCTATTAACCCCAAAATTTTCCATAGCACCACTTAAGTTATCCGAGCAATTTGGATGCCCAAAATAACCAGCGTCTTCGTAATACTTTGATGTACAAGCAAGATTAAAAGTATCATGTCTACCAACAGTATCTCTTATTACCTCTACTAAAGGTTCATGATCTGTATCATAAAATTTTGAATACAATCCCGGTCCTGGAAAAGTATTACCCATAAAGGTCCTGGTTGTTTGCCAATCTAAACCTTTTTCAATACCTTTACCTAATTTAGCTGTATCAAAAGCAACAAAATCTGAACATTGTCTACCAGTTGGACAAATTATTTGTATATAATCTCCTTCTTTAACTTCAAAAGAAATCGCTGATTGTTTTGCAATATTTTTTTCGTCTAGAGGATCAAAAATTGGATCTGGAATTATTCTATGTTCTTTATAGTCAACAATATTATTTCTTTTAATAAATAAAGTTAATTCTGTAGGAGGATTTTGTTCATGAACCAACATATCATTACCAGGTGCAGAAAAAATGCAATAACATTTATCTTTTGAACTTATTTTAATTTTTTCTCCTGGTGGAGTGTCTTTATCAAAAAGGATTGAAGATTTAGATTTTGTAATTTTAAGATTTCTTTTTTCTAATTGGCGCAAAGCAATTTTCGAACTTTCTTCATTTCTATTTAAAATTTTAATTATATCATTTTCTGATTTAGATGATTTTAAATTTAAAATTGATGGATCTGAATTTCCATCAGAATTAAAAACAACTATTTCACAAATTTGATTTCCTTCATTATTAATAATTTCAATTTCATCATCCGGAAAAAGCTGAACTCCTGTTAATCCACCGCCATTAACTACATATCTTTCAACTCCAGGTGGCAAAACATTTAAACCAGGTTCATTTATTCTTAAATTTTCATCTAACATTTTAAATCAATGATTACTTATGTTTAAGAATAAATCAGTACTGATTAATTGTATATATAAATTTTAGTACCAACTTTTGTTGACTGTGAGATTAAATTTAAGGATACTTACTTACTTAATATATTAAGAGAGGAGAAATAAATGAAGAAAATACTATCTTTACTCTCAGCTATAGTAATTACTGTAGTAAGCTTTGCAGGAATATCTAACGCTGACAGTAAAAAACCCATAGTGATCCCAACTCATAACTGGTCAAGTCAAATTGTTATGGCCTATGTTATTGGTGGAATCTTTGAAAGCATGGGTAACAATGTTAAATATGTAAATGCTGACTCTCAAGCGGTTTACGAGTCAATTAGAATTGGTGATGTAACTATATCTCATGAGGTATGGGAATCAGCTTTCGGTAAGTCATTTACAACAGCTTTAGACAAAGGTGGTTTGTTAGACTGGGGTGATCATGAAGCAAGAACTCTTGAGGATATGGGATATCCAAACTGGGTTGTTGAAAAAGGTCTATGTCCAGGTCTACCAGATTGGACAGCTCTAAAAAATCCAGACTGTGCAAAAAACTTTACAACACCTGACTCTCCAGATGGAAAAGGAAGAATGTTGGAAGGACCACAAACTTGGCATGGTGACTTAATCCCTCAAAGGATTGATGCACTAGGCTTAGGTGATTTATGGTGGGTTAAGTTTGCTGGAGGTGCTGATGCACTTTGGGCAGAGTTAGCAGCTGCTGAAAAAGAAGGAAGAGGAACTATAATTTTCAACTGGACACCAAACTTTACTGATGGTGCTGGTTTTACATTTATCGACTTCCCTCCATACACAGCTGGTTGCAGACCAGCAGATGGTGGTGACGGAAAATGTGGTTCTCCGGATGGTTATTTGAAAAAAGCAGTACACGAAGATTTTCCAAAAACTCATCCAGATGCAGCAGCAGCGTTTAAAAAATTGTCATTTTCAACAAGTCAAATTGGTGCAATGGCAGCTTTAGTAGACGTTGACAAAATGACTCACGAAGATGCAGCTAAAAAATGGTTAGCTGATAACGAGTCTACTTGGAAAGCTTTCCTTAAATAAGGATAAAAGTTAAAAAAAATAAGATCTCCCCCAATTATGTTGGGGGGGATTTTTTTTTATAAAGATTTGTGTAAAATACAGTTATGAGAAAATATCTTTTTTACATTTTTTTAAGTTTATTAATAAGTTCATCAGTTTTCGCTCGAAGCACCGGATGTAAAGAAGGTAACTGTGAAAATGGATATGGAAAATGGGTTTATACAGATAAAACTACTTATGAAGGTGAGTGGGTAGGAACAAAAAAAAATGGTCAAGGTGTAGAAACATGGCCAAACGGATATATCTATAAAGGTGAGTTTAAAAATAGCGTTTGGAGTGGAGTTGGAACTTTAACTTTCCCAGATGGGTCTACTTATGAAGGAGAGTGGGCTAACGGTTTTATGAATGGCAAGGGAACATTTACTTGGGCTAATGGAGACCAAAAAATAGGAATTTGGAAAAACGGTAAATTACAAGATTAATGTCGAACGAAACTTCATTTAATAGATTAAAAGGATTACCCGAGAACATAAAACAATTTATAGGACTAATAATTTTAACAATAGTCATAATTTCTTCTTTTGCTATTTTAAATAACATATTTAGTGAGGGTGATGAATTAGTTAGAAAAATGAAATTGGAAGAAGAGAGAATTGCAAAAGAGAGAAAACTAAGTGCATTAATTTCAAAACTCCCCTCGGGTATATTGGTAACTTTTGATGGTACTGATCATTATAAATTATCAGATGAATTGTATGAGGGAGTGTGTAATGCCACAAAACTTATCCCCCAAAGAGCAATAATGGGTGCAAATTTCTTAAATTTTAGAGCACATGAAATTTATACTATTAACGGCAATAAGATTGATGAAACATTTGTTGAATGGGATGCTCAAAAAAAGAAATGTTTTGCAGGTTTTACAGTTAGTGGAAATAACGTAGGAGTAGACGAAACAATTAAAGTAAGCGGTGAAGCCTTAAGTTTTTTAAGTACTGGAATTGATACAAGGGTTTATTTTATTAAAAATTTTTAATGGAAATAGGCTTCAATTATATTGATTTTAATTTAATTAATTTTCGTATATTTTTATAAGAATTATGTCTGAAGCAGTAATCAAATGCGAAGCAGTTTATAAAATTTTTGGTGAAAACGCCAAAAAGATGCTTCAAGATTCAAATGGTAATGTTGATGCTAAAACATTTCAAGAAAATGGTTGTATAGTAGGTGTTAACAATGCCTCTTTTGAAGTGGCAAAAGGAGAGATGCTTGTTGTAATGGGCTTATCTGGATCTGGTAAGTCAACTTTACTAAGGTGTATATCAAGATTAACAGATGCAACAGGTGGAAAAATTTTCATTGAAGGTCAAGATTTATTAAATTTAAATAGTAAAGAGTTAATTGAGCTTAGAAGAAACAAAATGGGAATGGTTTTCCAAAGCTTTGCTCTTCTTCCACACAAAACCGTTGTAGAAAATATAGCTTTTCCTCTTCAAATCAAAGGTATCAAAACTGAGGAGAGCATTAATAAAGCAATGGAGATGGTTAAATTAGTTGGACTTGATGGAAGAGAAAATTATTTTCCAAGAGAACTTTCAGGCGGACAACAACAAAGAGTGGGTATTGCAAGATCTCTTGCAGTTGAACCTGATATATGGTTTTTAGATGAACCTTTTTCTGCCTTAGATCCTTTGATAAGAAAAGAAATGCAAGATGAATTTTTAAGACTTCAAGAAAAATTACAAAAAACAATTATGTTTATAACTCATGATTTTGATGAAGCATTAAAACTTGCTGATCGAATTGCAATTATGAAAGATGGTATAATTGAACAACTAGATACACCTGCAAATATAGTTTTAAACCCAGCCACAGAATATGTAAGAAAATTTACTGAAGAAGTACCTAGAGAAAAAGTTTTATTAATTGAAGATGTAATGGATGAATCTATATCTAATAATTTAGGTGATGTTAAAGTTTCAAAAGATGAAATCATAGAAAATGTTGCAGAAAAAATATTAACGCAAGAAAAATCTGTAGCAGTTATAGATGAAAATAATAAAACCGTTGGGTCAATCAACCCGACAAAAATAATAAATACTGTCTTTGGTGGAAGAAAGAACGGAAAATAAATTATGGAATTTTTAAAAAAATATCCAAAAATATTTCAGTGGTTATTTCTATTAATTGTTTTCTTTGCTCTTTGTTTTGCTATTGATGTTCCAGAAACATATAAATTCATTAGAGGCCAAGCTGAATTCGTAAAAGACCCTAATCAAAGTAGTTATATATTTTTAGGCAAAGAAGTAAGATATTACGCCTTTGATGTTTTCTGGCGACTTCCTCCATTACTTGGATGGTTACCAATATGGATAAATGACTCGTTGTTTTTTTTAATGAATGAGTGGATGCCAATGGAGTTTTGGAATGAGGACACTCAAGAGTTTAAAACTAGACCATTAGTTTTGCAAATTAGCAGAAATTTAACTGCTTTTATGACCTTTTTAATAGAATTAATTAGAGAAATTTTATTAGGTGGACTAGAAACAATTGTTGCCTTTACAAGTTGGGATTGGATCGATGCGAACCCTTGGGCAGAGTTACCAGGTCTACCTTGGACAATAGTTGCAGCTGGTTTTGCAATACTTGCTTATAAATTAAGTGGTATTGGACTCGCTTTATTTGCTGGTTTAACAATGGTTTACATTTCTATATTTGGACAATGGAAACCATCGATGCAAACACTCTCTTTTATTTTAGTTGCTGCGCCTCTATCTTTTATATTTGGGTTAAGTTTAGGTATTGCAGCTTATAAAAGTAAACGTGTAGAAAAAGCTCTATATCCAATTCTATTAGTTATGCAAACAATGCCACAATATGCAGTATTAGTTCCTGCACTTGTTCTTTTTGGAGTCGGTGACCACGCTGCAGTAATTATAACTATGGTTGTTGCTGTTCCGCCCATGATATTACTCACTTTACTAGGATTGAGAGCTATTCCTCCAGAAGTAATTGAAGCTGGAAGAATGAGTGGTTGTAATAATTGGCAACTAATGTCTAAAGTGCTAATTCCAACGGCCAGACGAGATATTTTAATTGGCGTAAACCAGGTTATCATGGTGTGCTTTTCTATGGCTGTTATTTCAGCCTTCATTGGAGCGAAAGGTTTAGGTTTCAACTTATTGTTAGCATTAAATCAGCTTAATATTGGATTAGCACTAGAAGCTGGTCTTTGTATTAGTTTAATTGCAATTTTACTAGATAAAATGTCATTAGCTTGGGCAAACAAACAAGTTGATTATTTTGGTAATTTGAATTTTTTTCAAAGAAATAAAAATTTGTTATTTTTTAGTATTACAGTCATAATTGGAATTTTACTCGCTTACTTTGGATCTATTTATTTTAAAGGTGGTTATAATTATTTATTTGAAGTGCCACACAACAAAGGAATATCAACTGCTGATTTTTGGAATAAAGGTGTCGATTGGATTTTTGATACTTTCTTTGTTTATATAAAAGCATTTAATACATGGTTAATTCAAGAAGTGTTACAACCAATGAGGGCTTTGTATTTAAGGATGCCAGCTGTTGCTACATTAGTTTTAGTTGTTGGTGCTGGCTATCTAATTGGTGGAATTAGATCTGCATTAGTAGTTTGTGGTTTGACATTATTCATAGCTCTAAGCCCTTGGTGGGATAGAGCTTTAGTAACGGCTTACATGGCAACATTTGGGGTAATAGTTTCTTGTATTATTGGTTTTACAGTTGGCACATTGTGTTTTCAAAATAAACATTCTGCTAAATTTATGTTAGGCGTATGTGATATTTTTCAAACATTTCCATCATTTGTTTATCTTATTCCTGTTATGATGCTTTTTGGAATAACTGACACTTCTGTTCTTATTGCGGTCATTGTTTATGCAACTATACCAGCAACAAGATACACAATTGAAGGGCTTAGAAGTGTTCCTGCAGGTTTGCATGATGCGGCGACGATGTCAGGTGTGAACAAATTTCAAAGATTAACAAAAATAGAATTTCCTTTAGCATTCCCTCATATGATGCTTGGTATAAATCAGACAATAGTTTTTGCATTATTTATGGTAATTATAGGAGCTTTTATCGGCACAGAAGATTTGGGACAATATATCTTAAAAGCTTTATCAGATAAAAATGGTGCTGGTATTGGATTAACTTTGGGTATTTGTGTAGCTTTTATAGGTTTAATCTTCGACAATTTGATAAGAACTTGGGTAGAAAAAAGAAAAAAACATCTGGGAATTGCTTAAGCTTTAATGAAAAAAATTTTAATAATCGGCGGTGGCGCAATGGGATCTGCTTTTACTTTTCCATGTATAGATAATAAAAATGAAGTAACTATCACAGAGCCTTACAATAAAACTTTTATTAAAAATTTGTCTTCAAAAAAGAAATATCATTCTAGTTTAAAAATAAATTTACCTAAGAAAATAAAATACAAAAAATATTCAACTGATCTATTAAAAAATAAATATGATTTGGTAGTTGTTGCGTTAAGTTTATCAGGAATAAATTTTATTAGTGAAGAATTTAAAAAATCAAATATTAAAAGTCCAATTCTTATTCTTACCAAAGGTTTGAAGTATGAGAAAAAAAAACAGAAAATTTTTACTATTTCAGAGGATATAAAGAAAACTAATAAAAATATAAATGTTTCAGTTTTAAAAGGACCTTGCTTAGCAAAAGAACTTTCAAATAAAAAACAAACAAGTGTAATTGTTGCTAATAAAAATATCAAAACCGCAAAAAAAATTTGTAATATGATAACTACAAAATACTATTTAACCGAAACTTCGAAAGATGTTATTGGAGTTGAGATCTGTTCTTCAATTAAAAATATTTATTCAATGATTATCGGGGCTGGAGATAGTTTAAATATGTCTTCAAGTTTATTCAAAAAATCTATAAATGAGATGATATATATTACTAAATATTTTAAAGGAAAAATTGAGACTGCTCTTGGATTGGCTGGAGTTGGAGATTTATACGTCAGTGCTGCTGGAGGTAGAAATAGTAAAATGGGAAGTTACTTAGGGCAAGGCTATACATTCAACAATGCTAAAAGAAAATTTATGCCTAATGAAACTGTAGAGGGAGAGCAACTTGCAAGAGAAATTGCTCCATTTGTATTAAAAAAAATTCAACAAAAAAAAATCCCTTTGATGACAAAATTAATTAAATCTATAATTAATAACAAAAAATTAATATTAAATTAAAAATGGCAAGTATTAAAATAGATAAAGTAAACAAGTTTTTTGGTAACACACATGTGATCAAAGATGTTTCACTCGATATAAAAAGTGAGTCTTTCACAGTTCTAGTAGGCCCAAGCGGATGTGGTAAATCAACAATCTTAAGAATGATTGCTGGTTTAGAGGAAATTAATTCAGGTACAATATCTATTGATGATAAAGTTGTAAATGATCTACCACCTAAAGAAAGAAATATTGCAATGGTATTTCAATCTTATGCTCTTTATCCTCATATGACTGTATTTGATAATATGGCTTTTGGTTTAAAAATTGAAAAAAAATCAAAAGAAGAGATAGAGCAAAGAGTAATGGAGGCTGCTAAAATCTTACAGATAGAAGAGTATCTTGAGAGAAAACCCAAACAATTATCTGGAGGACAACGTCAAAGAGTGGCAATAGGTAGAGCAATTACAAGAAAACCAAAGGTTTTTTTATTTGATGAACCATTATCTAATCTAGATGCAGCATTAAGAGTACAAATGAGAGTAGAATTGGCAAAATTACATGATCAACTTAATGCTACCATGATATATGTAACTCACGATCAGACTGAAGCCATGACACTTGCAAATGATATTGTTGTATTGGATCAAGGTATAGTTTCACAAAAGGGATCACCCATGAACTTATATAATAATCCAGATAATTTATTTGTTGGTGGTTTTATCGGATCTCCAAAAATGAATTTTATAGATAGTAAAATTTTAAGCAAAAGTTCAAAAAGTTCTGAAGTAGATATAATGGGGACTGGAAAGTTAAGTGTACCAAAAATTTCCGAAAATATTAAAGAAGGCGAAAGTATAAAAATTGGAATAAGACCAGAGCATTTGATATTAAATGCAAAAACAGATTCATTATGGGAAAGTAAAGTCTTCGTTGTAGAAAAATTAGGGTCAGGAACATACTTATATTTAGAGAAAAAGGGAGATCCTCTTGTTGTACAAACTGATGGGGACACGAATATTAAAGTAGGTGATACTGTCAAAATAGGTTTTGATCCATTTCGTTGCCATTTATTTGATAATAAAGGTATTTCTTTTAAAAATTCCTAAATCAATCTCAGGTAGTATTTTGTAAATTACATACTTGTTATTCTTCTTTTAAATGTTCATTATGTGTTAATTTTTAAATAACTTTAGAAAACACGAAAAAAGAGGGGAATATATGTTTAAAAATATATTAATAACAATCTCTGCAATAGCTTTTGTTTTTAATTCAATTGCATTTGCAGATATCAAATTCTGGACGACAGAAACTCAACCAGCAAGGATGGCTAAACAAGAAGAGATGGCAAAAGCTTTTGAAGCTAAAACTGGAATTGGAGTTGAAGTTATCCCGATTGATGAAAAAGATTTAGGAACAAGAGCTACTGCAGCAGCTGCAGCAGGAGATCTTCCTGATGTAATTTATCATACATTGCAATATGTATTGCCATGGGCTGAAGCGGGAATTTTAGACGTTGATGCAAATAATGATATAATTAAAACACTTGGAAAAGATACTTTTGCTCCAGGCGCTTTAAAGATGGCCAAAAAAGGTGGCAAAATTGCAGCCGTACCAGTAGATGGATGGACGCAAATGGTCGTTTACAGAAAAGATTTATTTAAAGCTGCTGGTTTAGAACCACCAACCACTTATGCAAATATTGAGAAAGCAATAGATGCTTTATCTAGCAATGATATGTTTGGATTTGTTGCTGCAACTAAAACTGATGAAAACTTTATGAGTCAGGTTTTGGAACATGTTCTGCTTGCAAATGGCGTAAACATAGTAAAAAAAGGTGGAACAAAAAAACAAGGTAGAGCTTTAAAGAATTCTTTACAGTTTTATAAAAAATTAGCTAAGGCTAGCCCTCCAGGAGAACTTTATTGGAAACAGTCAAGAGAACTTTATTTCGCTGGTAAAACTCCAATGATAATATGGTCACCATTTATTATGGATGAATTAGCTGGTTTAAGAGACTCAGCTCCACCAACAATTAATAGCGACCCTACTTCACCAGAGTTGGCATCTAAAACTGGTTTTATAACTAATTTTAGTGGACCAAATAATGTAAAAGGTGCAGCTTGGGCGGATGTTAGATACTTTGGTGTAACTGCAGATGCAGATACTGATGAAGCTAAGCAGTTTATTCTTTATTCAATGGATGAAGGATATACAAGCACTTTATCTATAGCACCAGAAGGTAAGTTCCCTGTAAGAAGAGGTAATGCAAGTGATCCAAATGCATTTACAACAGCTTGGAGTAAACTGCCTGTTGGAGTTGATAGAAAAGCTCCTTTAACAGATCTATATTCTGCAGATGTAATAAATAATATTGTTGCTGGTTTGGATACTGCTAACAGATGGGGAGTAAAAGAAGGTGAATTATCTAGAGCATCTAAAATTATTAACAATAAGTTTATAAATAGAATCACTAGACAATATATTGACGATCAATTGACGCTAGATGAAGCAGTGGATGAAATTAATACTGTGCTAGCTAGCTTCTAGTAATTTAAAAAATTAAAAAAAGCGGGTAATATTAATTATCCGCTTTTTTTTATGAGTTCAAAACTTGCAAAAATTGAAAAAAGAACAGCTTATCTTTTAATATTACCATCAGTTCTTTTAGTATTTTCAATAATTTTATTCCCAATATTTTCT
>CACBYV010000010.1 GCA_902543575.1 uncultured Pelagibacteraceae bacterium | reverse complement strand
TTTCAATTGATATATTTTGGATTGAAATGCTGTCTACTGGAGCTTTATTAGCAACTTTTTTTTCCTCATCAAACGTTTTTGCTTTATTTGCAACAAAAGTATTATTAGAATTTATTGTTTCTACACGCACATAAGGCTGATCAGGATCTATATCAAGTTCAGTTGCAATTCTTTCAGAAATTACTGAATTATAAAATATTGGATATTTTGAACTTTTTCCTACTTTAGCAATCAAGTATTTTTCATTTAACAAATTTGTTATTTTTATATCTGTATTTTTTTTTAGTTTATTATTGAAAATAATTAATGATCTTTGATCAATTTTTTTTGAAACTATTCGTTTTTTGAAAATATCATTATTAAATATTAGAGCAAAACCATCATTTGAATAATTTTTGAAATCTTTATTGGTAATTACCTTTTTATTAGTAGTTTCACATGATGTTAAAATTATTGCTAAAAAAATTATTATCTTAAGTTTCATTTTCAAAACTATTTTTTAATGTGCATACCGCTAAACTAAATCTTAATGATCTATTCCATTTTAAGATTAGCTTATAATTATTAAAAATAATATATGCAGGTTTAAGTTTATTTGCATTTTCAACTATTTCAGCATCTGGAGTAACTATTGCTGCTGTCAAATTGTCATATTTGTCCAAAAAAGATGAATTTTTTATATAATTTTTTAAATATTTTACTTTTCTTTCATTTTTAATTTTTTTTGCTGATGTATTTAAATATTTATCAGGAATATTTTCATTTAGATTAATTCTATAAAAACACGGAGTATTATCATTCCATCCAAGATTACTTAAATAGTTAGCTGCAGATGCAAAAGAATCCTCAATGTTTTTTAGATCAATTGATCCATCTTTATTGTAATCAATGGCATGATTTTTAATTGTGGATGGCATAAATTGAAAATTACCAAATGCCCCTGCCCAAGATCCAAATAATGTATTTGGATTTATAATTTTTGCATCTACTAATTTTAAAAGAGTAATTAATTCTTTAGTAAAAAATTCACTTCTTCTTTGATCGTAGCTTAATGTTGCAAGTGAAGAAATAATATCCATTTTACCTAAATAGTTTCCAAAATTAGTTTCAATACCCATAAGTGCTAATAGCAAATTTTTATCTACTTTGTATTCAGAAGATACTTTATTAATAATATTGTTTTCTTTATTTAATATAATTTTTCCTAGTTTTACTTTTTTTGAAGAGGTTCTTTTTGAAATATATGTCTTTGTGTCTTCATAGAATTCAGGTTGGTATCTGTCATACTTTATTACATCGGGTAAGAACTTGGAGTTATCTATTAAATTATTAACTGTTGATTTACTAATACCTTCATTAATTGCTCTTTTTTTAAATTTAATTTTCCAATTATTGAAATCATCTGCAAACAGAGTTGAAGAGCTAAAGATAATAAATAGCGATATAATTAATAATTTAATTTTTTTCATACAAATCTTTTAGGTATATCGATACAGCAATCCATATCAAAATAAAGCTGATTAATTTATGTATATCTAATTCCTCATTATATAAGAAATAACCCAACAAGAATTGCAAAGTTGGAGTTATATAAAAGACCATACCAGTTGGACCTAAACCACATAATTCAACACCTCTAACATATAAATATAAAGGAATTACGGTCATAGGGCCTGCCAGCATGAATATTAACATTAGTTTTACATTCGATATATCAAAATCATTTAAATCATTTTGTACAATTAAATAAAAAGCAAATATTACCGCTGGAAAAATAAATAAACTTTCAACCAATAAACCAATATCTGTGTCTACATCAATTTTTTTTCTTACTAAATTATAAAAACTCCAACTTAAAGCTACAATTAATCCAACCCATGGTATTGATTGAAAACTGGATATAACTAAATAAAAAATTGATATAGTTACGATTAAAAGTGATATTTTAGTTTTGAAACTCAATTCCTCTTTTAAAAAAAAATAACCTAAAAAAACACTTATTATAGGCATTATAAAATATCCAAAACTAGCATCTATAACTTGATCATTCCCTATTGCATAAATCCAAACAGCCCAATTCGTAAAAATTAATAATCCAGATAAAAAAAGCATCATAATTTTTTTTTTATCTTTAAAAACTGAGCTAAATTTTTTCCACTTTGATAAAATGATTGTTGTTAAAATTAGCATAGCAGTTGTCCATGCACTACGATGTAGGACAACTTCAATGTGGCCAGCAAAAGCAATATATTTAAAATATATAACTCCAATAAAACCCCACCAGAAAGAACCAAATGCCGTTAAAATTATACCTTTATTAAATTGATTTTTGCTTAACATTATATTGATCAATTAAACTATTTTGTTTATGAAATATAGAATTTTAATTATTACAAATTAGGAGAGATGGCTGAGCGGTTGAAAGCACCGGTCTTGAAAACCGGCAAAGGGGCAACTCTTTCCTGGGTTCGAATCCCAGTCTCTCCGCCACTAATATTTATTTTTAAATTCTATAAGTTTTTTTAAGATAACTACATCATCAAAGTCTTTTGAATTTTTACCCAAACTTAAACTGACTAGAGTTTCGTCATCAAAATTAATTAACTTATCTAAAGAAACTAATTCTTTATGGTCGAGATTATTAATAATTGAATTAACAAATTTACTGACAAAGATATCCATTTCTTTAGTTCCACGATACTGAGCTCTGTATAAAATTTTATTAATTAAATTTTGTTTATTTGAATCCATTAATTAAATCTTTATATATATAAATCATGAATGATCACGACTATTTATTGTCAAATATTCAAAATATCAAAGGTATAGGGAAAAAAACAAGCCAATTATTTAAAAGAAAAAATATAAATACAATTTTTGATTTATTATGGCATCTGCCTACGAGTAAAATTGAAAATTCAAAAGTAACAAATGTTAGTGATATACAAATAGGTAAGCTACAAACTATTAAATTAATACCATTAAAATATAATTTCCCTAGAATAAGAAGATTGCCCAACCGAGTTTTATGTCAAAGTAATGATATAAAAATAGATTGTGTTTTTTTTAATTCATATGAAGGATATATAAAAAAAATCTTACCATTAAATACTGAAATAATAATAAGTGGAAAAATTAATTTTTTTAGAAATAAATATCAAATCACTAATCCAACTCAAGTTAAAGAAAGTAATGAAAATATCTTAGAGACTCAAAATAAATATAGTCTTACAGATGGTCTTACAATTAATAAATACAATAATATAATTAATGAAGTTTTAAAGGAATTACCAGATTTAGATGAATGGCTAAATGATGATATAAAGAAAAAATTTAGTAATATTAAGTGGAAAGATGCAATCTTAAAAATTCACAGTCTTGATACAAAAGAAATTTTAAAATCCAAGTATTATAAAAGGTTAGTTTTTGACGAATTGTTTGCTCATTTTTTATTATCCTCAAAGATAAGAACGAAAATAAAAAAAATAAAGAAATCACAAAAAATTTTTAAAGATTGTAAGGAAAAATTGATACAAGATTTAAATTTTAAATTAACCAATGATCAAGAAGCAGCAATAAAAATTATAAACGAAGATCTTAAATCAAAAAGTAGAATGTTTAGACTTTTACAAGGAGATGTTGGATCTGGTAAAACAATAGTATCAATGATAGCAGCGGTAAATTGTATAAATGCTGGATATCAAACTAGCTTTATGGTGCCTACTGAAATTTTAGCTAAGCAACATTTTTCTTTTGCTAAAAAATATCTACCAAAAAACATAAAAATTGAAATTTTAACTGGTAAGTCAAAATATGCTGATAGAAAGAAAATTTTAGAAAATCTTAAAATTGGTAAGATAGACTTTCTAATAGGAACACATGCGTTATTCCAAAAAAAAGTTGAATATAATAAACTCGGTTTAATAATAATTGATGAACAACATAAATTTGGTGTTCGTCAACGTAAAGAGTTATCTGAAAAAGGCGGAAATAACTGCGATGTTCTAGTAATGTCTGCAACTCCAATACCAAGAACAATGATGATGACAGTTTATGGTGATATGGATTTAACCTTAATTAAAGAAAAACCAAAAAATAGAAAAAAAATAGTCACATATAGCAAGTTAGAAGATAAAATATCTGAAATAATTAGATTTGTTAAAAAAGAAATTTCTAATAAAAATCAAATTTTCTGGGTTTGTCCTTTAATAGAGGAATCGAAAAAAGTTGAACAACAATCTGTTGTAAATAAATTTAAGTATTTAGAAAAATATTTTAAAAATAGAATTGGATTAATTCACGGCTCTCTTGAAAAAGATGAAAGGAATAAAATTTTAAATAATTTCTTAGATAGAAAGTTGGATATATTGGTTTCAACAACTGTTATTGAAGTTGGAATTGATTTTCCTAATGCTAACGTAATTGTTATTGAAAATGCTGACAAGTATGGTTTATCCCAATTACATCAGTTACGAGGTCGTGTTGGACGTGGTAGTAAAGAGTCTTATTGTATATTGATGTTTAAATCCTCATTAAGTGAAAATGCAAAAAAAAGAATTAATATTCTCAAAAGTTCGGATGACGGATTTATAATTTCTGAGGAAGATATGAAATTACGAGGATATGGGGATTTGTTAGGATTTAAGCAAAGTGGAATTAAAAATTTTAGATTAGCTGATCCCATATTAAATGAAGATTTATTCTTACTTGCTGAGGCAGAAGTAAAAAAATTAGAGATGAAAGGTGATAATTTCAGTAAATATAATAAATTGTTAAAATTATACGATCGAGCCTCAATAATTAACGAAATTTCTTAAATTTTTTTTGGATCTGAAGTACCGGCTGAAACAATAAATTTAGACGCTTCTTCAAAAGTCATATCTAAATAAATAACTTCATCTTTGGGAAACATTAATAAAAATCCACTTGTAGGATTCGGTGTTGTTGGAACAAATACATTAATAAGATTAGTATTTGTTTTTTTTGATATTTCACCATCGTTTTCTCTGGTCGCAAACCCTACTGCCCAACTTCCTTTTCTCGGATACTCAACTAAGACTACACTTTTCTTTGATCCTTTTTTTGGTGCTAATGTTTCAGTCATTTGGCCAATTGCTGAATAAATTGTTCTAAGTATTGGTATTCTTTTTAATATATCATTAAATATTTTAAGTATTTTTTTTCCAATAAATGAAAGAGATAAACTTCCAATTATTGTAATAAAAATTATAGCTAATAATATTTCTAAACCTGGTATTGCAAAAGGCAAATAACTATTTGGATTTAATTCGTTTGGTATTAATTTTGACGATATAGATATAAAAAATCTAGTTAAATATAATGTGATACCTATTGGAACAAGAACAACTATTCCTGCTATAAAATAGTTTCTAAGCCTTCCAAGGATTGAAATGCCTCTTCTCTTTAATTTTGCCATAAATTAACTGTAACTTGCATATAAAACAAATACGACTGCCAGTACAAATAGTACTATTAAAATTTTGTTATTTAGTATCATATAAATTATTATAAAAAAGGTGTAATATATTAAGTAAAAAAAGTGAATAGAAGAAATTTCATACATTTATTTGGTTGTAGTTGCTTATCTTTTGGTCTATCTGCATGTGGTAGTGCACCAATAACAGATCGAAAACAACTAAAATTAATTCCCGAATCTAACCTAAATGCGAAAGCTGCTCAATTATATGAAAAGGTAAAAGAGAAAGAAACTTTAAGTGATGATACTAAAACATTAAATCAAATAAAAGAAATTGGATCCAAAATTGAATATTCAATATCAGAATACTTTGACCGCAATAATATACCTGACCCAACTATAAATTTTGATTGGGAATATATACTTATTGATAAAAAAAAAGTTAAAAATGCTTGGTGTATGCCTGGAGGTAAAATAGCTGTTTATACAGGTCTATTAGATATAACTAAAAATGAAGATGGATTGGCAGCTGTAATGGGTCATGAAATTGCGCATGCTGTTGCAAAACATTCAGTAGAAAGAGCAAGTAGAGGTGTTTTGTTAAATACTGGTACAGCAATTTTAGATATAGCCACTAAAGGTAAAGTATCTCAGATAAATAGAACCACAGGGATGAATGCTGTCGGTTTATTATCGCAGATAGGAATTATGAATCCTTTCAATAGAAAACAAGAGAGTGAAGCTGATTATCTTGGTTTGATATTTGCATCACTATCCGGTTATGACATTAGGGAAACAATAAAAGTTTGGGAAAGAATGAAGGAAGCTAAAAAAGGGAAAGAACCGCCAGAATTTATGTCTACTCACCCATCATCAACAAATAGAATTAATAATATTACAAATTGGATAAACGAAATTGTTATCAAATATCCGCCAATTGCATAAGTGGTGAGCCCTGATGGACTCGAACCATCGACCCATTCCTTAAAAGGGAATTGCTCTACCAACTGAGCTAAGGGCCCCCAAAAACCGTTTTTATATTGATTTTTTTTTATTAATCAATGTTAAAAATTTACAATTTATTGATGTACTTATCGTGAAATTCATCAAAAGTACCATGTTTTATATTGTCTCTAATGTTTCTCATTAAATCTTGATAAAAGTTGATGTTATTTAAGGTCAGAATCATTGAGGCCAACATTTCATTAGTGTTAAATAAATGATTTAAATAATTCTTAGAATATTTATTTAAATTGAACTTTGTGACATTTTTGTCCAGAGGAGTATTATCATTTTTATATTTTGAATTTCTAATTTGAATTTGTCCATCCCATGTAAAAGCTAAACCAGTTCTCCCTGATCTCGTTGGCATTACACAGTCAAACATATCAACACCCCTCTTAACTGCCCCGAGTATATCAGATGGAGTACCAACACCCATTAAATATCTTGGTTTATCTTTAGGCATATGAACTTTTATTCCATCAAGAACATCAAACATTTCGTCTTGTGTCTCCCCTACTGCCAATCCTCCTAGAGCATATCCATTAAATCCAATATCGATAAGATTGTTTAAAGATTTGATTCTTAGATCATTAAATAATCCACCTTGTACAATTCCAAATAAACCTTTGTGGTCATTTATTCCAAATGCATCTTTTGATCTTTTTGCCCACTCTGATGATAATTCCATTGATTTTTTAATTTTATCATAATCTTTAGTATTTTTAGGGCATTCATCCATAACCATTACTATGTCTGAGTTCAAACCTTTTTGAATTCTTATGCTTTCTTCAGGGCTTAAAATAAAAGTTTTACCATCTATATGTGATTGAAAAATTGCACCTTTATCTCTATCGATTTTATTTAATTTTGATAAAGACATAACTTGAAAACCACCTGAGTCCGTTAAAATTGGTAAATCACAATTCATGAATTCATGAAGTCCTCCAACACTTTCAATTCTTTCTACACCAGGTCTTATCATTAGATGGTACGTATTTGATAAGATGATCTCACTACCTGTTTTTTTTATATCATCTAAAAAAACACCTTTAACAGTTGCTTGAGTACCAACTGGCATAAATGCAGGAGTGTTTATATTGCCTCTATGGGTCTCTATAATTCCTACTCTTGCATAATTTTGAGTATGATGAACATTAAAATTGAAATCTTTTAATGACATTCATTATTTAATTATTGAGATTTAAAACTAATAATTTTATCTGGATTTGAAACTGCTCCGTTATCGCCATCACCTTTTGTAATCATATCAACAAATTCCATTCCTTCTATTACTTTTCCAAAAACAGTATATTGTCTATCTAGGAAAGGTGCTGGTTTAAAACATATAAAAAATTGACTATTAGCACTATTAGGATCTGACGATCTTGCCATAGAAACGGTTCCTCTATCATGAGGTAGGTCATTAAATTCTTGATTTAAATCTGGTAAATCAGATCCACCAATACCCGCTCTTCTTAAATCGAAATCTTTTGAAGATGAATTTCCAAATTTTACATCACCTGTTTGTGCCATAAACCCATCAATTACTCTATGAAAAACAACATTATCATATTGTCCTGAGTCTGCTAACTCTTGTATTCTTTTAACATGATTTGGTGCAACATCAGGGTACATTTCAATTTTGACATCACCATCTTTTAATTTTAAAATCATTATATTCTCCTTTGCTATTAAATTTGTTGATAAAAAAATAAAAAAAATAATTAAAATATTTAAAAATTTATTCATAAACCTCTTTCAATGATTTAATTGTACTTTTGGTCGTAAATTTTTTCAAATCACCATTATGTTGAGCAATTTCTTTAACAAACCTAGATGATATTATTTGATTTTCAATATCTGACATTAAAAAAATTGTCTCAACTTGATTATTAAGTTTTCTATTCATTCCAGCTAATTGAAATTCATACTCAAAATCTGAAACTGCTCTTAAGCCTCTTAAGATTATATTTGATTTATATTTTTTACAAAGGTCTGTTGTCAAAGTATTAAATTTTATAACATCAACCTTATTCTTTTTAAATTTTAGATCTTTATAAAGAGCTCTTTTAACAATTTCTATTCTTTCATCTAATGAAAATAGGAAGTTTTTTTGATTTCCATCTGAAATACCTACAATTACTTTATCTACTATCTTGAGTGATTTTTTAATGACATCTATATGGCCAAAAGTAATTGGATCAAAAGTTCCTGGATAGATAGCTATATTTTTCATTAAATAAGATTATCATCTAATTTAATAGCAGAAACTACTTTTTCATCACCAGTCAGTTTAATTATTCTAACACCTTGCGTATTTCGACCAGCTATTCTTATTTCTTTAACAGCTGTTCTTATTACTCTACCTTTATTTGTTGAAATTAATATTTGATCTCCTTCAAAAACAGGAAAAGATGAAGAAACATTCCCGTTTCTTTGTGAATTTACAATACCGATAATTCCTTTTCCTCCTCTATTTGTAACTCTATAATCATAATGAGATGTTCTCTTACCATAACCATTCTCTGTAATAGACAGAATGAACTTTTCTTTAGCTTTAATTTCTGATTTTTGATCTTTAGTTTTTGCTTTCTTGTTTGAGTCATGATCAATAATAGACAGAGATACAATAGTATCATTTTCTGCTAAATTGATACCTCTTATACCTTTTGATGATCTACCTTTGAAAACTCTAAGTTTTTTCGATTCAAACCTTATGCATTTTCCTAATTTAGTACTTAAAATTATATCCTGATCATCTCTACAAATTTTAACACCGATAATTTTATCATTACCATCAAGTTTCATTGCAATTTTACCCGAAGCATTAATTGAGGTAAAATCTTCAAGATTATTCTTTCTAATTTTTCCTTCACTAGTTGCAAAAATGATATGCATATCTTTTGTATCAACATCGCTATCTGGAAATGGCATAATTGAACTAATTGATTGATGATTTTTTAGAGGAAGAATATTAAATAAAGACTTACCTTTTGATGCGGCTGATCCCTCTGGAATTTTCCAAGCTTTAACTTTGTATGCTAATCCTTCAGTGGAGAAAAATAGTACAGATGTGTGAGTGTTTACCGATAATGTTTGTACTACAGAATCTTCGTCTCTTGTCTTAATTCCTGTTTTGCCTTTACCACCTCTTTTCTGTTGTTTAACATTACTCAAAGCACCTCTTTTAATGTATCCTTGTAAAGTAATTGTAATAATTACAGACTCTTTTTGAATAGTTTCTTCAATATTATAGTTTAAAACAGCATCTATAATCTGTGTTCTTCTCGGAGATGAAAATTTCTCTTTAATTTGAGATAACTCATTACTAATTACTTTTAATAGTTCACTTTTAGAATTTATTATTTTTTTATACTTTGTAATCAATTCAGATAATTTTTTTATTTCTTCTTCAATTTCATTAATTCCAAGAGCTGTTAATTTTTGTAATCTTAGTTCTAATATTGATGTAACCTGAGTTTCAGATAAGTTGTAAGATCCTTTATAATTTTTACTATCAACTAATTTAATTAATTTTGCAGATTTTGTTATTTTCCATTTAGTTTTTATAAGAGTATTTTTTGCTTCTTCTGGATTCTTTGAAGATCTAATAATTTTTATTACTTTATCAATGTTTTCTACACTAACGGATAAACCAAGTAATACATGAACACGATCCTCTGCTTTTTTTAAATCATATTTTGTTTTTTTAATAACTACATCTTCCCTAAATTTTAAAAAGTTCTCTAAAAAATCTTTTAATGAACATGTTTTAGGTTTGTTATCTACAATGGCTAATGAATTAAAACCAAATGAAGTTTCAATGGATGTATATTTATAAAGTTGTCTTTTGATTGTCTCTGGTTCAACACTTCTTCTTAAGTCTATAGCTACTCTTATACCTTCTCTGTTAGATTCATCTCTTATATCACTTATACCCTCTATTTTTTTGTCTCTAACTAATTCAGCGATTTTTTCATTTAAGTTAGATTTGTTCACTTGATAAGGTATTGAGGTAATTACTAATCTATCTTTACCATTTTTAAGATTTTCAACATTTATTTCACCTCTAATTTTAAAAGAACCTCTGCCTGTTTTGTATCCTTCTCGAATAATATCTTTACCGATAATAACTCCACCAGTTGGAAAATCAGGGCCAGGTATATGTTTCATTAACTCTTTTACTTTAATATCTTTATTTTTTATAAGCGCTAAAGTTCCATCAATAATTTCACCAAGATTATGTGGTGGTATACTAGTAGCCATACCAACAGCGATACCTCCGGCTCCATTTACCAAAAGATTAGGATATTGAGCTGGCAATACTGTGGGTTCTTGCTCAGTTTCGTCGTAGTTACTTTTAAATGAGACAGTATTTTTTTCTATATCATCAATCAAAAATTGAGATATTTTTGCAAGTTTTGTTTCTGTATACCTCATTGCTGCAGGTGGATCACCATCGATTGAACCAAAATTGCCCTGACCATCAATTAAAGGAACACTCATTGAAAAATCTTGAACCATTCTAACCAAGGCATCGTACACAGCTTGATCGCCATGCGGATGATATTTACCAATTACATCTCCAACAATTCTTGCAGATTTTCTAAATTGTTTTGACCAATCAAAACCACCTTTGTGCATTGCATATAAAATTCTTCTGTGAACAGGTTTAAGTCCGTCTCTTATGTCGGGTAATGCCCTACTAATTATTACGCTCATGGCGTAAGATAAATATGATGAACTCATTTCATCATACATTGAAATTGGTTTGATATTTAAATCTTTAGTTACTTCGTTTTTTTGCATTTATTTAGAAAGGGATATCATCGTCTAACTCGTTTTGAGCCATAGAACTATCATCAAAACTTTGTTTGTTATCTTGTGATGGAATTGAATTTTGATTTCCTCCACCTAACATTGTTAATGATGAATTGTATCCTTGAATTAAAATTTCAGTAGAATATTTATCCTGACCTGATTGTTCATCTTTCCATTTTCTAGTAGTCAGTTGTCCTTCAACGTATACTTGTGCTCCTTTTTTTAAATATTGTTGAACTACATTTACTAGTCCTTCATTGAAAACAACTACTCTATGCCATTCAGTTTTTTCCTTTTTTTCACCGGTATTTTTATCTTTCCAGGATTGACTTGTAGCTAGGCTTAATCTTGCTACACTTTTACCGTTAACCATTTGTTTAACTTCTGGATCTGCGCCTAATCGACCGATTAAAAGTACTTTATTTAAGCTTCCTGCCATAATATTTATATATTTGAAATGTTATTTATAACATTAATAGGCTTGAATATTAATTTTATTAAACTAAAGCAACTAAAATTATGCTTAAAAAGATACTTATTAAGGGCGCAAAAGAGCACAATTTAAAGAATATTTCACTAGAGATTCCTAAAGACAAATTTGTTGTAATAACGGGTCTATCTGGGTCAGGAAAATCATCATTAGCATTCGATACTGTCTATGCAGAAGGTCAAAGACGATATGTTGAAAGTTTATCTGCATACGCAAGACAGTTTTTAGACAAAATGAAAAAACCAAATGTAGATTTAATCGAAGGTTTGAGTCCAGCAATTTCAATAGAACAAAAAAATACTTCTAAAAATCCAAGATCAACAGTTGCAACTGTAACTGAAATATACGATTACATGAGAGTACTTTATGCAAGAGCAGGAATACCCTACTCTCCATTCACTGGTAAACCAATTACTTCACAAACTATTAGTCAAATTGTCGATAAGATTAAAGAATTACCAAAAAAATCAACCATATATTTATACGCTCCAGTTGTACGAGGACGTAAGGGTGAATACAAAAAGGATATATTAGGATACAAAAAAAGAGGATTTAGAAAAATCAAAGTTGATGACCAATTGTATGATATTGAAAGTGTTCCAGAATTAAATAAAAAACTTAAACACGATATTTCAATCTTAGTTGATAGAATTGTAATAAATTCATCATTAGGAAACAGATTAGCCGAAAGTGTTGAAACAGCTGTTAATTTAGCAAATGGTTTGCTTTTTGTTGAATATGAAAATGAAACACTTCCAAAAAAATACAGAAAAATTGAAAAATTAATTTTCTCAACCAAATTTGCTTGTCCTGAAAGTGGTTTTACTATTGAAGAAATTGAACCAAGACTCTTTTCATTTAACAGTCCTTATGGAGCCTGTGAAGAATGTGAGGGTATTGGAATGAAATTAAATGTTGATCCAAATTTAGTTGTTCCAAATGAAAAAAAATCTATCGCAGATGGTGCAATCGAACCTTGGGCAAAATCTACATCAATGTATTACGCCCAAACATTAGCATCTTTATCTAAACATTATGGTTTTTCATTAGATGATAAATGGTCAAAACTACCAAAAAAAATTAAGGATGTAATTTTGTATGGATCTGATGATGAAGAAATTAAATTTACTTATGACGATGGCTATGAGAAGTATTCGCATAAAAAAACCTTTGAAGGTGTTGTCAATAATCTAGAGAGAAGATATTTAGAAACAGATAGCGATTGGAAAAGAGAAGAAATTGCTCAATATCAATCCGATACAAAATGTGAAAGATGCAATGGTTATCGATTAAAAGATGAAGCTCTGTGTGTTAAAATAAACGAATTAAACATAAGCCAAGTTACAGAAAAATCAATTTTTGATGCTAAGGAATGGTTTAGATCTTTAGAAGTTAAACTAGACAAAAGACAAATTAAAATTGCTCAACATATATTAAAAGAAATTAATGAACGTTTAGATTTTCTTTTAAATGTTGGTCTTGATTATTTAACTTTATCTAGAGAGTCTGGAACGTTATCTGGTGGTGAAGCACAAAGAATTAGACTAGCTTCACAAATAGGATCAGGTTTAACTGGAGTTCTATACGTTTTAGATGAACCATCAATTGGTTTACATCAAAAAGATAATGTTAAGCTTATAGATGCATTAAAAAGATTAAGAGACTTAGGTAATACTGTTATTGTTGTTGAGCACGATACAGAAACAATGGAGAATGCAGATCATATAATAGATTTAGGACCTGAAGCTGGAAATAAAGGTGGAGAAATTGTCGCTGAAGGTACATATGAGCAAATTTTAAAGAATGACAAAAGTATTACTGGAAGATATTTATCAAATAAGAGTTTCATACCTATTCCAAAAAATAGAAGACTTGCAAAAAATGGTAGATTTTTAGAAATCAATGGTGCATCTGGAAATAATTTAAATAACGTAAATTTAAAAATACCTTTAGGTAGTTTCACTTGTGTTACTGGTGTATCTGGAAGTGGTAAATCTACTTTGATACTTCAAACTTTATACAATGCATTAAATCTTACTTTGAATAATAATAAGTCTAGAAAAATTCCTCAGCCATTTAGAGGATTTAAAGGAATAGAATTAATTGATAAAGTTATAGATATTGATCAATCGCCTATTGGTAGAACTCCTAGATCAAATCCTGCTACATATACTGGAGCTTTTGGTCCTATAAGAGACTGGTTTACCAATTTACCTGAAGCAAAAAGTAGAGGATATAAACCTGGAAGATTTTCTTTCAATGTAAAGGGTGGAAGATGTGAAGCGTGTGAAGGAGATGGTGTAATTACTTACGAAATGCACTTTCTTCCTGATGTTTACATAACATGCGATGAATGCAAAGGTACTAGATACAACAGAGAAACATTAGAGATTAAATTCAAAGAAAAGAGTATTGCAGATGTTTTAAATATGACTGTTGATGAAGGGTGTGAGTATTTTGAAAATATTTCAAACATCAAAACTAAACTTCTAACGTTAAAGAAAGTTGGTCTTGGCTACATAAAAATTGGTCAGCAAGCTACAACTCTATCAGGTGGAGAGGCTCAGCGTATTAAGCTTGCTAAAGAATTATCTAAAAGGTCTACAGGAAGAACAATGTATATATTAGATGAACCAACTACTGGATTACATCAACATGATATAAAAAAACTTTTGGAGATATTGCACACCTTTGTTGCAACGGGTAATTCAGTTGTAGTTATTGAGCATAATTTAGATGTTATTAAAACTGCCGATTATATTGTAGATATGGGACCCGAGGGTGGTGTTAAAGGTGGAAATATTATTGCCGAAGGCAAACCCGAGGAAGTTGCAAAAGTGAAAGATAGCTATACAGGTAAATTTTTAAAGCCTTTATTAGATACAAAATTTAAAAAAACCGCTTAATCTTTATAGAAAAATAATATAAAATCATCTTATAGATGACTTCGATATTACAATCATTATCAAAGACTGTTCATTTATCATTGGCTATTGCAATATTACTATTCATTGGTCTTTACATAAGTAATGGTGGATTTGATTTTGATGTTTTATTTTGGAGCTGGTTATTAAGATACGTACATGTAACTGTAAGTATTATGTGGATTGGTTTACTGTGGTATTTCAATTTTGTTCAAATTCCCAACATGGCTAAAATTCCAGACGAACAAAAACCAGCAATAGGCAAAGTTATAGCTCCTGCAGCATTATTTTGGTTTAGATGGGCAGCGCTATTTACAATCATATCAGGATTATTATTAGCCTATTTTAATGGATACGTTCATCAAGCGATGACATTAGGAATTGGATCAGGTGGCGGAAAAAATACTGCAATAGGAATTGGAATGTGGTTAGGATTAATAATGGCATTCAATGTTTGGTTTGTTATATGGCCAAATCAAAAAAGAGCTTTAGGTATGGTAGAGTGTGAACCTGAAGTGAAAGCTAAATCAGCAAAGACTGCAATGCTGTTTTCTAGAACAAACACACTTTTATCTTTACCAATGTTATTAACAATGGTAGCGGCACAAAATCTTTATTAATTATTCTTTTTCTTCCTTAACAATCGTTCTTTGGCTAACTTTTAAAGAAACCAACACTGGGTTTGCAATATAAATAGATGAATAAGTTCCAAAAATTACTCCTAATATCATTGCTAATGAAAATCCTTTTAATATTTCTCCACCAAAAATAAATATAGATAAAAGCGCCAACAATGTAGTGACTGAAGTTATTATTGTTCGTGATAAGGTTTCATTTATTGAGATATTTGTTAGCTCAAATATTTTAACATCTGCATATTTACGCAAATTTTCTCTAACTCTATCAAATATTACAACTGTATCATTCATTGAATATCCAACTATTGTTAATACAGCTGCAACAATAGAAAGATTGATTTCTAATGAAAATACAGAAAATACTCCTAATGTAATTATAACGTCATGAAATAAAGCTAAAATAGCTCCAAGACTAAATTGCCACTCAAATCTGATCCATATATATAAAAGCATAGCCGCCAAAGATAAAGCTATCGCTATTACACCTGATCTCAAAAGTTCTGCACTAACTTTTGGCCCAACATTTTCTACTCTTCTAAAATCAACATTACCTATAGAATTTGATAGCTTAGTTTTTATCTCTTCTATAAACTTTGGATCATTTGAGTTTTGTTTTTCAAATTTAACTACAAAATCTGTTTCATTACCAAAATTTTTCACTGAAACATCACCAAGATTCATTTGATTAAAACTATCTCTTATTTTTGTGATATTAGCAGAAGACTTGTCAGTCCTTAGCTCTATTAAAGTACCCCCTTTAAAATCAACACCAAAATTCAATCCTTTAAAAACTAAGAAAACTATGGAAGCAATAATTAATATACCTGAAAGTATATTAAAACTTTTATAAAACTTATTAAAATAGATTGTTTTCATTATATAAGTTTTTCCTTATGTTTATTTTTGATGACATAGTAAGCAGTAATCAAACGAGCAATGAAATATACTGAAAATAGTGTTGTAAGTATTCCAACACCAAGAGTTATAGAAAATCCTTTAATTGGACCTGAACCCATGAAAAAAAGGATTACTGCAGCGATTAAAGTTGTAATATTGGCATCTAAAATTGTTGTTCGTGATTTTGTATAACCAGAATCAAAAGCTACAATTGAATTATTTTCATTTTTTAATTCTTCTTTAATTCTCTCAAAAATTAAAACATTGGCATCAACAGCCATACCTACTGTTAAAATAATACCTGCAATTCCAGGGAGTGTAAGAGTTGCTTCAAATAATGTTAGAATACCGACTAATAAAAATAAATTAGAAATTAAGGCTAAGTTAGCAATTAAACCAAAAAATCTATATTTATAAAACATAAAGGCAACGACTAAGATAAATCCTATTATCAATGACATAATTCCTGCATTAATTGAATCTTTTCCAAGGTCAGGACCTACAGTTCTTTCTTCGATAATATTTAGTGGAGCCGGCAAAGCACCCGATCTTAATAGTAAAGCTAAATCTGTTGCTGATTGAAAGGTGAAATTACCAGATATCTGTCCATTTCCTCCTATAATTGGTTCTCTGACTTCAGGAGCGCTAATAATTTTTCCATCCAAAACAATTGCTAACCTTTTTCCAACACCATTTGAAGTCGCTTTACCAAACTTTTTTGCTCCTACCCTATCTAAACTAAATGAAACAACAGTCTCATTAGTTTGATTATTCATAGTTGGCTTGGCATCCATAAGATTATCACCACTTAAAACAATTCGTTTACTAACAATAGCTTCGCTAGAGCCATCTTCAAAAGAAAGTTTTTCTGTACCAAATGATTCTTCAGAACTACTGGATATAAAT
The DNA here is from genome assembly GCA_902543575.1 of uncultured Pelagibacteraceae bacterium. Taxonomy (GTDB): domain Bacteria; phylum Pseudomonadota; class Alphaproteobacteria; order Pelagibacterales; family Pelagibacteraceae; genus Pelagibacter. The sequence goes on along the minus strand of CACBYV010000010.1, from coordinate 31,525 downwards.
TGGAATGTTAGGTTTGCTGTTTTACCTAATAAAGATTTAATTCTACCAGGATCGTCTAATCCTGGCAACTCAACAAGAATTCTATCATTACCTCTTTTTAAAATATTTGGCTCATTAGTTCCTACTTCATCAACTCTTCTTCTTACAATTTCAATTGCTTGATCTAATGATGAATTTTTTAACAATACTAATCCATAGTCAGAAAATTCTAACTTGAATGAGGTATCCATGTTTTCAAAGTTAAATTGATGGGATTTATATTGTTGAAAATAAGGATTTATCTCACTTTTATCATCATCTAAAAGAGATTTAACATCCTCAATCTTAGAATTTTCAACATCGAATATAATTGACTTATCCTCAATTACAAAATTTCTAACCTTAATATCTTTATCTTTGAAAAATTTTTTAAACTCTAATACTTTACTTTGCAATCTTTGAGTAATGACTGGTTCGTTATCTATCTCTAACAATAAATAAGAGCCACCTTGTAAATCTAATCCTAATTTTATATTTTTTGAGAAAAATTCATCATCAACATTTGTAAAATTGGAAATCGTAAAATATGAAATAATAAGTGTAAAAATTAAAACACTAAAAACTCTTAATTTAGAAAAATATAACACTTTAGGAAGTTATTATTTTTTTGGTTCAGCTTTAGTAACTAGTCCTTGTATTCCTGTAGCTCGAACAATTTCAACTTTAACATTATCAGCTATCATAACTTCTACTTTTTCATTATCGATAACTCGTTCTACAGTACCAACGATACCGCCAGAAGTAATAACTTTATCTCCACGCTTTAAAGCTTCAACCATAGCCTTGTGTTCTTTAACTTTCTTTTGCTGGGGTCTAATTAAGAAAAAGTAAAATATTACGAATATTAAAATTAGGGGTATAAATTGTCCAATTCCTGCGTCCATGTTAAGTCCTTAAAAATTTAACGATTATTTATACCATATACTTTTAGAAGACAACTCTTAATTGATACCTATTTTCTCCATATTGTTCATATATGGTCTTAGTTTTTCAGGAATAATTATTGAACCATCCTCAGTTTGATAATTTTCTAATATCGCAATTAAAGTTCTACCAACGGCAAGTCCGCTCCCATTTAAAGTACCAACAAATTCATTTTCGTTATTATTATTTTTATATCTAGCTTTCATCCTTTTAGCCTGAAATGTTCCACATGAAGAACAGCTTGATATTTCTCTATATTTATTTTCAGATGGAAGCCAAACCTCAATGTCATAAGTTTTTTCTGCACTAAAACCCATATCACCAGTGCTTAAAATAATTTTTCTGTAAGGTAATTGTAAATCATCTAAAATTTTAGTTGCACAATTTGTCATTCTCTCTAGTTCCTCAATGCATTTATTATTTTCTACAATACTGACTAATTCAACTTTATAAAATTGATGTTGTCTAATCATGCCCTTTGTGTCTTTACCATAACTTCCTGCTTCTTTTCTAAAACAAGGTGTTGATGCAACTAATCTCATTGGCAATGATTTTATGTTCAATATCTGATTTTTAACCATATTTGTTAAGATCACTTCTGCAGTAGGGATTAAAAACTTTCTATCATTTTTATCATCAAACTTAATTTCGAATTGATCATTTTCAAATTTGGGCAATTGGCCAGTCCCAAACATAGTGTTGTCTGTAGCCATTAAAGGTGGAGAAATTTCAGTGTAGCCATTATTATTAACATGTGTATCAATCATAAAATTTGAAATTGCTCTTTCTAATGATGCTAATTTGTCTTTAACAAAAACAAATCTTGATCCAGTTGTTTTTGTTGCTAAATCAAAATCTAACATATTTAGTTTTTCACCAATTTCATAATGAGATTTTGGTTTAAAACTCATCTCTTTAATTTCACCAGATTTTACAACCTCTTTATTGCTATTTTCATCCTTACCTACGGGGACATCATTCAATGGTAAATTAGGAATATTACTTAATATCTGATCAAGTTGGTCTTTAACATTTTTTTGATTTTTACTTAAATCATCTATTTTATTTGAAATTTCTTTTGATTTTTCAAAAAGGGTTTCATCTTTAGATTTAGAAATAGATTTTTTTTCCATTTCTAATTTTTCTTTTTCTTGAATTAATTTTCTATTTTCTTCATCAAGATTTAATATTTGATCAAAGTCTACATCAACGTTTCGATTTTTAATTGTATTTTTAAAATTATCGATATCTTTTCTAATATCCTTAATATTGTGCATTTCTCTCTTGAGCTTTCTTTTCGATAATATTTACAGAAAAAATTGATAATTCATATAAAATTAACAAAGGTATTGCTAAACCTATTTGCGTAATTGGATCTGGCGGAGTTAATATTGCAGCAGCAGCAAATATTATTACAACGAAATATTTTCTTCTTTCTCTTAAATAAGTTGAATTTACAACTCCGATTCTTGCAAGCAAACTTAGTACAACTGGTAGCTGAAAACTTAATCCAAATGCAAAAATTAATTTCATTACAAGAGATAAATATTCGTTTACTTTGGCTTCTAATTGAATTGGTAAGCTAGTTCCAAGTCCTGCACTTTCAAATGATAAAAAGAATTTAAATGCTAGTGGCATAATTAGATAATAAACAAGCATACCTCCTAGTAAAAAAAGTATTGGTGTAATTACTAAGTAAGGCATAATTGCTTTCTTTTCGTGAGTGTATAATCCTGGCGCAATAAATTTCCAAATTTGAATAAGGATATATGGACTGGTCACAAAGAAAGCAGCAAAAAAAGAAACTTTAAGATATGTTAAAAATGTTTCTTGAAGAGCGGTAAAGATTAATCTTCTATCAACATTATCATCCTTTACTGCATTGGCATAAGGTTCAACTAAAAATCCATATATGTATTCAGAAAAATAGTAACAAACCACAAATAATACTGCTAAGAAGATAAATGAATTTATTAGTCTTTGTCTTAATTCAGTAAGATGACTTATAAAACCAGTTTCTTTTTTTTTAGCTGTCATCTTTAGGTTTGTCCTCTTTCATAATTTCAGTATTTTTTTTTAATTCTTCTTTAATTGAAACATCCGTTATTTCTGTAACTTGATTTTGAACATCTGAAAAATATCTCTTAGCAGAACCTATCCATGATCCAACTTTTTTTAACATTACAGGAAAGTCTTTTGGTCCTACAACTATTATTGCAATAGATACTATTATTAATATTTCAAACCAGCCGATCTGTGGCATTGATTACTCTTTTTTGTCTGAGTCTTGATTTTCAGATATATTTTTTGGTTGGCTATCTTCTGTAGCATCTGTAGCCATACCCTTTTTAAAACTTTTAATTCCTTTAGCAACATCACCCATTAAACTAGAGATTTTACCTCTACCAAAAAGTAATACTACTAAAATTACTACAATTGCAATTTGCCAAAATCCTATACTCATAATTACTTATAACCTTATAATTTTAGTTTTAAAACTATTTTTTTATTTATCGTTATCGGTATTAAGAGTGCTATTAAGCATCTCATCTATATCAGAGTATATATTTTCCTTTTTATCCTCTTGTTTTTCTTTATAGAATTTGCCTGTTCCAAATATAGATGCATCTACACTAGATGTATCAATAAGACCTGCGGTTCCTAATTCATCAACGGTTGGAAGATCTGACAATTTTTGGAGATTGAAATGACTTAAAAAGTCATCTGTTGTTCCATATTGAATAGGTTTACCAGGGGCATCTTTTCGACCTTGAGGTCTAACCCAGTTCAATTCCATCAAAATCTCAAGTGTATTATTCCCGAAAGCAACTCCACGAATTTCTTCTATTTCAGCTCTAGTGACTGGTTGATGATAAACAATAATTGCAAGTGTTTCTATCGCGGCCTTTGATAATTTTTTTTCAACGGTTTTTTGTTGAGACATTAATGAGGATAAATTTGGTGAAGTTCTAAAAGACCACTTATTGGAAATACAGACTAAATTTATTCCACGATCAGAATAAAAATTCTGAAGTTTTAGTAAAGATTTTTCAACATCTGTCTTTTTTGAAATTTTATTTTCGATAGTTTCAATATTTAAAGGCTCTGCAGCTGCAAAAACAATAGCCTCTATTTCTTTATCAACATCACTTAATTTAGATGGAAATGATACAACATTATTTTTTTTTAATTTATTCATTAGATTTTTTTAATATAAATGTCCTCAAATAAATTATCTTGTTTAATAGATATATTACCTTCTTTTGCAAGCTCTAAAGATCCAGCAAAAATTCCTGCATTACCTGTCTTACTTAAGGTTTTAGAATTTCTAAAATTTTTTGGTATTAAATCAGTCATATTTTTCCAATCATTTAAATTATTGTAAAACTCTTTTATGACTTTAATACCCTCTTCGGTAGTAAATACTGGGAGTTTTGGAATATTCATTCTCTGAAAATCTTTTGTCATTACGATATTTGAATACGTTTTTAATAATTCAAACAATGTTAATGAATATTGAGAATTATAAATTGATCTCATTCCACTTTTTGAACCTCTCATAAAAATATCTTTGCCTAATCTTTTTCTGCTCAACATCTGAGAAGACAATAATCTTATTAATTCTAGTTTTTTAAGTTGGAGCTTTAATTTCTCTGCTACTTCAAGAGCTTTAAATTCCTCTTCTTCTGTTTCTGGTAATAGTAGTTTAGATTTAAGATAAGTTAACCAAGTAGCCATAAGCAAATATTCTGAGGCTAATTCTAAATTTAAATTTTCAGTTTTTGTTATAAAATCATGAAATTGATCTGCTAATTTAGTGATTGATATATTTTCCAAATCAACTTTTTGTGATTTTGCTAAATCTAAAAGTATTTCTAATGATCCAGAGTAATTACTAAGATCAACATTAAATTCTAAAGAATCACTCATGGATTTAAATTTAACTTATTATTTGAATTAATTTAGAAGTTTTTTTTACAATAAAATCATCGATATAAGGTGAATTTTGACCTACCACATTCATTTCTCTCATTTTTCCATTGCAATGAAGCACCAAATTACAACCTGCACGAAAAGATTTAATAACGTTATTTTTTAAATTACCTTTAAGAGCACCCATAGAAATATCATCTGACATTAATATTCCTTTGAATGATATTTCTCTTCTAATCATTTTTATGATTTTTTTAGAATGTGAAACGTTATTTATCGGATCAAGTTTCTTAAACAACAAGTGACCGGTCATGCCTAAAACAGATTTTTTTTTAGTAAATGGAAAAAAATCATATTTTTTAAGATACTTTATATCTTTGTCTATAACTGGTAATTTATAATGACTATCAACTTTAGCTAAACCATGACCTGGAAGATGTTTAATTACTGTACCAACCCTATTTTCGTGAAATTTTTCGATAGATATATCGCCAATTTTAGACAGAGTTTTTTTATCATTTGAATAGGATCGATCACCTATAATTTTATGAGACTTTTTTCGTCTTAAATCCAATACGGGGACTGTATTAATATTAATACCAATAAGTCTTAACAAATAGGATATTTGCTTAACATAAACATTGAAATAAATATCAAATTTTTTTCTATCTTTTGAATATAAATCACCAAAATATTTTGCACTAAAAATGGAATTATCTATGAATTTTCTTAATCTACTTACTCTTCCACCTTCTTCATCAATTAGAATTGGATAATTAGAGTTTTTAAATATTTTTTTAATCGAACCAGTTAATTTTTGAACTTGATTGATAGATTTTATATTTCTAGAAAAAAGGATTATTCCCCATGGCTTATATTTTTTTAAAAAACTTACTTCACTTTTTTTTAAATTATGTCCACTAATGCCACATATAAAAGCTCTAGTTCTTTTAATCATTATATAACAATTCCCAAAAAGAATATTTTTTTGTGTTTTTATTTTTGTATTCTACATATTCAATAATGTTGTCCGTGTCATTTTTAAGAATAAATAGATTATTTTCGTTAGATGATATTTTTTCATCAATACTTGAAACTGCTCTATATGATTTCTTGTAATTATCGTCTGAAAAATAATATCTTAGAGTAAAAAATAGAAAGAAAAATATAATTATTAAATAAAATAGATATTTAAGCTCTTTTAGCATTACATTTTTTCAGGTGTATCAACACCTATAATATCCATTCCAGTTTTAATTGTTTTTGCAATAGATTTTAAAAATATTAGTTTTTCTATATTTATTGTTTTATCATCATTGATAAATCTTTTTTCAACATCATCTTTTCCCATATTCCAATAGGAATGAAATTGAGATGATAACTCATATAAATATACAGGGATCCTATGAGGTTCTAGTTTTTTAGTGGAAATTTCTACACATTTAGGCCATTCAGATATTTTTTTAAAAATTTCAATTTCTTCATTATTAAATTGCATATTATTATTTTCATTATCAATCTTGTCATCAATATTTTTATTTATATTTCTAAAAACCGATGAAATTCTAGCATAACAATATTGAACATAATAAAGTGGATTGTCTTTAGATTTTTCTTTTACTTTTGTAAAATCAAAATCTAATTCAGCATCATTGCTTCTACTTAGCATAATAAATCTTGTTGCATCTTTTCCAACCTCAGAAATTAAATCTTCAACAGTAATGTAATCACCTTTTCTTTTAGACATTTTAAAAGGTTTGCCATCTTTTATTAACTTAACAAGTTGGCTTACTTTACAAATTAATTTATTTTTTTCTCCAGATAATGCTTCAACAACAGATGTAATTCTTTTTATATAACCCGCATGATCCGCTCCTAAAATATTTATTAATTTATCAAATTTTCTGTTTAGTTTTGTATTATGATACGCAACATCTCCAGCAAAATAAGTCCATGTGTTGTCAGATTTTTGTAATGCCCTATCTTTATCATCCCCAAAATCTGTTGATCTAAAAAGTAATTGATCTCTTTCTACCCAATTAGTTGTGTCTTCTCCTTCGGGCGCTTTGATTTTTCCTATATATACAAATTTATCTTTTTTAAGTTTCTCAATAACCTTATCAACCTCTTTATTTTCAACTATTTCAGTCTCACTCGCAAAATTATCATGAATAATTCCCAAATTATTTAAATTAGTCTTAATGAGTTTAAGTGACTCTGTAATTGCTAGTTTAGTAAGTGTTAACTTAATTTTTTCATAATCATCAAATTGTAAATCTTTATTATTATCTATAATATGTTGGGCTATATCCTTGATGTATTCTCCTGGATATAAATCATCCTCATTTAGTGGAAAGGTTTGATTATCTAATTTTTCTTTTATTCTCAAATATACAGATCTAGTAAAATGTAAAATTTGATTACCATGATCATTTACGTAATATTCTTTTACAACTTCTTGATTGTTAAATTTTAACAAATTAGAGATAACATCACCTAGAATAGCACCTCTACAATGACCAACATGTAATGGTCCAGTGGGATTTGCTGACACGAATTCAATTAAATGTTTCTTTTTAGAGCCATTAAGTGATGCACCAAAATTATTAAGATTATTTATATTTAAAAGAAATGAAGTCCAAAACTCTTTTTTTAAAATAATATTTATAAATCCAGGATTTGCTATTTCTATCTTCTCAATATTATTATCGTCTTTAAAAATAATATCTTTCAATTTTTCGGCAATTTTAATTGGTGGTTCATTATTTGTTTTAGATAAAACCATTGCAACATTAGTTGACAGATCGCACTTAAATTTTTTAGGAGGTATATCTACATTTATACCAGATAAACTTTCAGGTAATAAAATTAGCTTTTCTTCACTTGCTAATTTAATTTTATTTAAAATTTTATTTAAGTATTCCTCAAATATATTCATTTTGATGCTCTATATAATTGTATGGCGTACCTATCTGTCATGCCAGAAATATAATCAGATATAGCTCTTTCTTTGTTAGTTTTTAAATATTTAGTTTTAATATACTTTTTTGGATTTTTGTTAATTACACTAAAAAGCTTTTTAATTATCTTTTTTCCTTCGTTATTTTTTTTTAATACATCTTTATTATTATACATAGTTATTCTAAGGAAATCTCTAATCTCATTTATAGTTATTTTTAATTTGTTGGAAAAATCAACAATTTGATTTTTTTTATTTGATACATCTTTTTTTGTAGATATTTTATTTATTAAAATATTTCTTGTCGTTGTTTTTATTAAGTCTTGAACCATTAAATTTATAGAGTCTCTTATAGTTTGATATACGAGAATATCATTATTTTCACTTTTTAATTTGTTTTTATATGATTTTAAAATTTCATCAAAAAAAGAGATTTGTTTAAGATCGTTTAAAGTAAATAATTTAGCTTTTATTCCATCTTGAATATCATGGTTATTGTATGCAACGTCATCAGATATAGATGCAATTTGAGCCTCCAGTGAGGAGTTTTTTGAAAAATTAATTTTATTTTTTAAATTTTTCAAACCAATTAAATTATTTATTTTGACTAGCTTTGTTATCGGACCATTATGTTTAATAAGTCCATCTAATGTTTCTAATGTTAAATTAAGACCTTCAAATTTAAAATATTTATTTTCAATGAACATTACTATCCTAAGTGTTTGAAGGTTGTGGTCAAATCCCCCATATTCATACATACATTCATTTAGGGACTCTTCTCCCGCATGACCAAATGGGGTATGACCTAAATCATGAGCTAAACTTAATGTTTCAGCTAAATCATCATTTAAACCTAAGTATTTAGCAATTGTTCTAGCAATTTGTGAAACTTCAATGGAATGCGTGATTCTGGTTCTATAATGATCTCCTTCAGTATTCACAAATACCTGAGTTTTGTGCTTCAATCTTCTAAAAGAGGTAGAATGAATTATTCTATCTCTATCTCTTTGAAAAGGTGATCTGAAAGGATTGCTCGCTTCTTTGAACAGTCTACCTTTTGAAGCAAATGTTCCTAATTTTGAGTAATTTTTCATTCTTTAAAAATGGCAAAATATTATTATATTGTTTTTATCAATGTTTAATTATGATTAAAGAAATTAAATTTACAGATAATGCTATAAAGCAGATAAACCATCTTCTATCATCAAAAGATAAAGGGTCATTTTTTAGAATCGCCATTAAAGGTGGTGGATGCTCTGGATTTCAATATGATTTCTCATTTGATAACTCTGCTAATGATGATGATCTACAACAAGACAATATTCTTATCGATAAAACATCGGCTGATTTACTAAAAGGATCTGAAGTTGATTTTGTAAAAGAATTGATCGGAGATTCATTTAAAATAAACAACCCACAAAGTAAATCTTCTTGTGGTTGTGGCGTATCTTTCTCGCTTTAATGATAATTAGTTCCTGGAATGTTAACTCTGTAAGAGCAAGAATTGAAAATATTAAAGAGTATCTAAAAAAATATTCACCAGATATTTTAATGATGCAAGAGATCAAAGCTCAAGATGAAAACTATCCTTACGAAGACTTTGAAAAATCAAATTACCAGAATTATGTATTTGGTCAAAAATCATATAATGGAGTTGCGATAATTTCTAAAAAAAAATTAGACAAAATTGAAAAAGATATTTTTAAAGACAAAAATAAACAATCTAGAATTATTACTGCAGATCTAAAACATAAATCAAAAACTATTAAATTAATAAACATATACACACCCAATGGAAATCCTGTTGATACAGAAAAATATACTTACAAATTATATTGGCTAGAAAGTTTAATTAAGAAGTTAAAAGGTTATTTAAAAAAAAAAGAAAATATAATTATTGGTGGTGATTTTAATATAATTCCATCTGCAGAAGATGTTCATAATCCTAAAGGATATGAAAATGATGCATTATTTAGACTTGAGATAAGAAAAAAATTAAGAGAATTATTAAGTTTAGGTTTTCATGATGCATATAGATATATCCACCCTGATAAAGAAGGATATACTTTTTGGGATTACACAAGTGGTGCATGGCAAAAAAATAATGGCATGAGAATTGATCATTTCTTAGTTTCAAACTCAATTATAAATCTTGTGAAAGATGTTAAAATTAACAAATTTCCTCGTGGAAGACAAAAACCTTCAGATCACACACCAATTGAAATTGAATTAACTTAAAGATTTTATTTTATTAACGAGTTCCTCATTAATATTTCTAGGTCCAGTATCTAATCTGTTTTTGTGACGTCTTTCACCAGGCAACCTAACCTCTCCCATTGATTTCATTTTCTCAAAGAATTTATTTGAATGACTATCCCAATCAGAATTTGTTAATTTGTCAGGAGATATAGCTAAAATAAACTCTCCACCACTTGGTGGTCCACCATCATCTGTATCCTTCTCAGCCGTCTCATAACTAAAATTATCTCCAACTAAGGCTCCAGCAAGTAATTCGACCATCATTGCTATTCCTGAGCCTTTATAGCCGCCAAATGGCAACAAAACTCCACCATCTGCTATTTCACCAGGATCTGTTGTTTCTTTTCCATCTTTAGTTAAACCAGTTCCTATTGGGACCTTGTGCCCTTCTCTTTTTGCAACTTGAACCTCTCCCATGGCCATCGATGCAGTAGCCATATCATAAACTACAGGTGGTTTATTTTTTCTTGGCCAAGCAAATGAAATTGGGTTTGTTCCAAATAAAGGTTTAATTGCTCCTGCTGGTGCAACTGCTGGCTTATATGATGTACAGGCAAAAGCAACAAGTCCTTGCTCTGCTATTGCTTCAGTCTCAGGCCACATAGCAGCCATATGATGAGAATTAGTAATTGCTAAAACTGCAACTCCATTTTCTTTTGCAGCTTTTACGAGTTCTGGTATTCCATATTTTAAAACTATTGGGGCAAGACTATTTTTCCCATCTGCTTTAACAACACTTGGGGTTAATTTTGAAATCACTGGTCTAGCCTTACCATTAATTTTTCCGCTTTTTAAACCAGATACATAAGCGGGTAATCTAAATAGACCATGAGATAATGATCCATCTCTTTCAGCATTTTTGATTAAAGTAGATAAAGTATCTGCTGTTTCTTCATCGCATCCGTTAGCTATTAATGTTTTTTTAGCTAAATGAAAAATTTCTTCTAAACTTAAAGGAACGGTTGCCATAAATAATATTAGATATTATTTACGGCAAAAGTTCAATTTTTAATTAACAACCTTTAAAAGATTTAGACATATTTCTGATTAAATCAAAATATAAGTCTTTTCCAGGATCCAAAGTAGCTCCTAATGGGTCTACAACACCAGTTTTAATATTCATATCTTTTGCTACAGCTTTAATTATATTTGGATTAAACTGTGGTTCAGAAAATACACAAGCTACTTTATCATGCTCAATTATTTCTCTGATTTCAGCCAATTGTTCTGCTCCTGGCATTACATCTGTATTAACTGTAAAAGCACCCAATATATTAACATTAAATCTTTTCTCAAAATATTGGTAAGCATCATGGAAAACAATTGATGCTACACTCTGATTTAATTCAGAAGAGACGTCACTAACAAGTTTATCAATATCTTTTAGTGCTTTCTTTAAATTGCTTTTATATTTTGATGCGTTCTTAGCATCATTTTCAATTAAATGCTCTGCCATTTCATTTAATATAACTTTAGCATTCATTGGATCTAACCAAATATGTGGGTCATGCTCACCGTGGTGGTGACCTTCATGTCCTGCATGATCATCGTGGTCATCATGGTCATCTTTCTTTTTATGTCCATGGTCATCATGATCGTCATGCCCATCTTTCTTTTTATGGTCATGATCATCGTGGTCGTCTTCTTTATGACCGTCTTTTTTTTTGTGGTCGTGATCATCGTGGTCGTCATGTCCATCTTTCTTTTTATGGTCATGATCATCGTGATCATCTTCTTTATGGCCATCTTCTTTATGTCCATGATTGTCATGATCATCATGATCACCAAAAATATTTCGTTCTCTGAATTTTAATTTATTAAGACCTTTAATTTCCATTAATTCAATTTTTTCAGCTTTTTTTGCAATTGAATCTAATGGTTTTTCCATGAAGTTTTCTAGATCTTCACCTACCCAAAAAATAAGATCAGCTTCTTGTAACATCTTTGCATGAGATGGTTTTAACGGAAATCCATGTGGTGAAGAATATCCATCGACTATTAGGTCTGGTTTAGCAACTCCATCCATCAGATAGCTAGCTAAAGAGTGTATAGGCTTAATTGAAGCTACAACTTTTATTTCTGCTTTTGCTGATGTAAAAAGAGCTAAAAAAGATAATATTGTAATTATTAATGTTGATTTTTTTAAGTTTTTCATAATTTAATTTAGTGTTAATTGTTATAATATAACATTGTGTAATAATATAACATTAATAAGTCAAGGTAATAAATGACAATTGAGAACAATGTATTAGTAAAATTAACTGAAGTTGGATTAAAACAACGGAATAAATGGCTTGTAAAAGGCGTTTCTTTAATTGTTGAAAGAGGAAAGATAGTAACATTAATTGGGCCAAATGGTTCTGGCAAAAGCACAACTGCAAAAATTGCGATAGGACTTCATAAGAATATAGAAGGCAATGTAGAAAAATTTACTGATAAAATTGGATATGTTCCTCAAAAGATTTCAATTGACTGGACATTGCCACTTAAAGTGAGTGATTTTATGGTTTTAACAGATGAACTCGATGAAGAAAAAATAAATGAAGCTTTAAAATTAACGGGTGCAGATCATCTTAAAAACCAGAATTTAGGAAATTTATCTGGTGGAGAATTTCAAAGAGTGCTTCTTGCAAGAGCAGTTTCAAAAAAACCTGATCTTTTAGTATTGGATGAGCCGGTTCAAGGAGTTGATTTTACTGGGGAGATTGCATTGTATAAATTAATAAAAGAAATAGCAGATAAATTAAATTGTGGAATTTTATTAATTTCTCATGATTTGCATACTGTTATGACAGCAACAGATCATGTTATTTGTTTAAATGGCCACGTGTGTTGTTCAGGAACACCAAAAGACGTTGCAATGAATAATGAGTATAAACTGTTATTTGGCGAACAAGCTTCACAAACTCTTTCTATATATGAACATAAGCATGATCATGTTCATTCAAATGATGGAGATATAAAAAAAAATTAAATGTTTGATGATTTTTTTATAAGAGCTTTAATTGCTGGTATAGGTGTTGCTTTTGTAACAGGTCCTTTGGGCTGCTTTGTAGTTTGGAGAAGATTATCTTATTTCGGAGATACATTAGCACATTCAGCATTACTTGGTGTTACAATGGCATTGGCATTCGAAATTAATATAGCAATTTCGATATTTATCATTTCATCAGTAATAGCAATCATATTAGTTAAACTTGAAAAAAATACTAATTTGCCCGGTGATGCTTTACTTGGTCTTTTAGCTCACTCAGCATTAGCAGTTGGCTTAGTGGTAATTGGTTTTCTCTCATTTATAAGATTTGATGTCATGGGACTATTATTTGGAGACATATTAGCTGTTAATGTTGATGATTTGATAATTATATGGGGAGGAGGAGCAATAATTTTAATTGTATTAAAAATAATTTGGAAACCTTTATTTGCTTCAACAGTAAATTATGAACTTGCAGAAGCAGAAGGATTAAATCCTGATAGAGCAAAAGCAATATTTACTATTTTAATGGCAGCAATAATTGCAATTTCTATAAAAATTGTAGGACTTTTATTAATAACTGGGATGTTAATTATACCAACGGCTATGGCTCGTAACATATCAGATACTCCCAAAAAGATGGTAATTTTTTCTATATGTGGAGGATTATTATCAGTAATCATGGGTTTATTTTCTTCATTGCAATTCAATACTCCTTCGGGTCCATCTATCATTGCTGCAGCGTTATTATTATTTGTAATATCTCTATTTAAAGTTAAACAGACGATACAATTGAAAAACTAATGGGAAATTGATAAAAGAAAAACTATGCTTAAACAGGAAACACTATCAAAAAATCAACAAATAGTTCTTGATTACATTGAAAAAGTAAATGAGCCCATAAAAGCTTATTCAATTTTACATAATTTACAAAAAAAAGGTATTAAAGCCCCTCTTCAAGTTTATAGAGCGCTTGATAAATTGGTTGAAATTGGAAAAATTCACAAAATTGAAAGTAGAAATGCTTTCGTTGCATGCAAAAATTCAAATTGTCAGATTTCTAAGGCAACAGCATTTTCAATATGTGAAAGCTGTGAAGAAGTAAGTGAAATTAGTGACAGCAAACTTTCAAAATATTTAAAAAATTTTCAAGACAAAGCGGGTATGAAATTCAATAAATATAATCTTGAATTCTTTGGGCTTTGTAAAAAATGTTCTGTTAAATAATTTGTATATAACTATAAATATTTACAACAATGTTATTCTTTCTTTTTAAAATTATTGCTGGGGGTTTAATTATCGCATTTTCTAGTTGGTTGGCTGGTCAAAATCCTAAGCTCGCTGGATTTATTATTGCATTACCCTTGGTATCACTAATAGCGATACTGTTTTCGTATTATGAGCATAATGATACAGAAAAAACAGTAATGTTTACAAAAAGTATATTTATTGCAGTACCAGCAAGTTATTTATTCTTTGTACCCTTCTTTTTTGCAAAATCTTTTAATATGAATTTTTTCATAATTTATATTACAGGTTTAATATTGCTAATCGGAGGATATTTTATCCATAGATACATAATCAATTTAATATAAAATAATAATTTTAATAAATCTTTAACATAACTGTCATAAGTATAGAGAAAGGAGTTTTATGTTTTTAAAAAAATATCTCAAATGGATAAGCACGTTTTTAGTCTTAACAGGAATATTGCTTACAAATTTAAATATATATCCAATTAATATATATTTTCATGGTCTTGGTGTAGTTGGATGGACAATATCGGGTTTTTTATTAAAAGATAAGGCCATATTAACTAATTTTGGATTACAAATTCCTTTGTTTGTAATTGGTATTTATAAAATTATTTTTTAATGAAAAATATTTTATTTGTATGCACAGGAAATTCAGCGAGAAGCATTATCGCTGAGAGTATTATTAATAACGAATACTCAAATAAATTTAATGCTTTTAGTGCTGGTAGTAATCCATCTGGAAAAATCAATGAAGATGTTAAAAGTTTTTTAGAAAAAAATAAAAGTTATGATCTAACTAATTACAGTTCTAAAAACTTTGAAGAATTTATCAATAAAGAATTAAAAATGGATCATGTAATAACAGTATGCAACAACGCAAATAATGAGGTATGTCCTATTTGGCCTGATAAAAACCAAATTATACATTGGGATATAGAAGATCCGGTAGCTAAACTTCAAAATGCAAATGACGAAGAAAAGCAAATAATCATTAGAAAAACTTTCAATATTATAAGTAATAAAATTAAAGATTGGATAGATGAAAAATAAAAATAGATATTTTCTTTCAGAGTTCATTGGAAGTTGCTTTCTGGTCATGATCATAGTTGGATCAGGTTTAATGGCAGAAAATCTAACTAATGATATAGCAGTAATGCTAATAGCAAACACATTGGCAACCGGAGCTGGATTGTTTGTGCTAATAACAGTATTTGCTGATGTATCTGGGGCTCATTTCAATCCATTTGTAAGTATTGCTATGACAATTACAGGAAAGTTAAAAAAAAACCTTCTACCCTTTTATATTTCTGCTCAGATACTTGGATGTTTGCTAGGTGTAGCATTAGCTAATTTCTTTTTTGAACATCAGGTTTTTGAATTATCAACAAAGTCAAGGAGTGGGATTTATATTTTTACTTCTGAAATAGTTGCTACGTTGGGTCTTATTTTAATTATTTTTGGTTCAATGAAATCAGGTAAAATAGCTGTTGCTGGATCAGTTGGTTTATATATCACTGCTGGTTATTGGTTTACCTCGTCAACTTCTTTTGCAAATCCTGCTGTAACAATAGCAAGAACATTCACAGAGTCGTTTACTGGTATAAGTTATTTAAACACTCCTTTTTATATAATTGCAGAATTAATTGGTATGTTAATTGCTGTTTATATCGCAAAAAAATTATTCTTAGAAAAAGATTGAAAAATTTAAAACTAACAAACAATATTAAATTAATTAATAAAAAATTTAAAAAAAAAGAATTTTATCATTTTTTAAAAACCTCAAACCTTTCAATAGTAATACCCAAAATTAAGAACAAGTATATTTTGGTTTCACAAAAAAGATTTCCTATAAATCAAATTAATTTTGAGTTTCCATCTGGTATAATTGAAAAACATGAAACAAGTTTAATATCTGCTAAAAAAGAATTAATTGAAGAAACAGGATATAAATCAAGAAATAAATTAAGAAAAATTACTTCATTTTATTCTGAACCAGGTCGACTCACCACTAAAATTACTGGTTTTTTTTGTAATAATCTTATTAAAATTTCAAAGCCTGAAAAAGGAATTAAAATCCACATAGTTTCAGATCATCAAATAATTAAATTAATTGAGAATGGTAAATTTAACAATGCATCTCATATAGGAATGTATTTGTTTTATAAAAAGAAATACGCTCAATAATAATACCGAGCGTATTTCAGGGGTTTAATATTTACAATTTAATCACAGAAGAATATTACATTTGGATTAAAGATATGTTTCAATAAAATTAAAAATATATTAAAGAAGAAAAATCACTAACCTGTAAGTTGTAATAAATTAAATTATATATTAATTATTTGAATAAATTACTCTTGGTTCTAAAAATAATTCTCTCGCCAGAGCTTTAAATCTTTTTGTAACTTGTTTAGAAATTATTTCTTGGTGTTGTGCTGGAATTTTTAAAAATACAGAGTTACCTCTTTTATACAATTTAAATTCCTCTAAGAAGATAGTTGAAATAGATGTAAGTGAATGTGCAAATCTTAAGGCTGCACCAACTTGTTTACTAGAAAAAATTTCATTATTATTTAAAAAAGTTAAATATT
This sequence comes from uncultured Pelagibacteraceae bacterium, assembly GCA_902543575.1. Lineage (GTDB taxonomy): Bacteria > Pseudomonadota > Alphaproteobacteria > Pelagibacterales > Pelagibacteraceae > Pelagibacter. Next base: position 14,590 of record CACBYV010000010.1, on the reverse strand, counting down.
CTATTTTAGGGTTGTATTTAATGCTGCAGTACCTCCAATAACATGAAAGAGCTATTTGAATTCTTTCTTTATGTGAAAGTCTCAATAATGGAGTATTTAATGTTTCTTGAAAAACTAATTCTGCTTTTTGAAAAGCACCAAGTCCCCAATCCATATGACTTAAAACACAAGCTAAATTAAGCAATTTTTCATCAAAATATTCATTACCATCAAATACAGGTTTGATAAATTCATAATACTTTTTGTAAGTTAATCCCAAATCACCTCTCTTCTTAGAAATATATTCTAATGATTTTTCAAAAACTTGAGAGTTATCAATATTTTTAAAGTAATCTTTCGTCAAAGATCCCTCCCTAATACCGCTTATGGAACATATTATGTTTTTTGGATTTGTTACTCTCATGATCTCATCTAAAATTATAGAGCTATATGGTAGATAAGGTGTTCTAGATTTAGATATATATTCAACTGTTTTTAGTTTTGCTTTATTGAACGATGCTATTTTTTCTATAAATGTTGATAAAGTTTCATAATTTACTGAATACTGATGGATTATGTGGACAGGGTGTTTATTTTGAAAAAGATGAAGTTTAAATAAAGCTCTCCATGTTCCGCCAACTAAATAAAGATTTTCAAATTTTTTTTTAGATAACCATTTTTCATCTCTCAAAAGTTTTTTTATATATTTAGAAAGGTTTCTCTTTTTTACAATTGGATTATTAATTAATCTTAAAACACCTAAGGGTAAAGATGTTTTATTAGTGATCAAACCATTTTCAACTCGAGCTAATTCTAAACTACCTCCACCAAGATCAGCAACTAACCCATCTACATTATCAAATCCAATTTTAACACCTTCAGCTGAACAAATTGCTTCTTCCTCTCCACTTAAGATTTCTATTTTTTTCTTAAAAAGATTTTCTACGTATTCAACAAATGGTTTTGCATCAGTTGCTTCTCTTAAAACTGCAGTTGCTATTATTTTTAAATTTGAAATTTTAGAAACATTTAAAATCTCTGAAAATCTCTTCAATACTTTTTGAGCATAATCAACACCAGACTTATGAAGTTTTCTTGATTTATCTAAATTTTTACCAAGTTCACAAACAGCTTTTTCATTGAAAAAAGGCACACGAGAAGAGCTAAAATCTTCATAAATTAGCATCCTAATAGAATTAGAGCCTATATCAATAACTGCTAATTTAGCAGGTTTTAATTTTAAATTTTGTTTATTTTTAAAAACTTTAATTTCCACTTTTAATAAGTCTTAAGTTTAATTTTTTCGGTTTCATTTTTAATTTAGCTTTACCTCTTCCAGATAAACTAGGATTATTCATAAAATAATCATGGGCTGAAAAAGAATCATTTTCACTATATTTAATTTTTTTATAATTTCCACTAGCATCAAGTTCCCAACTTTGTTTTTTATCTAAATAATTAGCTAACATAATTTGATCAAGAACTTGTTCGTGGACTGTTTGGTTTTCAATTGGAACTAGAAGTTCTACTCTTCGATTTAAATTTCTTGGCATTAAATCTGCTGATGAAATAAAAACTTTTGCATCTCTACTAGGCATTGTTTTTCCATTTGCAAAACAATAAATTCTTGAGTGTTCCAAAAATCTTCCAATCATGCTTTTAACTATTATATTTTCAGATTTATCTTTAACTCCAGGTCTTAAACAACAAACACCTCTTACAAATAAAAATATCTTTACTCCAGCATTTGAAGCTTCGTAAAATTTATCAATTATCGCTGGATCTACTAAGGAATTCATTTTGGCCCATATTTCACCTTTTTTACCTTTTTTGACATTTGTTATCTCGTTAGCAATACATTTGTTCAAGGTTTCCCTAAGATTAATTGGTGATATAGATATTTTACTAAGATTTCGTGGTTTTGAATAACCAGTTACATAATTAAAAAATTTTTCCACATCAGTTGCTAATTTTTTATCAGAACTAAATAAAGATAAGTCAGTATAAATTTTTGCATTAACTGGGTGATAATTGCCAGTTCCCAGATGTATATAAGTTTGAATTTTTCCCTGCTCTTTTCTTAATATTAAAGATGATTTTGCATGTGTTTTATATTTTGCAAAACCATAAACTATTTGAATTCCTGCATTTTCTAAACTTCTTGAAAGTTGAATGTTTGCTTCTTCATCAAATCTTGCTTTGATCTCTATTAAAGCGGTTACTGTCTTTCCATTTTCAGCTGCTGTTATTAAGGCTTTAACAATTGGAGAATCTAGCGTTGTTCTGTATAGAGTTTGTTTAATTGCTATAACTTTTTTATCATATGCAGCTTGATTTAAAAACTCAACGACAGCATCAAATGTTTCAAAAGGGTGATGAACTATTAAATCTTTTTTTTTTATAGTATCAAAAAAATTATTATTAAACTCCTTTAATCTCTCAACCTCCCTGGGATTAAAATTTTTAAATCTTAATTTAGAATTTTTAATTTTACAAACTTGGTCTATATCTTGAATTCCAACAATGCCTTCAATTTCATAGATGTATTCAGATTTTACGTTTAACTTATTGGTTATAAACTTAATTAAGTCATTATTACTATTTTTTAAAATTTCTAAACGTACTATGTCACCTGTTCTTCTTCTTTTTAAAGCCAATTCAAAAGATCTTACTAAATCTTCGGCCTCCTCTTGAATTTCTACATCACTATCTCTTATAACTCTAAATAACATTTTTTTATCTAAATCATGATCAGGAAATATTTCAGAGGCAAAAAAACTTATAACATCATCTATAATTAAAAATTTTTTAAAACTTTTATTTCCATCTATTTCAATAAATCTTGATAAAGCTTTTGGAATTACTATTATTGCATTTAAAGTCCTTTTTTTATTTTTCTTATTTAATCTCATAACTAATGCTCTTCCTTGATTTGCAATAAATGGAAAGGGATGAGCTGGGTCTATTGCTGATGGGGTTAGCAGAGGGTAAATTTCTTCATTAAAAATTTTAAATAATCTTTTTTGTTCAGGTTTACTTAAATTTTCAGGTTTAACTATACTTATATTTGCTTTTTTTAATTGAAGAATTAAATCTCTATATATTTTATTTTGTTTATTAAGAAGATTATTTGTTTCCAAAATAACTTCACTCATTTGTTCATCAGGAGTAAGACCATCAGAACTAAGTGAATCTACATCTTGTTTGATTTGACTATATAAACCTGCAACACGAACCATGAAAAATTCATCTAAATTTGATCCAGCTATAGATAAAAATTTAATTCTTTCATAAAGAGGATTTTCAAAATTTTGGGCCTCAAGAAGAACTCTGTCGTTGAATTTTAGCCAAGACAGCTCTCTATTTATGTATTTAGATTTTAGTGTTTCTTTATCTTGTTTTTTTAATGCAGTCATATATTTAAAATTTATGCTTAAATTATACGTTATGCGTCATGCAAAATCTAGCTGGGACCACCCAAATCTTGATGATCATGAAAGACCATTAAGTAAGCGTGGCGAGAAAAATGCAAAAAAGATTTGTGAATTTTTTGTTAAAAAAAATTATAAGTTTGATTACATATTACTTTCATCATCAAAAAGAACAAAGAAAACCCTAAAAATATTATTAAAAAAAATAGATAAACCAAAAAAAATTATTTCTTCAAAAAAATTATACTTATCAAGTGAAGATAAAATTATAGATATAATAAAAAAAATACCAAAAAAATATAAATCAGTGCTTTTAATTAACCATGAACCTACTGTTAGAAATCTAATACGATCACTGACAAAAAATCACAACAACAACCATTTTAAATTATTAAACTACAAATTTCCGACATCGGCATTTGCAAAAATTTATTTTGATTTTAATGAATGGAATAAATTAGATGGAAATGGTTTAATTAAAGAATTTACTAGACCTAAAGACCTTCAAGATTCTAAAGAATAACCTGCTGATCTTACAGTTCTAATTAAAGGCTTAGTATTATCTATATTAATAGCCTGTCTTAATCTTCTGATATGCACATCGACAGTTCTAGTTTCAACGTAAATATTTTCTCCCCAAACATTGTTTAAGAGTTGTTCTCTTGAATATACCCTTTTTGGATTTTTGATAAAAAAATCTAATAATTTAAATTCTGTAGGTCCTAGAGATATTTCAATGTTATTTCTATAAACTCTTTTTGTTATTCTATCTATTTTTAGATCTGTAAACTCAACAACATCAACGGTGGATTGTGGTTTTGATCTTCTGAGTAAAGATTTAATTCTTGCATTAAGTTCTTTTTGACTAAATGGTTTTGTTACATAATCATCTGCACCTGTATCAAAAGCTCTTAATTTGTCCTCCTCCTCGCCTTTTGCTGTTAACATTATTACTGGTATGTCATTATGCTTTTTGTCTTTTTTTAAATTTTTACATATTTCAACGCCTGACAAATCGGGCAACATCCAATCCATTAATATTAAGTCAGGAAGCTTATCTTTAATTTGTTTAAGCGCATCTTCACCATTTTCACAGAAACTTACTTTGTAACCTTCTTTTTCAAGGTTATACTTTAGTAGAGTTATTATAGCAGCCTCGTCCTCAGCTATAAAAATGTGAGCCGACATATTTTACTTTTCTCCAGTAACAATAGGTTCTGTGCCTTTTGGTCGATCACCCTCTAGATATTCTCCCTTAACTAAATAATATACTTGCTCAGCAATGTTGGTTGTATGATCACCTATTCTCTCTATATTTTTAGTTACAAATAATAAGTGGGTTCCATCGCTTAAGTTATTTTCGTTATCTTTTAAATATCTAATCACTTCTTGCATGCATAAATTTGTTAAATCATCAATTTGTTCGTCGCTTTCCCATACATTAATTGCCATACTCGAAGATCTTTCTAAATATGCATCTAATATTGATTTCAATTGTTTTTGAGCATCCGAAGATACTCTTATAATAGCATCTACTAAATTTTTTGGTAAATTTTCATTTAACAAAAGAGTTCTTTTAGAAATATTTTTTGCTAAATCACCTATTCTCTCAAGGTCAGAAGATATCTTTAAAGCAGTGACTGTTTCTCTAAGATCTATGGCCATAGGTTGTCTTAAAGCAATTAAATTTACTACTTGCTGTTCAATTAAAGTCTCAAATTTATCAATTTTTTCATCATCTTTAATTACTGCCTCAGCATTATCACTATTTCTTGTAGTAATTGCTAGAATAGCTTTACCCAAAGCTTCTTCACAAAATCCACCCATTTTAATTATATTGCTATTTAAATTTTTAAGTTCTTCTTCGTAAGACTTTACTGTATGTGGTGCTTCGGTCATTATCCAAACCTCCCTGTGATATAATCCTGAGTTTTTTTGTTTTCTGGATTCTTAAATATTTTATCAGTAGAACCATGTTCTATCAATTCTCCAAGGTGAAAAAAACCTGTATTTTGAGAAACTCTTGCAGCTTGTGCCATTGAGTGAGTGACTATTATAATAGTATGGTCTTTTTTTAACTCATCAATTAGTTCTTCTATTTGAGCTGTAGCAATAGGATCTAAAGCAGAACAGGGCTCGTCCATTAGAATAACTTCAGGTTTAACTGAAATTGCCCTTGCTATACATAATCTTTGTTGTTGACCACCAGACAAACCAGTACCTGGTTCATGAAGTCTATCTTTCACCTCTTCCCATAATGCTGCCTTTTTTAAGCTAGTTTCAACTATTTCATCCATTTCATTCTTTGATTGAGCCATACCATGAATTGTTGGACCATAAGAAATATTTTCATAAATAGTTTTAGGAAAAGGATTTGGTTTTTGAAAAACCATACCAATTTTTTCTCTTAATCTAACAACATCACAACTTTTATCATTGATATCAAAATCATTAATTATAATCTGCCCTTTTACTCTACATATATCAATAACGTCATTCATTCGGTTTAGACATCTTAAAAAAGTAGATTTACCACAACCTGAAGGCCCAATCAGTGCTGTAACTTGATTTTCTTCAATATCTAAATTTATATTGAATAGAGCTTGTTTTTTTCCATAGAAAACATCTACATTTTTTGAATTTATCTTTATCATCTTAACTCCATTTTTTTTCAAATTTATGTCTAATTATTTGTGCAAATAAGTTCATTATAATTAAAAATCCTAATAGAACCATAATACAGGCAGAAACTTTCTCGACAAAACCTCTTTCAGCGCTCTCTGCCCAAATATAAATTTGCACTGGCAAACTTGCAGCTGGATCTAAAGGAGATCCTGGTATTGTATTTACAAAAGCCACCATGCCAATCAATATCAAAGGTGCGGTTTCGCCTAAAGCTTGGGCCAAACCAATTATTGTACCGGATAAAGTCCCTGGCATAGATAACGGAACTGTATGATGCATTGTAGTTTGCATTTTACTAGCACCCATTGCAAGTGCTGCCTCTCTTATACTTGGAGGAACTGCTTTTAAAGATGCTCTACAAGCAATAATAATTGTTGGTAAAGTCATCAACGATAAAGTTATTCCACCGACTAGAGGTGTTGACCTAGGTAATTGAAATACAGCAAGTAAAATACCCAGTCCTAAAAGACCAAAAACAATTGAAGGTACTGCTGCTAAATTATTTATATTTACCTCAATAAAATCAGTAAATCTGTTTTTAGGAGCAAATTCCTCTAAATAAATAGCTGCTAGAACTGCTACAGGAAAAGCTATCATTAAACAAACAAGTATAGAAAATATTGATCCCATAAATGAACTTGCTATACCAGCTAATTCAGCTTCTCTTGAATCAGGATATGTAAAAAAACTTAAATTGAATTTACTTTCAACTTTTCCTAGTTCTACAAGTTGATCAAAAATCTTTAATTGATAATCCGTAACTCTTCTTTGATCTTCAGGTAAATCTCTTGGATAATTGCCTTTAAATACTTGATCTAAATCATCTGAGGCAGTTAAATAAACATCTTTAGTTTTTCCAATTAATGAAGGGTCGTTCAAAAGTTCCCTTTTAATCTCTCTTTCGAAAAAGTAAGAGACCATTCTCTTCAGCTCATTTTCTTGATCCTCATTAGCATTTGGATCCAAATCAGCCATTGATTTTAATGCTATATCGTAATAATCAGCATCTTTTAAATCCTCTTTAGAAGGATTTTGCTCTAACATCATTAATTCAGCATCAAAAGTAACTGGAACAATAAGCCAAGTTTTTTGAAAGGCTGAATAGCCTGTCGAAAAAATTTTAAAAATAAAGATTGTTAAAAATAAAAGTGCCATAAAAATTGCACTTTGACCGTATAATCGAAATCTCTTTTCAGCTTTATATCTTTTATTTAATAATTGTTCTTTATTTTTATTCATATTTTTCTCTATATTTTTTAACTACTCTTAAGGCCACAATATTCAAACAGAGCGTTACTAAAAATAATGACATACCTAAAGCAAATGCAGCTTGCGTTTTTGGGTCGCCAAAAGCTTGATCTCCAATTAATATTACAACAATTTGCGCTGTAATTGTTGAAGTAGATTCTAATGGATTTAAAGTTAAATTAGCAGCTAAACCAGAGGCCATAACAACTATCATTGTTTCTCCAATTGCTCTTGAAACACCAAGCAAAATAGATCCAACTATACCAGGCAATGCTGCTGGAAAAATAACTTTTTTTATTGTTTCTGATTTGGTTGCTCCCATGGCATAACTTCCATCTCTTAAACTTTGAGGTACACTTGTAATCACATCGTCACTTAAACTTGAAATGAATGGTATAATCATAATGCCCATTACTCCGCCTGCCGCTAAAGCGCTTTCAGCTGAAACGTCTAAACCCATGCTATTACCTATTTCCTTTAAAAAAGGTCCAACTGTTAGAGCAGCAAAAAATCCATAAACAACTGTTGGTATACCAGCTAAAATTTCAATTAAAGGTTTTGCGTATTGTCTAACTTTAACTGATGCATACTCAGCCAAATAAATTCCACTCATTAGTCCAATAGGAATAGCAACACACATAGCTATGAAAGCAATAAAAAAAGTACCAGCAAAAATAGGGACTGCTCCAAAAGTATCGGAGTACATTGTCGGATCTAAAGCCTCTGAAGAATCTCTAACAAAAGCTTTTGCAGGATACCAATGAGTTCCAAAGACAAAATCAAATAATGGAATTACTTTAAAAAAATCTATAGTTTGAAATATAAGTGAAAATACTATTCCAACAGTAGTTAATATTGCAGCTAAAGAAGCTGTAAATAAAACTGCTTTCAAAAATTTTTCAACTGGTTCTCTTGTTCTAGAATTAGATGAAATTTTTTTATAAGCGTAAGCAACAGAGGCAATAATTATAGATAATACTATAACAGCTTTTGAACTTTGAGCTATTGATCGAAGACTTAAATATTTTTCAGCTGAAGCCTCAATAAAAGGTGTAATTTCTCCGGTAAATTGTCCTCGAGACAATGCTTTTGTTTTTTCGTAAATTAAATTTAATTCATCATCAAGATAGCCTTGATTTGAATAATCACTTAAGATTAATAATTTTACAATTGTGGGCTCAAAAATTGCCCATAAAGAAAAAATTATAAAAGCTGGTATTGCACACCAAATTGCAAGATAATAACCATAAAATTGTGGTAATGCAGTTAATCTTTTATTTGTAGATTGAATTGTATATGCTTTTCTACGTCCAAAATAATAACTTGTGAAACCCAGAAGAACAATAAATGTAAACAATATTAAGTTCAAAGAATCTCCTTTATTGAGGACTTTACTCTTAATTCAAAAAAAAGGGGTCTAAAAAGACCCCTTTTTTAATTATTTGTTAACAGAGTAATAATTAATTACCCATAGCAACTAGCTTCGTAGCATTAGTTCTAGTTGTTTTATACAACTTAGAGTCTAATGGAACTAAACCAATATCTGCTAAGTAACCACCTTTTCCAATAGCTTTCTTAGTTGTGAATTCTTTCACAAACTCATGTAATCCTGGGATTACTCCAACGTGAGCTTTTTTCACATAGAAGAATAAAGGTCTAGCAACAGCATAACTATAATCTTGAATAGACGCTAATGATGGTTGTCCACCATCTATGCTAGCAGCTTGTAATTTATCTTTAGCAGCTAAGAAATAGCTGAAACCAAAGAAACCAAACATATCTTTATCTTGAGTTAACTTTTGGATGATTAAACTATCGTTTTCTCCTACTTCAATAGCAGCTCCATCTTCTCTGTAAAGTTTTTGTGGTTTTTTGTATTTTTTATTTCCAGCCTCATAACCAGCTTTATAAAGAGCTTTAGCTTCTTTAGTCATACCTTTTTTCATTACTAAAGAATTCCAAGCATCTCTAGTTCCTGATGTTCCTGGTGGGATCATTACTGAAATTTTTTGTTTTGGTAAGCTAGGGTCAATTTGGTCCCAAGTTTTATAAATATTTGGAACTAACTTACCATCAACTACTGTATGAGCAGCTAATGCTAAATATAATTGTTCTTTAGTAAAGTTTACTGGTTTTGCATCTTTGCTGTAAGCTAATGTAATACCATCGTTACCAATTACGATCTCAACAATATCATTTACACCATTTTTCTTACATAGGGCTTTCTCTTTGTCTTTCATAGCTCTTGATGCATTTGTAATATCTGGATGTTGCTCACCAACACCAGCACAGAATAGTTTAGCTCCTCCACCAGTACCAGTCGACTCGATTACAGGAGTTTTGAATCCTGAACCACCAAATCTTTCAGCAACAACAGTCGCGTAAGGGAATACTGTAGACGAACCAACTATCTTTATTTGATCTCTTGCTTGAGCAACAGTTGCTATTGATAGAGCAACTAAAGAAGCAATCACTATAGTTAGTTTTTTCATTATCTTTAATCCTTTCGTTATTTATTAATTAAAAGATGCCTGACTCGTATAAATTTATTGAATCTTTAATATTACAGAATTATTACAGTTTTGTTAAAAACCTAACTTTTTAGTTGTATTTCATTGAGACAATAATCTCACTATTTTCAGTTTCTAGACCACCTTTGCATGAAACTGGATTTACGTTATCCTTAAAAGCAAGATCTGGGGTTGGTCTTAAGACAACTTCCAGTTTTACCAAATTAACTAATTCCTCAAGAACACTTTGGTCATAACGCCATTTTGGCCAACTAGTAGGAGTAGAAAAAATAGATGTTAAATAGCTTGTCGCCATAGTAAACCTATAATTACTCATATTTTCATTTCTCAGTAAATGATCTCTAACAGAATTAAATATGTTTCGACACCTCAATGAATCTGACATGTAGTTCTCTTTTTTTAAATTTTCATTTACTGGAATTGAAACAATTAAATCTACTGTATTTCTCCAATAGGAACTGAGAACATCTATATATATATCTTCGTATGGTACATCTTTATGTTTTTTTATTTCAGGATATGCACTTTTTAAGTCTTCCTGTAATCTAAAGATACCAATATCAAAAACAGTTAATTGCTGGTTTCTTAAAATTGTAGAAATATCAGATGCATTACTTTTAGTAATGATCGACATTAAAAAAAAAATAATAATTAAAATACTATGTAATATCTTAATCATAAACTAATTTTAAATAAACTAAGATACGAATCAACAAAAGATTTGTTAAATCTTGGTTGAATAAGAGTTAATTTTAAACAATTTTTTAAATTAATTATTTTGTTGGAAGATATATCTTAATTTCAGTACCTTCATTAACTTTACTGAGAATCTCATAGTCACCTCTGTGTTGAGATATAATATGTTTCATTATAGCTAAACCTAAACCTGTACCACCAACCTTTTTACTTTTTTCTGTATCTACTCTAAAAAATCTTTCAGTTATTCTTGGAATTAGCTGGTGAGGTATTCCAACACCTTCATCTTTAATGATAATGGCAATATTTTTATCAATTAATTTACCTTCACTGATTTGACTTTTTACGTATATATTTTTTCCATCTTGTGAATATTTAATTGAATTATCAATTAAATTTGAAAATACAGTTAACAATTTATCATTATCACCAAAAACTAAGGTTGGTTCCATAAGTTCAATATGTAAATTGATTTTCTTTTTTTTAAGAATTAATTCAAAGTTACTTTTAATATTTGTAAAAAGATCATTTAAGCTCACAATTTTATTAGGCTTGATATGTTCTTCCAATTCTATTCTACTTAAAATCAATAAATCATTGATTAGGTTTTCCATTCTTAATACTTGATCAGACATGATAGACATAAATTTTTTTTGCGCCTCTTGGTCTTTTGAAGCTGGTCCAAGAATAGTTTCTAACGAACCTTTAATCGAAACTAAAGGTGTTCTTAATTCATGACTCACATTTGCAACAAAATCAGTTTTTAGTTTTTGTGCTTTTGTTATTTCTGTAAAATCTTTTAGAAACAATACGACAGAGTTTATTTCTGGAAACAAATGGGTCGGACCAGGAATAACATAGATTTTGTAAAGTTGATAAGATGGTAAATTTATTTCTACATTGACATTTTTTGTAGTTTGATCTTTGATAGCCTCTTCAATCGTTTCTAATAATTTTGTATCTCTAATTACACTTGAAATATTTTTATCAATTAGGTTTTCTCCGAAACGTTGTTTTGCACTTTTGTTTAGATATTTGATTAAATTATATTTATCTAAAGCAAAGAATTGATCTTCTAATTCTTCAATAATTACTCTTTTTCCTAAATCATCCTTATTAGTCTTGTTTACAACTGGTGCTGTGTTTTCTGGCTTAATATTTTTTTTAAATAAAAAATATAATAAAATGATTATTATAACTATAAGTATCAACTCTGCCCAAAACATGGATATGTTTTAACAAATGTAATGTATATTGTCTTTAATTATTAGGTGAAATATTTTCAAAAAATATTTTTGCCGTTTCCTCCCAAGAATATTTTTTTGCAAAATCAAGACAATCTTGACGACTTACCTTCAAAGCTTTTAAAGCAGAGGTTTTCAAATCATTATCTAAAGTATCAATATTAGTACCCCCTAATATATCTTTAGGTCCCGGTACAGGGTAAGCTGCGACTGGTGTGCCACAATTTAAAGACTCTAAGACAACTATACCAAATGTATCTGTTTTACTTGGAAATACAAAAACATCAGATGATGCAAAATGAGAAGCTAATTCTCCATTTGTTTTCTCACCTAAAAAAATGTCTTTTGGAAACTTTTTTTTTAAATTGTTTAAATCAGGACCTTTACCAATTATAATTTTAGTACCTTCAAGATCTAAATCTAAAAATGCTTTGATATTTTTTTCAACAGCAACTCTTCCAACATATATCCATATAGGTCTTTTATAAGGTAAGTCTTTCTTAATGGGGTTTTTAAATGCACCATGATTACCTCCTCTGGTCCATGTAACCATTTTATTGTTATCAATACCTAAAGAAATTAATTCTTCACGCATAGATTCTGTTGTTACTAAAATTCTTTCAGCTTTATTATGAAAATTGCATAAAAATTTTTCTGACCATTTAGCTGGAATGATAGGCATATAAAGTTTCATGTATTTATCAAATCTTGTGTGAAAACTTGTGGTAAATTTTAAGCCATTTGTAATGCAATGTCTTCGTGCCATAAACCCTAAGGGTCCTTCTGTTGCAATATGTATTGCATCAGGTTTAATTGAATTAATTAAGTTACTTACACGGGGCCAAACATTTAAGGACAATCTAATCTCATTATATTTTGGCATGGGCACGGTAAGAAATTGTTGAGGAGTAATATATTCAATAGTTTGACCTTGTGATTTAAGAATTTCACCAGTTTCGTGGAGAGTTCTTACAACACCATTAACTTGAGGGTAATAAGCATCGGTAACAATTAATATTTTCATTCTTTAAGATGCTTTTTTGAATGAACCGATCCTGTTATTATCAATATTTTCTGAAATATATTCGTTTCTTTTTTTATCCCAATAAATTATCTCAAAAGTTCCATCATATTTTTCTGCCAAGGCTGTACATGACTCAACCCAATCGCCACAATTTAAATAATTAACACCATCAAGATTTAAATTTTCAGCATGATGTATGTGTCCACAAATTATTCCATCAAATTTTTTCCTTTTTGCATATGAAGAAAGTGTGTTTTCATATTCACCTATAAATTTTACAGCATTTTTTACCTTATATTTTAAAAATTTTGCCAATGACCAATAGTCTTTACCTCTCAATTTTCTAAAAAAATTTATAATAACATTAATTTTAAGTAATAATTCATAGGCAATAGCTCCTAATTTAGAAAGCCATTTAGCATATTTCATTACTCCGTCCCAAGCATCACCATGAACAACTAAATATTTTTTTCCTAACTGCGTTTCATGAATAACTCTATTTACTATTTTAATATCACCTAAATGCATTGGAATAAATTTTCTAAATACCTCATCATGATTTCCAATTATGTAAAATACTTTTGTCCCGTGCCTGGCTTTTCTCAATATTTTTTGTATGACATCATTATGCTCTTGAGGCCAATAGAAACTCTTTTGCATTGCCCAAACATCGATTATATCTCCAACTAAATAAAGGTTCTCGGATCTTGAATTCTTAAAAAATTCTAAAAGCTTGTTAGCTTGACAACCTTTGGTGCCAAGATGCACATCAGATATAAATATACTCTTATATTTTAATAACGGAGGCATTAAAAAAACCTATTTTGTAACACAACTGTAACTCGAATCATTTAATTCTTATGTCATTGAAATGTTAAAGATTTATTAAAAATTAGTTACGAAAAAATTATGCATTATTGTTTGATTTATAACCTTAATTCTTCAACAGGGAAAAAAATAAAATTTGTAAATAAGATTTATGAAAAATTAAAAATTAACAACTCTGTAGATTATTTCAAAACCAAATCTGAAAAAGAGGCGAAAGAAATATTTTTGGAATTTAAAAATAAAAATTATGATAGATTGATAGTTGCTGGTGGAGATGGATCAGTATCATTTGCTATCAATGAATTGATAAAAAATGACTTTGATTTTAATGATAAATTTGCAATTGGGTACATACCGGCTGGAACAGCCAATTTACTTCAAGCAGAGTTATCGATAAATAAAAAAGTAGACGATATTTGTAATATTTTAACATCAAATAATTATAAACAATCTAATCTTATAAAAATAAATAAAAATTATTTTTTTTTAATGGCTGGTATTGGTTGGGATGCTAAAATTGTTCACTCTATTGATACACGTATAAAAAAAATACTTGGTAAGATAATATTTGGTTTAAAAGGGTTTCAGCATTTTTTATTTATGAAAAATAATAAACTTGATGTTTTCTTTGATGGTCAAAAATATCAAGCTGATTGGGTATTAAGTTCTAATACCAAATATTATGCTGGTCATCATAAGATAAATAAGTCAAACATTTTTGATGATAGATTAATAACTTATGTTTTTAAAGATTTAAGTAGGCTAAAATTAATGTATTATATTATTTTGATAATTATTTATGGAGATTTATCAAGAAACAAATCTGTTATAACCACCTATTCAAAAAGTATCCAAATTAATTGCAATAATTTTGAAATTCCCGTTCAGGTTGATGGAGATAATTTTGGATGTCACAATAAGATT
>CACBYV010000009.1 GCA_902543575.1 uncultured Pelagibacteraceae bacterium | reverse complement strand
ACCGTAATTTCTAGATTTATTCTTTTTTAATCCCCATCTACCATTGCCATCCATAATTATGGCCACATGTTTTGGTGAAATCATATTGTCATTATTTCTTTTTCTTTTGTAGAGACTTTTTGATCAATAATATTAATATTTGAATCTGTATAATCTTGAATTATATTTTCAAATTTCTTTTCCTCATCTTCAGAAATACTTTTGGACTTAAGCAATTTTTTTAAATCATCGTTTGCTTCCCTTCTTATATTTCGTATTGAAACTTTGCATTTTTCTCCCATTGATTTTATAATTTTTTTTATTTCTACCCTTCTTTCCTCGTTTAGATCTGGAATTGGTAATCTCATTATTTGGCCTTCTATTTGAGGATTTAAACCTAACTCTGACTTTTTAATTGCTGAATCAATTAAATGAACATTATTAATATCCCACACCTGAATATTAATTGTTCTTGCTTCAGGTGTTGTGATTGTTCCAAGTTGATTGATTGGCATTTTTTGACCATAGACTTCTACTTTTACTAGATCAAGCATACTAGCATTAGCCCTACCGGTTCTTAAAGAATTTAGCTCTTTAGTAAAAACATCAATTGTTTTTGACATTTTTGTCTTATATGAAATATCATCAAACATTATTCGCCAATTTTTATTCTAATAAATTCTTTTATTTTTAAACTAGAAATATTTATGTCAGATATTACATCTTGTACTTTTTTTTTAGGATCCATCACCCAATTTTGAGTTAGTAAACTATTTTCCTCTTTAAATTTATTGATCTTACCGATACTAATTTTTGATACTATTTCATTTGGTTTTCCTGAATTTTTTAATTCCTCTGATATTAATTCCTTTTCTTTTACTAAAATATCATTTTGAATTCCTTCAGAATTTAATGCTAAAGGATTTGATGCAGCTATATGCATTGATAATTGCTTACCAAATGCACCAATTTCTTCACTTTTTTGATCTGTTTCTAAAGATACTATTACACCCAATTTTGATACGTTATCTTTTATTACAGAATGTTGGTAAACATAATTAAATGAATTTGGATTTTGAATCGTTTTTATTTTTCCGATAGTTATTTTTTCACCAATTTTAGCTATTAGTGCAAGAAGACTATCTTCTACGTTTTTACCATTTGACATATTAGATTTATTTAATTTTTCTCTATTAGAGGAGCAACTATTATTAATCTCACTTAGTTCCTTTGCAAAATTCAGAAAATCATCATTCTTGGCTACAAAATCTGTTTCACAATTAATTTCTATTAATGATGTTTTATTTAAATCTCCACTTATAACAACTACACCTTCCTTTGCATCCCTTGACATTTTTTTTGACGCTTTTGCGATACCTTTAATTCTGAGAATTTCTGCAGCTTTTTCTAAATTGCCGTTTGATTCCTTTAAAGCTAAATTACAATCTTTGAAACCAGCGCCAGTTGATTTTCTAAGCTGTTTTACTTTATCTATATCACTCATTAGGTTTAGTTTTTTAATTTATTTTTTTTTTAGAATGATCGACTAGAGGAGTTTTTTTTTCGCGGTTTTTTTCTTCTTCATTTAAAGTTTTAATATTTTTATTTGCATCACTAATAGTTTCTTTCAAAAGATTACAATACAAGTCAATTGACCTTCTTGCATCATCATTTCCAGGTATGGGGTAATCTATTCCGTCAGGATCTGAATTTGTATCAAGTATAGCAATAATTGGAATTCCAAGTTTAATAGACTCTTTTATAGCTAATGATTCATAATTTGTATCAATGATAAAAACTAATTCCGGGACTTTTTTCATTTCCATTATACCCCCTAGAGATCTCTGTAGTTTATCTCTTTGACCACTCATTTTTAAAAGTTCTTTTTTTGTAAAACCACGGTTTTCAGATGATAAGTCTGAATTAATTTTATTTAATTTTTTTATTGAATTTGAAATAGTTCCCCAATTGGTTAACATTCCACCTAACCATCTATAATTAACAAAATACTGATTTGTATCTTTTGCAAGATTAGCTATTGCTTCTGAAGCTTGTTTCTTAGTTGAAATAAAAAGGATTTTACCACCTGTAGATATTGTATTATGCACTTTTTCTAGTGCTATGTTAGTAAGTTCAAGTGTTTGGGTTAAATCAATTATGTGAATGGAATCTCTCTTCCCAAATATAAATTTTTTCATTTTTGGATTCCATCTCAGAGTTTTATGTCCAAGGTGAACTCCAGCTTCTAATAATTGTTCGATTGAAATTTTTGGTATTTTCATATGTTTTCCCGGTTATGCCACCACAATTATTGCCCTAATGGGACCGGAGGTATAAAACCACTAATTGTGTGCGTGTTAATTTAAAAAGATAAATACAATCTATAAAATAAAAAACAACCCTTATTTTAATCAAATATCACATTTTCTCCTAAATTTAGGTTATTTAGAACCATATTATTAACAAATCTTTTATTTTTTAATCGAAATAAATAAATTTGATCATTTCTGTTTAGAATTACTTTTACATAAGTATCACCATTATCATTTTTGAGTTTTTTTAATATTTTCAAATCATCAGCTTTATAAAACCTAAATGTTATATTTTTTATAGGTTTTTCCATTATATTTTTTAATGGAACAATTTTTTTAACATTTATTCTTTTTTGAGTTTTATTTTCATCAATGTAATTTTTCATTAATGTTATCATAATAGAATTACCTTCCTTCAAATTTTCTCTATTTAATTCAAAAATTTCAGAAAAAATAAATAATTCAAAAACATTTGAAAGATCTGAAAATTTAACTATTCCATACGAACTACCTTTTTGTGTTTTCTTTTCTTGAACTTTAAGAACTGTACATGCAATATTTGAGCTTATAATATCAGTACTGTTTTCAAAAATGTTGTAATTCGTAATATTATACTGATTAAAAATTGACTTGTATTGATTTAAAGGATGGTCAGATATATAAAATCCCAACGTTTCGAATTCTTTTGTTAGTTTAATATCAGTATTCCAATCATCAATATTTTCTAAAAAATTGATTTCATTATTCTCCTCATTTTCAAATAGATCAACTTGATTAAGTGATTTATTTTCATAAACATTTTTAGATTTTAAAATAATGTTAGGAATTGAATTAAAAAGTGATTGTCTATTATTATTTATTTCATCAAATGACCCTGCTTGAACCAAACCTTCTAATTGCAATTTATTTATGTCCTTTGGATTAATTCTGTTTATGAAATCTGCAATATTTTTAAATTTTCCATTATTTGATCTTTCTTCAATTACGTTTGATATAGCATCGTATCCAACATTTTTGATAGCACCTAAAGCATAATAAAATTTTTTCCCATCTGAATAAAAATCAGCAAAAGATTTATTAATATCTGGTCTAATTACTTCAATATTTAGTCTTTTTAATTCTTCATAAAATTCACTTAGCTTTTTTTGATTTGACAATTCCATTGACATTGAAGCTACAAAAAATTCATGAGGATAATAAGTTTTTAGGAATGCAGTTTGATAAGCAATAACTGCATATGCTGCTGCGTGACTTTTATTAAATCCATATTCCGCAAAGGGTTCAATTTTTAAAAATATACCTGCAGCTATATCTTTGCTAATTCCATTTTTATATGCACCATCCACAAATCTTTGCTTTTGTTTTTCAAGTTCTGCTCTTTTTTTTTTTCCCATTGCTCTTCTTAAAATATCTGCTTCACCTGCTGTAAATCCAGAAAGAACCTGCGCTATTTGCATTACTTGTTCTTGATAAATAATTACTCCATATGTTGGTTTTAATATTTGCTCTAGTTTTGGATGCAAATAGTCGGGTTCTCTTTTTCCATGTTTGCATTCATTATAAATTGGAATATTACTCATTGGACCTGGTCTATATAAAGCTACTAAAGCAATAATATCCTCTAATCTATTAGGTTTCATGTTTAAAAGAGCATCTTTCATTCCAGAACTTTCAAGTTGAAACAAGCCTACAGTTTTACCGCTTGATAATAGTTCATATACTTTTTGGTCTTCATAATTAATTTTTTCAATATTAAATTCAGCTCTGTTTTTTTTTATTAATTTTTGCGCTTTATCGATGACTGTTAGTGTCTTTAACCCTAGAAAATCAAATTTTATTAGACCAGCATTTTCTGCTGAATACATATCAAACTGTGTTGAAGGTAGTAATAAATCTGCAGCATTATCTTTGTATAGTGGTACTGTCTCGGTTAACTTTTTATCTGCAATAACTACTCCAGCCGCATGAGTGGCAACATTACGATTTAAACCCTCTAATTTAAGAGATAAATTAATTAAACGATCCACTCTTTTATCATCTTTAATTAATTTTTGAAGTCTAGGTTCAACATTTATGCATTCTTGTAAAGACATTGGTCTTGATGGATCGAATGGGATCATTTTACAAATACTATCTACAAAACCGTATTGTAAACCTAAAACTCTACCGACATCTCTAATTACCATTCTTGCCTTGAGTTTACCAAAAGTAATAATATGAGCTACACTATCTTTGTATTTTGTTGTTAAATATTCAAAAACTAAATCTCTTTTTTCCTCACAAAAATCTATATCAAAATCAGGCATTGAAATTCTATCAGGATTTAAAAATCTTTCAAAAATAAGATTAAATTTTATTGGATCAATATCAGTAATGGATAAACACCAAGCAACCAAAGAACCTGCACCAGATCCTCTACCAGGTCCTACTGGTATTTTATTCTGCTTTGCCCACTTAATATAATCTGAAACAATTAAGAAATAACCAGAATAATTCATTTCAACTATTATTTGTATTTCATGATCTAATCTTTTTTTATATTCTAAATATTTTTCGTCTTTTTCAATATTTTTAAGATCTATATTAAAAAATAGTTTAAATTTATCTTTTAGTCCTTCAATAGATAGTTGTTTCAATATTTCATTAGGATCTTTTTCAGAGGAAGAAATTCTTGGCAAAATGGGTTTAGAAAAATTTGGTTTAAAAGAACATCTAAACGGTAAATTAAAATTATTTTCTAATGCCTCAGGTAAATCTTTAAAAACTTCAATCAACTCCTCTGATGATTTAAAATAATGCTGATTTGTAAGTTTTACTCTATTTATGTCATTCACATAAGTTTTTTGACCAATACACATTAATGCATCGTGAGCTTCAAACATATCTTTATCTAAATAGTAAACTTCATGAGATGCAATGATTGGCAATTCTAACTTTATTGAAACTTTTCGATTATAATTTTCAAAATCTTTCTCATTCAAGTCATTATGTCTTTGAATCTCTATGTAAATATTTTCTTGAAATTTTTCTTTTAACTTAATCAATATTTCTTCAATCTCTTTGAATAAACCTTTGTTAAATAGCGAGCCAAAAAAACATTTAATGGAACCAGTCAAAATTATTATGCCTTCGGAATTATTTAACAAATCATCTAATTTACAATGTGGATTAGTTGTCTCTGCATTTTCTAAATAAGATTTTGATGAGAGTTTAATAATATTTTTATATCCATCGTTATTTTTAGCTATAAGAGGTATTAAACCTTCAAATTCTTTATATTTAAACAATATCTGAGTTCCAATAATAGGCTGTGTACCAACAGACGATAAATTTTCGGAAAACTCTAATGCACCTGATAAATTATAAGTATCTGATAAGCCTAAAGATTTAATTTTATTTTTTTTACAAAAATCTTTTAATTGCTCAATTTTTACAGCACCTTCACAAATAGAATATTGAGTATGTATTTTGAAATGATTAAATGTTTTTTCAACTGATTCTTTCATTGGTAACACTCATCTTACCACTAATCATTTTAATTTTACAATCTGCCATATTTGCAAAATATCTATTGTGAGTTGCAAATATTATAATTCTATTTTTATCTTTTAGATTGAATAGTATTTTAAATATTTGTTTAGCATTTTCAAAATCTAAACTGCCAGTGGGTTCATCGGCTAAAATAATGTTTGGTTCATTTATAAGAGCTCTAGCAATAGCTATTCTTTGATTTTCACCTCCTGAAAGCTCTGATGGATAATGATTTAATCTTGAGGATAAGTTAAATTTTTTAATCAATTTTTTTGCTAATTCTATGGATTTTGGCTTGCTATTAGAAATTAACAAATTTGGAAGTAATACATTTTCAAGTGCTGTAAAATCAGGCAATAAATTTTTATCTTGATAAATTATGCCAATATTTTTTGATCTTACATAGTCATTCGCAATTGAACTATTTGTATCAATTTTTTTTTTATTAAATTCAATAAAACCCGAAGAAGGAATGTCAATTAATGACAATAGATTTAATAATGTAGATTTACCGGATCCCGAAGGTCCTATAATTGAATATATTTTTCCTGACTCAAATTTAAAATTTATATTGTCTAAAATCTTAAGAGATTTATTTTTTTCATACTTCTTTGATAAATTATTTAATTTTAAAAAGTTATTCATATTTTAAAGTTTGAATCGTATCTAATTTTGCTGCTCTAGAAGCTGGATAAATTGATACAATAGAAGTTATTATTATTGAACATAGTGCAATTAAAATAATAGAATTTAAGTTTATTTCTGATGGAAGAGTGCTTAAAAAGTAAATTTCTTCTGGAAATAGTATTAAATCGAAAGAACTAGAAATAAATTTCCTAATGTCTTCTATATAATATGAAAATAAAGTCCCTAGTAAAATTCCAAATAAAGTTGCTGAAGTACCAATAATAAATCCAACAAAAAAGAAAATTTTTTTAATCGATGTATTTGTTACTCCTATAGATTTTAAAATTCCTATATCTCTAGTTTTATTTTTAACTAATATAGTCAAGCCAGAAATAATATTGAATGCAGCTACAATTATTATTAGAGATAAGATTATAAACATCACATTTCTTTCGACTTTTAAAGCTGAAAATAATGATTCATTTAAATCTGCCCACGTGTAAACATATGTTCCAGGAAATAAATCTAATAAATTTTTTTTATGATATTCAATATTTTTCGGATCTTTAAAATAGTACTCCGTAAATCTTAGATCTTTACTTTTATCGAAAAAATCTTCTAGTGTATTAAGATTAATATACGCTACATTTTCATTAAATTCGCCTATCCCACTATCAAATATTGAAACTACTTCAAATTTATCTTGTCTTGGAAATGACCCAACAATTGTTTGAACACCAGATGGTGACATTATTGTTATTTGATCACCGATATCTATATTAAGCAAAAAGCTTAAATCCTTTCCAATCGAAATTGAATCATTTTTTAAATCTGTTGACCCAAAATATTTTTGGTTATTTGATATTTCTAGTTTCTTAAAATCATCTTTCAAATATCCTTTTAAAAGCACACCTTTGGTGTTTAGTTTTGATAGAATTACTGCTTCTCCATCATTTGAGACCATACCTTTTGCTAAATCTTTGTCATTTATAAAAACTAAAGGCTTTTCGTAAGGTTTTACAACTGCATGGGCATTAAAACCTACAATTTTGTTTATTAACTCCGATCTAAAACCGTTCATTACTGACATCACAATTATTAATACAGCTACTCCTAAGCCAATACCAATAAAGGAAAAAATAGAGATCACATTTAAAAAGCCATCTTTTTTTCTAGCTTTTAAAAACCTAAATATAATTTCTTTTTCTAGTTGTGAAATCAATTTTGCTTAGCTTTTATTATTTGTGAACCTATATCTTCAACTTTTAACTTTTGAGTTTGTCCATCAACTTCTTTAAACTCATATAAATTTCCTTCAGATTTGCTTCCGATTATCAATTGATATGGAAGTCCGATTAAATTAAATTTTTTTATTTTAGCTGAGATATTTTCGTCTGTATCATCTATGATCGTTTCTATATTTTTTGATTTTAGAAATTCATGTACTTTAATAGACTTTTCTAAATTAGATTTATCATTTTTATTTATCATTGGAATAATCGCACAATCATAAGGTGTTACTGACATAGGCCATTTCATAATACCTTCTTTATCGTTATATTTTGCCTCAATTATGGCACCAACAAGTCTAGAAACTCCTATTCCATATGATCCCATTTTAACAAATTCCTTTTTTCCATTAAAATCAACAGCAGCATTCATCGGTTTTGAATATTTATCTCCAAAATAAAATATGTGACCAACTTCAATACCTTTAGTGTTTACTCTAAATTCTTCTGGGACAGATTTTTCAAATTCATCTTTATTAAATTTTTCGTCTGTTACAGAATAAAATTTTTCATATTGTTTTCTCAATATGCCTAACGATTCTTTGTCTAGAATTGTTTTAGAGCTATCCACGTCAAATATTCTTTTATCCGTATAAATTTTACTTTCACCAGTATCAGCAAGAATAATAAATTCATGTGATAAATTTCCTCCTATAGGTCCAGTATCAGCAGCCATGGGAATTGCGGATAAATTTAGTCTCTTAAAAGTTTTTAAATATGAAAGAAAAAATTTATTGTAAGAAAATATTGCATCATCATCTGTTAAATCAAAAGAGTAGGCATCCTTCATATAAAATTCTCTACATCTCATAATGCCAAATCTTGGTCTTAACTCATCTCTAAATTTCCATTGAATATGGTATAATAATTGAGGTAAAGATTTATATGATTTAAAGGAAGATCTAAAAATTTCTGTCACAAGTTCTTCGTTAGTTGGACCATATAACATTTCTCTATTTTGACGATCCTTAATTCTTAACATTTCTTCACCATAATCTTCATATCGTCCACTTTCCTTCCAAATTTCGGATGATTGAATTGTGGGCATTAATATTTCTTGAACACCAACACGGTCTTGTTCTTCTCTAACTATTTGTTCTATTTTTTTCATGACTTTAAATCCAAGCGGTAGCCAAGAATAAATTCCAGCAGAGGACTGTTTAATCATGCCAACTCTTAACATTAACTGGTGTGATTTAATTTTAGCCTCAGATGGATTATTTTTTAGTATCGGAATAAATGATTTTGAAAAAAACATTAATTTAAAAAGTTACGTAAATTTAAAATTTCATTAATTACTAATAGATATATAACTATAAAAATACCAGACGTAATTAAAGTACAATAAATTATTTTTTTAATTATTTTTGGATTTTCTGGAGCCCCAGGGTCAACTCCCTCTATATTTCCCTTTTTTTCACGATTAACATCTATAGGTAGAATGGCAAAAAAAACTATCCACCACAAGCACACATATACAACTATTGAGCCTGTAATACTCAATTAAATCCTCACTAAATTTATATTTGTGTAAGGTCTTTTTCCTAATTTTTCTTTTGTGTACTTTCTACAAGTTATTTTAAGAGCATCAATTAAATTTGACTCTTGCTTTTTATTATTTAAAGAAAAAGTTTTTGCTGTTTTTTCAATTTCCTCTTCAAGATTAAATGTAAATTCATCTTTTTCATATATAGGTAAACCTCTAAAAGTTAATAAAGGTTTGTTATGAATATTACCATTTGGAGTGATTACTAATGTTGCTTCTATTAATCCGTTGGTAGATAAATTTTTTCTTTCTTTGATAGATTGAGCATCTTCTTCAACACTTATAGAACCATCTACATAAAGTCTTCCACTTGGAGCTTTATCATATACTTCAGGCTTATCACCTGGATAAATTCTAACTATATCACCATTTTCTACTCTAACAGGATATGGGACCTGCATTTCTTTAGCAAAATTTATGTGTTCAATCATATGTCTATGTTCGCCATGAACAGGTATGACTGATCTTGGTTTTATCCAGTCATACATATCTTTTAAATCTTCTCTATTTGGATGTCCTGATACATGAATAAATTCACTATCTTCAGAAATTACTTCTATACCTTCTCTAACTAATTGATTGTGAAGTTTGTATAATTTTTTTTCATTACCTGGAATAATTTTTGAAGAAAATATAACTGAGTCCCCTCTCTCAACAAAAACATCTGGATGTGTATAATTTGAAATACGGTTCATCGCACCCATTGGCTCTCCTTGGCTACCAGTGCATAAATAAACAAT
The DNA here is from genome assembly GCA_902543575.1 of uncultured Pelagibacteraceae bacterium. Taxonomy (GTDB): domain Bacteria; phylum Pseudomonadota; class Alphaproteobacteria; order Pelagibacterales; family Pelagibacteraceae; genus Pelagibacter. Next base: position 46,578 of record CACBYV010000009.1, on the reverse strand, counting down.
TTTTTCCCTTGAGATATTTTTTGCATCTCTAGCATCAAGTGGTTCAATAACATTTTGCAAGTAACCACATTGCCTAGCAGCTTTATAAATTCTATGCATTGAACGACCCACCAAAGCAATTTGCCTACCTGTTTTTTCAGCACAATAAAAGGCAGACTCCATTCTAGCTACGTTTGAAGCGAAAGAAGTAATAATTATCCTTTTCTTTAATCTTTCCATTATCTTTAGCATATTTTTTCTTACATCGAGCTCAGATCCTGCTCTTCCTGCACTAAATACGTTTGTTGAGTCACATATCATTGTCAAAACACCTTCTTCACCAATTTCCTTTAATCTTTTTGAATTCATATTATCTCCAGTTAATGGATCTGGATCACACTTCCAATCACCAGTATGTAATATATTTCCAACAGGTGTTTCAATTTTTAGTCCATTAGGTTCTAGTATAGAATGTGTTAATGTAACAAATTCTATTTTAAAAGGACTTAAATCTACAATGCTATTTAATTGAACAACTTCTAGATATCCTGTTACATCGATTTTTTTTTCCTTAAATTTTTCTGAAATTAACACTGATGTAAATGGAGTGGCAAATATTTTACATTTTAGTTTTGGCCATATATGAGCAATTGCACCAATATGATCTTCATGTGCATGAGTTAGAACAATTCCTAATAAGTCATCTTTTTTATCAACAATAAATCCAGGGTCAGGATATATTAAATCAACTCCAGGAATTGCATCATCTGCAAAAGTAACTCCTATATCTACAATTATCCATTTTCTATTATCTGGATTTCCATAGGCGAATAAATTCATATTCATCCCAATTTCTCCAGACCCTCCTAAAGGGCAAAAAATTAATTCTTCTTTCATTTATTTAAATACATAGCAGCCTTTAAAACTCCATCAGTAGTTAAATTAGACTTTATTTTTACTCTTAGTTTTAAAGAATTTTTAAACATTTTTGCTAGTCCACCAGTAAATATTATTTTATATTTTTTTTTGGTTTGTTTAATAATGGAATGAATTATATTGTCAATCAGACCAGAATAACCGAAGAAAAATCCTGAATTAATTGCACTTATAGTATTTTTACCTACAACATTGTTTGATTTTTTAAATTTTACATTAGGTATTAAAAATGCTTTTTTTGATAAATTTTCTAATGATAGATTTATTCCAGGAGCAATTACCCCTCCGTTATAACTATTTGCTGAGATTACATCAAAATTAGTTGCTGTTCCAAAATCTACCACAATATAATTATTTTTATTGTCAATTACTGATATTGCATTAGCTAACCTATCAGAGCCTATTTGTTTTCTATTAACTTTTATACTTAATAATTTACTTAAATTAAGATTTTTTAACTCATTACAATTTGTATTAAAATATAATTTAAAATAATTTTTAATTTTCTTGTAACAGTTAGGAACAACGGAGCAGAATAAAATTTGTTTTAATTTTTTATCATATTTTCTAAAAACATTTAAATTTTTTCTTAAATATTTTAAATTGACTTTATTTGTAGATAGTCTGATTTTTTTGACAATGTTTTTATTTTTGTAAACACAGATTTTTATATCTGTATTTCCAATATCTCCAATAATGTAAAAATTACGCATAATAAGAATATTTTTCTTCGAAGTTATTTTTTATAAAATTTATAATTTTAGATTTATTAATTTTATTATTATATTTATTTATATATGTAGTTTCATATTCTTTTATTGTTGGACTACTTTTTATATTAATACCTACACCAATAATTAGAAATTTAATTTCATTATAATAAATTATTTCTTGAAGAATTCCGCTTACCTTTTTATTCATTATTTTTAAATCATTTGGTAGTTTAATATTGATTTTATACGGAACAATATTTTTTAAAATATTTTTTATTATTTTAAGATTCGAAAATGTAATTTTTTTTAAATTTAAACTTTCGCTAATAGGAAAAAAAATTGAAATAAAAAGATTTCCTTTTTTAGAAACCCATTTTTTTCCCCTTTGTCCTTTTCCATTAGTCTGGATATCGCTAGTAACTATACCTTGTTTTATGTTTTGTTTGATTAATCTTATTGCTGTATCATTAGTGCTTTTGACACCCTTATAAGAATATATTTTGAGTTTCATTAATTAATGTTTATTTGTGAGATTATATCTACTATTCCACTTGGATATATAAAGTAAGCAAGAATGAAAAAAGTTGATGCTACTAGTGTAAATTTTAAACCTAAATTATGTTTCGTTTCAAATTTTTCTTTTTCTGGGTCGAAATATATAATTTTGATTATTCTTAGATAATAAAAAGCAGCGATTACTGTTGCTAGCAGTCCAACTATTGCTAAAAAATACATTTTTTCATTTATTACAGCTACAAAAATATAGAATTTTGCAAAAAAACCAGCTAGTGGAGGTATTCCCGCTAAAGAGAATAGCACAACAAGCAATGATAATGACAATAACGGATGATTTTTTGAAAGACCCGATAAATCATCTATGTTCTCATAATATTCATCGTTTCGCTTAAGCATAAACAAACAACAAAAAAACGCTAAATTCATGACAAGATAAATTGTTATATATGTAATAGAGCTCTGCATACCCTGCGTTGTACCTGTAGATAAACCTGCAAGAGCGTATCCCATATGACTAATTGAGCTGTAGGCTATTAGTCTTTTTAGATTTTTTTGACCAATTGCTGCTACTGCTCCGAATACCATTGATGCAATAGACAAAAATATAATTATCATTTGCCACTGATCACCTAATTCATAAAAAGGAATGTATAGAAATCTAATAAATACAGTTAATGCAGCAATTTTTGGAAGTAATGCGAAAAAGACTGTTACAGATGTTGGTGAACCTTGATAAACATCAGGTGCCCACATATGGAAAGGAACAGCAGAAATTTTAAAAGATAATCCAACTAAAATAAATACTATTCCAAAAGTTAATCCGTATTCTATTTCTTTTGTATTAACCATAATTTGATTAAAATTAGTCGTTTCTGAAAAACCATAAATAAGTGAACACCCATATAATAAAAGTCCAGATGAAAGAGCACTTAAGACAAAATATTTTAATCCGGACTCTGTTGAGAGTAAATTATCTCTATTAAATGATGCTAACACATATAATGCTAATGATTGCAATTCTAATCCCATGTAAAAAACAATAAGATCATTTGAACTAATCATCACCATCATGCCTAAGATTGAGCATAAAATAAGAATTGGATATTCAATTTTGCTAATTTTACTAATCTGAATGTATTTTGATGATGACAGCATTACAAAAATTCCAGATAAAATTAATAAAATTTTCATAAATCTAGCTAAACTATCTATATTGTAACTATTATTGAATAGTGATGATTGAATTTGTGTGTCTAAGTTAATTATTAAAGCTAAAGCAGCAACTAAACTCACTGTTGTTAAATTATAAACTAGTTGAGAACTATTTTTCTTAAATACCCCAAATATTAATAAAAACATAATTATTATTGATATAAATAACTCTGGAATTATAAGTTGTAGATTTTCCATTAATCGCCTAATGCTAATTTATTAATCTTGTCTAAATCATTCATATCTATCATGTTTGCAACTGATACCTCTATAGAGTTAATCAAAGGTTCTGGATAAAAACCAAAAAATATAATCGGTAATACTAAAAGCCATAATGTAACAATTTCAAATCTTTTTAAATCAACCATTTTTTTTAAATCTTCATTAATTAATTTTCCAAAGATAATTCTCTTATATAACCAAAGCATATATGCCGCCCCCAAGATCACTCCTAGACTTGCAATCGTTGCTACAAGTATATTCTTTTTAAATGCACCCATTAAAACTAAAAATTCACCAATAAAACCACTTGTTCCAGGTAATCCAAGAGCTCCTAAAGTAAAAACCATAAAAACTATTGCGTACTTTGGCATTATAGAAACTAAGCCTCCATATCTATTTATAAGTCTTGTATGAAGTCTATCGTAGACAACTCCAACACATAAAAATAGTGCTGCAGATACCAAACCATGACTTATCATTTGGAAAATACTTCCCTCTATTCCTTGCTGTGTCATTGTGAAAATACCTAGTGTTACAAATCCCATATGAGCTACGGACGAATAAGCTATTAGTTTTTTCATATCTTCCTGCATTAAGGCTACTAGTGATGTATAAATAATCGCTATCAAACTAAGTGTGTAAACTAAAGGAACAAAATACAAAGAAGCATCTGGAAACAAACCCAGAGAAAACCTTATAAATCCATATCCAGCCATTTTTAAAAGTATTGCAGCTAGTAAAACTGAACCAGCAGTTGGTGCCTCTACATGAGCATCTGGTAACCATGTATGCACTGGCCACATTGGTGTTTTAACAGCAAAGGAACTAAAAAATGCTAGCCACAATAAATTTTGGTACTTAGCATCGATACCCAATTCATATAAATTAATGACATCAGTTGTACCAGTTATCCAATATATTGATATAATAGCAACCAACATTAAAACTGAACCTAGCAAAGTATATAAAAAGAATTTAAATGCTGAATAAACTCTTCTTTCTCCACCCCATATACCAATAATTAAAAACATTGGTATAAGACCGGCTTCAAAAAATAAATAAAATACAACTAGGTCCAACGAGCAAAAGACACCAATCATAAATGTTTCAAGTATCAAGATTGCTATTAAAAAATCTTTTAATCTATTTTTGATAGTTGCATTAACAGTTATTACACAAATTGGTGTAATGAATGTGGTAAGTAAAATAAATAAAATTGATATTCCGTCAACTCCTACTTTGTAATTAACAAATCCTGATATCCATTCCCTTTCTTCAACAAACTGAAAGTCAACTATAGATTTATCAAAAACAATCCATAAATATAAAGACAAGAAAAAATTAGCTAAAGTTATAAAAAGGGCAACATATTTGCTACTTTGATATTGAGAATTAGACGATCTAACAAAAAAAATAAATAAGGCTCCTATTGTTGGAAGTAAAATTAATGATGATAGAATTGGGAAATTCATATTATTTTACTATTAATAAAGTTAATAGAATTGAAAAACCTAGAAGCATTATAAAGGCATACTGATAAATATAACCTGATTGAAACTTTACTGCTTTAAAAGAAAAAAGTTTTACTAAATTTGAAATTCCATCTGGTCCAAATTTATCGATTATTAATCCATCAATTTTTTTCCAAAGAAATATTCCAAAACTTTTTGAAGGTTTAATAAAAATTTGATCATACAATTCGTCAAAATACCATTTTTTTTGCAGAAAAATGTAAACTGGCATGTTAATGGAAACTATTTCATTTACAATTTTAGTATTTTTAACAAATAGATAATATGACAATGGAATTGTTAAAACTACTAATGTAGGAGTTAGGAACAAAAACCAAGTTGGAGGATGTTCTTTTCCTAATGGTTCTAGAAATTTTATCGACTCTCCCCAAAAGTTGTACATTGTATCATGACCTATAAATAATTCTTTAAATAAAAATCCTGAAAAAACAGCACCGACTGCTAATAACACCAAAGGTAACATCATACTTAATGGAGACTCGTGCATTGTATCAATACTAAGATCTTTATTTTTGTAATCTCCATGAAAAGTTTTAAATATTAATCTCCATGAGTATATAGAAGTCATTACAGCAGTTAATACACCTATACCAGCAGCATAAATTCCAAATTTTGTGTCACTTATATAAGCAAATTCAATTATTGCATCTTTAGAATAAAAACCTGATAAGAAAGGAAATCCTGTTAAAGCTAAAGTACCAACAACCATTAATGCATAAGTGTAAGGTAATTTTTTAAATACTCCCCCCATCTTAGTAACATCTTGTTCATCTTTAAATGAATGAATTACTGATCCAGAGCCTAAGAAAAGTAGAGCTTTAAAAAAAGCATGTGTAAATAAATGAAACATTGCAACATTATATGCACCTACACCTGCTGCAAAAAACATGTATCCCAATTGACTACATGTTGAATAAGCGATAATTTTTTTTATATCTGTTTGCACTAATGCAACTGTAGCTGCAAAAAAAGCTGTGGTCATTCCAACTAATGTGATTACAGACAAAGCTAATTCTGAGTACTCATAAATTGGGGAACATCTAACTACTAAAAAAACTCCTGCAGTTACCATTGTGGCTGCATGAATTAATGCGGATACTGGTGTTGGACCTTCCATTGCATCTGGTAACCATGTATGAAGCAAAAATTGAGCTGACTTTCCCATTGCTCCAATAAAAAGTAATAAACAAATTAAATCTATTGTATAAAATTCAAAAGATAGAAAATTTATTTTTTGATCTATAATTTCAGGTATTTTAAGAAAAACTTCGTCGTAATTTACTGTGCCAAAAATATAAAATATTAAAAAAATACCTAATGCAAAACCAAAGTCCCCAACTCTATTTACTATAAAAGCCTTAATAGCAGCAGCATTAGCAGTTTCTTTTTTATACCAAAAACCAATTAAAAAGTACGAGCAAAGACCAACGCCTTCCCATCCAAAAAATAATTGCAAAAAATTATCTGATGTTACTAAGGTTAACATAGCGAATGTAAATAATGATAGATAGGACATGAATCTTGGTTTATGTGGGTCATGAGACATGTAACCAACAGAATAGATATGAACTAAGGATGAAACTAGAGTAACCACAACTAACATTACTGCAGAAAGAGCATCAATTTTAATTGACCAATTTACATTTAAAGATCCTGAATTTATCCAAGTTGCGATAATTGCATTATGCTCATATCCTGATGAAACAACTTTATAAAATATGAACAAAGATAATAATGCCGAAATAGAAACCAAAATACACGTGATTAATTGCGATAATCTATCACCAATGGTTTTGCCAAAGAAACCTGATATGATTGAACCTATCAAAGGTAAAAATAATATTAAGTATTCCATTTACCCTTTCAATCTGTCGATTTCTTCAACTCTTATTGTTCCAGAATTTCTGTAGTAAACTACAATAATTGCAAGTCCTATTGCGGCCTCAGCTGCAGCCACTGTTAATATGAATAATGTGAAAACCTGGCCACTCAGATCGTTAATAAAAATAGAAAAAGATACTAAATTTATATTTACAGCTAAAAGTATTAATTCAATACTCATCAATATAACAATAATATTTTTTCTATTTAGAAAAATACCCACAATACCAATTGTGAATATAATAGCAGCGAGAGTTAAGTAATGTCCAAGACCAATACTAAGCATCTATTTTAACTCCTTTATTATTTTCAACATCAACTAATTCAATACCATCTTTTCTATCTCTAGATATTTGTTTGAAATAACTTTGTCTTTTTACTCCAGATCTTTGTCTGAAGGTCAATACAATTGCTCCTATCATAGCTACCAATAAAACCATTCCAGATAATTGAAACAAATGAATATAATCAGTATATATAACGCTTCCTAAAGATTGAGTATTTGTTAAGTCAGTATTTATTTCAATCGCAATTGAATCTAACAAATCTGGTTTATATTTCCATCCACCTATAACAATAATTAATTCAAAAAATATAATTATACTTACTAATAGACCAACTGGAATATGGGAACTTCTTCCACTAGAGTTAAACCATTCATTTTTTTGTTGAGCCACATTTAACATCATAACCACAAATAAAAATAATACTGCCACTGCTCCAACGTACACAATAAGCATTATCATTCCTAAAAATTCGGCACCAATCATGATGAAAAGGCAAGAAATACTAATAAAGTCCAATATTAAAAAAAAAACTGAGTTAACTGTGTTTTTCGAAACAGTTACCATAATTGCAGAGACAATTGCAATCAGCGAAAATATATAAAAGACTATTGCGTGAGCAATCATTGATTATCTGTGGGAGCTATCAGCATTAATATTTGCTGCTAAAATATTCTCCCATCTATCTCCATTCTCTAACAACTTTTCTTTGTTATAGTAAAGTTCTTCTCTTGTTTCTGTAGCAAATTCAAAATTTGGACCTTGCACAATCGCGTCCACTGGACAAGATTGTTCGCACAAACCGCAATAAATACATTTTAACATATCAATATCATAACGAGTAGTTTTTCTACTTCCATCTTCTCTCTCGCTAGACTCTATTGTTATAGCCTGAGCAGGACAAACAGCTTCACATAGTTTACAAGCAATACATCTCTCCTCACCATTTGGATATCTTCTTAGGGCATGTTCTCCCCTTGCTCTCGGACTAATTGAACCTTTTTCAAATGGATAATTAATTGTTTTTTTTGGTTTAAATATTTCTTTTATTGCCATGATTAATCCTGTTAAAAAATCAATCATAAAAATTGTTTTGAAAAATCTAATTAAGCTCATTTTAATTCCCCGGTAATAAATCAAAATACATTAAAAAACTTGCAGTTAATACTACATAAATTAATGAAAATGGTAGAAAAATTTTCCATCCAAGTTTCATTAATTGATCATACCTGTATCTAGGTACTATTGCTTTTATCAGAGCAAATAAGATAAATAAAAAGAGTATTTTTAAGATTAACCATATTGGAGCTGGAATAATGTTAAATGGAAATAAATCTATAGGAGATAACCAGCCACCAAGAAATAAAATGGATCCCATTGCACACATAAGTAAAATGTTAGCATACTCCCCTAACCAAAACATTGCATACATCATTCCAGAGTATTCTGTCTGGTAACCTGCAACTAACTCTGCTTCAGCTTCGGGCAAATCAAAAGGTGGTCTGTTTGTTTCTGCTAAGGCTGAAATAAAAAATATTATAAACATTGGGAATAGAGGTATTACAAACCATAAATCTTTTTGAGCTAAAACGATGTCACTTAGATTTAATGAACCTACACAAAGTAATACATTTATAATTATTACACCTATGGAAACTTCATAAGAAACCATTTGAGCAGCTGATCTAATTGCTCCTAGAAAAGGATACTTTGAATTAGATGCCCATCCACCCATAATTATTCCATAAACACCTAAAGATGAAACTGCAAAAAGATATAAAATACCGACATTGATATCTGCTAGTACAAATGTTTCACTAAAAGGAATTACCGCCCAAGCAATTAAAGCCAAAGTCATTGTAACTATTGGGGCTAAGATAAATATAACTTTATTTGAGCTTGCTGGAATGATTATTTCTTTAAAAATGTATTTTAATGCGTCAGCTAATGTTTGAAATAATCCAAATGGACCAACAACGTTAGGACCTCTTCTTTTTTGAACAAATGCCCATACTCTTCTATCTAACCAAACAATCATTGCAACAGATACTAAAACTGGGATCAATAGAAACAGAATTCTATAAATTTGTTCAAAAAATATAAATAGTTCAGCCATTAATTATCGGTTCCAGTTTTTGGTAAACTCATTCTAATATTTTTACACTCTGACATTGTTTTTGATGCTCTCGCTATTACATTTGAGTGATAATAATCAATCTCTTCAGTAATAATTTTTTCTGATTTAAAATTATATTCAGGCACCTCAAAATCAGCTTTATTTTTATTATTAAGATTTAAATAATTTATTAATGAAACGATAAGTTGATTTTTATCTTTATATAAATTTTTTCTCTTAATGAATGAGGACAATTCATTTATTATTTGCCAATCCTCTTTCGCTTCACCTGGTGGATATGACGCCTTGTAGGCTTTTTGTAATTTTCCTTCTAAGTTTGTAAAATAACCATCTTGTTCTGTGTAAGTAGCACCAGGCAAAATTACATCAGCAATACTTGCACCTTTATCACCGTGACTACCTATATATATTATAAATTCATTTTTTTTCTCAAAATTTAAATTATCTTGACCAAATAAAATTAAAATTTCAAATTCGTTGTTTTCTAATTTATCCAATATTTCGTAGCTAGAATTTTTTGACAATACATTTAAGTCATATGAGCCTACTGTGGATGAATTTTTTGATAATATATTTAATGCATTCCAATCATCGGAAATTTTATTATTTTCTAATAGATAATTTTTGAATTCTTCAAAAATATAAGGTGCCGACTTAAGTTTAAGAACTGATTGTCCAAAAATTATACTTGGATATTTAGATTTTTTAATTTTTTCTGAAATTTCATGCTTGTTATCAATAATATCTTTTATAGTGTCAGTATTATTCGATATAACTTGGTAAGGGTAAGTTAAATCACCAACATCACCTAAAGATATAATTTCGGTCTTATTTTTTAAATAGTTTTTTCTTATTCGTGAGTTTAATATTGTTGCTTCAAATCTTGGATTTGTACCTATTAGAATTATTAAATCACTTTTTTCTATTCCTTCAATTGAACTGTTAAATAGATAATTACTTCTTACCTTTGTATTAATATATAATTTTTCATATCTGGATTCCAAATTTTCAGACTTGATCGTTTTTTCAAAAAAATCTTTTGCTGCATATATAGTTTCCATATTTGTCATATCACCTATAAATCCAGCAATTCTCTCAGACTTTGTTTTTGCAATTCTTTCAGATACAGCTTTAAAAGCTTCGTCCCAACTTGATGGCTTTAATTTATTATTAATCTTTACATAAGGAGTATCTAATCTTTGATTTTTTAAGCCGTCACATGCATATCTAGTCTTATCAGATATCCATTCTTCATTTATTTCTTCGTTAATTCTTGGAAGAACTCTTTTAACTTCCCATCCGTATGTATCTACTCTTATATTTGATCCAACAGCATCCATCACATCAATTGTCTCAGTTTTTTTTAGTTCCCATGGTCTAGCTTCGAAGACATAAGGTTTTGATGTAAGTGCTCCGACAGGACATAAATCAATAACATTAGCTGAGAGTTCAGACTCCATTGCCTTTTCTAAATAAGTGGTGATTTGCATATTCTCACCTCTCCCAATTGCTCCAAGCTCAGGAACTCCAGCAACTTCGGTTGCAAATCTAATACATCTTGTACAATGAATGCATCTTGTCATTTGAGTTTTAATTAGTGGACCCATATATTTTTCAGGTACATATCTTTTATTTTCTTTAAATCTTGATTTATCAATTCCGTAATACATAGATTGATCTTGTAAATCACATTCCCCGCCTTGATCACATACTGGACAATCTAGTGGATGGTTTGCTAGTAAAAATTCCATTACACCTTTTCTTGCTTTTTTCACTTTTTCGGTGTTAGTTCTAAGCACCATCCCCTCTGCAGCAGGCATCGCGCAAGATGCTATTGGCTTAGGAGATTTTTCCATTTCAACTAAACACATTCTACAATTTCCAGCTATAGACAATTTTTCGTGATAACAGAACCTTGGTATCTCTGCTCCCGCTTGTTCACAAGCTTGCAATACTGTAGTTCCTTCTTCTACCTCAACATCAATATCATTTACTTTAAGTTTAAGCATTTTCTTTTTCTAATAAATGTTGATCAACTAAATAAGGTATATCTTTTTGCTTTTTCACAATTGGATCAAACTTGTTTCTTTCAATTATTTCATCTTTAAAATTTCTGATCAATCCTTGAACAGGCCATGAAGATCCTTCTCCAAAAGCACAAATTGTATGACCTTCAATTTGTTTTGTCACATCTAATAACATATCTACTTCATCTCTTGTGGCTTCACCTTTTGCCATTCTCTCTAACATTCTCCACATCCAACCAGAACCTTCTCTGCATGGTGTACATTGACCACAACTCTCGTGTTTATAAAATCTTGCTATTCTAGCCATACACTTAATAATGTCTTGATCTTTATTTATAACAACAATACCAGCTGTTCCTAAACCAGTTTTATTCTCAACACATGCATCAAAGTCCATTTTAATTGTTTCACATGTTTCTTTTGGTAGTAATGGCATTGATGAACCACCAGGTATAACTGCTTTTAAATTATCCCATCCACCTATTACTCCACCTGCATGTTTTTCAATTAATTCTTTTAAAGGAATTCCCATTTCTTCTTCTACGTTGCAGGGATTATTTACATTTCCTGAAATACAATAAATTTTAGAACCAGTATTTTTTGGTCTACCGAGGGATGAAAACCATTTTCCACCTCTTCTTAGTATAGTTGGCACCACTGAAATTGTTTCGACATTGTTTATTATTGTCGGGCAACCATAAAGACCTATTAAAGCTGGAAATGGAGGTTTTAATCTTGGTTGACCTTTTTTTCCCTCAATACTCTCGAGCAAAGCAGTTTCCTCACCACAGATATAAGCTCCAGCACCATAATGAATATATATATCTAATTCCCAATTAGTCCCTGCAGAATTTTTTCCTAATAGACCATCCTTGTACGCTTCATCGATAGCTGTTTGAAGCTTTTGTCCTTCATTAAAATATTCTCCTCTTATATAAATATAGCACTTGTGTGCATTAACTGCGTAAGATGCAATTAAGCAGCCCTCTATTAATTTATGAGGTTCAAATCTTAGAATGTCTCTATCTTTACATGTGCCAGGTTCAGACTCATCGGCATTAATTACTAAATAATGTGGTCTTGATCCAACTTCTTTTGGAGCAAAAGACCATTTCAATCCTGTAGGAAATCCAGCACCACCTCTTCCTCTAAGTTCTGATGCTTTTATTTCATTAATTATCCATTCTCTTCCTTTGCCACAAATTTCTTTTGTATCCTTCCAGTCTCCCCTCTGTTTTGCAGATACTAAATCAGCACCAAAATCATTATATAAATTTTGAAAAATTCTATCCTTATCTTCAAGCATTTTTATTACCTATTAATGTTTTTCTAGTATTTTCTGGCTCAGAACTTAATCTGCCTCTATAAGATCCTGGTTGAGGAACCTCATCATTACTTATTTTATCAATTATTTGCTCAAGTTTTTTTGGATCTAAATCCTCATAATAATCCTCATTTAATTGAAGCATTGGAGCATTCACACAAGCACCTAAACATTCTACTTCTAACCAAGAAGTTTTTCCATCCTCAGACAAATGATTTTCTTCCTCAGAAATTTTGCGTTTACAAACATCTACTAAATTATATGCGCCCCTTAACATACATGGTGTTGTAGTACAGACTTGAAAGAAATATTTACCAACTGGAGTTAAATTATACATGCTATAAAAAGTAGCCACTTCATATACTTTTATGTATGGCATATCTAAATACTTTGCTATGTATTTCATTGCACTTAAAGGTATCCAATTATCATTTTGTTTTTGTGCTAAGTACAATAAAGCCATAACTGCACTTTGTTGTTTTCCAGAAGGATAATTTTTAATAATACTATCAGCAGTTTCTTTGTTTTTTTTATTAAACACAAATTTTTCAGGTTGTACTTTTGATATTTTTTTAATAGCCATTATCTATCTACCTCTCCGAAAACAATATCCATTGAACCTAAAACTGCAGGAACATCAGCTAACATATGACCTTTAATTAAGTAATCCATAGCTTGCAAATGAGAAAATCCTGGAGCTCTAATTTTGCATTTGTAAGGTTTGCTTGAACCATCAGAAATTAAGTAAACACCAAATTCTCCTTTAGGGGCCTCTACAGCTGTATATATTTCATCTTTGTCAACTCTATAACCTTCAGTATATAACTTAAAGTGATGTATCAATGCTTCCATAGATTGTTTTATTTCTTTTTTTGGTGGTGGACTGATTTTTCCATCATCAGTTTTAATTGGTCCAACTGGTAAATTTGCCAAGCATTGATTTATTATATTTACACTTTCTTTCATTTCTTCAATTCTGCATAAATATCTGTCATAACAATCACCATTTTTTCCTACTGGGATTTTGAATTCGAATTGTTCATAACAATCGTAAGGCTGGGATTTTCTTAAATCCCATGGAACGCCAGACCCTCTCAACATAACACCAGAGAAAGAATAATCGAGAGCATCTTGTTTTGATACTACCCCTATATCAACGTTTCTTTGCTTAAATATCCGGTTATCTGTTAAAAGTAATTCTAAATCATTTATTATTTTTGGAAATCTTTCACAGAATTTTCCAATCTCTTTATCTAATCCTTTTGGTAGATCTTGATGTACTCCTCCAGCTCTAAAATAATTAGCATGCAATCTAGAACCAGAAACTTTTTCATAAAAACCCATTAATATTTCTCTTTCTTCAAATCCCCATAAAGTCGGAGTTAATGCACCAACATCCATTGCTTGTGTTGTAATATTTAAAATATGACTAAGTATTCTTCCGATTTCACAAAACATTACTCTTATGTATTGAGCTCTTATTGGAACTTCAATTTTTAATACTTTTTCAATTGCTAAAGCAAACGCATGTTCTTGGTTCATTGGAGCAACATAATCAAGTCTATCAAAATACGGAACAGCTTGTGTATAAGTTTTGTTTTCAATTAATTTTTCTGTTCCTCTATGCAATAAACCAATGTGTGGATCTGCTTTTTCAACAATTTCGCCATCTAACTGCAATATTAATCGCAAAACTCCATGAGCTGCTGGATGTTGAGGTCCAAAATTTAGATTCAAAGTTTTAGTTTCTTTTGCCATTATTCTTTAGTTTGTTCTTTTATATACTTAGTTCCTTCCCAAGGACTTTCATAATCAAAGTTTCTATAATTTTGCTCTAATTTTACTGGTTCATAAATAACTTTTTTGGTTTCATGACTGTATCTTACTTCATTATGACCTGTTAAAGGAAAATCTTTTCTTAACGGATGTCCTTCAAAACCATAATCTGTAAGTATTCTTCTCAGGTCTGGATGATCTTTAAAATCAATTCCATACATGTCAAATACTTCTCTTTCCATCCAATTCGCTGCAGGAAATATAGATGTTATTGAACCAACAATATCTTTTTCTTTTACATCAATCTCTATGATAATTCTTTGATTAAATTCATGACTTAATAATAGATAAACTAATTTAAATCTGATTTCATTTTCAGGAAAATCTACTGCCGTGATATCTATCAATTGCCTAAATTTAGTTTTTGAATTCGATTTTAAGAATAAAATAACTTCTGTTAAGTCTGCTTCATCAATTTTTAAGTAAATTTGATTATGTTTGATTAAAGAACTTTTTATTTTCGTATTTAGTTCTGAGTTCAAAATTTTTTCTAAATCCTGGATATTTCGCATTTTTTATCTTTCCAGAGAACCTTTGTTTCTGATTTTCTTTTGAAGTTGCATTATTCCATACAAAAGTGCTTCAGCAGAGGGAGGGCACCCAGGTACATATACATCCACTGGTACAATACGATCACATCCTCTAACTACAGAGTAAGAATAATGATAATATCCTCCACCATTAGCACAACTTCCCATAGAAATTACATATCTTGGTTCTGGCATCTGGTCATAAACTTTTCTTAATGCTGGAGCCATTTTATTTGTAAGGGTTCCAGCAACAATCATAACATCTGATTGTCTAGGTGAAGCTCTTGGAGCAGCACCAAATCTCTCTAAATCATATCTTGGCATTGAGGTTTGCATCATTTCAACTGCACAACATGCAAGACCAAAAGTCATCCAATGCAAAGATCCAGTTCTAGCCCAGTTAACTAGATTATCTAGTGATGTTGTTATAAAACCATTATCACTAAAGTCTTGTGCTAATTGTTTAAATTCTTCAGGAATATTTTTTTTTCGTTCTTCTAAATTCATTTTATTCCCAATCTAATGCTCCTTTTTTCCATTCATAAATAAACCCAATAGTAAGAATAAATAAGAAGATCATCATTGATGTAAATCCGAATATTCCAATTTTGCCCAGAGATATTGCCCAAGGGAATAGAAAAGCGATTTCTAAATCAAAAATAATAAATAATATTGCAACAAGATAAAATCTAACATCAAATTCCATTCTAGAGTCATTAAATGGTTCGAATCCACACTCGTATGCTGATAATTTTTCTGGATCTGGGTTTTTTGGAGATGCTAAATAATTGACCGCCACAAATGCTACACTTAATATTAATGCAACTAGCAAAAATACAATTATTGGCAAATAATCTTTTAAAAATTCCGCAAGCATGATGAGTCTATATAGCACCTTTTATATCAACTAAAAGAGCAGATAGGTCACATTTTAAAGCTCTATTTTATTCATTTATTTGATGGCGGGAGTGAAGGGACTCGAACCCTCGACCTATCGCGTGACAGGCGATCGCTCTAACCAACTGAGCTACACCCCCGTGTTCTGGTGGGCAGTAAAGGACTCGAACCTTTGACCCCCTCGGTGTAAACGAGATGCTCTACCAACTGAGCTAACCGCCCAAACATGGTACTATTACATCAAGGTTTTAATAATGTAAATTGTTTATTACTGAATACTGGCTTGAGATTTATCGTCTTTTTTAGTCTCTGTTAACTTATCTACTTCTGTCCATTCTGTTGGCTTTAACTCTTTAATAAGAGCAATTTTAATTACTTCATCTGCTGTTTCTACTGGGACAATTTCAATATCATCTTTTACTTTTTTTGGAACATCAACTAAATCTTTTTCATTCTCTTTAGGAATTAAAACTTTTTTTACACCAGCTCTATGAGCAGCTAATAATTTTTCTTTCAAACCTCCAATTGGTAATACTTGACCTGTGATTGTTACCTCTCCAGTCATAGCAATTTCTTTCTTTACTGGAACTTTAGTAATTGAAGATACTATTGATGTAACCATTGCTATACCTGCAGAAGGACCGTCTTTTGGTGTTGCACCTTCTGGAACATGTATATGAAAATCTTTCTTTTCAAATAATGGTGGTGTTACACCAAATTCTAAGCATTTTGATCTTACATAAGATTTTGCAGCTTTTACAGACTCTTGCATCACATCACCTAGCTTTCCAGTTATTTGCATTCTTCCTTTACCTGGCATATTAACTGTTTCAACTTTTAATATTTCTCCACCAAACTCTGTCCAAGCTAAACCTATAACTATTCCAACTTTATCCTTTGCTTCTAGTTCACCAAATTTAAATTTCTTAATTCCAAGAAAATCGGGTATATTTTTTTCATTAACCTCAACACTTTTTTCTTCATTATTGACTACTTTTTTTACAACTTTTCTTGTTACTTTGGATATTTCTCTTTCTAAATTTCTAACACCACTTTCTCTTGTATAACTTCTTATAATTTCTTTTATTGTTTCGTCAGCCAACTTCATTTCACCTTCTTTTACACCGTTATCTTTTATTTGCTTAGGAAGTAGATATTTGTTTGCAATATTAATCTTCTCATCTTCTGTATATCCTGGAATTCTTATGACTTCCATTCTATCTAAAAGTGGGGGAAGAATATTTAGTGTGTTTGCTGTTGTTACAAACATTACATCTGATAAATCATAATCAACTTCAAGGTAATGATCGTTAAATGTTGTGTTCTGCTCAGGATCTAAAGCCTCTAACAAAGCTGATGATGGATCACCTCTGTAATCATTTCCAACTTTATCAATCTCATCTAATAAAAATAAAGGATTTTTAGTCCCTGCTTTTTTCATCATTTGAATAATTTTTCCAGGAAGTGAGCCAATATAAGTTCTTCTGTGACCTCTTACTTCCGCTTCATCTCTCACTCCACCTAAAGACATTCTTACAAATTGTCTATTAGTTGCCTTAGCAATAGATTTACCCAGAGAAGTTTTTCCTACACCAGGTGGGCCTACTAAACATAGTATAGGGCCTTTAATTTTATCCATTCTTTTTTGCACAGCTAAAAATTCTATAATTCTCTCTTTAACTTTTTCTAATCCAAAATGATCTTCTTCTAAAATTTTTAGAGCTTTATTCAAATCTATGTCCACTTTATCTTTTTTAAACCAAGGTAAATCTATCATCCAATCTAAGTAGTTTCTTACAACAGTAGCCTCAGCAGACATTGGACTCATATTTTTTAATTTTTTTAATTCGGACATGCATTTCTTCTCAACTTCTTTTGGCATCTTTGCCTTTAAAATTGATTTTTTTAAGCTTGTGGTCTCATCTTTACCATCTTCAATCTCTCCTAATTCTTTTTGAATAGCTTTTAACTGTTCATTTAAATAATATTCTCTTTGAGTTTTCTCCATTTGAGTTTTAACTCTTCCTCTAATTCTCTTTTCTACACCTATGATACTTGCCTCATTTTCCATTATTTTAATAACACTGTTTAATCTCTTCTTAACGTCTAAAGTTTCAAAGATTTGTTGTTTTTCTGAGATGTTAGCATTGATGTGTGAAATTATATTATCAGCAATTTTAGATGGATCTTTTAATTGCTTTATATTGTTAATTGTCTCAGAGGATATTTTCTTATTAACACTAGTTAGCTTTTCTAATCTTTTTATTGCTGTTAAGCTTAACGTAAGAAGATCTTCTTCTTTTGAGATCACATCCTTTTGATACTCAAATGAACATTTGATAAATTTTTCATCATCTTTAAAATCGACAATTTTAACTCTTTTTGTACCCTCAACTAATACTTTAACAGTTCCATCTGGAAGTTTAAGTAACTGCAAGATATTACTTTCACATCCATATGTGAAAATATCATTTTTCTTTGGATCATCAACTTCAGAATTTTTTTGTGTAACAAGAACAATTTTTTTATCACCTTTCATTACTTCATTTAATGCTGTGATAGATTTATCTCTTCCAACAAACAAAGGAATAACCATGCTTGGAAAAACAACTATGTCTCTTAAAGGCAATAACGGTAATGTAACTTTTATATCCATTACGGAAATATGGATATTATATTTTATAATGCAATAGGAAATTATGGTTTATTAACGTGAAATTATGCTGCTGAAGTCTTATCAGTTTTAGTTTTGTTCTTCGAATGAACAATAACAGGTGCTGATACACCTTTCGCCGCACCAGAATCAATTATAACTTCTTCAATGTTATCTTGACTTGGTAGATCAAACATTGTTTTTAATAATATATTTTCAAGAATCGATCTAAGTCCTCTTGCTCCAGTTTTTTTAGATATAGCCTTGTTGGCAATGTCTTTAACTGATTGATCTTTAAAAGTAAGTTTGACCCCCTCTAATTTAAATAACTCTTGATATTGTTTGATTAAAGAATTTTTTGGCTCTAATAAAATTTTAACTAAAGATTTTTCATCAAGATCATCCAAAGTAGCTGTTATAGGAAGTCTTCCAATAAACTCGGGTATCAATCCATATTTTAATAAGTCTTCTGGCTCAAGATTCTTCATCCACTCGCCTACTTTTTTATCTTCTAAACTTTTAACCTCAGCACCAAAACCAATAGATGAACCTTTATCTCTTTGTGAAATAATTTTATCTAAACCTGCAAACGCACCACCACATATAAATAAAATGTTAGTAGTATCTACTTGTAAGAATTCTTGTTGCGGATGTTTTCTGCCGCCTTGAGGAGGAACGCTAGCAACTGTTCCTTCCATTATTTTTAATAAAGCTTGTTGTACACCTTCACCAGAAACATCTCTTGTAATTGAAGGGTTTTCTGATTTTCTGCTAATTTTATCTACCTCATCAATATAAACAATTCCTCTTTGCGCTTTTTCAACATTATAATCTGCTGCTTGTAATAGTTTTAATATTATATTTTCAACATCTTCACCAACATAGCCAGCTTCTGTTAATGTAGTTGCATCTGCCATTGTAAATGGAACATCTAAAATTCTTGCTAAAGTTTGTGCTAGTAAAGTTTTTCCACATCCTGTTGGTCCAACTAATAAAATATTTGATTTTGAAAGTTCTACATTTTTACTAGTTTTATTCTCGTAATTTAATCTCTTGTAATGATTATGAACAGCGACTGATAAAACTTTTTTGGCATGGTCTTGTCCAATTACATAATCATCTAGAACTGCACAAATTTCTTTTGGTGATGGTAATCCATCTTGATGTTTAACAAAAGTATCTTTGCTCTCTTCTTTGATGATGTCCATACATAATTCAACACACTCATCACAAATAAAAACTGTTGGTCCAGCAATTAATTTTCTGACTTCATGTTGACTCTTTCCACAGAAAGAACAGTAAAGAATATTTTTATTATTGTTGCTCATAGTTTTTTATAACGAATCAATTTGAATACTTTATTACAAAGATTACTTCTTAATCAAGTATAGGTTGTGAATAAACTATATATTGTTGTTTAGTCTCTTTTTTCTACTACTTTATCGATCAAACCAAAATCTTTCGCGTTATCTGGAGTCATAAAATTATCTCTCTCCAAAGCTTCTTTGATTTGATCAACTGACTTACCTGTATGTTTAGAATAAATTTCGTTTAATCTTTTTTTTAAAGACATTACTTCATTAGCGTGAATCTCTATATCTGTCGCTTGACCTTGAAAACCAGCGGAAGGTTGATGAACCATTATCCTTGAATTGGGCAAAGATAATCTTTTTCCTTTGGATCCTGCAGCTAATAAAAATGATCCCATGCTCGCAGCTTGACCAATACACAATGTGCTAACTTCAGGTTTGATATATTGCATCGTATCATAAATTCCTAAACCTGCTGTAACTAAACCACCTGGACTATTAATGTATAAAGAAATTTCTTTTTTAGGATCTTCAGACTCTAAAAATAATAATTGAGCAGTAACCAAAGATGCAACTGCATCATTAATTGGTCCAACTACAAAAACAATTCTCTCTTTTAATAATCTTGAATAAATATCATAAGCTCTTTCACCACGGCTTGATTGCTCAACTACCATTGGGATTAAAGTGCTTAGATGTTCTGGAATTTTTGTTGTCATAAGTGATTCGATTTACTTATACAACTTGTGATTACTTTTTGCTAACTTTTTTTGTTGATTTAGTTTTTTTAGCTACTTTTTTTGTAGCTTTAGTTGGTTTAGCTGTTTTCTTTTCTTTTTTATCTTCTGACTTAACTTCTTTTTTCTCTTTTACTTTATTATCTGAAACTTGAGATAATTTTGATAATTTCTCTTGCTCTTTTAGATTTTTTTCATTCTCTTCTTTTAATATTTTTTCAGCTTCTTCTTTACTAATTTCTTTTTTGTTTACTTTTGCAATTTTTTTAAGTTCACCAATTATCTTTTCCTCGTAGATT
Organism: uncultured Pelagibacteraceae bacterium; assembly: GCA_902543575.1. Taxonomy (GTDB): domain Bacteria; phylum Pseudomonadota; class Alphaproteobacteria; order Pelagibacterales; family Pelagibacteraceae; genus Pelagibacter. The sequence continues at coordinate 25,553 of CACBYV010000009.1, read as the reverse complement.
GAACCTCTTAAACTCTCTATCGCTCCTGGATTTTTCTCATAATACTCTTTTACCATTTTTTCTTGTCCAGGCATCATTCTAAATTGTTTTTGTATTTCTGCATTTAACTCTTCTTGAGATACTTTAATTTTATTTTTTTCTCCAAATGCATTTAAAATTAAACCAGTTTTAATTCTTTTTTTAGCTTGTTCCTCAAAGTATTTAATATTTTTTTTCTTTTCTTCTTCTTTCATACCTTGAGCTAATAAATTTACTTCTTGTTCAATTAGATTTGCTGGCAACTGATCTAGTTTTTGTTTTTCTATCTGTTCAAGAATTTGTTTTTTTGAAATCATTTCTAATGAGTTTTTAAATTCATCGTTGATTTGTTTAGATATTAATTCTTTTAAATTATTTAAGTCTTTTGCTCCTAAATTTTTCGCAAAGTTATCATCAATTTTTGTTTCTTCTGGTTTTTTTACTGCAGTAATTTTACATTCAAACACTGCAGATTTATTAGCAACATCTTTTTCTGGAAAGTTTTCTGGTAGTTTAACTTCTACTTTTTTATCTTGTTTATTTTTGACACCTTCTAATTGCTTATCAAATCCTTTAATAAATAAATCTTTTCCAAGTTCTAATTGAGTGTTTTTTCCTTCATTTCCTTTAAAATCTTTACCATCAACTGTTGCTTTGTAATCAAAAACAACTAGATCACCTACTTTAGCTGCATAACTTTCTTCTGCGTCTTTAAAATTTTTTTGGGTTTTGGCTATTTGATCAATTCTTTTATCTGTTTCTTTTGGATCAATTTTAACAACGTACTCATCTACTTTTAAATCTTTTAATGATCCAACTTCAACATTAGGTAATTCTGTTACAGAAATTGTGTATTCAAGATCTTTTCCTTCACCAAATGATTTTAAATCAATTTTAGGCTGACCTGCTGGTTTAATTTTATTATCTTCTAGAGCTTTAGTAGTAGTATCTTTTAATACTTTGTCGATTACTTCACCGTATACAGCTTTTCCAAACTGTCTTTTTAATATTTCTGTAGGAACTTTACCTGGTCTAAATCCTTTTAAAACGACATCTTTTTTAATCTCTTCGTATTTTTCTTCGAGATATCCAGATATAGTTTTTTTATCGATAAAAACTTTAATATCTTTTTCTAAACCTTTTTTATTTTCTACTGTTACTTTCATAAAATATGGTAGGCGAGAAAGGACTCGAACCTTCACAGTTTGCACTATTGGTTCCTAAGACCAACGCGTCTACCAATTCCGCCACTCGCCCAAATTATTGGTGCTTTATATATGATTGTTTATAATTGTCCAATTAGAATAATAGTGTAAAACATTAGCTTAATTGATATGAGCAAAACAAATATTGCAATTGTTATTTATCTCGTCGGTCTTGCATTAGGTGCAATCTTTTTAGATATATGGAGTGCTGAAACTAGTCCAAAAGCTTTATTAGGAATTGCATGGACAACTTTATTTGCGATTGCTTTATTCTTTGCAGAAAAAGAAAAACAAGAAAAAAAAGATTAATTCTTCTTTATTAATTCACTTATAAAAAGTTCACCATCACCATCATCAACTGCTTTTTTATAAAATGATTTTGACAAATCAGATAATTTTTCAGCATTATCCATACCTTTTAATAAGTCAGTTATATAAGTTAAATCTTTTAGTGTATTAGTCGCTGTAAACTTAAAACCTGTGTAATCATCCTCTAAAACCTTATCAAAAATCCTTTTTAAAGCATTAGAATTGCCTGAGCCTAATTGAGCTACCTTATAAAGTTTATCTAAATCAATATCTAATTTTTTTGCAGCTTTTATTAATTCAATTACATATGTGGCAGTTCCTAAAGATAGAAAATTATTTAATAATTTCGTTTTTGCACCATTTCCAATTCCTCCAAAATGATAATAATTTTTACAAAAACATTTTAAAAGTTCTTCTGATCTTTTTAAATTTTCATCAGATCCGCCAACAATTCCACCCAATATTCCCTCTTCTGCTTGAACAGGACCTCCCATAACAGGACACTCTAAATAAGGAATATTATTTGCATTTAATATATGCTCCATTTCAATAGATCCATTTTGGTTATGAGTAGTAATATCAATTATGATTGTTTTATCATTTAACAATGAAACTATTTTTTTTCCAATTTCATGAGCAATAGGAGAATTCGTTACACACAAAAACAAAGCATCTAATTCACTTTTACAAAGTTCATCATAGGATTTAACTTCTTTTGCACCCTCTTTAACTATTCTATCAATTGGCTTTCTGTTCTTATTGGCAATTACAAATAATTCATGATTATTTTTAAGGATGTTATTTGCGATACCAAATCCCATCCATCCAACACCTATAAATCCAACTTTCATAATTCAATATATAATCATGTATAATTACTACATGGTTTCAATACTTCCTATAAATTTATAATCTTTATCTATAACAACAATTTCACCAGATGAAGTACCAAAATTTAACATTTCTGAAATAACTACAAAATGTGTAACTAAAATAAGATTTTTCTCACCATTCCAATTAGATATATATTTTTTTAAACTCTTAATTTGTTCATCTTTATATTTATAAAACTTCTCTTGATAAAAAGAGTTTAAACCCTTGAAGGTTTCATAATTATTAAAGGCAAATCTTGCAGTATCTTTGCATCTGCACCATTCACTAGATAAGACTTTATCAATTTTAATGTTATTTTCTTTAAATAGTTTTCCAATTTTTTTTGATTGCTCTATCCCTTGTTGATTTAAATTTCTTTGAGTATCACATTTTGTTAAATCAATATTGTTAGGATCTCCATTTCCAGGTGCAAGTGAATGTCTTATAAATACAATTTTCCCACCCTTCTGCAGTTCGCTTATTACTAAATCATTAGCCTGTGAATAATTTGAATTAAAAATACTTAGCAAAAATAAAAGAATAAAATTTATATATTTCATAAACGACAATTAAATTTTTATCTGTATTTTTTATAATAGAGCTTTCTGAACTGATAATTTCCAACCATTTATTAAATCGTTCCTAACTTTTCGGTTTATTTTAGGCTTAAAAATTTTATCTTTTTTCCATTTCCTCTTGATTTGATATAATGATTTAAATAATCCAATTTGATATCCAGCTAGTAAGGCTACTCCTAAACCAGTTGTTTCTAATACCTTTGGTCTTTCTGTATTTATATTTATGATGTCAGATAAAAATTGCGAAAACCAGTTGTTTTTTACCATGCCTCCATCAATCTTAAGTTTAGTTGGTTTTAAACCATCTTTTTTCATTGCATTAAATAAATCATTACTTTGATAGGCAACTGACTCTAATACTGCTCTAACTAAGGTTTTCCAATCACTATTTCTTGTTAAACCTGTTATTACCCCTCTTGCATCAGGCCTCCAATAAGGTGCTCCCATTCCACTGAAGGCAGGCACAACGTATACACCCTCATTATTTTTTTTTGATTGAGCAATTGTTTCCGTATCAAAAGCATTGTTAATAAATTTTAATTTATCTCTTAACCATTGTACACCTGCACCTGCAATAAAAATAGATCCTTCAAGAGCATAAGTATTTTTTCCATTCAATCTGTAACATATTGTTGTTAATAATTTATTTTTAGAATAAATTTTTTTTGAACCAGTATTCATTATGACAAAGGCACCAGTTCCATATGTGCTTTTTACTGAACCTCTTTCAAAGCATGACTGTCCTACTGCAGCTGCTTGTTGGTCTCCTAGAACTGCTGATATTGGTATTTCACTGCCGACAATTCTCTTACTTGTTAAACCAAAATTATCAGCTGAATTTTTAACTTTTGGCAAAATATTTTCAGAAATTTTAAGTTTTTTTAAGATTTCTTTATCCCATTTATTATTATTAATGTTAAATAACATGGTCCTACAAGCATTAGTTGCTTCTGTTAAATGATGTTGCCCATTAGTAAGTTTCCAAATAAGGAAAGTATCAACAGTACCAAATAATAAATTATTTGATTTTAAAAGTTTCTTAACATTTTTTACGTTTTCTAGTATCCATTTAATTTTAGTTGCAGAAAAATATGGGTCAATAAATAATCCAGTTTTTTTTCTAAAAATTTTTTCATAATTTTTTTTCTTTAACTCTTCACAATAGTCTTGGGTTCTTCTATCTTGCCAAACAATTGCGTTGTAGACTGGTTTTCCTGTTTTCTTATTCCAAAGAATAGTTGTCTCTCTCTGGTTAGTTATTCCTATACTTAATATTTTTCCTCTTAATAGTGATGCTTTTTTTATTACTTTTTTCAACGCTTTTAGAGTTGTAAGCCAAATTTCGTTTGGATTATGCTCCACCCATCCATTTTTTGGAAAATATTGATTAAATTCAAACTGGGATGTAAATTTTATATTACCATCTAAATCAAAGAGAATTGCTCTAGTTGATGTTGTGCCTTGGTCAATAGCAACAAGAAATTTTTTCACAATTTAAGTCTATACCTAAATTTTTTTTTCTAAAAGTAAAAACTAATACAAGCTGGAAGGATTAACACTTTTAAATTCTAACATGTTCTCAAAAGTACACATTTCAGGTTTTGAAAAAGTAATTTTTGGAAATTTTTTACTAAAGTCTAAAAATAGTTTTTTATTAAATTCAATTAAATTACTTATTTCTATCTCACTAAGCTCTCTTAAGATATATGCCAAAGTAATATGAAAAGTATATCTTTGATGGTTTTCAAATTTAATTTTTAATAAGCTACTTAGTTCATCTCTACAATTTCTAAGAATTTTTTCATCCTTTTTAGAAAAAGGTTCTAAAATAATACTATAACCACCAAAAAATGTTTTTAGTTTAAGATTAAATTCTTTTGGAAAATTATAGTTTTTAATTCTTTTATTTAATTCAAAAGCTATATCTTTGTGATCCATATCAAGATCTATATCTGATGGCCAATTATTTGTATTTTTTGTATTTAAATTACAACAATCAAATAACGTCATATGAAAACTAGATTGAGGTAAATAGAAATAAGTTTTTTCTGGATTAAAATTTTTTATTTTTTTTTGAAAACTACTAATTTCATCGGATAAATTGGTATTAAGAGGAATATTACAAATTATTGTACAACCTGGAAAGGGTAAAGGATTTCCTTTGTCATCAAATTTATTTTCAGCACCTTTTAAAGTATATCCTTCAAGTTTTCCAGCTAAAAACTTTTCCTCATTACTAACTATATTTAAATCCATTAAAATAAACTAAAACCAGTTTATATTTTCTTTCTCACAAAGTTCTTTAAGCTTCAATGGATAATCTGTCATGATACCATCTACACCATACTCAACCATTTTTAACATGTCGTAATCTTTGTTTACTGTCCAAACGTTCACTGGCAAATTTTCTTGATGAGAAATATCTACTAGTTTTTTTGTAATATCTTTATGGTATGGATGCCAAGCTTCTCCGCCTTGTGATTTTATAATTTTCGGTAATTCATGATTTTCAAAAAAGGGCATGTAACTCATCCATGGAGATCTATTATAAATTGTATTTTTAATTTTAATTCCAGCCTGTTGTTGAAAAGTTAAATAAGCTCTTGAAATTTCAGGGTAAAGTTTTTTCATTTCTGTCAGTGTTCGCCAATCAAATGATGAAACAATTATTTTATTTTGTAAGGTTGACTTATTTACCTCTTGCATAACTAGTTTAACCATTTCTTCTGGAGTCGGCGTTAGATTTTCCTCATCAGGCGTAGATTTAATTTCTAAATTTATTAATAGATTTTCAGATATGTATTTTGAGGATAAATTTAATAATTCAGAAAGTTTCGGTATCTTTTGATTTTCTAAAGTTTTTTGATTAACAAATCTTCTTCCATATCTAGATAACTTATTTAAAGATCCAACATCAAATTTTAAAAGTTCTTCATAAGTTAAATCATATATTTTTATATTTTCATCCTCTATCCAATTTCCCTCGTTATCTTTTGTAAGACTTGGATCTAATCTAAAGTCGTGAGTAATCACAGGAATAAAATCTTTTGAAATCAAAATATCAGTTTCGTATGCATTAATATTGTTTTCAAATAAGTATTTAAAACTTTCTAGAGTGTTTTCGGGAAGATCTCCTCTTGCTCCTCGGTGACCATAAATTTTTATATGATTTGGTTTGCTTAAAATCAAAATTAATTAACTCTTTTGCCAGTGCTTTTATCAAAAATATAATATTTATTGTTCTCAATATTAAGACTTAGATCAGCACCTTTTTCAATAGTTAGATTTCCCGGACACCTATAACAAAAGTCTTTTTTGTCTTTTAATTGACCATAAACAAGATTATCCGAACCAAGTTGTTCCACTAAGTCTACTTTTAAATTAATTAAACTATTTTCACGTTGACTTAAATGTTCAGGTCTTATTCCTAATTTTACTTCTCCCTCAAAGTCACTATCAATATCTTTAATTTCAAAACCTTCTGCAGATAATGTTTTATTTTTTATATTACCATCTAAAAAATTCATTTGAGGTGAGCCAATAAAACCAGCAACAAATAATGATTTTGGATTATCATATATCTCAATAGGAGTTCCAAGCTGTTCAATAATTCCATTGTTAATAACTGCTAATCTATCAGCAAGTGTCATGGCCTCTACTTGATCATGCGTAACAAATATGCTTGTTACTCCAACTTTCTGCTGAAGTTTTTTGATTTCAAGTCTCATCTGAATTCTTAATTTTGCATCTAAGTTTGAAAGAGGTTCATCAAATAAGAATATTTTAGGATTTCTAACAATTGCTCTACCCATTGCAACTCTTTGTCTTTGACCTCCGGATAACATTGAAGGTTTTCTCTGTAAATAATCTGAAATTTGTAGCAGCTTAGCTGCATCATTTACTTTTTGCTCAATTGTTTCTTTGTCAATTCCTCTGTTTTTTAGACCATAAGCCAAGTTATTATAAACATTCATATGTGGGTATAATGCATAGTTCTGAAACACCATTGCTACATCTCTTTCAGACGGATCTACCTCATTAATTAATTTTCCATCAAGATTAATATCACCCTCTGTAATATCCTCTAAGCCTGCAACCATTCTTAATAAAGTTGATTTTCCACATCCACTAGGTCCTACAAAAACCATAAACTCACCTTCATCAACACTTAATGAAGTTTCATGAACAGCCTTAGTTCCATTTGGGTAAATCTTAGTCACATTTTTTAAATCTAAAAAGCTCATTTATTTCTCCGTTTGAATTAATCCTTTTATGAACCATTTTTGTAAAAATACTACCACTAAAACTGGTGGGATCATTGACAAAATGATATACGCAAATCTTTCTGCAGTTCTTGGCAGAGCAACTCCTTCATAGCTTTCTGTGTAAATAATCTTCATTCCCATTACAACAGTCCAGTATTCTTCTGCAGTTGTCATTATTAGTGGCCATAAATATTGGCTGTATCCATATACAAACATAAAGATAAACATTGCTGCTATCATGGTTTTAGATAATGGAACCAAGAAATCTATGAAAAAACTCCAAGCATTTGCTCCGTCTAATTTTGCTGACTCCAAGAGTTCATCTGGAATTGTTTTATAAAATTGTCTGAAGAAAAATGTTGCTGTAGCTGAAGCAACTAATGGAAGGATAAGGCCTGTATATGAATTTGTTAAACCTAAATCAGATACAATTTTATAGCTTGGAAAAATCCTTACCTCCAAAGGAACAAGTAGAGTAATAAAGATTAACCAAAAAATTGGTACAGCTAATTTAAATCTATAATAAACCAAAGCATATGCTGACATTGCTGAAATAACTACCTTAAGTGTTGCAATTCCTAATGCCATTATAAAACTATTAATAAACATTTTTGCAGCAGTCACTTCTTCTGACCAACCACCTTTTTCATTTAAAACTTCGTTATAGTTTCTTGCTAGCTGATCACCTATATGAAACTTCATACCTTCGGTTAATATAGTTACAGAGTCATGCGAAGAACTTGCAAAAGATATCCAAATAGGAACTACCATTAACAAGACTCCTAGTATTAAAATAATATGAGCAATTATTTGAAGTGGTTTAATTTTCATTTATCTTGAAAAACCCCCTTAATAAAATATTTCTGCAACACAATTATAATTAAAATTGGTGGCACCATAGACATCATCACGAAAGCAAAACGATGAACAATTGAACCCGACATCATTTTTAATCCCATAACCACTGTCCAATATTGTTCTGAAGTTGTTACCAATAATGGCCATAGATACTGATTGTAGCCAAAAACAAACATAAATATTAACATCGCTACAATCATTGTTTTTGACAAAGGAATTAAAAAATCAACAAAAAATCTCCAGGTATTTGCTCCATCAAGTTTTGCGGATTCAAGTAATTCATCTGGAACGGTTTTATAAAATTGTCGAAAGAATAATGTTGCTATAGCTGATGCTGAAATAGGAACTATTAATCCAAAGTAAGAATTCACTAGATTAAGCTCAGCCATTACTGAATAAGTAGGGAAAATTCTTAACTCTAATGGTACTAAAATTGTAATAAATATAATCCAAAACAATAATGTTGCATATTTTATTCTGTAATAAACCAACGCGTAAGCAGCCATTAAAGATGTAACAACGGATAATATTGCAACTCCTGTAGCCATGATAAAACTATTAAAAAACATTTTTAATGCTGTTATCTCTTTAAAAAAACCACCCTGATATAATAAAACTCGTAAGTAATTTTCATAAAAGCTATCTCCTAAAAACATTTGGAGACCATTCATATTAATCATTGAACTCGTGTGCGTCGAGCTAGCAAAAATCATCCATACAGGAACTACCATGATTAGTATTCCAATGAGTAAAATTAAATGTGAAAAACTTGATGTGATAAATCTAGTCATTAATTATAATGTATTTTCCCTTCGATATATCTAAATTGAAAAATCGTAATTATTAATACAATCAACATCATCATTATTGATTGAGCTCCTGCACTTCCTAAATCCAGTCCTCTAAATCCATCCATGTAAGCTTTATAAACTAGAGTTCTTGTTTCACCGGAAGGAGCACCTATTGTTGTGGTATCAATAATTCCAAATGTATCAAAGAAAGCATACGTTATATTAATAATTATTAAAAAGAATGTAGTTGGCATTAATAATGGGAATGTAATTGTCCAAAATCTTCTAAAACTATTTTTACAGTCAATCATTGATGCTTCAATTACAGATTTTTGTATAGCTTGAAGTCCAGCCAAGAAGAAAATAAAATTAGCACTGATTTGCTTCCAAGAACCAGCTATGATTACGTAAATATAAGAGTCGAACACACTTTCGTACCAATTAAATCCCCACAGTTCGTGAAATAAATGATAAAGAAGACCAAATCTTTCACTAAAAAAATAATTTGCCATTACACCGACTACCGCAGGCGCAATTGCATAAGGCCAAATTAAAAGTGTTTTGTAAGTGCTTTTACCATGCATTACATTATTAGCCTGAACGGCAAGTAATAATCCAATTGAGCCTGTAATTAACGTAATAACAAAACTATAAATAATAGTAAATTTGAAAGCTATGAAATAAGCTGGATCATCAAAAATAAATAAAAAATTGTCAAACCATACAAACTTCGATCCAAATCCAAAAGCATCTTGCATTGTAAATGCATCTCTAAAGGTTTGTATGATTGGCCAATATAAAAAAATTAACAATATACCTAGCTGCGGAGCTAAGAAAAGATATTGTGAATAGCTAGATTTGAATTGGACTTTTTTCATACTTTTGTAAAAATAAATAAGGAGGGTAAATTAATACCCTCCTTATTGTTTTAATTATTCTTACAAAGTTTTAGCAAATTGCTTTAACAATTTAGCTGCACCTTTGTCCATATTCTGCAATCCTTTTTCGATTGATATTTTGCCGTTTAACATTGGCTCAATATTTTCGTAAATTACTTCACGAATTTGGGGCCAGTTACCAGCTCTATATCCACCAGGAATAGTTGAACCTTCTAAGCTTAATTGTTCACCAACTGCTTTATGATATGGAGAAGCTCTATAGAAATTTATAGTTTCAGCTAACTCTATACCACCTTTAGTCACTGCAGAGTAACCAGTCATATTGTGATAATACAGATCCATTTCTGGAGAACCCATAAATTCTATAAATTTAGCAAGTCCTTTGTACTCTTCCTCAGTATGACCATTTAAGATCCAGTTAGCAGCACCACCTATAAAAGTTGGATACTCTTTTCCTTTGGTTACTGAATCCCAGTAAGGAATATGATTAACTGTAAAGTTTGGAACAACACCTTTCATTCCACCAAATGATGCAGCAGAACCAAACCAAAATGCAGCTTCACCTGCTATAAATGGTGCTTGATTGTCTCCCCACGCTCTTCCTTTATAGCCATATAAACCTTTATCATACCATTCTTTAACTTTCTTCCAATGATAGACAAATGCATCAGTTTCAGCGAATAAAGTTTTTGTAGGAACAGCATCGTAACCATTATTTCCATCTAACATTAATAAATTATGTCTAGAAAAGAAATTTTCAGTCCAAATCCATGGACTATGACTTTGAACTAAAGGAATGTATCCAGCAGCTTTGATTTTTGGAGCCATGGCCTCAAATTCTTCATAAGTTTTTGGCACAGATTCAATTCCAACCTCTTTCAAAATGTCCATGTTTGCATACATCAAACAAGTTGAACTATTGAAAGGTACACCAATCATTTTTCCATCAGAGTCGGCATAGAAATTTTTAATGCCTGGAATATAGTTGTCAGCATCTACATCAATGCCATATTTCTTAGCCATTTCTTCAAAACCGATAACAACACCATTTTTTACTTGAGCTACCATGATTGCAGCACCAGCATCATAAACCTGTGAATAGTGTGGTTGGTCGCCTGCTCTAAATGCAGCAATAGTTGCCGCCATGTTATCTTCATAACTTCCTTTTCCTGTAGGAATGACCGTATATTGATCTTGTGAAGCGTTAAATCTATTTGCAATTTCAATAATTACATCACCAAGAAAACCACTGTTTCCGTACCACCAATGAATTTCTGTTTTTGAATAACTGTGTGATGTAAAAGAGAAAGTAAATAGAATTGTTAAAACACTAAGTATTTTTTTCATATCTATCCTTCTGTTAAGTTTATTTTATTTTTTATTAATAATTTATTAATGTTAAGATATTATGAAATTGTAAATAATTGCATTTAAAAATTTTAAATTTCTAAAAGAGGTTGTATATTTTAAAACAAATCATAATTTAAATGTCTAAAAAATTTGATTTATTCATAATAGGTGGCGGTATAAACGGTGCAGGTATTGCAAGAGATGCTGCAGGTAGAGGTTTATCAGTTTGTTTAGCTGACAAAGGTGAGATTGGAGGAGCAACCTCATCTTGGTCGACGAAATTAGTACATGGTGGTCTTCGTTATTTAGAAAATTATGAATTCAAACTAGTTAGAGAATCTCTGAAAGAAAGAGAAATAGTTTATAAAATTGCCAGACATATTTCCAAACCGATTCCTTTTATAATTCCTTATGCAGATAAAATTCGACCAGCCTGGTTAATTAAAATTGGTTTATTTTTGTATGATAATTTAGGTGGCAAAAGCAATATACCAAAATCAAAAACGTTTGATCTTACAAAAAAATTTTCAAATATTCTTAAGCAAAAATACAAAACTGGTTTTCAATATTTTGACATACAAATTGACGATAAAAAATTAACGAAACTAAATGCTAAAGATGCAAAAAGAAATAAAGCTAAAATACTAGAATATAACAAAGTTAAAAAAGCTGAAATTATTGGCAATGAATGGATTATTAGTCTTGAAAAAGGTGAAAAAGTAAAATCAAAAATTTTAATTAATGCATCTGGACCATGGATAAACGAAACCTTAAATAAAAATATAAAAATTAAATCTAAGAAAAAAATAAGATTAGTTAAAGGAAGTCATATTATTACAAAAAAATTGTACAAAGAAAATGTTGCATTCACATTTCAAAATACTGATAAAAGAATAATATTTGTGATACCTTATAAAGGGAAGTTTTCTTTAATTGGAACTACAGAAGTTGAGGTTAAATCACCAGAAAATAAAGGAATATCAAAAAAAGAAATTACATATTTAATTCGTTCAGTAAATAATTACTTAAAAAAACAAATCAGAACAAAGGACATTGTAGATACTTATTCAGGGATAAGACCTCTAATTGAAGATTTTAATACAGCTTCAAAAGTCACAAGAGATTATGTTTTTGATTTAAAAATTATAAAAAAATTACCTTTATTGAATATATATGGAGGAAAACTAACCACCTACAGAAAATTGTCTGAAAAAGTCCTTTTTGACCTTAGAAAGTTTTTACCTAAAACAAAAAAAGGTCCATGGACACACAAAAAGAAGCTTCTCTAAACTTAATGACCGTTAAATTTGAAAAATTAAAAAAAACAATAATTAAATGTAATAAATGCCCTAGACTTGTGAGGTTTAGAAAAAAAATATCTACGGAAAAAAGAAAACAATATATGGACCAAACTTATTGGGGAAAACCAGTTACAGGTTTTGGAGATATAAATGGAAAAATAATGATTGTTGGTCTAGCACCAGCTGCTCATGGTGGAACAAGAACAGGCAGAGTATTTACAGGCGATAAATCCTCAGATTTTTTATATAAATGTTTACACAATGTAAAAATTGCCAATCAAAGTAATTCAGATCATTTAAATGATGGATTAAAAATAAAAAATACCTTTATAACACCAGCTCTAAAGTGCGTTCCTCCAGGAGATAAACCATTAAATGAAGAGTTAAAAAATTGCTTTGGTTATTTTAAATCTGAATTTGAAATACTTAAAAATCTAAAAATTATTGTGGCTTTAGGGAAAATTGCGTTTGATACTTGTGTAAAATTTTATAGAGAAAATTTTGATTACACTGAGAGAGTAAAATTTAGTCATGGAACATATTTTAAATTACCTAACAATGTGTTGTTAATGGGGTGTTATCATCCAAGTCCAAGAAATGTAAATACTGGACGAATAAATGAAAAACAAATGACTAAACTATTTAAAAAAGTAAAAGAACTAGTTTAATTTGTTAATAAGTGCTACTGGAAGTTTTACTGGTTTTCCCAATTTATTTAGAGATACTAATTTAATCTCTGCATCACATAAAGTATCTGATTTTCTTTTAATTACTTGTGACATTGTAATTGTAGTCAAAGTATTAGATTTTATTTTTGTGAAAACGGTAATTTTATCCTCAAATTTTGCCGGTTTTTTAAAATCTACGTTGCAAGTTTTTACTGCTATTAAAACATTATGTTTATCTAATAACTTTTTATTCGAATATCCCAAGGAATAAATAAGCTCAGATCTTGCTCTTTCAAAGTACTTTAAATAATTTGCGTGGTAAACTATTCCACCAAAATCAGTATCCTCATAGTATACTTTTAAATTATACTTAAATACTTTCATCAATTGATATTAATAAAATTTATTGAGAAGAAAAATAGATATTTTGATAGTAAGTAATTGATTTTTTCTTTGAATTATCTGTATCTGACATGATCGCTATCCCGTCCAGCTCATTAACATCTAAATTATGGAATTTCTTGAAATCTTCTTTAACGTTTGCTTTGACAGTTACCCATTCATTTAAATTTGTTTTGGTAGTAGCAAGTACATTATCTATGGACTTTTTAGTATATGGGCTTGGAAAGTTGCTTCCAACTTCTTGATTGCTTGAAAAAACATAATTTATTGCTCTATTGGATAAAGGTGTTGCTCCAGTTTTTTTAATGACGAATACTCTTCCTGCAAAGTCATGACCCTTTTTAGCTGTCTCATCTATCCCTGGTATGTCTTTCTCAATTTTCCAAGTAATATTTATGAAAGGTGTTTTATTTAGATCAATTTTAATCTCCTTACCTAGGCCAGAAGCAGCATTATCAGCAATAGCTTTAAGGTAATTACCATTTTCATCAGAGCCAACAGAATATTCAGTTTTATTATCTGCCCCTCTTACTTTTCTAACTGTCAATTCTGATAGTTCTTTCTCTGTAAACTCAAATACTTTTACTTCCTCAGAATACAAAGTAGTTTGAAACAACGCTGTAACTAAAATTAATTTAAATAAAAATCTAAACATGTCCTTTCTATATAAAAGATAAAATAATTTTCAAATTCAAAATTTTGACATTATTTAAACATGCATAAATCATTATTGTTCTCTACTTAGAAGATATGAAGTTAGCAGTTCTTTTTGGTTTGATGATTTATTGGTCTATAATTATAACCGCACCTGTTATTTCAAAAAATTCTGAAAAATTTGGAGAAAAAAAGGTATTAGTACCTCTTAAAAAACCAAGAATTTAAGGCAGAAGTACTATCTTAGGTGCCGAACAGGTTCCATCATGAATTTCTTTAAAAGCTCCCCAACCATCCTTAAGATTTCTGTACTCAATCCACTCTATCTTGCCTAGCTTATTATTAGTTAAAATATCAATAGTTTCGCCAAATTCTTTGTTTGTGTAACAATAAGTTCCAATAAAAGTAACTTCTTGAAGGGTTGCTTTTCTAAAATTAAAAGATCCTGCGGGCTGAGTTAGTCCAATATGAACTATTATTCCACCAGGTTTTACTACACTGATTGCCTGTTGTCTTGAAACTTCAAGTCCAACTGTATCAAAAACTAAATCAAAGCTACTCTCTTTAATATCTTTATGATCTGGTGATACTGTTTTTGCATCTACATATTTAGAGCATTCATTTAATCTTTTTTGATTTGGATCAGAAATAGTTAAATTTGTATTTCCTTGGATCTTGGATAAAATTAATGCACATAGTAGCCCAATTGCTCCACCACCCTGAACAAGAGTTCTGCATTCATTTAATGGTTTTTTCGATGCTTCTACTGCTAATAATACTGCATGATATGAAACTGCTGTTGGTTCTGCAACCGCAGCCTCTTTTACATCAAGCTTTTCAGGAACTTTGAAAATATTATGATCTGGAACTGTTATAAATTCGGCAAACGCACCTTGTCTTTCATAAGGTCTATTCATTCCTAGAAGTACTCTATCTGGACATAAATGTTCTCTTCCACTTTTGCAGTATTCACAATTTCTGCAAGTTATTAATGGATTAAGAACTGAAATTTGATCTTTAAGCTTACCATTAATTATTTGACCACTAACTTCATGACCTAAGATTAACGGTGGAATTCTTCTCTCGTCTTTTCCATGGTAAGCATGCATATCTGAGCCGCATATGCCTGATGCATGAACTTTAAGAATACTTTCCCCAGGTTTTTCAGAAGGTTCTTTTTCCTCCCTAAATTCCATTTCTTCTACACCAGTATAAACAAGCGCTTTCATGATTACTTATTATTTAATAAATAATATACTAAATAAGATGCGAATGCTCCAATAATCCATCCAAAAGATTGATATTGTATTAAATTTTCATTTAGCAAAGATGATAAAGAAAATATTGATCCAATTAACAGAGCATACAATGCTTTGAGGTTCCAACCGTTGCTATAAATATATTCCGTATGTTCTTTAGGATAAAAAAGCTCTTTGTGATTAATTTGTTGTTTTTTAAACAAATAATAATCAGCAACCAATACTCCAAAAATTGGGCCAAAAGTCGTAGCTACAGCTTCAACAAATATCAAAACATTAGCTTTACTAAAAATTGAAAGCCAAAATGTTGAAATAATTAATCCAATAATTGATATTACAATTCCTGTTTTTTTTAACGTTAAAGAGTTCGGGAAAAAATTTATCAATGTATTTTGCGAAGGAATATAATTTGCTATCAAATTAGTTGATAACGAAGAGATAATAATAAATATCAAACAAAAGAAAGTTAAAAAATTATTATTAAATTTACCGACTATGTCATTTGGATTTGTAAGTAGACTTGAAGCGTTTAATCCTTTACTGGTGAGAATAATATCTGAACCTAAAGTGATCAAAACAGAGAAAAAAGAAAAGAATATTAAATTTAATATTATACTTAAGTTTCCTTTGGTCATCTCTTTATAATTCATTGAGTATCTAGAAAAATCACCAAATGTGAGGAGAACTATAGCAAAATAAGCAAATAAAGTTCCTGTGATTGAAATTATTGGAGCAATATTTGACTGAATTGCAAAATTGCTAAAGACTAAGCTTAGTTTTATTCCATTTAGGAGTTCATTGTAATACTCAGATAAAATAACAATTAATAAAACAGATAGCCCCAAATATATTGAAAGACCTGAAAAATTAATAAATGATTTTAGAAAATCCTGTCCTTTTGTAAAAAGGATGTATTGAAATATTAAAGTAAAGAATAAACAAACCCAATCAATTAAATTCAAGCCAAAAAAGAATAATAAAAATATTTCATTCTGCAAAAGTTGACTATCAATTTTAAATATGATGATCCTAGCAATATAACCTAGTGATTTTGATATAAAAAATGTTTGTACACCAAACATGAATAAGCCAACTAATCCTCTGATCATCCCTATATATCTGGCACCAGTAAAACCCATTGAAAGTCTAAGAATTGTTGGAAAACTTAATCCGCTACTTTGAGAAATTTTTCCAATGATGTTAGCAAAAAAGAATACTAATAATCCTGCTAGTAATGATCCTATTAAGACAACAAAAAAATTCAGATCATAAAATAAATATAAAGCTGATATTAAAGAAAACCCAACTATTGTTTGAATATTTATCGCCCAAAAGTTAAAATAATTCTTCCAACTCCAGTCTCTATTATTAGGATTTATTGAAACTAGTTCCCAATTTCTAAGTTGAAATTTTTCGCTTTGATTCACCTATATGATATTAATCAATTATTTACTGCTGTCCATATAAGAGAGTTGGCAACCACAGTACTATTTTTGGATACGCTATGATTATAATTAATCCAATTATCTGCAATACCATGAACTGCATCATTCCAAGATAAATATCTTTTAAATCCCAACTTGGAACTACACCTTTTAAGAAATAAGCAGATAACGCTACGGGGGGTGAGAGCCAGGCGGTTTGCAAATTAACAGCAACAAGAATTGCAAACCAAGTTAAATTAAATCCTAATGCTTCAACTAATGGTAAAATAATAGGAACAACTATCATAACAATAGGTACCCACTCTAGTGGCCATCCTAAAAGAAAAATCATAATCATGATTATTCCTAAGATTAAATATTTATTCATCTCAAGTGATAATAGAAAATCTGTTAAAACCATTGGGGTTCCTAATCTTGCAAACACTGCTCCAAAGAAATTAGAAGCAGCAACTAAAACCATAATTAATGCAGAAATCTCTAGAGTTTTAACTAAAGCATCTTGTAATTTTTTTAATGTTAATTTTCTGTAAGCTAATGAAAGCAATAATGCACCACCAGCACCACATCCTGCAGCCTCTGTTGGTGTAGCAAATCCAAATAGAATACTACCTAATGCAGCAAATACTAATGCTGCTGGTGGCACTAATCCTAAGAAAAATTCTAGCCATAATTTTTTTAAATCTGTTGTTCTTAATTCCTCTGGTATGGGTGGACCTAATTTTGGGTTCATCATACATCTGAATGTTGTGTATGCAGCATATAAGCATGCCAATAATATTCCTGGAACTATTGCTGCTGCGAATAAATCAGTTACGGGAATTTCCATAATTGGACCCATAACTACAAGCATAATACTTGGAGGAATTAATATACCTAAGGTTCCTCCAGCAGTAATCGTGCCGGCAGCTAATTTTACATCATAATTAGACCTGTTCATTGATTTTGCAGCCATAATTCCAAGAATTGTAACTGATGCACCAACTATTCCAGTTGCAGCTGCGAATATTACTGAAACAAATAAAACTGCATAATATAAAGAGCCTCTAACTCTTGCCAACATCATTTGGAAAGCTGAGAATAATCTCTCCATTAAACCTGCTTGTTCCATCATTATTCCCATAAATACAAATAAGGGGACAGCTGCGAGAGTTTGTTCGGTCATTACCATCGAAAATTGTAGTGTCATTAAATAGAAAACTAATTTTCCAAAACCTAAATAACCAAAAACGAAACCTAGAAAAATAAGAGTAAATGAAATTGGGAAACCTATAAATATTGCAAACAACATCACACCAATAAGTATGAAACCTAAAATTGCTGGGTCTATTAAATGTGAAAGCATTAACTACCTGGCCATTTACCTTTGACGGCTGCGTAATAACTTTTAAAAAGTTCTGAAACACCTTGAATTAGAAGAAAAACAATACCAATCCATAAACAAGATTTTATTGGCCACATATATGGCATCCATGTTGTATCCATTCCTCTTTCGTTTCTCATTATACTTTCTTGGACAAACCCTGTTGTCATATACAAAAAGACTATTAATCCTGGAAAATAAAATAATAAGTAAAGCCAGAAATCTATTCTGCCTTGAGTTTTAACTTTAAAATTTCTGTATAAAAAATCTGCTCTGATATGAACACCTTTTGAAAGAGCGTATCCTGCTCCTAACATAAATAACGCTCCATAAAAAAATCTGCTCATATCATAAGCCCAGATTGTAGGAGCTAAAAATAATTTTCTTGCTAAAACTTCATAAACCATCCCAAGCATTAGTGGGATCGTAATCCAGCAAACAATGTTTCCTATTAATTTACTAAATCTATCAATGTTAACTATAGTTTTAGCCATCCAAGTTGGCATATCATCAGGCATCTTTCCAGATCCTGATCGCCTTTCGGCTATCATTTCATCTGAAATATCTAACTTTGGATTATCCGACATATAAATTTTAGAAAAAAAAAGCGGGCTTAAAAAAGCCCGCTTATTAACTTTATTTATTTCTTCAACGAATTAGCATAAGCCATTCCTAGCTTAGCATTCGATGTTTGTGCACCAGACCAGAATGGTACAGCAGTATTAGCAAAGTTTATCATTGAGTCATAAACTTCTTTAAAGAATGCGTTTTCTTTTGCATTTTTCTCTAATGTTGCTTTTGCTGCAGCCATATAAGCTGGGAAATAATCAGCTGGTGTATCTTCAAGTATCACACCATGATTTTCAGTTAAGTCTTTAAGTGCTAATCCATTAGTGTTGATTCTGTAAGCTAAAGCTCTCATCAACGATGCATCAGCAGCCATCTTCATTGAAAATTTCTCATGGTCAGTGAACTTATCGTAAGTGCTTTTGTTTAAGTAAAAGTCAGCATTTACGACTACTTGGTGTAAACCTTGTAGATAGTAGTGTTTTAATACTTTATGTATACCAAACACTTTATCTGGTTGAGGACAACACCACTCAGCAGCATCAATAGTTCCTGCTTCCAATGCTGGAAGAATATCTCCACCACCCATTGCAACTGAAGCTATTCCAATATCTTTATAAGTTTGACCTGGAATTCCTGGAGGAGTTCTGAACTTAAATGTTCTGAAGTCATCCATATCTTTGATTTTTCTCGGGAACCATCCTAAAGCTTCTGGACCAACTGGTTGAAGCATGAAACCTTTAATGTCTCTTTTCATTTCTCCCCAAAGTCTGTCGTATAGTTGTTCTCCACCACCATATAAAAACCATGATAAAAATGCGATGTTATCAATTCCTACACCACCACCTGCTACTGGCGAACCAAATAACATAGCAGCTGGATGTTCTCCAGACCAATAGTGAGTCCAAGCAAATCCGCAATCAATCAAACCTTTATCAACAGCATCAAGAGTTTCTTTAACTCCAACTACTGTTCCTGCTGGCATAATTTCAAATTTTAGAGATCCACCTGTTAGTTTTGTTACATTGTCAGTAAAGTCTTTTAACATTACCGCTTCATCACCTTTAGCGCTAATAACCGTCTGACACTTTAACGTTTTTGCAGCATTAGCATTTGAAATAAATCCAAATACTAAGAAAGCAGCAAACAACGCTGAAACGATTTTTTTCATTATATCCCTCTCTTTTTATTTATAATGTGAAGATCCTCTCAAAAATCTAAGGCACATACAAGCGTCATTTCGAAGTATTTATGAGAAAAATGTTTAAAATCATTAAATATTCATTAAAAATTATTTATAAAAAATATGGATAAATTTGATTACATAATTATTGGCGCTGGTTCAGCTGGCTGTGTTTTAGCCAATAGATTAACAGCAAATCCTGGTACTAAAGTTCTTTTACTTGAAGCTGGTGGCAAAGACACTAATCCATGGATCCATATTCCAGGTGGTTATTTTAAAACTATGCACAATCCAGATACCGATTGGTGCTTTAATACTGAGAAAGAACCAAACTGTGATAACAGACAAATGGTTTATCCAAGAGGTAAAACACTAGGCGGAAGCTCGTCTATCAATGGAATGCTTTATATTAGAGGTCAATCAAATGATTATAATTATTGGAGACAACTAGGTAATGTTGGTTGGTCATGGGATGATGTTCTACCTTATTTTAAAAAGTCTGAAGATTTTCAATTTGGAGAAAATGAGTTTCATGGTTCTGGAGGGCCTATTGCAGTTGAGAAAATTAGAGCGACATTTAAAGTTCTCGATCTATTTTTAGAAGCTGCTGAAGAGCATGGTTATAAAAGAACTGATGATTTTAACAACGGTGATAATGAAGGAATGGGATATTTTCCATTCACAATTAAAAATGGCTTTAGATGTAGTACAGCTGTAGGTTATTTAAATCCAGTTAAGAGTAGAAAAAATTTAAAAATTATTACCAAGGCTCACATTAAAAATATAGAATTTGAAAACAATAAAGCAAAAAAAGTAAATTATTGGATAGATGGAAAAGAATTTTCTGTTGAGACTAATAAAGAAATTATATTAAGCGCAGGTACAATTGGTTCACCTCATATATTACAAGCATCAGGAATTGGTCCAGGAGAACTTCTAAAAGAAAACAATATTAATGTTTTAAAAGATCACCAAGGAGTTGGAAGAAATCTAACTGATCATTTAATGCTAAGACCTGTTTACAAAATAAAAAATTTAGAAACTTTAAATGATATTTACTACAGCTTTACTAAAAAAATGTTATCTGGTTTAAAGTTTCTTCTTTTAAGAAAAGGACCTTTAACAGTTGGTGCTAGTTATGTTTGTGGTTTTGTTAAAAGTGATGAACATTTAGAAACACCAAATCTTCAATTTCATATTTCACCAGCAAGTACCGATCTTTTAGGAAAATCAGCTTTACATAAATTTCCAGCTTTCACCCCAACAATTACAAATGTAAGACCAACGAGTAGAGGGTCTATAGAATTAAAATCTCCAGACACCAGAGTTTCACCAAAAATAAAAATGAATTATTTATCAACCGATGAAGATCGTGAGATTGCTGGAAAAGCATTAAAGATTGTAAGAAAAATTGTTATGGAGTCTAAAGCTTATAAAGATTATCAACCTGAAGAACTTAGACCGGGAATCAATATTACTGATAATGAAGAATTAGCAACTGAAGCTGGAAAATTTGCGAATACTATATTCCATCCAGTGAGCACATGTAGAATGGGTAAAGATGAAAATGCTGTTGTTAACGATCGATTAGTCGCTCATGGACTAGAAAATTTAAGGGTTGTAGATGCCTCTGTTATGCCTCATATCACATCAGGAAATACAAATGCACCGACAATAATGATTGCGGAAAAAGCAGCTGATATGATAATTGAGGATAGTAGAAGATGACCGAACAAATAGTAATTTTTTTTCAAATAGTTTTTATCGATTTAGTTTTAGCAGGAGATAATGCAATTATAATTGGAATGGTTGCATCTCAATTTCCAACTGAACAGAGAAAAAAAATTATTTTTTGGGGAATTGGTGCAGCGGTAGTTTTAAGAATTATATTTACTTTAATAACTGCTTATCTATTACAAATCACAGGGCTTAGACTTATTGGAGGAATATTACTTCTTTATATATGTTACAGACTTTATGAAGATGTAATAAAAATGAGTGGTAATGCTGAAGAAAATGTAAAAAAAGTTGATAACAGTTCATTCATGAAAGCTATAACAACGGTAATTCTAGCAGATGTAACAATGAGTTTAGATAATGTGTTAGGAGTAGCGGGTGCAGCTAGAGATCACTACATGTTATTGATATTTGGTCTAGTTTTATCAATAGTTTTAATGGCTACAGCAGCAACATTGATATCTGGCTGGATTAAAAAGTATAAATGGATAGGATGGGTTGGATTATTAGCAATATTATTTGTTGCAATAGAGCTAATATATACAGACGTAAAACTTTTTTTATAAATGTACTTAAAAAAAATTAATTTAAAAAACAAAGTTGCTTTAGTAACAGGTGCGGGAAAAGGTATTGGTAGAGCTTGTTCAATTGCTCTTGCGGAGGCTGGTGCAACTATAATTGGAATAAGTAGAACTGCTTCTGATCTTGATAAACTTCAAAAAGATATAAAAAAAGTTAAAGGAAAATTAGTTAAAATAACTTGCGATATAATGGATTATGAAGATCTTTCTTATAAATTAAAAAAAATTAAGAAAGTTGATATTCTTGTAAATAACGCAGGTACAAATATTCCTGAGCCTTTTGAAAAAATAAAACAAAAAAGTATGAATTATCTTGTAGATTTAAATATGAAAGCAGCATTCAATGTTGCTCAATTAGTAGTCCTAAAAATGTTAAAAAATAAAAAAAAAGGTGGATCTATAATTAATATGTCCTCACAATTAGGGCATGTTGGTATGTCGGGTAGAAATGTTTATAACATGACAAAATTTGGAATTGAGGGATTAACTAAGGGAATGGGTGTTGAACTTGCAACAAAAAATATCAGAGTAAACACTGTTGCACCTACATTTGTTGAAACTCCAATGGTTAAAAAATTCTTTAAAAATAAAAAATTTAAACAACTTGCTTTAAGTAATATACCCATGGGAAAAGTTGCAACAGAGTCTGATGTTGCTACAGCAGTATGTTTTTTAGCTTCAGATGCAGCAAATATGATAACCGGGACATCAATTGTAATTGATGGGGGTTGGACAGCAAAATAATGAAAAAATTTTTGCTTTTTTTAGCAATTATATTTTCTACACACTCTCATGCTTTAGAGTTTCAAGGTAAATTTTTACAAGGACATTTTATTTTAGGTAAAGCAGAATCTGGGTCAAAGGTATTTGTAGATAAAATACAAGTTAAAGTATCTGATGATGGATATTTTGTATTTGGTATTGATAGAGATCGAAAGTTTGATGTAGCTATTACTGAAATAAATAATGGTAAAAAGAATAAAATTATAAAAAAAGTTTTTAAGAGAAAATATAATATTCAGAGAATTGATGGTCTGCCTGAAAATAAAGTTACACCACCAGAATCTGTTTATAAAAGAATTAAAGAAGAAAATGGAAGAATTGGAAAAGCTAGAGCCATAAATTCAGATTTAACTTTCTTTACTGAGCAATTTATTATGCCAGTTAAAGGAATAATTAGTGGAGTTTACGGTAGCCAAAGAATTCTTAATGGCAAACCGAAATGGCCTCACTATGGAATTGATATTGCAGCCAAACAAGGAACTAAAATTAAATCATCTGGAACTGGAATAGTGACTATGGCAGAAGATGATCTTTATTATACAGGTGGTACTGTAATAATGGACCATGGACATGGAATTTCAACTATATATTCACATCTAGAAAATGTAATGGTTAAAGTTGGTGATGAAGTTAAACAAGGAGAAATTATTGGAACTGTTGGATCCACTGGAAGATCAACTGGGCCTCATTTAGATTTTAGGATAAATTGGTTTCAAACTAGACTTGATCCAATGAGCATTCTTCAATAAGTTCTGGCTATGAAAAATGAAATTAATCGTATTGCTGACAGGTTAGTTAGAGCTTTCAACACAAATACTGTCATTAATCCTATCCCAGTAAAATATTGTAAAAATATTAATTTAGCCAACAAACTTAGGAAATTGTGTGAAGATCAAATAAAAGATGAAACAATTGGAATAAAGGCTGGTGGAACTGGAATTCAAGCTTTAAAAAAATTAAAGGAAAAAGAACCTTTTACAGCAAAGGTATTTAAAAAAAGATTAGTTAAATCAGGTCAAAACGTAAAAATAAACCAACACACCAAAGGTATAGAAGTTGAAGTTTATTATTTTATTAAGAAATCTTTCTTTGATTTCAAAGGAAAGGTTACAAAATCAAATGTCACTAAATTTATTAAATTTATGGGTCCTTGTTTTGAAATAGTTGGATTTAGACAAAGAAATAAGAAGTTTACATATTTAGGAGATATATGTGGAGATTTTGGGTTTAATATCAAATTTGTTGTTGGAAGAAAGACAAAATTCAAAAAATTAAACTTAAATAATTTAAAAACTTCATTAGTCAGCAAAAAAAATGGGGTAAAAGTAAATGGTAATACAAATATTGTTTATATTAACCCATTAAATTCTTTAAGATTTGTTTTAAATAAAGTTAAGAAAGAAAAGATTAATTTAAATAAAGATTTTTATGTTTTCACAGGTTCAACTGTGGGAGTAGTTCCATTTAAAGGAAAAGGATTATACAAAGGAACAGTTGATAAAATTGGTTCTGTTAGTGTTAACATTCGTTAATGGGTCTTCATTTTAGTAAAGAAGAATTCTCAAATAGAAAAGAAAAGACACTAAACTCCATGAAAAATGAGGGTGTAGATGCTCTAATTATGTTTAGACAAGAGTCCATGTATTGGCTCACTGGTTACGACACATTCGGATATGTTTTTTTTCAAGCATTAGTTTTAGATCAACAAGGTAACGTAATATTATTAACTAGAGCCCCTGATTTAAGGCAAGCTCAAAACACTTCAAATATTAGTGATATTAGAATTTGGGTTGATAAAGATGGTGCAAATCCTGCTGATGATCTAAAAATAATTTTAGATGAGTTAAATTTAAAAGGAAAAAAAATTGGCGTTGAATATGAGGCATACGGTCTTACAGGGAGAAATGCTTTAAGACTTAATACAGTTTTACAAAACTATTCCTCAATTGAAGATAAATCAGAACTAATTACAAAACTAAGAGTAATAAAATCTAAAGAGGAAATTAATTATGTAAAAAAAGCTGCAAATTTAGCTGACAAAGCTTTAGATGAAGTTTGGAAGCATGCAAAAGCAGGAGTAAGTGAGTCTAAAATTTTAGCTGAAATGAACAGGGTTATATTTGATGGAGGTGGAGATTATCCTGCAAATGAATTTATTATAGGGTCTGGTAAGAATGCCCTACTCTGTCGATATCAAGCAGAAAAACAAATACTTAATAATCAAGATCAATTAACCATTGAATGGGCTGGAACCTATAGGCACTATCATTCAGCAATGTTTAGAACAATACCAATAGGTAAAGCAGATCCAAAACATCATAAAATGCATGAGGCTTGTGTCGAAGCTCTTACAAATTGTGAAAATAAATTAAAACCTGGAAATAAAATTGGAGAAGTTTTTGATGTTCATGCAAAAACCTTTGACGATCATGGCTTTAAAAATTCAAGAATGAATGCATGTGGTTAC
>CACBYV010000008.1 GCA_902543575.1 uncultured Pelagibacteraceae bacterium | reverse complement strand
TTATGGGGATTATCTAAACAAGTCGATGTTCTTCCATGGATTGGTGAAGTTGATCATGCCTTAGTTTGGGTTGCGATAATATCTGCACTTGGTGGAACAGTTTTATTAGCAGCTGTAGGTATAAAATTGCCAGGTATTGAATATGATATCCAAAAAGAAGAAGCTGGTTATAGAAAAGAATTAGTTCATGGAGAAGATGATCCTATAAGGGCTGCTCCACCAACTATAGGTCAATTGTATGATAGAGTGAGAGGTATTCACTATAAATCATATTTTCACTATTTATATTTTAATGCAGTCAAGTGGAGTTATTTCCAAGGTATGGTTATAGTTCCATATTTAGCTTTAGCACCAACTATTGTATCAGGTGCAATTACATTAGGTTTCGTTCAGCAAATAACCAGAGCCTTTGGTAGGGTTGAAAATTCATTACAATATTTAGTTAGAAGCTGGTCTACAATAGTAGAATTGATTTCAGTTTGGAAAAGATTAAGTGAATTTGAAGCTAGATTGAAATATAATTCAGAAGAAACTACTTTTGAAAATATTTAATGTCTTTAAATAAAGATCTGATTAATAAACTTGTAAAAGTTACTTCTAGAGCTGCAATTAATTGTTATCAATTTCTTGGCAAAGGAAATAAAAAAATAGCTGACAAAGCGGCAACGGACTCAATGAGGAATGATTTAAATAATTTAGAAATTAACGGAGAAGTAGTGATAGGTGAGGGTGAACTGGATGAAGCACCAATGTTATATATAGGTGAAAAACTAGGAAAAGGTAATGGACCAAACCTAGATATAGCTGTTGATCCTCTTGAAGGAACAAATTTTGCTGCAAAAAATATTCCAGGGGCCATATCTGTTTTAGCAATTTCAGAAAAAGGAAATTTATTTAATGCCCCAGAAACCTATATGAATAAAATTGCAGTAGGTAAAGATGTTCCATTTGATGCAACAGACTTAGATTATCCTATAAAAAAAAATATTTCTAATATTGCAGAAGCCAAAAACAAAAATATTAATGAATTAACAGTATGTATGCTTGATAGACCAAGACATAAAGAGATTATAGAAGAATTAAAATCTTTAAATGTAAATTTAAAATTAATTTCAGATGGTGATATTTGTGGCGCTCTCTTGGTTACTAATAATAAGTATAATATAGACTTATTTTTAGGTATTGGAGGGGGACCTGAAGGAGTAATCTCTGCAGCAGCATTGGATGCTTATGGTTGTAAATTTCAGGGAAGATTTTTATTTGAAACTGATCAAGATAAAGCTAGAGCTAAAAAAATGGGAATATATGATCTAAATAAAAAATATGAATTAAATGAAATAGTTAAAGGCGATAGTATTTTTTGTGCGACAGGTATTACCAGTACTGAAATGGTGGCAGCTATAAAAAAAGAAAAAACAAAATTTATTACAGAAACTCTTGTCACACACAAAGAATCTTCAATAGAAATTATAAAAAGTGAGGAAGCTATAGCTTGATTATTTTTAATAATTGCAATAGAAACTCCATCTCTGGTCCCTTCGTCTATCGGTTAGGACACATGGTTTTCATCCATGAAAGAGGGGTTCGATTCCCCTAGGGACCGCCATAATGAAATACTTTGTTTATTTAATCATATCTAAAAATAAACAGAAATATCTTAGCTACGTTGGCTATACTAACAATTTAAAGAAAAGATTGGCGAAACATAATGCTTCGAAAGGAGCAAAATTTACTAGAGGTAGAAAATGGATATTGGCCTATAGTATGTGTTATGATTCAAAATCTAAGGCCATGAGTGAGGAATACAAACTTAAAAAGAACTATAAACTTAGAAATAAAATAAAATCTAATTATTTATAAATGAAAATCTCAATTCTACTTCCTTACAAAGAAAATTTTACCCCGAATTATGCAGGTGCGGTTTCCCTTTTTTTAAACGATACAATCAAACTAAGTAAATACAAAAAAAATATTCAAGTATATGGAAATACCTCTTTTAAAAAAAAATTATTACCTAATTATACTAATTTAAATTTTTCGAAAATATTCTTCAGAAGCAGTAGTAAAATATATGTAAAAAAATTTCTGGATATTGAAAAAATAAAAAAATCAAATTTAATAGAAATACATAATAGACCAGATTATATAAATTCTATTTATGAGATAAATAATAATATTGTTCTATATTTTCATAATAATCCACTAGAAATGAAATCATCGAAAACGGTGAAGGAAAGAATAGATATATTTAACAAAACCAAAAAAATAATATTTAATAGTAATTGGACTCTAA
The DNA here is from genome assembly GCA_902543575.1 of uncultured Pelagibacteraceae bacterium. Classification (GTDB taxonomy): domain Bacteria; phylum Pseudomonadota; class Alphaproteobacteria; order Pelagibacterales; family Pelagibacteraceae; genus Pelagibacter. The sequence goes on along the minus strand of CACBYV010000008.1, from coordinate 71,569 downwards.
ATAAATTTATGAAAGGTTTAAATAAAAAATACAATACGGATAAACTCGAAGTTATTAATCAATCAACAAGTAAAAAAATAATTAATTTTAAAAATAAAAAAAAAATAGTTTTGTTTGTCGGTAGATTAAATGCCTCTAAAGGTTATGATTTATTTGGAAAGGCTATTATAAGTGTCTTAAATAATAATCCTTATTGGAAAGCTGTTGTTATTGGTGATGAACCTAGAGAAAACCACAATTTTGAACACAAAAATTTGAAAATTTTAGGTTTTCAAAAATATAATACTGTTACAAAATGGTTTATAAAATCAGATATTTCAGTTGTTTGCTCTCGATGGGACGAACCCTTTGGAAGAACTGCTTTAGAAGCTTCAAGTGCAGGATGTGCTGTAATTATTACAGATAAAGGTGGGCTTAGAGAGGCATCTCCGAAAGCTATGAAAATAAAATCTTTAAAAGTTAAAAATATTGAAAATGCAATCGAAAAACTTATTAAAAATGAGTCTTTAAAAAAATCATTTCAAAAAACGATTTATAAACATTTTTACTTAACGAATAATTATATTTCAAAAAAAATTGATAGATACAGAGATGAGCTAATTTAATATTATTATATTTTAATTTTATTTAATGCATTGTTCTTGAATATATTCGCCTCTCTAATATATCTTCTTACCATTTGAGTCGTTTTATGACCTGTCATAGCCATTATGCTTCGCTCATCAGCACCAGAATCAGCAGCTACTGTTGCAAATCCCGACCTTAAACTATGACCTGCAAAATTTTTGTTTTCGATACCTGCTAACTTTAAATAGTCTTTCATTAACAAAACTACAGATTGGTCAGTTAATCTTTTGTCTGTTAATGATAAACCTTTAGAAAATCTTCTAAAAATAGGTCCAGATTTAATTTTAGAAATTTCTAACCATTTTTTTAGATTTTTAACAGGACAGTAAATTTCATTATTGAAGTAGGGTAGTCCTTTAGTCATTCCCTCTCCGAATTGGTCAGTTTTTGATCTTTTAACAGTGATCTTTAGGCCCTCAGGAACAAATTCTAAATCTTCATGATCAATTGAAATGAGCTCGGTTCTTCTAAAGCCTCCTCCAAAGCCAATTAAGATTATTGATTTGTCTCTAAGTTTTTTTATTTCGTAAGTTTTTTGTTCATTTATTACATTAATAATTGTTTTTAAATGATTGATTAATAATGGTTTTTTACCTTTCTGAATACTTCCTTTGACCCTTCTTATTCCCATTAAATTTTCAACGATGATTGGATGTTTTGTGTCTAGGTAATGTCCTTTAAGCTTATGAACCATGCTTATTGATACTAATCTACGTCTTAAAGTGCTTATTTTTGAGTTTTTAGATAGATGGGTTAGGTATAAGGAAACTACTTGTGGCTCTGTTGGCAATGAATCTAATCGATGCTTTGCGCAAAAAGCTCCAAAATCTCTAAAGTCAGATTTATAAGCTCTTAATGTATTATTTGCCTTTGAACTTTTAAGGTTATTTAAAGTTGCCTCATGAAGCGATTTTAGGTCTGTTGTCAGTTTATTCATATAATTACTATTGATAACAATTAATTATCATTAGTAATATATCAAGTGATTTTAAATGTCAAATGAATTAAAACTAACGTTTATGACTATAGATGGTGAAATTCCTACAAGCTATTTTTTAATTATATCTTTAGGTTTAACTATACTGAGTTATTTTGTTTACAAAAAAAATGGGAAATCATTAGAAGTATATTTCTTATCTGTTTTAACAATTATTTTCTATTTATCTTATTTTATTCTAATTTTCGTTGGTCCTAGATAGTTTGTTAACGCTATTCACAGCTGTTAAAAACCCTTAATAATCAACTATAAAGTGATACTAATCATATTTGCACTATGATAATCTCTTAAATGAATTAAGAGGCAACTCTTAACTGACCATCTGGGGAAAAATCGAGAGATTCAAGCCCAGAGGGCAGAAAACCACGCAGAGTAGCGCTAAAATTGCGAGGTGGAAGGCATGGCGGTAGCGCATACAACGACGTGCCAAAAAACTACTGATCTTTGTACCTGAAAAGGTGCAGAGATACAGTGTTTTTTTTATATGATCCTAAAAGGTACAAAATTTCAAATTAGAGTTTGGAAATATTTAAAAACTATCAGAAAAGGTAGTGTTTTAACCTATTCTGACGTAGCAAAGGGTATTAATAAGCCTAAAGCTGTTAGAGCTGTAGCGAATGCTATTGGAAAAAATCCATATGCTCCTAAAATACCATGCCATAGAGTAATCAGGTCTGATGGATCTCTTGGAGGATATTCTGGAAAAGGTGGTTTAAAAACCAAGAAAAAACTGCTCAAATCTGAGGGAATTTTGCTCTAAAAGTTAGCAATACCAACGTTTTTTTAAAATTTAACAACATTTAGTATTACAATTTTAAATTCCCCTATTGGTTGCAACTTATAAAATGAAATCTTTAAATTAGGCCTATATTTGGGGCATTAAACGCTATATTCATAAATTGCATTACTTCGATAATTATTTAGAAAATTATAATTTTTAAGTATATTTATATCAATTAATATTAAGAAATTCCCATATCAAAATAAAACTAGGTTTTTATTAGCAATAGATTTGTTCTAAAATTTCATCATAATTGTTGATTTTATTGAATATTGACCCCTATCTCATAATCCAATTTCAATATATATTTTTATAATTCAAATAACCTCATATTTATTGATTATTTTTAATTACCAGGATATGTCTAATTGACAAATTTTATAATTTATATTCCATTATTTTTTATTTTATACTAGTTTAAATATAGTTTAGATATTATATAAAATGTAACAAATACAATAGTTTATATAAATTAATTAAAGTATTATATTAATATATAGTAAAAATAAATTTACTTATATTTATGATAATATTCTCTTTTAAAAACATATAACCCAGATGAAACAATAATGAAAAGACCAATAAAAGTATATTTATTTGGAAAATCCGAAAACACATAATATCCTAAAATAAGGTTAGTAACTATCTCAAAATAACCAAATGGTGCTAATTTTGAAGCATCAGCGTGACGAAGAGACAAAATGATTAATATATGGCCTAAACAGGCAAATATACCCATTAGAGCCATCCAAGACCATTGAATTGGATTAGGATTAATCCAAACAATAGGAACAAAAAAAGATGCAATAATGACCCCTACTACGCCTGTAATCAGCAATGTGAGTAAAGGACTATCTGTTGAATGTAATTTTCGAGTTATTATTAGATAAAAGCCGTAAAAACAGCCTGTTCCAACAGCTGCTATACTAGCAAGATTAATCTCTATAATTCCAGGTCTTATTACAACTAAAATACCAAAAAAACCGACTAATACAGCAGTCCACCGTCTATATCCGACTTTTTCGTTAAGTAAAAATGGAGAAAGAGCAGTAGTGACTAATGGAGCAACGAACGCCAATGTTAACGCTTTTGCCATAGAGATCACAGAAATAGAGTAAAAAAAACATATATTTGCAAAAAATAAAGACAAACCTCTAATTATTTGTAATTTGATATTTTGAGAAAACTTCAATTGTTCCCTAAAAAATAAAAACATAAAAAAAGTTGTGAATACAACTGTAAAAAAATATCTAGCCCAAGTTATTTGAAAGAAAGACAAATCTGAAGATAAATATTTTGCAATTGCATCCATAAAGGGCAAAACCATCCATGCGGATAAGTTTAAAAATATTGCTTTCATTTAAGCAAAATATTTAAGGGCGATAAATACTGTAATCGGCACTGTAACCAATGACATTAAAGTAGAAACAACAATAGTACTGGAAATATTATCTACATTTTTTTTTGGTGAATACATTGAAGCAACCAAATAACAAAGTATTGCACTAGGCATTGAAGATTGAATTAGTAAAACTCCAGCTGCAAAACCAGATAAATTAAAAAATTTTATAATAAAAAAACCTACAATTGGACCAAGAATTACTCTACCTATGGACGTTATGATCGAGTCTCTCAAAGAAAATACTTTCATTTGAGTTAAGGCAATACCTAAAGACATTAAAATCATAACAATCATAGCATAAGATAAAAGCATTGTTGTATTAATCACAAAAACCGGCATTTCTTTGTCGTAGTATAAAAAGATAACGGTCAAAATAATTGTATAGAAAGAAGGACTTTTTGCGATTATTGAAAAATCAAATTTTCGTTTTGCAAGAAATATATTAGCAGTAAAATGTAAAAGTATTACCAATGATGATATAGCTGCAGCTACGCCCATTCCCAATTTACCATATGCAAAAAGACATATTGGTATACCCATATTGCCTGTATTAGGTAAAAAAAAAGTAGGTAATTCTCTGATATAATCTTTTTTCATAAGAATTAAAAAAACAAGACCGATTAAAGCAAATGATGAGAGTAATATTAATGCGTAAATAAAATATTCTGCAAATATATCAAATGTGACACCTGTAGATGTAAGAGAGAAAATTACTAAAGCTGGAGTTCCAAAATTTCCAGCATAAGATGTTATAAACGAAGTATCAAAATTTGGATTTTTTTTCCCTAATAAAAAACCAATTCCAACAATAAAAAATACAGGGAATAGAACTTCAAAGAGCTTTAAATAAAGTTCCATTAAAAAAGTCTTAATAATACAGGGTTTTTAATAATATTTAAATTTGATTTAAAAGATTTAATACATTTTTGATAATCTTTTTCCAAAGATTTGTGAGTTATAATCACAATAGAAGCAGTTTTATTTTTATTATTTGGTATTTGTATTAATCTTTGAACGGATATTTTGTGTTTAGCAAATTTTTTTGTGATTTCAGATAGAACACCCGGTTTATCTTTAACTTCAAGCCTAATATATAAAGCATTTGAATAATTATCAGTATTATAGATTGAAGGAGATTTTCTTTTATTATCAGAAATCCCAAAAGGGTATTTGATATTTCCACGTAAAATTGACAAAAGATCAGACATTAAAGCAGATGATGTTGGACCAGGCCCAGCACCTTCTCCTTGCAAAACACTCTCCCCTACTGGATTACCTTCAATTATAACAGCATTCATAACACCATTAACATTTGCGATGTAAGTATTTTTTTTAATTAAACACGGATGAACTCTTTCAAATAATTTATTATTAACAATTTCTGTTATTCCCAATAATTTAATTTTATAATTTAATTGATTTGCAATTTCTAAATCCTTGTATTCTATATTTTCAATACCCTCCATTAAACATTTTGAATTTGATACTTTATTATTAAATGCCAAAGCAGAAAGAATTTTAACTTTAGCTAAAGCATCGTAACCATTTAAATCTAATTTTGGATTACCTGGTTCAGCATAACCTAATAATTGAGCTTTTTTTAATACAGTTGAAAAGCCAGACTTAGTTTCTTCCATTACAGATAATATATAATTACAAGTTCCATTTAATATTCCATATACTTTACTTATCTTATTAGTTGCTAGTCCTTCTTTAATAGTTCTTAATACAGGGATGCCGCCTCCTACTGACGCTTCAAATTCTAAATTAACTTTATTTTTTTCAGCAAGTTTAGAAAGGTTATTACCGTGTTTAGAAATTAATGCCTTATTAGGAGTTACAACGTGAATTTTATTCTTAAGTGCAAATTCTACAATTTTTTTAGATATACCATCAGATTGACCAATGGCTTCAATTAAAATATCAATTTTATTATTTTTAAAAATTTTAAAGGGATCTTTATAAAATATTTTCTTATTAATTCTAAATTTTCTTTTTTTATTAATATTTTTAGCTGAAATTGCAGAAACAGAGATAATTTTTCCAGTTTTTTTTAGAATATCTTTTTTTTTTGTATTTAATTCATTATAGAGATAATTACCAATCTGTCCTAATCCAACAATTGCTATATTAAGCTTTTTAGTCATATCAATCATCTAAACTCGGAAAACTACTATTTTTTCCATAATTAATAATTTTATTTTTAAAATCCTCGAAATAAATATTTTTATCAATATCTAAATTTGGTTTTTCAACCATATCATCATTTTTTTTCTTTAAAAAAGAACCAAAGTTTTGGTTAGAACAATTATTTATAAATAAAAAAATTAATAAAATTAACAGTATTCTCATCAATTTAATCCTTCATCAGACTTATATCCAAATAAAATATTCATATTTTGAACAGCCTGTCCACTACCACCCTTAATCAAATTATCTATTGCTGACAATATAATAATTTTATTCTTATATTTACTCTCACACACGGAAATATAACAATTATTTGTGTTTATTACTTCATTAGTTCCTAAAAAAGTATTTGGTTTCAAAATTTTAATGAATTTATGATTTTTGTAATATTTTTTTAGAAAAGAATAAATTTTTTTAAGAGAATCATTTCTTTTTAGATCTAAATACATAGTAGTTAATATTCCTCTAAACATTGGTGAAAGATGAGGTGTAAATTGAAATTTTACCTTTTTGCCAGTTTTTATTTTTAGTTCCTGATCAATTTCTGAATTGTGTCTGTGAAAAGCTAAACCATAAGCACTCAATGTCTCATTTAAAAATTTGTTGTTATATTTTTTATGAATATTTCTGCCTGCGCCTGAATAACCAGATTTAGAGTCAATTATGATATTGTTTGATTTAACAATATTTTTATTAATTAACGGTACTAGAGGTAACAAAATTGATGTTGGATAACAGCCTGGACAAGAAATTATCTTATATTTTTTAATGTTATGATTATTTAACTCGGGTAAAGAATAAATACTTTTTTTGATTAATTTAGGTGCATTGTGTTTGATTTTATACCATTTAAAATAATCACTGGCTGATTTAAGTCTAAAATCTGCTGCTAAATCAATTAAAATATTTCTATTATTTAAATTTTTTGAAATTTTTTGAGCCTCTCCATTGGGTAATGCAGTAAATACAACATCAACACTTTTTAATAACTCTTTATTAAATTTAACAATATTTGGTAGTTTATATTTATTAAAGTATTTATCATAAGAGCTAATTTTCTTACCTACAGAGGTATCACCACAAAGATATTTAATTTTAACTCTCTTATGTTTAGTTAATAATTTAACCAATTGAATTCCTATGTATCCTGTGGCTCCAGCAACTAATGCATTTATCTTAGACATATTGTAATATAACAGTTGTTTATTAAAATGATATTATCTTTTAGAAAACTGATAACTTCTTCTAGCTTTTGCTCGACCAGGTTTTTTTCTCTCAACTGATCTAGAATCTCTCGTGGTAAGTTTTTCTTTTCTAAGTGTTGGTTTTAGATTTTCATCAAATTGTAATAGTGCTCTTGATATACCATGTACTAATGCTCCCGCTTGACCTGTATGACCACCACCGACAACTTGAGACCTAACATCGTATTCTGTAGATTGATTGATAATTTCAAAAGGTCTTAGTATTTGCATTTTATGAGTAGCTCTTGTGAAATAATCATCTAGATTTTTACCATTAACGTAAATTTTACCAGTTCCTTTTTTTAACCAAACTTTTGCTATTGAAGTTTTTCTTCTACCTGTTGCATATTTTGCATCTTTAAAATCTAATTTTAGTTTTGAGGATGTTGATTGATTTGTTTCCATTTTAATTTCTTACTATATTTTTTGAATTAAGTTTTCCAATCTCTATTACTTCAGGATTTTGTGCTGAGTGAGGATGATCTGATCCTGAGTAAACCTTAAGTTTAGTCAATTGTTTTTTAGCTAAAGGACCACCAGGCAACATTCTTTTTACAGCCATCTTTAAAACTTCACCTGGTTTTGAAGATTGTAATATTTCAGGTGTTGTTTCTTTAATTCCCCCAGGATGACCTGTATGTCTATAATATTTTTTATTTGAAAACTTGTTTCCTGTAAATTTTAATTGATCTACGTTTTTAACAACAACAAAATCTCCACTATCCATATGAGGAGTAAAAGTTGCTTTATTTTTTCCTCTAAGAATTTTTGATACAACGGTTGCTAGTCTTCCTACCACAGCTCCAGTTGCGTCAATTTCAAACCATTTACTATTTAGGTCCTCTTTTTTAAGAAATTTAGTCATAATTGCGGGATTAATACTTATAAATCGATATATTGTCAAACTATATACAGTTATAACTTAAATCATTTTTGATAGTTTTAACTAATTAATTAGCTATTAATTAGCGATAATATTAGTTTATAATAAAATCTTAAAAAATTAAACAGGAGCAACAAAATGTCAGACAAAAAAGGAATGGATCCTAAAACATATAAATTCGATACCCTTAGTTTACACGCCGGATATCAACCTCATAAAAATGCTGGTTCAAGACAAGTACCAATATACCAAACGACTTCATATCTGTTTGATGATGTAGATCATGCGGCAGCGTTATTTAATTTAGAAAGAGGTGGACATATTTATAGTAGGATATCAAATCCAACAGTTGCAGTTTTAGAAGAAAGAGTTGCTTCATTAGAAGGTGGTACAGCTGCACTTGCTACTTCTTCTGGCATGAGTGCAATATTTCTTGCAGTAATGACGCTATGTGAGGCAGGAGATCATTTGGTTGTATCATCACAGCTTTATGGTGGAACTGTAAATCTATTTAGATTAACACTTCCAAAATTTGGTATTAAAACAACATTTGTAAAACCAAGAGACACAGAAGGATTTAAAAAAGCAATTCAAAAAAATACTAAAGGTATTTTTGGAGAACTTGTAGGTAATCCAGGGAATGAAATAATGAATATGCCTGAGATTGCTAAAATAGCTCACGAAGCTGGTATTCCTTTAATGGTAGATGCAACTTATCAAACACCTTATTTATGTAAACCTATAGAGCACGGTGCTGATATTGTAGTTCATTCACTTACTAAATGGATGGCAGGTCATGGATCTTCTATGGCTGGTATAATTGTTGAAGGTGGTAAGTTTGACTGGATGCAAAATGATAAATTTCCAACAATGACACAACCATATGAAGGTTATCATGGATTATCTTTTGCTGAAGAATTTGGACCAACTGCATTTACAATGAAAGCAAGAGCAGAAGGTATGAGAGATTTTGGTCCTTGTCTAAGCCCTCAAAATGCTTGGAACGTCTTACAAGGTATTGAGACACTTTCTGTTAGAATGAAAAAGCATTGTGAGAATGCTGAAAAAATGGTCGAGTATTTATTAGGTCACGAAAGTGTTGCTTGGGTTTCACACCCGAGTGTACCAGATCATCCTGATCATGATTTAGCAAGCAAATTATTACCAAATGGCAAAGGATCAATGATAGCATTTGGTATTAAAGGAGGAAAAGCTGCTGGTGAAGCATTTATTAATAACGTTAAACTTGCTTCTCATTTAGCAAATGTTGGGGATACACGTACATTGGTAATTCATCCAGCATCAGCAACACATTCTCAAATGGATGAAGCTACATTAAAATTTGCAGGTTTATCCCATGATATGATCAGACTATCAGTTGGTATTGAAGATATAGATGATATTAAAAACGACTTTGAAAATGGATTTAGAGCTGCTAGGAAACCTAGACTCGTATCCAATCAATGAAGTTTCAGGTAAATAATAACGAGGTTTATGCTTCTACAGGGGGCAGACCTTTTGATAAAGATAAGCCACTAATAATATTTGTCCATGGTAGTGGACTAACTCATATGACATGGGTTTTGCAAACAAGATATTTTGCATTCCATGGATATAGTGTTTTAGCTTTAGATATGCCAGGTCATGGATTATCAGGTGGCGAAAGTTTAAAATCAATTGAGGATATGGCTGATTGGGTCAGTGATGTTATTGATGCAGTTGGATATAAAGAAGCTTCGTTAGTTGGTCATTCACAAGGATGTTTAGTTACTGTTGAATGTACAGCAAGGAATCCTGATAAAATTAAAACATTAAGTTTAATGGGTGGTGCTGGTGCAATTCCAATGAACCCTGAATTATTATCTTTAGCAGAAAACAATGATCCTAAGGCTGTTGAATTAATGATGGACTGGGCTCATGGGCCAGCTGGTCATTTTGGTGGTCACCCTGTACCAGGTTTATATCATATTAATACTGGTTCAATGTTAGCTAAAACTAGAACAATAAAAAATACCCTCGGTGTAGATTTTAGAGCATGTGATAATTACAAAAATGGTTTTGAAGCCGCTAAACAAATTAAAATACCTACCCTCTCTATACTTGCTACTGACGATAAAATGTGTCCAGTTAAAGAAGGAAAAAAACTAGCTAATTTAATTGAAGGAAGTCAAATAGATATAATTGATAATTGTGGACATATGATGCTGCTAGAGGAAGCTGATCGGGTATTAAATGTTTTGAAAAAATTCATAACAACAAATTATCCAGCAAATAAATAATTATATATCAGCACTTATGAAAAAAAATTTTAGATTTTTCGATAATAGGCAAAAATATTTACTTTTTGTTACAACAACTAATGAAAAGAATAAGATTGCTGATGCGTTAAAACCCATTGTACAAAAATTAAAACCTAAATTTCCAGCATTAAAAATATTTGATGCAGGTATGGGTGATGGGTCATTATTAATGAGTGTGATGAGGCAATGTCATCAGAAAATGCCACATATTCCTCTATTGGTAAGCACAAAAGAAATAAGTATGGAAGATGTTAGATTAGGACTTGAAAAACTTCCAGATCGGTTTGTCGAACATAAAAATACAGTATTTGTTATCTCAAATTTAAATTATGTAGAATCAACAGCACTTAAATCGAATGACAAAAATAAACAAAAAAAAATGAATTGGAAAATAGTTAAACTTAAAGGGAATTCTTCACTCGATTTTTCAAATCAATTAAGAAGACTAAATCAAGAATTTTTAAATAAAAAATGGCAAATTGAAAGAAATCCGAGAAATGGAAATCCTACATACAAAGAACCATCTGTAATTGTAATTTATAGAAAAGATCAAGAATTTTCCTTGAAAAATGTTATTCCGAAAAAAAATAATGGAAAAAATAATTATGACTTAATAATTGCTTCACAGCCATATAGATCAAGAATATCTGCAGAAAAAAAAGTTAAATATGTTATAGAGCCAATGATAAAATCTTTGGATAAGAAAGGTAAACTAGTAGTAGTTCATGCATGTGGGAATGATCCTGGGAACAAAATTATAAAGAAAATTTGGCCAAAAGAAAAACCATTTCCATCTCTATATGGATCAATAATACAATATATAAAAAGAAATACAGACAATAAAATTTTGAAAAGTTTAAAATTTAATAAAAAACAAACCATTAAATATGTTTTGAGAGCATTACCAAACGAAATTAGTGGAGGTATTGCCACATCATTAATATTTTCAGCTTGGAATGCAGCAGTATACGTTAACCAAATATCAGATGAACAAATAATGAGTGCAGAAAGAAAAAAATATTATCAAAAAGTTGTTAAAGATATAGTAAATAAAAACAAAGGACTGTATTTTAACAATGAATTATTTGTAATTGAGAAGAAATAATCAATTGAAACTATTCTTGTATAAAAAATACAATGATGATGTAATTAACAATATAGAACTAAATTGGTGCAAAGACGCTACTAAAATACTAGCACCAGATAAAACAGTAACAATTCCCAATATAATTTGTAATAAAATAATTAAACCTAAAATCGATACAGCTTTAAATAAATAAAAGATTTTGTTTCGATAAGTCATATATAAAATTACTATGTATATAATAAATATTAAATAAGCTAAATTTCGATGTAAATATTGAACTAGTGATGGATCACTAAATGCAGATAATTTAAATAAACTTATAAATTTATTGTCATCTGGAAAATATGAATTACCCATTAGTGGCCAAGTGTTATATATTTTTCCTGCATCCATACCTGAGACGAATGCACCAATAATAATTTGTAAAAAAATTAATAATAAAAAAAATTCAGGTATGTAATTACTAATTTTTTTATCCTTTATATTTAAATTTATTAAACTTAAATAATTCCAATAAATTAAAGATAAAATAATAAATGCAAATAAGAGGTGAACTGACAACCTAAAATGACTTACATCTATATTATTCACTAGACCGCTTTGGACCATATACCAACCTAAAAGTCCCTGAAAACAAATCAAAAAAAAGATAAAATAAAAATTATAAAGTTTTTTAAAACCTAATTTGATGGAAAAGAAAATTAATGGTATCAGAAAAGCCAAACCAATAACGCGTCCAAAAAATCTGTGTGCCCACTCCCACCAAAATATTACCTTGAATTCACCTAAAGTCATTGAATAATTTTGAAGTTCAAATTCAGGTATTTGCTTATAAGCATCAAAATAAGCTATCCAGGACTCATTGTTAATTGGTGGAAAGAAGCCTTTAAAAAATTCCCATTGAGTAATTGATAGTCCAGAATCTGTAAGTCTTGTTAAACCTCCAACGACTATCATTGCTGAAATCAAAATAAACATAACTAACAACCAATTAGATATGTATATTCTGTATTTTGTATTTATTTCGGTATACATAATTGTTTAAATATAATATTTATTAATAAATCCAATTGATCAAATGTCGCCTAATAAAAGAAAAAAATTAAATATCCTTAGAAAGAAATTAGATCTACTTGATAATAAGTTTATAAAATTGATAAAAGTTAGGACTAATATAGTTAAAGAAGTCCTAAAACTTAAAACTTACAAACATGAAATTGTTGACAAGAAAAGAATTTCAATAATTCTAAAAAATATAAAAAAAAAATCAATTAAAAATAAAATTGATCCAAAAATAACAAATCGGATATGGAAAAATATGATTATGTCTTATATCGATTTTGAAAGAAGAAATTTTAAAAAGAAATGATTTATTTGCTATGAGGTGGCAATTTTTTTTCTATAAAAACTTCATGTTTTCTAGTTGATGGATTATATTTTTTTGCTTTTAATTTAACTTTAGCTTTTTCACCACCAGCAGGTTTTTTAACATAATAAAAAAAAGGGCTATCAGGTTTAGCTTCTGGAACGAGTCTTACCTTTACATGCGTTTTTTTAGCCATTAGATTTTAATTTTTTTAACAAATTTGAAATATTATTTAGTTTTGTTTTTAAAATAGATTTGTTTATAGTTTTATTATTGAACTCGTCAAGTTTAGAATTATCTGATTTAAGTTGTTTTTTTACACCTTTAATTGTCATTCCTTTGTTTTTTAAGAGAAATTTAATTTTTTTAATTATTTCTATTGATTTCTCATCATAATATCTTCTATTACCAGCAAAAATATATGGTTTAATTTCTTTAAATTCTTTTTCCCAGAATCTCAAAGTATGTGTAGAAACTTTACCTGTTTTTTTGTCAATTAGGTTAAGTATTTTAGCAACTTCACTTATCGTTTTATAATCTTTATTATTTTTATCATTCATTTGAATTGATATATTTTTTTAAATCGTTAGATGGTTTAAATAATACAACATTTCTCTCAGTAATAATTTTTTCTTCTAACGTTTTTGGATTTCTACCTATTCTTTTTTTTTTAAATCTTACAATAAATGTCCCAAAATTAGCAATTTTAACTTTTTTATTTTCAATAAGTTCATTTAGTAGAATAGAAAAAAAATCCTCTAATAAATTTTCGCAAATTTTCTTTGAAAAACCAAGCTGCATATACAGTGAATTAATTATTTCTTTTTTTGTTAAATTAACTCTCATTTTAAATAATATTTTTTTTAATTTTATCTATTAAGTTGCTCTTTATAATTTTTTCACAAACTCTTAAAGAATTTGCGAATCCTATTTCATCTGTGGAACCATGGCTTTTAATCACTGGTTTATCCAAACCAAGCAAAATTGCACCATTATATAATCTAGGATCTAATTTATTTTTAAATTTCTTTAAATTTTTAATATTTAGGATTGCTGATAATTTTCCGAGTAATGTTGAATTTAAAGCATTCTTAAGTTCTGATGTTATAAAGTTTGCTGTTCCTTCTGCAGTTTTTAGAGCTATGTTACCTGTAAAACCGTCTGTAACAATAACATTTACATTCCCATCCATTATCTGGTTTCCCTCTATATAACCTTTAAATTCATATAATGAATTTTTATTTTCGTTAAGAATTTGATAAGTGTTCTTAATAATATTATTTCCTTTTAATTCCTCTGATCCAATGTTTAATAAGGCTACCTTTGAATCTTCATTTTCAAAAAGTGATTTGTGTAAAGCCGATCCCATTAAACTAAAATCAACTAAATTTTTTTCATTACATTCTATATTTGCGCCTAAATCTAAAACGATATTCATACCATTTTTATTTGGCCATAAAGCTGACAAAGCAGGTTTATCAATTTTTTCAATCATTTTTAGGTTTAATTTTGCGATAACAAATAAAGCACCAGTATTTCCTGCTGAAATTATTGCATCAGAATTTTGATTTTTTAGACTTTCTATAGATAACCACATGCTTGTATCTTTACCTTTTTTTGCAGCAGATAAAGGGCTATCTGTATCTTTTATAAAATTTTCTGTATGAGTTATTTCATAACAAGTGTTTGGAATTTTTGATTGACTTATTAATGGTTTAATAATTTTTTTATCACCAAAAATATTATAGAAAGTATTATTTGATTTTTGATAATGTATTTTAATACCTTTAATTATTTTTGATGGAGAATTATCGCCACCCATTGCATCGACTGCAATTTTTATTGGCTTTTCCATAATCAAACTCTTAATCTTTAGGGTCTAAGACCTGTCTGCCTTTATAAAAACCTGTTTTTAAATCCATGTGATGAGAAAGTCTATACTCACCTGACTTTTTGTCCTCTATAATATTCTTAGAGCTCATCTTTATATGAGATCTCCTTTTGCCTGCTCTTGACTTTGTTGTTTTACGTTTTGGTACAGCCATAATAAATTTAGATGCTTAATATCTCTTTTGAGAGATTATTGAAAGAGTTTTTTGCTAGAAATGATCTATATTTATCAATATATTTGACATAATTATTATAATTATTTGCATCATCAATATAATTTTTTACAATTTTAATCTTTTGTTCATCATCAAATGTTTCCCACTTATCAATTTTATCAATTATTGAAAACAATAGATTAACATAATCTTTCATTTTTTTATTAATTGTTGCATCACCGTAACCAATTTCCCTAATTGACAATTCTATTTGACGAATACAGAAATCAAAAAATTTTTGTAAATTATCTTTTGATCCATCGTTTTTATAGTTTTTTAGAAGAAAGCCTAAATGAAAGAAAAAAATAATCATACGATCATAAAAAATATCCTGTTTGTTACTGTTATATAAATTTTTATTTCTGGTTAGTTTAATTAGATTATTGTAAATATTAATGTATATTTCATTCATGAAAATTTTTTTATTATTTATATTTTTTATTACAGTTAATTGTTCAGGTAATAAAGTAACTAATTATCATGGAGCGAAATTACTAGAGGAGAAATTTAATGAAATCCAAATAAACGTTTCAAATAAAAACGATCTAATTAATATAATTGGACCACCATCAACCGTAAGTGATTTCAATCCTAATAAGTGGTTTTATATTGAAAGATTAAAAACAAATCAATCTCTTTTTAAACTAGGAAATCAAGTAATAAAAAAAAATAATATTCTAATAGTAGAATTGAATGAAAAAGGTATTTTAAAAAATAAGAATTTGCTAAATCTTGATAATATGAACGATATTAAATATTTAAAAAATGTAACTGCAAAAGATTTTAAAAAAAAGGAAAAAATACTTTCAGGAGTATTATCCTCTTTTAGAGAAAAAATTAATGCACCTATGAGAAATAGATAAAATTATTTAACCAGCTATTACAGCTAGAAGTAACAGTGCTACTATATTAGTAATTTTTATCATCGGGTTAACTGCTGGACCAGCTGTGTCTTTATAAGGATCTCCAACGGTATCGCCTGTAACTGCAGCTTTATGTGCCTCAGATCCTTTTCCACCGAATTTACCGTCCTCAATATATTTTTTTGCATTATCCCAAGCTCCACCACCTGCTGTCATAGAAACTGCAACAAATAATCCAGTAATAATTACTCCCAGCAACATTGCTCCAACTGATGATAATGCTGCAACTTGACCTCCAATTGGCAGAATTATCAAATATAAAACAATTGGTGATAAAACAGGCAATAATGATGGGATAACCATTTCTTTAATAGCTGCTTTTGTAAGTAAATCTACAAGTTTACCATAGTCTGGTTTAGCCTTACGTTTCATAATACCCGGAATTTTTTTAAATTGCCTTCTAACTTCAATTACAACAGCACCACCTGCTCTACCAACAGCTTGCATTCCCATAGATCCAAAAAGATATGGTAACATTCCTCCAATTAATAAACCAACTACTACAAAAGGATTTGATAAATCAAAAGTAACTACGATACCTTCCAATTTAGATCCTGCTTCTTTTGAAAAATGTTTAATATCCTCGGTATATGCAGCAAACAAAACTAATGCTCCTAATCCAGCTGAACCTATTGCATAACCTTTTGTAACTGCCTTAGTTGTATTACCAACAGCATCTAATGCATCAGTAGTTTTTCTTACATTTTTAGGTAAATTTGACATCTCGGCAATCCCGCCAGCATTATCTGTTACTGGTCCATATGCGTCTAAAGCTACGACCATACCAGCCAATGCAAGCATAGTAGTTACAGCAATGGCAATACCAAATAGACCAGCTATTGAATTAGTTAACAATATTCCTGCAACAATTATTATTGCTGGAATTGCTGTTGCTTCCATTGATATAGCTAAACCCTGAATAACATTAGTACCATGCCCTGTCGTTGATGACTCTGCAACACTTTTAACTGGTCTATAATCTGTACCGGTATAATATTCAGTAATCCATATTAACAATCCAGTAATAATTAAACCTATAACTCCACAATAATATAAACTCATGCCATTAAAAGAAACTCCGTTAACAGAATAGTTAGTGTCTAATCCAATAACATAGTCTGTTATGGGATATAAAATAATCAAAGATAATATAGCAGTTGCAACAAAACCTTTATATAAAGCATTCATTATATTTTTTGATTGTCCAAGTTTTACAAAAAAAGTACCTACTATAGATGTTAAAATACAAGCCGCGCCAATACTCAATGGGTAAACCATCATATTCAAATCTGACACAAAGAAAATTGATGAAAGAACCATAGTTGCAACAATAGTTACAGCATATGTTTCAAATAAATCTGCTGCCATACCTGCGCAATCTCCCACATTATCACCTACATTGTCTGCAATAACAGCTGGATTTCTAGGGTCATCTTCTGGAATACCTGCTTCAACTTTTCCAACTAAATCTGCACCAACATCAGCACCTTTTGTAAAAATTCCACCACCTAATCTTGCAAATATAGATATTAGAGAAGCACCAAAACCTAGAGCAACTAATGCATTTACAATTTCTCTTTCCTCAACACCAGCTGACAATAATATGTAGTAATAAACTGCAATAGCTAATAATGCTAAACCAGCAACCAACATTCCTGTGATTGCTCCAGATTTAAATGCTATTGAAAGGCCTTGAGATAAACCTTTTCTTGATGCCTCAGCTGTACGTACATTAGCTTGAACAGAAACTAACATACCAACATAACCTGCTATACCGGATAATGCTGCACCTATTAAATATCCAATTCCTACTAATAATGAAAAAGCAAAACTAATAATAACTAAAACAACAACACCGACAATAGCAATTGTTTTATATTGTCTGTTTAAATATGCTTTTGCTCCAATTTGAATAGCTGAAGCAATTTCTTGCATCTTTGCATTTCCTGCACTTGCATTTAAAATTGAAGATCCTGTAATAAATCCATATACAATGGATAAAATTCCAGCAAAAATTGTGTATAATAAGATGGTATCAACAGACATATAATTCCTTAAATAAGTGTTTTAGTTATTTTTTAAAATGCGGACATTACAAAAAAGATTATAAAAGGCAATATTTAACTTCTTAGAATATATGAGAATAACCTTGATATTTAAGGTATTTTATTGGAATTCTCCTATTATCTAATAAGTAATTTTTTGATTTAGTATTAATTTGCCCAATAATAGAAATTTTTTGATTCATTTTAGATGATAAAGTTTTTATATATTTTCTCTTTGACTTAGAAGCTGTGAATAAAATTTGATAGTCATCACCTTTGAATAAATAGTCTAATGCCTTCAGTTTTTTGTGTTTAATTAATTGTTTTAAATGATTTGATATCGGGATCCTATCTATATCAATTAAATAACCAAGTTTTTGTTTATTTATTAATTTATTCAGATCAATTACCAAACCATCTGAAACGTCCATAGAACAGTTTGCGATTTTAAAAAGATGTAAACTAAACTTTATAGGTAGATTGGGTGAATAATATTTATCAATAAAATATTTTTTTTGATTTGAGTTTAAATTAATTTCCTTTTTTAAAGCTTTTAAACCAATGTAACTATCACCTATATTACCAGTTAAATAAATGTCGTCTCCAATTTTTGCTTTATTTCTATAAACAATTTTATTCGAATATCCTAAAGATATAACTGTAAAACTTAGATTTTTTGAGGATGTAGTATCGCCGCCTGATAATTTTATATCAAATCTATTTTGTTCATTGGATAAGGATTTGTTAATTAATGACATATTTTTTTTTGTAAAATGATTTTTGTTACCTGAACCAGCTAAAAAGAAATAATTTGGTTTTACCCCTTTAGCATAAATGTCTGATATAGATGATCTTATTATTTTTCTTATAACAAGGTCTGGTTTTTTAAAATTTAAAAAGTGTATACCCTCGTTGTAGGTATCAACCGAAATAACTAATTTTTTAGTTTTATCAAAAAAAACATCATCATTTAAATTAAGCGAAGATGGATTATTTGTAGCTAATTTTTTTAAATAAGTATTTATTAAAAATTCTTCATTCATTAGTTTCTTAATTTCTTTGAAATTTTATCAAGCAAAGCATTCAAATATTTTGTTTGTGATAAATTAATAAAGAAATTAGAGGCATTAAGGTATTCTTTAATAATAATTTTTGAAGATATTTTTGGTTTATACATTAATTCAAAAATTGCACTTTTAATTATTACTTGAAAAACTTTATCTAGGTTTGATATTTTTAAATCATCATTTAAATGATTTGTAATTTCTTCGTGAATTACATCATCTCTTTCAATTGTGCCATTAACTACATCTTTTATAAATTTTTTGAAACGATGTTTTGGAAAATTTAATTCTACTTCATTGTTATAATATTTGCTGTAAAGCTTCTGTATTATAATAACCCTTGGATTATTTTTTTTACTAAAATGAAGTGACATTCTATAAAGATAATATTGATTTTACTGCGTTAGCTGCTTCTCTACCTTTTTTGCCACGTACTATAGCTTGTTTTTTATTTAAACAAGTAATTATTCCATTGCCAACGGGTTTTTTTGAATCCACAGATATATTCATAATTGCATCAGTCGTTGATTTAGATATAAAATCAAAATGAGGCGTTTGACCTTTAATTACACATCCAAGTGCTACAAAACCGTCATATTTTTTTAAATTTTTGGAAATAACTACAGGTATCTCAAATACACCCGGTACAGAGACTATATTGATCTTTGCAAAATTCTTTAATTCATTCTTAGCACTTTTGAGAAGAGCAGCTGAGATATCTTTGTAATAGTTTGCTTGTATAATCAATACTTTATTTTTCATTTTATTATTTCTTGTTTAATAATCTTGATACCATAACCATCCAACCCAACAACCTTTTTTAGAGTTCTAGTAACTAATATCATTTTTTTTATTTTTAAAGATTTAATTATTTGAGCTCCAATACCATAACTTTTTATTAATTGATCCTTTTCCTTCGTTTTAGACTTTTTATCTTTAAATTCTTTAAGTGTTTGAGTAACAGATTTTAAATTTGGATCTCTTATAAAAATCATAACACAATTGCTGAATTTTTTAAAATATTTTAAAGTTTTTTCAAATGAGTTAGGAAGTTTTTGATTAATTAGATAATTTTGAACTACATTAGATGAAATAACTCTAACTCTTGGTGATTTACTTTTATTAACTTTACCCTTAACTAATGCAAAATGTTCAGAACCATCAATTGAGTTCTCAAAGACATAAATTTTGAATTTTTGATTATTTAAATTAATTGTAGATGTTTTTTTTAATTTAATAAGATTTTCTTTTCTTAGTCTGTATGAAATTAAGTCTTCAATTTTTGCAATATGAAGTTTATGTTTACTAGCAAATTTTAATAAGTCATCGCCTTTTGCCATCGAACCATCTTCATTCATAATCTCACATATTACAGCAGCTGGAACTTTGTTACCAAGTCTGGCTATATCGACTGATGCTTCTGTATGACCAGCTCTAACAAGAACTCCCCCTTCTCGAGAAATAATTGGAAATACGTGACCAGGAGAAACTATTTCTTTTTTTAATACATTTTTTTTAGTAGCAACTTTTATTGTTCGTGATCGGTCTTTAGCTGAAATACCTGTTGTTATTCCCTTCTTTGCCTCTATTGAAATGGTAAAGGCTGTTTGATTTCTTGATTGATTAACAGGAGCCATAAATGTTAGTCCGAGTTTATTTGCTTGATTTTTATTTAGTGTTAGACAAATTAAACCTCTGCCATTTTTTGCCATGAAGTTAATTTTTTTAGAATTAACATCACTGGCATTAAATACTAAATCGCCCTCATTTTCTCGATTTTCATCGTCAACAAGAATATACATCCCCCCTCTTTTGGAGATGGAAATAATCTTTTCTATTGGACTAAATTTATTTTTTATCATTAATAAATTTTTTTACATATTTAGATAAAATATCTATTTCAATATTAACTAAATCATTTTTTTTAATATTTGCTAAATTTGTAAGTTTTAATGTATGTGGAATAACCCAAATTTCAAATTTATTCTTCTTTATCTTGGCTATAGTTAAAGACACACCATTTATCAAAATTGAAGCTTTCTCAACTAAATATTTATAAAATTTTTTATCAATACTGAATTCGTAAATTGTAGATTTGTCTACATTTGTTAAATTTGTGACTTTACTTACTGTATCAACATGTCCTTGGCATATGTGACCTGAAATATTTTGTCCATACTTTAAAGGTAATTCTAAATTAACATAATCACCAACATTAGATTTCTTAAATTTTGATTTTCTAATTGTTTCATTTGATAAATAAAATTCAGATACACCTTTTTTATATGATATTAATGTTAGGCAGACACCATCACAGGAAATAGATATTCCTAATTGCTTATTAGTTAATTTTAATTTTGACTTGATAAAGAGATTTATTCCTTTAGCTCTTTTGGTAATATTTGTAATTTTACCTTTATTAAAAATTATTCCATTAAACATTTACTGATACCTAAAAAGTTTTTCTTTATCTAAAAAAGTATTAATTTGAGATCTTTTTTTAAATTTTTTAGACAATAAATCAATAAAAGAATCCAGTGAAACTGAATTTTTTAAATTAATTTTATTATCAGCTTTGAATAAATAAAAATCATTTATTAAATTATTGTTTAAAAAAGATTTTAAAAGATTTGGACCCGTCTCAAGTAATAAATTTGCATAACCTAATGCGTATATTTTTTTTAAAATTGTATTTAAATCAAAACAATTATTTTCTATTTTCATAAAAATAAGTTTTGCATTTTTATTCTTAAATTTATTAATAATATTTTTATCTTTTTTATTATGAAAAATATAAGTTTTATTTGAGCTAGGTTTTAATACTTTAGAATTTATTTTAGTCTTTAAATCTTTATCGATGATAAATTTTACTGGTGAAAACTTTTCTAAACCTTGAATTCTACAATTTAAATTAGGATTGTCAGAGTTAATAGTTTTATAAGATGTTAAAATTGCTTGATTTCTATATCTTAATAAATGAGACACTTTATGAGAATGTTCATTTGTAATTTTTTTTTTAAATAAATAAATTTTATTATTCTTGGAAACAGCTAATTTTCCAGTAACGTATGGAATATCATTAAATTTTGAAAATTTATAATCTTTATAAAATTGATTTGCCTCATTTTTAATTAAACCAATTTTAGCCATAATATTATTTTTTTTTAAAACACCTTTTGTTTTTTTTGCTGTTCGTTTATCAAAATCTTCAATGGAATAATTAACTAATTTAATCTTTTTTTTTATAATAATGTTTGTACAAGGTGGTGTTTTTCCATAATGAATACAGGGTTCTAATGTTACATACATATTTGAATTTTTGAAATTTATTTTATTATTTTTTAAGGCAGCTACTTCAGCATGAGGTCTGCCATTAATATCTGTCTTTCCGTAAGAAATGATTTCATCTTTATGGGTTACTACACATCCAACCGATGGATTTAATCCTGTTAACCCTTTATTTTGATTGGCAAGTTCTAGTGCCAATCTCATGAATGCTTTATTTTTTTCTGATGATTTATCTTTTCTTAAAGACATCGATTTTATCAACAAATTGAACGAAGTCTTTTTCTTCTCTAAAATTTCTATATACTGATGCAAATCTTACATAAGCAACTGGGTCCAATTCTTTTAATCCGTCCATTACCATTGTGCCTATTGTGTTCGAAGAAATTTCACTTTGACCAAATTCTTCTAATGATCGAGAAATTTTAGAAATAAATTTTTCTACTGTTTCAGTATCAAGAGGTCTTTTTTTTAGAGCTACATAAATGGATTTAGACAATTTATCTCTATCAAATGGAGATTTTCTTCCATTTTTTTTTACAATTGTTAGCTCACGAAATTGAACTCTTTCAAATGTAGTAAATCTTTGACCACAGCTACAAAGCCTCCTTCTTCTTATAGCTGTTCCATCTTCAGTAGGTCTAGAATCTACAACTGAAGTTTCACCTTTTTTATCACAGGGACAAATCATAATTCATTATCCCAAATTTTTATAAATTGGGAAATTTGAACATAAATCAACAACTTCTTTTCTTACTTCGTCTTCTATTTTAGTATTATCATCAGGGTTGGATGACAAACCTTTAATTACTTTAGTAATTAACTCACCAACTATTTTAAATTCATTTAAACCAAATCCTCGAGTAGTTGCTGCCTGAGAACCTAGTCTTATACCTGACGTTACCATTGGACTTTCTGTATCAAATGGAATTCCATTTTTATTACACGTTATATTAGCACGTGATAAACTTTCAGCTGCAGCATTACCTTTAACACCAAAAGGTCTTAAATCTACCAACATTAAATGAGTATCAGTTCCTCCAGAATAAATCTTAAATCCATTTGTTTTTAATGTTTCTGCAAGTATTTTTGCATTAGCTAAAACATTAGATATATATTCTTTGAAAGAAGGTTCTAATGCCTCTTTAAATCCAACTGCTTTTGCTGCTATTATATGCATCAGAGGGCCACCCTGATAACCAGGAAATACAGCTGTATTAATTTTTTTATAAATATCTTCGTGATTTGTTAAAATAATTCCACCTCTGGCGCTTCTAAAAACTTTATGAGTTGTAGATGTAACGACATGAGCATGATCAACAGGATTTGGATAGCCTTTACCAGCAACAAGACCTGAAAAGTGAGCCATATCTACCATAAAAAATGCTCCAACCTTATCAGCAATTTCTCTAAATCTTTTAAAATCAATCACCCTAGAATATGCACTACCTCCAGCAATTATAAGTTTAGGTTTATTTTCAATTGCTAATCTTTCAACTTCGTCATAATCGATTAATTCAGATGTTTTGTCCACATCGTAACTTATTGCATTAAACCATTTGCCTGACATTGCAATTTTAAGACCATGAGTAATATGGCCTCCAGAATTTAAACTCATTCCCATAAATGTGTCACCTGGCTTTAATAAGGCTAAAAAAACCGCTCCATTAGCCTGAGCACCAGAATGAGGTTGAGAATTAGCAAATTTACAATTAAAGAGTTTTTTTAACCTATCGTTAGCAAGTGACTCGGCAACATCAACATGTTCACAACCGTTATAATATCTTTTACCTGGGTAACCTTCTGCATACTTATTTGTTAGTACAGAACCTTGTGCTTCTAAAACAGCTTGTGAAACGATGTTTTCAGATGCGATTAATTCAATATGGTTTTGTTGTCTGATTAATTCTTTATTTACTGCATCAAATATTTCTGGATCAGCTTCAGACAATTTTTTTTCAAAAAAGTTTTCATATTGCGTATTTAAATATTTTTTTTCACTAGACATTTATTTACCTATATTTTTTTAATTCTTTTTATATGTCTACCGCCTTCAAACTCAGTTTTTATAAAGCTTTCAACACATTTTAAGGCAACTGTTTTTTTAATAAGCCTTTCTCCTAATGTTATAACATTTGCATCATTATGCAATCGCGATAATTTGGCATTTTTTACTGAATAGCATAAAGCTGCGCGTATTCCCTTATTTTTGTTTGCAGCAATAGACATTCCTACTCCTGAACCACAAACAAGTATTCCTACATGATTCTTATTTTTTGCCACTTGTTTACAAAGTTTATGAGCAAAATCAGGGTAATCAACGGACTTCTTATTTTGTTTTGGTCCCAGATCTTTTATTGGATAATTTTTATTAAAATATTTTAAAATATTCTTTTTTAAATTAAAACCACCATGATCTGAAGCAATAAAAATTTTTTTCAATTTAATTAAATTTGTAATTTAAAACACAAGCAACAAGGTGAACTCTATTTTCTTCACCCCCATTAAATGCATTGTGATATTTAGTATTATTAGTAATCCAAACAGAGCCATCTGCTGGCATATGTTTTGCAACATTATCAACAACCATTATTGCTCCAGGATTTGTGTATATAGGTATATGAAGCCTTGGCTCCGGATCTCTATGCCAACTCAATGTTGATCTTGGCTCTTTAAGAAGAAGTCTCATCCTACCTAATTTATACTTTTTTGTTAATTGGTCATAAACTTCTTTGAAATAAGTATTTTTAAAGTCATCAACAAATTCTGTATATTTATGTTCATCAATTTTACTTTCCCTCTGTACCTCAACACCTGTACTATCTGGTTTAGTCCAATAAATGCCTCTTACATTATTTCCTTTAACAGAGTCTGGATCACCTGGAATTTGATTTAGGGGTATACCGGCGAAGTGAGGTATTCCCAGACTTGTATCAAAACCTTTTATTTTTAATACTTCATCACAAGCTTGTTTTAATTTTATGATATCAAATTTTACATCTTGTTTTTGGAAATCATTGAATAATTGTGACATCGGTGCTCTACTATCTTATAGACTATTATATTAAATATTACTATTGTCGCATCAAAAAAATTAATTGATAATGATTATCACAGGTAACTATCCTAATTTAAGATTGAGAAGATCAAGAAAATTCAGTTGGTCTAGAAGATTAGTTCAAGATAATGATCTATCTTACAATGATTTTATTTTACCTATCTTTCTTACTGAAGGAAAAGCAAAAAAAGTTCCAATTAATTCAATGCCAAATGTTTTTAGGTACTCTATTGATAAATTAAAAAGAGTAGTTGATAAAGCACTAAAATTGGGAATACCCATGGTAGCTTTATTCCCTTATACAAATCCAAGAAAAAGAGATGAATTTGGAAATGAAGCATTAAATGAAAATAATTTAGTTTGCCAAGCAATAAAATTCATCAAAAAAAATTATAAGAACGAAATTGGAATAATGTGTGATGTTGCATTAGATCCATATACATCACATGGTCATGATGGAATAATTAAAAAAAATGAAATTTTAAATGATGAAACATTAGAAATATTGATTAAACAATCAATATTGCAGGCAAAAATGGGTTGCGATGTGATTGCCCCATCAGATATGATGGATGGTAGAGTTTTAAAAATTCGTAAAGCTTTAGATAAAAATAATCTTAAAGATGTTCAAATTTTATCATATGCTGTTAAGTATGCATCAAGTTTTTATGGCCCATTCAGAAATGCAGTTGGATCAAGAAGTCTCTTAAAAGGAGACAAAAAAACTTATCAAATGGATTTTAAAAACAATTATGAATCATTAAGAGAGGTTGCATTAGATATAAAAGAAGGAGCAGACATGATTATAGTAAAACCAGGGATGCCTTATCTTGATATAATTAGGGAAGTTAAGAATAATTTTAAAATTCCAGTTATTGCATACCAAGTATCAGGGGAATATAGTCTCATACAAAATGCCATTTCAAAGAATATATTAGATAAAAAATCGATATATGAAAGTCTAGTTTCCTTTAAAAGAGCTGGAGCAAGTGCAATTATAACCTATTTTGCTGATCAAATAAAATTAGATTAATTTTAAAGAATTTTGAAAATTAAATCTTGTTTTAGGAAAATTAAGATTATTCGGTTTAACTATTGTTTTATCTAAAAAATCTCCTACAATTTTTAAAGCATCAAAAGTATCTTCAAAGCTAATATTTTCTTCATTTTTATTTACTAAAAAATTTGGAATGATTTTGTTTGAATTTTTTAATTTATAATTAATTTTATTACCTTCAGAAACCTCTTCTACATAATCATTAAAGTCTATGTCATATCCAATTAATTTATAAAAGTTTAACTCCCAATTTACAAACTTTGAGAGCCACTCTTCATCTTTTAACATCTTAAAATAATTATCAATTAAGTAATAAATCTCTCTATTTTTTTCGTTCTCTACTGTTAAAATTTTAATCAAATTCATTGTATAAATTATACAAAGAAGTTTTTGCTTGTCTTCTAAAAAATAAGGAGTTTTAAATTCATCAATTTCAACTTTTAAAGAACCAATTTTTGATTGAGATTTTGAATTGTAATTAATGTGCAATTTATTACCCTCAAATAGATAGTTTTTTATTTTTTTTGAGGTTCCTCCAAAAATAATTCCAGAAATTTTTCCATGATTTTCAGTGTAAAATTCAGATATTAGAGAATTTTCATTATATTTATTTTTTGAAAGTAAGTATCCTTTATCTTGCCAATTCATTATACTTTAATAGTTTCTAAAAGTTTCATAGCTGCGGCTTGTTCTGCATTTTTTTTTGAACTACCATCAGCGATAACTGTTTTGCTATCCTTAATTTTTACACTAATTTTAAAATTAGGTTTATGTCTTGGTCCTGTATTAGAAATAAGTTTATATATTGGTAATGTTTTAAATTTCTTCAATGAATATTCTTGTAATCTCGTCTTAGAGTCGATTACTGTAACATCTGATAAGTTTAAATAATTTTTCCAATAATTTAGTATAAATTTAGATGAAGCCTCAAAACCTTTATCTATATAAATAGCTCCTATCAAAGACTCACAACAATCAGATATAATTTTTTTTTCTATATTGATTTTTTTTTTCTTTTCTGTGTTTCCTGTTAAAATATAGTTATCCAATTCTAATTCATTGCCAATTTCAAAACACTTATTTTTATTAACCAAATTTGCAAGTTTCTTATCAATTATACCGACCTTTTCATTTGGATATAACTCTAGAAGTTTTTTTGATATAACAAATCCTAAAACTCTATCACCTAAAAATTCTAGTTTTTCATAATTATTTTTTGTATCAAAACTTTTGTGTGTTAAAGCTTGTATCAATAGTTTATCATCTTTAAAGCTAATACCTATTTTCTTTTGTAGTTTGTTTAACTTCATTTATTTAAATTATTTTATTAAAAAATCTTTCAAATCGAACTATTTCATTCCATTTGAAAATATTAAAGATACTTCCTTTCCTTGGATTAGATGAAAAAAATAAAATTTGTGCTTTTCCAACTAAATTATTTTGATTAACATAACCAACTTCAGATAGAAATCTGCTGTCTTTAGAACAATCCCTATTGTCACCTAAGAAAAAAAAATGATTTTCAGGAACAATGTATTTATCTGAATTAGAAAAAGTTATATCGGTTCTATATGCCGCTAAATAACTTTTTCCATTTGGAAGTTTTTCTTCAAATATATTGACATCAATTTGAGATGATCCACAATATAACTTATCATTTCTGCTTTTAATTGTTTTTAATACTTGATTAGAATTTATATATAAATCACCATCAATAAATTGTATTGTATCACCTGGTAAACCAATCAATCTTTTAATATAATCTGTACGATCATCAGCAGGTGTTTTAAATACTATAACATCTCCTCTTTTAGGGTTTTTATTTAATATTCGTCCTTTAAAAATGGGAGGACTAAAAGGAAATGAATGTTTACTATATCCGTAAGAGAATTTTGTAACAAATAATCTGTCACCCACAAGCAAGTTAGTTTCCATTGATGATGATGGTATATAAAATGGCTGGATTAATATTGATCTTATAAATACTGCAATTATTAATGCATAAAATAATGTTTTAGTATTATCAATTATGAAATTTTTCATTTTTTTCTATTCAAAATAACAAATGCAATTGAGTGGTTTTTTTCATCTGAAAGTGAAAGATGTATATTGTAATTCTTTAATTTAAATTTTTTTTTTAATATATCTTTTACTTTCTGTGAAATTTTAATTTTAGGTGATCCTTTCTTATTATTGTATATTTCAATATCATTAAAATTAATATTATCTCTAAACCCTGTGCCTATTGATTTAACGAAAGCTTCTTTAGCGGCAAATCTTTTTGCAAAGTAATTTGTTTTGTTTCTGTATTTTTTTGATTGTTTAATTTCATTCAATGTAAAGAGTCTTTTTTTAAAACCTTTAATTTTTAGGGATTTTTCTATTCTTTTATTATCAATAATATCAACACCATTACCAATTATCATTAGTTTAATATTTTTCTAAAATTAGTGATTACTTTTTTCATACCAAACATGATGGCCTCTCCAATTATAAAATGTCCAATATTAAATTCCTCTATAGATTTAATCTTTCTTAAAATTTTAGTTGATTTATAATCTAGGCCATGACCTGCATGAACTTCCATTCCTAGTTTTTTTGCTAACGTGGCACAATTTTTTATTTTTTTGAACTCGACTAAATAATTTTTGTTATTTTTAACTTTTAAAGCAAATTTTCCTGTATGAAGTTCCACACATTTTGCATTTAATTCTTTTGATGCAAAAACATCTTTAATATTTGGATTGATGAAAAGACTTGTTCTAATTTTTTTCGAATTTAATTTACTAATTACTTTTTTTATTATTTTTTTGTTTTTGGTAATATTTAAACCTCCTTCGGTGGTTATTTCATTTCTTTTTTCAGGAACGATGCAAACAAAATTAGGTTTATATTTTAACGCAATTTTAAGCATTTCAATGTTAGCAGCCATCTCTAAATTTATTGGTACTCTTTTAATTTTTGAAAATATAGCTACGTCTTCATCTCGAATATGTCTACGATCTTCTCTTAAATGAATAGTAATAGAATTAGCACCAAAATTCATAACTTGTTTTGCATATGAAATAGGATCAGGATGTCCCTCTCCTCTTGCGTTTCTTAATGTTGCAATATGGTCTACGTTAACACCTAGTCTAGATTTCATTTTAAATATCTACTTCCAGGTTTTGTAATTGGAATTTTTTTTAACTCAATTGGTAAATCATTTTTTTTATAAGTTGGTATTTCTAATTTAATTTGCGAAACAATATTTTTATCTTTAATTTTTAAACTTGGTTTACTAGATCTATTTATCAAACACGCATATCCAACTACTTTTGATTTATATTTTTTTACAAGTCGAGCGCATTCTAAACTTGACTTACCTGTAGTAATTACGTCTTCTACTATCAAAACTTTAGAATTTTTTTTAATTGAAAAACCTCTTCTTAAAATAAATTTCCCATTAACTCTTTCACAAAATATTGTCTCCTTATTCAATAAATTTCCAACAATATAACCTATTACAATACCGCCCATAGCTGGTGACAAAATTATATCAATTTTTTTGAATTGTTTTTTTATTTTAGTACTTAAGGATTTACAAAATTCTTCTGATTTTTTTGGATAACTTAATAATTTAGCACATTGAACATACTGGGGTGAATGTAAACCTGAAGATAAAACAAAATGTCCCTCTAAAAGCGCCTTAGTTTTTTTTAAAACCGCTAAAGAATCTTTTAAAGAAAGCATATTTTTTGTTTTTATGTCTAATTATTTTGAAGTTATATTCTTTCTGTTTTAGCTCACTAATAAGTTTTGTAAAGTTTTTCAAATCTTGAATAATTAGGTTGAATCTAAAATTAATGGTTCTTTTAGTCTTTTCCACCATTTCAACACTTGAAATATTTACATTATTCGTTCCAATCATTGTTGTAACGTCACCTAATATTCCAGGTCTGTCAGGTAAAGACATCCAAAGTGTAGTGTTATATTTTTTTTCAGTAGGCTTGCTGTCTTCTTTATATTGCCAGTATCTTCTTATAGCAGCTCTAGCTTTACCAGTTTTAGCACTTGTTATCCAATGCAACGATGGTGAATCTTTTTTTGATGTTAATATTTTAACTACATCTCCGTTACGCAATATTGATTGTAAAGGGCTTTCCTTTCCATTTATTTCACATCCAATTGCAGTATCACCTACTTTAG
This sequence comes from uncultured Pelagibacteraceae bacterium, assembly GCA_902543575.1. Taxonomy (GTDB): domain Bacteria; phylum Pseudomonadota; class Alphaproteobacteria; order Pelagibacterales; family Pelagibacteraceae; genus Pelagibacter. The sequence continues at coordinate 40,967 of CACBYV010000008.1, read as the reverse complement.
TGTGAACAGCATAAGCAAAATCAATTGGACTTGCTTCTTTGGGTAATTTTATAACAGACCCTTTTGGTGTAAAACAAAAAACATTTTCTTGAAACATTTGCAGTTTTGTATACTCAAAATAATGTTCAGGATTTTCATTTTTATCAATAATTTCTACTAGATCTGCTAACCAATCATATTCCTTCCAAGTTAAAGAGTTAAACTTTTCTGATGATTTATATTTCCAATGAGAAGCTATACCTCTTTGCGCAAATTCATGCATTTGTTGTGTTCTTAGTTGTATTTCAATAGGTCTTTTATTTGGACCGATCACTGCTGTATGAAGAGATTTATATTTATTTATTTTTGGAGATGAAATGTAATCTTTAAATCTACCAGGTATGCAATTCCATTTATTATGAATTACGCCTAAAGTTTTGTAACAATTTTCAACATTATCTAAAATTATTCTAAAACCAATTATGTCTGTAATTTGCTCTAGTGAGGTTCTTTTTTTTTGTATTTTTCTCCAAATAGAAAAAGGTGTTTTTTCTCTAGAATAAATTTTAAAATCAATATTATTTTCATTTAATAGATTTTCAAATTCACTAAGAACTGAATTATAATTAATCAAATTATTATCTTTTATTGTGTCTAATCTATCTTTGATCATTTTTCTTGCTTCAGGATTTAAAATATCAAAAGAAAGATCTTCAAGTTCATCTCTTATTCTATTCATTCCCATTCTATCAGCTAGAGGAGCATAAATTTCCATAGTTTCTTTAGCAATTCTTTTTCTTTTTTCCTCTTTATCAATAGCCTTCAAAGTTCGCATATTATGCAAACGATCTGCAAGTTTGACAAGAAGGACTCTAATATCTTTAGAAGTTGCCAGGATGAGTTTTCTAAAATTTTCAGCTTTTGAATTAGAAATAGCTTGGTTTTCAAAAACTGAAATTTTTGTAACTCCATCAACTAAGTCCGCTACTTCTTTTCCAAATTGTTCTTCTATAGTTTTGTAAGTTGCATAAGTATCTTCAATAGTATCGTGAAGTAAACCAGTTGCTATCGTTGCACTATCCAACTTAAGTTCAGTTAAAATATTTGCAACAGCAACAGGATGAATGACGTAGGGATCTCCTGATTGTCGTTTTTGATCTTTATGAACTTTTACTGCAAAATCATATGCCTTGCTTAGAGTTTCTGGGTTAAGAAACTTGTTGTATGATTTAACCTTATTTATTAATTCGTCAGAATTTAGCATCAATTTATTATATCACTTATTTAGATAACTTTAATACTTCTTAAATTATTTTTTTTTAAAGAAGATAGGAGTTTTACTATATTTTTTTTTAATTTTGGGTGAGACCAATTTTTGCATATTTCAAACAGCGGCATAAGTACAAAGTTTCTATTATGCATTCTTGGATGCGGGATCTCTAAATTGATAAATTTTTTATTTGATTTAGTAATCGTTCCATTAAAATCTAATATATCAATATCACAATTTCTTGGATGATTTTTAGGTGCTATTTTTCTGCCTAATTTTTTTTCTATAGACTTAATTATTTTAAACAGCTCAAATTGATTTAATTTTGTTTTTATCAGTAATACAGCATTAATAAATTTTGGAAAACTAGGATCTGGCCATGACTCAGTCTCATAATAACTAGATGTTTTGATAATTTTAATATCATGAGTTTCCAATAAATATTTAGATTTTTCTAAAAAATGTATTCTATTTCCTAAATTAGAACCTATTGATAGATATACATTTTTAACTTGAGCGTCTGAAATATCTCGCTTTTTCACGGTTCCAATCTTTAGTTTTTTTGGTCTGTCGCTTATCGTATTGTTTTTTGCCCTTTGCAACTGCTATTTCAACTTTAGCTTTACCTTTTTTAAAATACATTTTAGTTGGAACTAAAGTTAGACCATCCTCGTTTATTTTACCAATTAGTTTGTTAATTTCCCTTTTGTTAAATAACAATTTTCTTTCTGAGTAAGGATTGTGATTTGAATAACTGGCTTGTTTATATATGGGTATATGCGAATTAATTAAAAAAATTTCTCCTTCTTTTTCAACTGCGTATGACTCTGCTATATTTATTTTTCCATCTCTTACAGATTTTATTTCAGAACCTTTTAGTACAATTCCTGCTTCTAAGATCTCCTTAAAGAAAAAATTAAAAGATGCTTTTCGATTTATTGTAATGATCTTGATGCCAGATGTAGATTTATCACTCATCAATAAGTTTTGCTACTTTCAATGCTTTCTCGACTTCCTTTTTTGTATTTTCAGTTATTTTTACCAAAGGTAATCTTACAGTATCATCGCATAGGCCAAGTAATTTAGCAGCATACTTAACTGGTGAAGGATTGCTTTCTATAAATAAATTTTTATGTAAAGGTTGCAACATATCATCAAGTTCTTGAGCTTTTTTTAAATCATCCTCATTTGAAGATTTTGATAATTTTTGAAATTCAGAACATAATTTAGGAGCTACGTTTGCCGTAACACTAATTGTTCCAACTCCTCCTCGTTTATTAAATTCAAAAGCATTATCATCGTTTCCAGTAAGTTGAATGAAATCATTACCCATTTTTTCTTTTTGTTGATCAACACGATTTAGATCTCCAGTTGCGTCTTTAACTCCAACTATATTTTTTAGTTCATACAATCTAGCCATTGTTTCAACACTCATATCTATGACTGAACGGCTCGGTATATTATAGATTATAATTGGAATTCCACAGTTATCATTAATTGATTTATAATGTTGATATAATCCTTCTTGAGTAGGTTTATTATAATATGGTGTAACAACTAAAGCACCATCCGCACCAGCTTTTTCAGCATGTTTAGTTAATGATACAGCTTCTTCTGTAGAATTAGATCCTGTACCGGCTATTATGGGAAGTTTACCGGTTGCTTCTTTTATACACAATTCAATTGTTCTTTCATGTTCATCATGTGATAATGTTGGTGACTCACCTGTTGTTCCAACTGGAACTAACCCATTTGTTCCATTTTCCAGATGATGATTTATTATTTTTATGTAACTTTCTTCGTCAAGCTTGTTGTCTTTAAACGGTGTAATTAATGCTACATTTGATCCTTTAAACATAATTATTTATAACATAAGTTGTTTGATTTAATAAAATGTATTTAAAATTATTAACAACAATTATCCTTTTTTTCTTATCGTTTCAATCTGCTTTTTCAAATGAAACTATACTTCCTATTAAAAAACCAGATTTAAATGAAAAAAATACAACAAAAAAAATAGCTGAAATTATTCCTCTACCAAAACCAACTGAAAAAGATGATGAAATTCAAAAAGAAATAAAAATTACTACCACTGAGATATTTAAGAAAATTGATGGTGTAATAATTCCAAAAAATAAGCCTCTAATAGTTAAAGAAAAATTAAGAAAGATTAAAAAACAAAAATTTTATAGCGATAGAGATTTGAAATATGCAAAACAAGCTATTTCATTTATGGAGAAAAGTAATTGGAAGGATGCAAAAAAAGTAGCAAGTAAAGCAAGAGCAAAATCTATTTATGATTTTATTCAATGGAGACATCTACTTACAACTGGTAACAGGGCTACTTTTACAGAATATAAACAGTTTATCGAAAGAGTAAAAGATTATCCAAGGATAGATAGAGTTCGTTACTTAGGAGAGCATAAAATAAATTCTAAAAATCATACTAAAAATGAAATTATACAGTGGTTCGATAAACACCCTCCTTTAAGTGGATTTGGAAAAATGATGCTAGGCGATGCTTTGTTATCAAAAAATAAAGAGACAGCTATAAATTTAATAAAAGAAGGATTTATTACAGCTGATTTAAGTAAAAATGATCTTATTTTTTTTAGAAAGAAATTTAAAAAATATTTGAACAGTAGTGATTATATTAAAAGAGCTGATTATTTAGCTTGGGAGAATAAATATTGGGACCTTAAAAGAATGTTAAGATATCTTCCTAAAGATTATCAACTTTTATATACAGCAAGGCAACTGTTAATGAGCAGATCTTATGGTGTTGATAGCGCTATATCGAATGTCCCTGCAAGTTTAAAAAAGGATGCAGGTTTAAATTATGATAGACTCAAATGGAGAAGGAAAAGAGGAAGAGTTGATAGTTCTTTAGAAATTTTACTAAGTATCAAAAATAATAAAGACTATATGGTTCGCCCAGATAAATGGTGGGTTGAAAGATCAATAATTGCGAGATCACTTATTTACAAGAAAAGATATGAGCAAGCTTATAAAATTACAAGTAAACATGGTCTATCAGAGGGTGCCGAATTAGCTGAAGCTGAATGGATGAGTGGATGGATTGCTTTAAGTTTCTTAAAAGACCCAATTTTAGCAAAAAGTCATTTTACTAAATTTTATAATAATGTTGGATATCCAATTAGCTTATCAAGAGGTGCTTATTGGCTTGGAAAAGTGAATTTAGCACTAAATAATAAGGAGGAAGCAGACAAATGGTTTAAAGAAGGTTCGAAATATCTAACAACTTATTATGGTCAATTATCTCATATGAAAATATATCCAAATAAAACTTTTGAACTTAAAGAAAGTATTCAAGTTGATAAAAATTATGCTGAAAGTTTTTACAAAAATAAGTTAGTCGCAATAGTACATTTATTAGATGAAGTAAAAAAAGATAAATATACGAAACATATTTTAAGATTTCTAGCAAACGACAATGTTTCAGCGGGGAGTGAAATATTGGCAGCAAAACTAGCAACTGACATCTCTAGATTTGATTTTGCTATTCAGGTTTCTAAAATAGCATCTTATCAAAAAAGGTTTCATAACAAATATAATTATCCAGTAATAAGCACTCCGAATAAAGTTGGATCAAGAAAAATACCAGAACAAGCTTTAATTTTATCTATTATAAGACAAGAAAGTGAGTTTGATATATCTGCGAGAAGTAGAGTTGGAGCACAAGGTTTAATGCAGTTGATGCCTTATACTGCAAAGACAGTTGCTAAGCAGGCAAAAGTTTCTTATTCAAAATCTCGTTTAACAACAAGTCCTGAGTATAATATAAATTTAGGATCTTTTTATATTGCAGGTTTAATTCTTGATTATGATGGATCCTACCCTTTCGCTGTAGCAGCATATAATGCAGGACCAAAAAGAGTGAAGTATTGGAAAAAAATAAATAAAGATCCTCAAAAGAAACAAATCGATTATGTTGATTGGGTAGAACTTATTAAGTTTAAAGAGACCAGAAACTATGTTCAGAGGGTTATGGAGAATTACAATGTCTATAGATACATTTTGTCTCAAAAACCAATATTTTTAAAAGATTTTTTTAGAAATAATCCGCTTTATTAGTGGCGGAAGGAGAGGGATTCGAACCCTCGGTACACCTTTTCAAGCGTACGGCGGTTTAGCAAACCGCTGGTTTAAACCAGCTCACCCATCCTTCCACGATAATATGTGTAACTTGAAATCATTGAATATTCAATCATATTCAAGTAATTTCTCCAAAATATGAAAAACAAATATTCAGTATTCTCTCTAATAAAAAATGCTTTATCACAGCATGAGAATTGGCAACAAGCTTGGGGAAATCCAGAGCCAAAAAAAGAATACGAAGCTATTATTGTGGGTGGTGGTGGACACGGTTTAGCTACTGCTTATTATTTAGCAAAGAAACATAATTTAAAAAATATTGCAGTCTTAGAAAAAGGTTGGATTGGTGGTGGAAATACAGGGCGTAACACTACAATCATTAGATCAAATTATTTATGGGATGCTAGTGCTGGTTTATACGATCATGCGCTTAAACTATGGGAAAATTTATCTCAAGAGCTAAACTACAATGTGATGTTCAGTCAAAGAGGTGTAATGAATTTAGCTCACAATCTTCAAGATGTAAGAGATTTAAAAAGAAGAACACATGCCAATAGACTAAACGGAATTGATGCTGTTTGGTTAAATACTGAGGAAGTTAAAAAATTTTGCCCAATTATAAATACATCACCTGATATCAGATACCCTGTTATGGGTGGAACGTTACAAAGAAGAGCGGGAACTGCAAGACATGATGCTGTAGCCTGGGGTTATGCAAGAGGCGCAAGTGAAATGGGTGTTGATATAATTCAAAACTGTGAAGTTAAAGGAATAAAGAGAAATGGAGATAGAGTTGAAGGATTAGAAACCACTAAAGGATTTATAAAAACTAATAAAATTGGAGTTGTTGCAGCAGGCCACTCAAGTGTAATTGCAAATATGGCTGGATTAAAACTTCCTCTTGAGAGTAAACCATTACAAGCGTTAGTTTCAGAGCCAGTAAAACCAATTATTGATACTGTTGTAATGTCAAATGCTGTTCATGCTTATGTAAGTCAATCGGATAAAGGCGAATTAGTTATAGGTGCGGGAACAGATTCATATGTTTCATATACACAAAGAGGTAGTCATAATATTGTAGAAGAAACTTTAAAGGCTATTCTAGAGCTCTACCCTATTTTTAGTAGAATGAAGATGTTAAGACAATGGGGAGGAATTGTTGATATATGTCCAGATGCAAGTCCTATTATAAGTAAAACTAATATAAAAGGTTTATATTTTAATTGTGGTTGGGGTACTGGTGGTTTTAAAGCTACTCCAGGATCGGGAGATTTGTTTGCGCACACAATTGCAAATGATGAGCCACATAAATTAAATGCAGCATTTAATTTGAATAGATTTGTAAGCGGTGATCTTGTTGATGAACATGGTGCTGCAGCAGTTGCACATTAGTAATGTTTTTAATTAATTGTCCATTTTGTGGAGAGAGAGATCAAAGTGAATTTTCTTCAGGTGGCGAAGCTCATATAGTTAGACCAAAACAACCAACTGAACTTAGCGATGATGAATGGGCGGAATACCTATTTATGAGAAAAAATATTAAAGGTATTCAGTTTGAAAGATGGAATCATGTTCACGGATGTAGGAAATGGTTCAACGTCGTTAGAGACACATCGAATGATAAAATATTATCTGTTTATAAAATGGGTGAAAAACCTCCTGTTAGTTATAAGTAATGCCAAATTATAGAATTCATAAAACTGAATATATTGATGAAACTAAGAGAGTTTCATTTAAATATGATGGCAAGACTTACTTTGGATATGAGGGTGATACTTTGGCATCTGCACTTTTGGCAAATGGTATTCATTTAGTCGGTAGAAGTTTTAAATATCACAGACCAAGGGGTATAGTTTCTTGTGGAGCAGAAGAGCCTAATGCAATTTGTCAAATTGGTAGTAAAAAAGACCTAACAGAACCAAATGTAAGAGCGACAGAGTTAGAATTGTATGAAGGATTAGAAGCAAGTTCTCAAAATTGCTGGCCTAACGTAAAATTTGACATTGGGGGTATTAATAATTTTATATCACCGTTAATTCCTGCAGGCTTTTATTATAAAACATTTATGTGGCCAAAGAGTTTTTGGAAAAAAGTATATGAACCATTAATACGATTATCTGCGGGTTTGGGAAAATCTCCTACAGAACCAGATCCTGATATCTATGATCACAAATATGTTCACTACGATGTATTAGTAATTGGTGGTGGAGTTTCAGGTATTATTGCTGCAAAAATGGCTGCAAAAAATAATTTAAAAACTTTATTAGTAGATGACAAAAAAATACTTGGTGGTTCTACAATTTATCAAAACAATGAGTCTATTAAGATTGATAATAAATTATCAAGTGAATGGTTAAAAAATGAAATTCAAGAAATTAAAAAATTAAGTAATTTAACAATTAAGACAAGAACAAGTATTGCAGCTTATCATGGATACAATTTTCTTTTAGCTAAAGAAAATTTAACTGATCATTTACCAGAGGAAAAAAAGAAAAATAAGATTAGACAACGATTATGGAAAATAAGAGCAAAAAAAGTTGTAATTGCAACTGGATCAATTGAAAGACCACTTGTATTCAATAATAATGATAGACCAGGAATATTATTATCTAATTCAATAAACAAATACCTGGATTATTATGGTGTTACCTGTGGAGAAAACATAATATTATTTACAAATAATGATAGTGCATACGAAACTTCAATTTCACTTCATAAAAAAGGTATAAAGAATTTAATTGTTGATTTAAGAAAATCTGCTAGCTCTGAAATAATCAAACAAGCAGAAAGCCTAGGAATAAAAATATACTTTAATCATGTCGTAACAAATACTTTTGGATACAGAAAAATAAATTCATTAGAAATAATGAAACTATCAGAAGATGGAAATACAACTGTAGGTGATAAGATTAAATTAAGTTGTGACTGTTTGGGTATGAGTGGTGGATGGACACCTATGGTGCATATGCATACCCAATCTGGAGGTAAATTAGATTTTAGAAATGAAGACCAAGTATTCTTACCAAAAGAAAATAGTGAAGATCAAATTTCTGTTGGTTCATGCAATGGAGATTTTGATTTAGAAAATATTATTGATAAAACAGTCAATAAAATTAATAAATTCTTAGATATAGATAATCAAGATTACCAGGATACAAATATTATTTGCTCTAAAGAAAATGATAAAAGAAATATATGGCTTTTACCAAATAAAATACCTTTAGGTAAAACAAAATGTTTTATAGATTTTCAAAATGACTCAACTGCAAAAGATATTAAATTAGCCTTAAAAGAAGGCTTTAGATCAATTGAACATGTAAAAAGATATACAACGACTGGTATGGCAACAGATCAGGGAAAGTTATCTAATATGCACGCACTTGGGATTATAGCTGATACAGCTGGTGTAAAAATGGGTACATTAGGAACAACTACATTTAGACCGCCATTCACACCATTAACCTTCGGAACAATAGTTGGGAGAAATGTTGGAAAATTTTTTGAAGTAGTAAGAAAAACATCTATGCATGAATGGCACGTAAAAAATAATGCAGAATTTGAAAATGTTGGTCAGTGGAAAAGACCTTGGTACTATCCAAAAAACGGGGAAAATATGCATGATGCTGTTCAAAGAGAAAGTAAAGCCGCACGTGATAGTGCGGGTATCTTAGATGCATCAACTCTCGGAAAAATTGATATCCAAGGAACAGATGCATCAGAATTTTTAAATCGAGTTTACACAAATGCTTGGTCAAAACTTGCAATCGGAAAATGTAGATACGGACTTATGTTAAATGAGGATGGTATGGTTTATGACGACGGTGTTACTACAAGAATATCTGAAAATCATTACCTAATGACAACCACTACTGGGGGAGCTGCAAATGTATTAAGCAAACTTGAGGATTATTTACAAACGGAGTGGCCAGAGTTAGATGTTTATTTAACATCAGTGACAGACCATTATTCTACAGCAAGTATTTGTGGCCCAAATTCAAAAAAAATTCTTAACAAACTTTTTCCAAATTTAGATTTAAGTGATGAAAACTTTCCTCATATGTCATTTAAAGAAGCTAAACTTGAAAATATAAATTGTAGAATAATGCGAATAAGTTTTACGGGTGAACTAAGCTATGAAATTAACATAGAGTCAAAATATGGACATTCATTATGGAAAATGTGTATAGAAGCTGGGAAAGAGTTTAATTTGACACCTTATGGTACTGAAACAATGCATCTACTCAGAGCTGAAAAAGGTTTCATTATTGTTGGACAAGATACAGACGGCACAATGACTCCTTCAGACTTACAGATGGATTGGATTGTAAGTAAAAAGAAATATGACTTCATTGGTAAAAGATCTTTATATAGAAGTGATACTATTAGAGAAGATAGAAAGCAATTGGTAGGACTACTTACAGATGATCCAAAAGAAATTTTGGAAGAAGGTGCTCAAATTGTTTCAGACATTAAATCAAAGCCTATAGATATGCTAGGACATGTAACTTCAAGCTATTTTAGTCCTAACCTAAATAAATCAATTGCCTTGGCTGTAGTTAGGAGCGGAAAAACAATGAAAGGTCAAAAGTTAATTATTCCAATGGAAAACAAAAATATTAATGTGACCGTTTCTGACACAATTTTTTTAGATAAGGAGAATAAAAGACTAAATGCTTGAAATCTTACATCCAAATATTTCAAATAATAATAAAAACAATATCGATATTAATTTATCTGAAGAAAAAATTAAAATTAATATCAGGGGAAAAAATAAAGAATTTTTTACCAAAGTGGGTAAAATTCTATCTATTATTTTACCTTCTGAGTCAAATACCAGCTCATCAAATGAAAACTATGATGTTTTGTGGTTAAGTCCGGATGAATGGATTGTATATTTTGATGAAAATAAAAATTCAAATATTTTTGATCAACTTTATAAAGATATTTCGTCTTTAAAATTTGGATCAATTACTGATATCTCTTCACAATTAATTTGCATAAATATAAAAGGAGAAAATATATTTGAATTATTATCATCTGGATCACCTTTTAATTTCGAAAAATTTAAAAATAATGTTGGTTCATCAACACAAACAATAGTAAATCATATTGATGTAATTCTTCACCACAAGTCAAAGAATAATGTTAATTTATTTGTAAGAAGATCGTTTTCAGAACACCTTTATGAATGGTTAGTTGATAGCTCTAATTTTGTCTAATTTATAATTCAAATAAAAATAAGTATAACCAATATACATCAGAGAGAAAATCCAATTGAATATTACCCATAACCAAAAAAATTCAGAAAAGTCAGAATTAAAATAAATTGCAGTATAAAATACGACAAATGGAAAAATTCCATTTCGACAAATATTAGCAATTAATGCGTTTTCAGCTTTTTTCAAAGCCATAAAAAAACCATTTGATAAAAAAAATATTGGATAAGCTGGAAGCACAAAGGCTGAAATCTCTAAATATAATTTTCCAAATTCAACGACCTCTAAATCTTTTGAAAATAATTTTGTTATCATTTCAGCACCAAAATAAATAATAAAAGAAGAAATAATCATTATAATGAAAGCATATTTTATAGCTTGGAAGTATGTTTCTTTAATTCTTAAAATATTTCGTGCACCAAAATTTTGAGCAATAATTGTGATAATTGCTGTATTTATTCCCAAGATTGGCAATAAAACCACTTGTTCTATTTTGGTGCCAGCCCCATAACCAGCTGCTGCATATTCTCCTGATAAACCTGCATATTTGAATACAATAGCAGAAGCAATTGAATAACCGCAAATTGAAATTATTATTGGCATAGATTGAAAAAAAATATTTTTTAAAAAAAATAATTTAGGAATAAAATAAGAAATAAGTATATTTTTAAATAAATTACTTTTTAAAACTTTTATAAATATAATTAAAAAAGCGACTGTTTGAGCAATTAAAGTTGCGATCGCAATACCCTTCATGCCCAAAGCCGGAATGAAATAAAAGCCAAATATTAAAATTGGATTTAACAATATGTTTAAAAAAAAAGATAATATTAAAGCATTTCTATAAGTTTTTGTATCACCTTCTGCATGAAGTAATGAATTTAATGCAACAACTAAAATAAAAATAAACGAACCAAGAAAAATGATATCTGTATATTGTAAGCCAAGATTTATTACCTCGTTAGTTGAACCCATAATTGAAAAAAGGTCTGATGCATAATTTAAACCAATAAAAGTAATCAATAGAATTATCGAAAAAGAAAAGAAAATTAATTGGCAGAAATAAATTGAAGCATTTTTATTATTTTTTTCTCCAATGCTATTACCTATCAGAGATGTACCTGCAACTGTGATACCAATAGATGAGGCAATAATAATAAAATAAATTGGAAATGATTTTGTTAAAGCTGACAAGGCTTCAGGTGATATTTTTCCTGCAAAATATGTATCAGCAATATTATATAACGTTTGAAATAGTGTACCTACCGATGCAGGTATTGCTAATTTTTTAATTAATTCTTTGATGTCATCACTTAATATATTCATGATATCATTTTTTTGAATTTATCATTTGATTGTGCCTCATTGTGAAACGTTTTATTTGATCATTTGTCAATTTATCAAAACAATTTGGACATGATAGGCCTACTTTATACTTTTTTGATTTGGTTAGTTTTTTATGCAATGGCATTCTACAACCACCACAAACAGTATAATTTCCAATTTCTAGGTTTTTTTTAATAGTCACTCTTTTATCAAAAACAAAACATTCACCATTCCACTTACTTTTTTTTGGATCAGTTTTTTTAAAATAATTTAAGATACCACCCTTAAGCATATAAACATTTTTAAAACCTTTATTGTTAAGATAATTAGACGCTTTTTCACACCTGATACCACCGGTGCAAAACATCCCTATAGATTGATCTTTATTAAATTTTGATAAATAATTTTTAAAATCTCTAAAATTTTTAGTTTCTGGATTAAGAGCATTTTTAAATGTACCAATCTTATATTCAAAAGGTTTTCTGGCATCAATCAGTTTAATATTTTTTTTAGATATAAATTCGTCCCATTTTTTAGGTGATAAATATTTTTTATTAAAAAAATTTTTAAAATTAATTTTTTCATTAATTGGAACCACTTCATCTTTTATTTTAACTTTATTTTTTGAGTATGGTAATATTTTTGAGTTAATTTTATTTTGAATATCAAACTTATCAATTGACAAGATTTTTTTTATTTTTGTAATTGTAAGTTTAATTTTTGTATGACTACCTGATATTGTGCCATTAATTCCTTCAGGAGATAATATTATAAGACCTTTAATATCAAGTTTATTAGTTTCTTTTAAAATATTTTTTTTAATAATTTTTAATTTATTAAGTTTTGATATTTTATAAAAAGATAAGATTTCAAACATAATTACCAACAAACTGTAAAACCATCACCAATTGGTAAAATATACTTATTAATAGATGATTTTTTTATGTATTTATTAAATTCTCTTAATTTTATAGTTAATTTGTCTTGTATCTTTGGATTTGCAACATCTCCTTTCCAAAGCGTATTATCAATTAAAATTATACCCTTTTTACTTTTTAACTTAAGAGACTGTCTAAAATAATTTATATAATTTTCTTTATCTGCATCAATTAATATCACATCATATTTTTTCTTTTTCTTAATTAAATTTTCAAGGGCAATTTTTCCATTGTTACATATAAGATTTATTTTTTTATCTTGCTTTGCTTCTTTAAAAAACTTAATTGCCTCATTGTTAGTTTTTAAATTTTTATCTATGCCAATTAATTTGCAATTCTTAGGTAAAGCAAGTGCAGCAGATAAAATACTGTAACCTGTAAAAGTGCCAATTTCTAAATATGATTTATAGTTATTAATTTTTATGATAAATTGTATGAAGTTAGCTTGTAGAATTGAAATTTGTAATTTTTTAATATGACCAAGTTTTTCGTTATATTTTAATAATTTTTTTTGTACTTTGTGAAGATTATTTGTATGTGAAAAAATATAATTGATCATATTTTGATCAATTATGAAATTTTTATCCATTCAACTTTTCTTTTAATATTTTGTTTATTAATTGAGGATTACCTTTTCCTTTACTTTCTTTCATGGCTTGACCAACAAAAAAGCCAAATAATTTATCTTTACCAGATTTATATTCAGCAACCTTATCTGAATTGTTTTCAATAACTTTATTTATCAATTCCTCAATTGCTTTTGGATCGCTTTCTTGTTTTAAACCTTTTTCTTTTACTATTATTAATGGATCTTGATCTCCATCTATCATTTGTTCAAAAACTGTTTTAGCTATTTTTCCTGATATGGTTCCATCTTTTATAAGATTAATAAGTTTTGATAGATTTTTAGCACTAACTGGGCTTTGAGATATTTCTAAATTTTTTTCATTTAAAACTGCAAATAATTCACCTGTAATCCAGTTTGTTGCTAATTTAACATCTGAATTTTTTATAACTTCTTCAAAGAAATTTGATGTTTCAATGTCAGATACCAAAATTGTTGCTTCATATGGTGAAAGATTAAATTTATCTATAAACCTTTTTTTCTTTTCATCTGGTAATTCAGGTATATCTGATTTTATTTTTTCAATTAACTCTTGGCTTATTTCAAGCGGTAATAGATCTGGGTCAGGAAAATATCTGTAATCATGCGCGTCTTCTTTTGATCTCATAGATCTTGTCTCATTTCTTTTAGTGTCAAAAAGTCTTGTCTCTTGATCTATTTCTTTACCCTCCTCTAACAAATCTATTTGTCTATTTGCTTCGGATATTATTGCCATTTGCATAAATTTTATTGAATTAACATTTTTAATTTCACACCTGGTGCCGAATTCAGTCTCCCCTTTTAATCTTACTGAAACATTAACATCTGCTCTCAAAGAACCTTCTTGCATATTGCCATCACATGTTCCTAAATATCTCATTATCGATCTTAATTTTTTTATATAAACGTTGACTTCATCTGGAGATCTCAAATCAGGCTTACTTACTATTTCCATTAAAGCTACTCCAGATCTATTTAAATCGACTAATGTATTATTTGGATCAATATCATGAATACTTTTGCCTGCATCTTGCTCTAAGTGTAATCTTTCAATTCCAATTTCTTTTTGACCATCCGGCATATCCAAAATTACTTTTCCTTCACCGACAATTGGATATTTGTATTGAGAGATTTGATATCCTTGGGGTAAATCTGCATAAAAATAATTTTTTCTATCAAAGACAGATTTTTTATTTATTTTGGCTTTAAGTCCTATTCCAGTTTTAATTGCTTGTTCAATACAAAATTCATTTATAACTGGTAACATTCCTGGAAATGCTGCATCTACGAGACTAACTTGTGTGTTTGGATCTGCACCAAATTTTGTTGATGATTGAGAGAAAAGTTTTGACTCTGAAGTAACTTGAGCGTGCACTTCTAAACCAATTATCACTTCATATTGTTTATTTTCTCTTTCAATAAGATATTCACTATTTTTACTCACTTAACCACCAGTCTGAAATATCATTTTTAAAATTAATCTTATCTTCTAATGCATAAGAAATATTAAGTATATTTTGCTCATCAAAAGGTTTTCCAATAACTTGAAGGCCTAAAGGATAATTATTTTTATCTTTACCAGCTGGTATAGAAATACCTGGTAAGCCTGCTAAATTTATTGGAACTGTAAATATATCATTTAAATACATTGATACTGGATCATTTGTTTTTTCACCAATTTTAAAAGCTGAGCTTGGAGTAGATGGAGTTAAAATTGCATCAACTTTAGAAAAGGCATCATCAAAATCTTTTTTTATTAATTGTCTTACTTTCTGCGCTTTTAGATAATAGGCATCATAATAACCAGAAGATAAAACATAAGTTCCAATCATAATTCTTCTTTTAACTTCATCGCCAAAACCTTCAGATCTAGTTTTTTCGTACATTTCTATTAAATTTTGACCAGGAGATCTAAATCCATATTTAACACCATCATATCTAGCTAGATTTGAAGATGCTTCAGCTGGTGCAACAATATAATAAGTTGGTAATGCGTAATTAGTATGTGGAAGCGAAATATCAATAATTTCTGCTCCGCAATCTTTTGCATATGAGATGCCATTTTTCCATAGCTGTTCAATTTCGTCAGGCATATTGTCAACTCTATATTCTTTAGGAATGCCAATTTTCTTTCCTTTAATATCTTTTGATAATTCTTTTGAATAATAATTTCTTTTGTAATCAATTGAAGTTGAATCTTTTTGATCAAATGATGATATCACCTCTAAAAGCATAGAACAGTCTCTTACATTTTTCGTCATAGGTCCTGCTTGGTCTAAAGATGAAGCAAATGCTACAATTCCATAACGAGAACAACTTCCATATGTAGGTTTAAGTCCAACAGTTCCTGTAAATGATGCTGGTTGACGAATAGATCCACCTGTATCTGTTCCAATGGTAACTGGAGTTAAATTTGCAGCAACAGCTGCAGAAGAACCTCCTGAAGATCCACCAGGGACTAAATTTTCTCCTACTGGATTTTGAACATTTCCAAAAAAACTAGTTTCATTTGAAGAGCCCATAGCAAATTCATCACAATTAAGTTTACCAAGAAGGATTGCTCCTTGACTCCACAAATTTTGTGTAACTGTAGACTCATATGTGGGAACGAAGTTATTTAATATTTTGCTACCTGCTGTTGTTCTAACTCCATTTGTACAAAATAAATCTTTAACAGCAATAGGAATACCTGGTAGTTTAAAATCTAAATTAGGATTAGAATCAAATTTCTTTGATTGATCTATTGCTTTTTCAAAATTATCTGTAACATAAACATTTAATTTTCTCGATTTTTCAGCACGGTTTATGAATGCTTTTGTAATTTCCTCTGAAGATAGTTTTTTTTCTTTTATATTCGATGTTAACTCGAATAAACTTTGACTTGTTATATCTGACATTATTCAACAACCTTTGGTACAACAAAAAAATCTTTATTTTCATCAGGTGAGTTTTTTAAAATTTTTTCTCTGATATTTTCTGATTTAATTTCATCTTTTCTAAATCTTAGGGTGGTCTCAGCAATTGATGTTAAAGCTTGAACATTATCAGTATTTAATTCATTTAATTTTTCTATAAATTCAAATATATTATTTAAGTCGCCCTTTAATTTGTTAGCTTTTTCATCATTAATAGAAATTCTTGCTAATTTCGAAATGTGCTTTACTGTTTTAAGATCTATACTCATATGGTAAAAATATTGCCGCAAACTATCACTTAAGTAAAAAATATACAATATGATCACAATTGAGGAATTTAAAAAGAAACAGCTAAATACATCTAGATTAATTGGTCTTGATTTAGGTTCAAAGAGAATTGGTGTAGCTATATGTGATGAAAATCAAAAGATTGCCACACCACTTAAAACAATAAACAAGTCCAAATTTGAGGATCTTATCAATGAATTAGAGGATATTATTAAAGAAAATAATATTAAGGGAATAATTATTGGTAATCCAATAAATATGGATGGAACCTTTGGTAAATCTTCTCAATCAGTTAATGATGTATCAAAAGCAATATCAAAGGAAATTGATCTTCCAATAAGTCTTTGGGATGAAAGATTATCAACAGTTGGGGCGTTTAAATTAACTGAAAATTTAGGTATTAACGTAACTAAAATAGAAAAAAATATAGATAAAAATGCTGCTGCATTTATCTTACAGGGTGCCATAGACTTTATTAATAATTAATACTTGCATTAATCAACCTTTGTGGCTATAGAGTTGGTTTTAATGGCAACTAAAACCAAAGCTATTAAAATTTCTCAAAAACATCTCTTAGGTATTCAAGATTTATCAATAAATGATGTTAATTTAATCTTAAAGGAAGCTGAAAAATTTATTGAATTAAACAAAAGTAAAAATAAAAAATTAGATTTACTTAAGGGAAAAACACAAATTAACCTTTTTTTTGAACCATCAACAAGAACACAAAGCTCATTTGAACTAGCAGGAAAAAGATTAGGTGCAGATGTTATGTCAATGAATATAACAAACTCGGCAATTAAAAAAGGTGAAACGCTAATAGATACTGCAATGACATTAAATGCAATGCATCCTGATATAATAGTTATAAGACATCAAGATTCAGGGGCTTGTAATCTTTTATCTCAAAAAGTTAATTGTGCTGTTTTAAATGCTGGTGATGGAAGGAGAGAACACCCCACCCAAGCATTACTTGATGCATTAACTATATTGAATAGGAAAAAAAAAATTCAAGGGTTAAAGGTTGCAATTTGTGGAGATATTCTACATTCAAGAGTAGCAAGATCTAATATTTACTTGCTAAACATGTTGGGTGCCGAAGTTAATATTGTAGCTCCTTCAAACCTTTTACCAAAAGATATAGAAAAATTTGGAGTTAATATTTTTTCAAATATGAAGAAAGGTGTAAAAGATTGCGATATAGTAATGATGCTTAGACTTCAAAATGAAAGAATGAGTAGTTCATTCTTATCTTCTAATAGAGAATATTATGAATACTATGGACTAACACAGGATAAATTAGAATATGCAAAATCAGATTCAATAATTATGCATCCTGGACCAATGAACCGCGGTATTGAAATTGACACAAAACTAGCTGATGACACCAATATGAGTGTTGTAAAAGAACAAGTTGAATTAGGTGTTGCAATAAGAATGGCATGTTTAAAAATTTTTTGTGAATGATGAAAAAAAAATACTTTATTAACGCAAATATAATTGATCCTCACAACAACATAAGTGAAATAGGAGGATTAATAATAGGTGAAGATGGAAAAATTGAAGGTGTTGGCAAAAAGGTGAATAAAAACAACATTCCTAGTAGAGAAAAAGTTATTGATTTAAAAGAGAATTATATTTTCCCAGGTATAGTTGATATGAGAGTATTTGTCGGTGAGCCAGGCTATGAATATAAAGAAAATTTTAGAACTTTGAGCAATGCTGCATTGTCTGGGGGAGTAACCTCAGTTGTAACAATGCCTAATACAGATCCAATAATCGACAACGTTTCAATAGTAGATTTTTTAAAGAGACGAGGCAGAGATAAATCAAAAATAAATATATTTCCCACAGCATCTTTAACAAAGGGCACTGAGGGTACAAATATGACAGAGTTTGGTCTTCTACAAAGTAAAGGAATAATAGCATTTACAGATGGAATAAGAACAATTCAAAATACAAGAGTTATGTCCAGAATAATGAATTCAGCAAAAGATTTGGGATCTTTAATAATGCAACATGCGGAAGATCAAGAATTAGCTGAAAATGGCATGATAAATGATGGAATAATTTCGACAAAACTTGGTTTGCAAGGTATCCCAGAAATAGCAGAATTAATAATTATTGAGAGAGATTTAACATTATTAGAAGAATATAATTGTCGTTATCACATTTCTCAAATTTCATCAGGAAAATCAGTTGAAATTATCAAAGATAGAAAAGGGAAAGTAAGATTTTCCTGTGGGGTATCAATAAATAATTTATCTTTAAATGAAAATGATATTGGTGACTTTAGAACTTTTTTAAAATTGTCACCGCCACTTAGAACCGAAGATGATAGATTAAGTTTAGTGCAAGGATTAAATGATGGCACAATCGATGTAATAGTTTCAGATCACAAACCTGAAGATGAAGAGCAAAAGAGATTAACCTTTGCTCAAGCTGCTACAGGTGCAACTGGTATTGAAACGTTATTATCCTTGTCATTAGAATTATATCACAATGGATCTGTAAAACTTGAAAAAATTATTGCTGCATTAACCTCCAATCCAGCAAAAATATTGAAAATCAATAAAGGTAATTTATCCGTAGGTAATGATGCAGATTTCTGTATTGTGGATATAAATAAACCTTGGATAGTAAAGCAAGAAAACTTGGTTTCTAAATCAAAAAATACGTCAATTGAAAATAAAAGATTACAAGGAAAAGTAACCAATACATACGTAAAAGGACAAGAACTTTACAATATTTAAATGGAAATTTTTATTTTATCACTTTTATCATATTTATTAGGTTCTATTCCTTTTGGTTTTTTATTAACAAAAATTTTTTTAAAAAAAGATATAAGAGAAACAGGATCGGGTAATATAGGGGCCACCAATGTTTTAAGAACTGGTAATAAATTTTTAGGTTACTCAACTTTATTACTAGACATTTTAAAAGCGGTTTTGCCAATAATTTATGTTAAATTAAATTATCCAGAATTTATTTACATTTGTTCATTATCTGTTTTTTTAGGGCATGTTTTTCCAATATGGTTAAAATTTAAAGGTGGTAAGGGTGTTGCAACATATGTTGGAATGTTGATTATTTTAAATTATTTTTTGGGTATTGTTTTTGGTATTGTTTGGGTAATTACATATTTAATATCTAAATACTCATCATTAGGATCAATTCTTGGATCATTAAGTGTTCCTATTTTTATATTTTTTTACAGCAATGATAATATTATGTTTTACTTCATAATGTTTATTTTAATTTTTTATACTCATCGAGAAAACGTTAAACGCTTGATAAATAAAGAGGAAACGAAGACAAAAATTTAATAATTTGACAGTTTAACTGTTTTAAGTACGTTCTCTAAATATGAATCTAGTAATTGTTGAAAGTCCAGCAAAAGCAAAAACAATTAATAAATATTTAGGATCAGATTATACGGTTCTTGCAAGTTATGGGCATATAAGAGATCTACCATCGAAAAACGGTTCTGTTGATCCCGAAAATGATTTTAAAATGATTTGGGAGGTAGATAGTTTTTCAAAAAAATATTTAAAAGAAATTACAGATAGTGCTAAAGATTCAAAAAAAATTATTCTAGCTACTGACCCTGACAGAGAAGGCGAAGCAATAGCTTGGCATGTAAAAGAATTTCTTGAAGAAAAAAAATTATTAAAAGATAAAGAAATTGAAAGAGTTGTTTTCAACGAAATAACAAAAAAAGCAGTTACAAATGGAATAGATAATCCAAGAAAAATAGAGCCACATTTAGTTGATGCTTATATGGCAAGAAGAGCTCTAGATTATTTAGTAGGTTTTAATATCTCCCCCATTCTATGGACAAAATTACCAGGTTCGAAATCTGCTGGTCGAGTTCAGTCTGTAGCTCTAAGACTTTTAACCGAAAGAGAACAGGAAATAGAAGTTTTTCAACCAAAAGAATTTTGGACTTTAAATATAATTTTTAAAAATAACAAAAATGAAAAAATAAATACAACTATTTCACAATTAGATGGAAATAAGATTGAAAAATTTTCATTTAAAAACAAACAAGATATTAATGATGCTTTATCAAAAATAAAAAATAAAAAATATAACATAACAGATATAAGTTCAAAAACTTATAACAGAAATCCATCAGGACCTTTTACTACATCAACATTACAACAAACAGCATCGAGTAAACTTGGTTTTGGAGCATCAAGAACAATGCAAATTGCTCAAAGACTATATCAAGGAATTGATATTGAAGGTGAAACCGTAGGATTAATTACTTATATGAGAACAGATGGAACTAATATTTCAAAAGACGCGATAATATCTTTCAGAGATTTTATAATACAGAATTACGGTGATAAATATTTACCAGAACAACCTCTAAATTATAGTGGCAAAAAAGCAAAGAATGCTCAAGAAGCTCACGAAGCTATACGTCCAACAGAAATAATTAGAAAACCAGAAGATATAAAAAAATACTTAAGTACTGATCAATATAAACTTTATAATTTAATATGGTCTAGATCTTTATCATCACAAATGCAGTCAGCAAAATTTGATAGAAAAACTATTACCATCAACTCAGATGATGATAAAAATATATTCAAAGCTAGTGGTTCAACATTAAAATTTGATGGTTTCCTAAAACTTTATAAGATCGATGAAAATGATGATGACAATGAAAATACTTTGCCTGATGTAGAAAAAGGTGAAGTAATGTTTGAAGATCATATTGATGAACAGCACTATACGCAACCACCGCCAAGATATTCAGAGGCAAGTCTAGTTAAAAAATTAGAGGAACTAGGGATTGGAAGACCGTCTACTTATGCAAGTATTATTTCAGTAATAGCTAATAGAGGTTATGCTGATATAAATAATAAAAGATTTTTCCCAACTGATAGAGGTAAATTACTTTCTGCTTTTTTAGAAAAATTATTTACCAAATATGTTGATTATGATTTTACTGCAAAATTAGAAGATCAATTAGACGATATAACATCAGGTAAAGAAAATTGGATAAAAGTTTTAGAGAACTTTTGGAAAGACTTTAATTCTAATGTTTCAGGTGTAAAAGAAAAAAGAACCAGAGAAGTATTAGACCTATTAAATGAAAGTCTTGGATCACTTATATTTGAGGTCGATAAAGATGGAAATATTGATAGAAAATGTAAACTTTGTGAAACTGGCCAATTAAGTTTAAAAAATAGTTTTAGAGGTGGTGCTTTTATTGGGTGTTCAAACTATCCAGAATGCAAATTTACAAGACCACTATCAAAATCTAAAGCAGCACAACAATTGACACTAGCAGAACCTAAATTCATTGGAAAAAACGATAAAGGTAAAGATATTTTTCTTAAAAATGGAAGATTTGGTCCATATTTGCAATTTGAAAAAGAAATCATAGAGCAAGATGAAAAAACTAAAAAGAAAAAAAGAAAATTAAAGAAAGAAGAAAATAATTTAAAAAATGTTTCTATCCCTAAAGGAGTTGAGATTGAAAATATTGATTTAGAAAAGGCAAAATACTTATGCTCGTTACCATTAAGTTTAGGTAAAAATCCTGAAAATGATAAAGATATTACTGTGAATGTTGGAAGATTTGGTCCTTACCTTAAATGTGAAAATAAATCAGCTAGGCTAGAAAATGTTGATGAATTATTCACAATTGGATTAAATAGAGCTGTTACATTAATTGCTGAAGCTAAACCAGGAAGAATTTCATCATCTATGATAAAAGATTTAGGAGAACACCCTGAAGATAAAAAGCCAGTTAGAATCATGAAAGGTCAGTATGGTCCTTACATTAAATACAAATCTTTAAATGCGACTATACCTGAAGAAAAAGATCCTGTTGAATTAACTATGGAAGAAGCATTAATTTTAATTGAGAAAAGAAAAGAATACGATAGAAATAAAAAGAAAAAGAAAGGCAAATAATGTCAGCAGATGAAAATTTAAAAAATTTAAATATCAAATTACCAAAAGCTAATGATCCTGTTGGATCATATGCTGCTACAAGAATATCTGGAAATTTACTATATATATCTGGTCAAATATCAATTGATGAGAATGGAAATTTAATTAAGGGAAAACTCGGCAAAGATTATAATACTGAACAAGGTTATGAGGCAGCAAAAAGATGTGCATTAAGTATAATATCTCAAGCAAAAAAAGCATGTGGTGATGATTTATCCAAAATTAAATCATGTTTGAAACTTACTGGATATGTTAATTCTACTGATAATTTTATTGAGCAACCAAAAGTTATAAATGGAGCCTCAGATCTTATAAAAAGCGTATTTGATGAAGCTGGGTCGCATGCAAGAGCTGCTGTCAGCACTAATAGCCTTCCATTAGGTGTCGCAGTTGAAGTTGATGCAATATTTGATCTTAATTAATTATCTACCAATACTAAAATAATTTATTTTATTTTTTTTCATTTCAGAAGTTGAATAAAGATTTCTCATATCAAAAACTTTGAAATTTCTTTTTTTGGTAATTTTTTTAAAGTTGAGTTGTTTAAATTCATTCCATTCTGTATGAATAATTATTAAATCTGCGCTTTTACAAGCATCTTTTATATTTTCAGAAAAGTTTATATTCTTGGATTTTAATTCCTTTTTATTACCTGTTGGTTCATAATAATTTATATATGCACCTTTTCTTGATAAGGCTGGTATCAGTTTTAATGAGGAAGATTCTCTCATATCATCAGTTCCTGGTTTAAAAGTAACACCCAAAAATGTAATATTTTTATTTTTAATTTTGTTATTCATTATTTTGCTAATTTTATTTAGTAATAAATTAGATCTTTTATCATTTGAACTAATTACTGATTTTACAACTGAAAGATTAGTTTTAAACATTCGACCAGTTGAAACCAGTGCCCTTGTATCCTTTGGGAAACATGATCCACCATAGGCTGGACCAGCACGTAGAAATCTGCTTCCAATTCTTTCATCTAAACCCATTCCAATTGCTACTTCTTTAACATCAATATTTGATTTTTCACATAAATTGGCTATTTCATTAATAAATGTAATTTTAGTCGCTAAAAAAGCGTTTGATGCATATTTAATTAGTTCAGCCGATCTTCTAGAAGTATGAAAATATCTTCCACCCTTTTTAATTAAAGGAAGATATAATTTTTTCATAATATTATTTGCTTTGTTACTGCTTGTGCCTACTACAACTCTATCTGGAAATTGAAAATCTCTAATAGCTTCACCTTCTCTTAAAAATTCAGGATTAGATACAACATCAAACTTATTTTTATTTATATTTGATTTTAAGATTTTTGTAATTTTATCACCCGTGGTAACCGGAACTGTAGATTTAGTAACTATTATTTTATATTTATTTAGATTAGATTTTATACTTTTGATAACATTAAATACATATTTCAAATCAGCTTTATTATTTTTGGTAGGTGTTCCGACACAAATAAATATAATATCTGACTTTTTTATTGAATTAGAAATATTTGTTGAAAATAAAAGTCTTTTTTTTTTTAAATTTCTTACAACCAATTCTTGTAGACCGGGTTCATAAATCGGTACTATTCCTTTATTCAATTTTTCTATAATTTCTTTATTAATATCTACACAAATAACTGTATTGCCTAGATCAGAAAAACAAGCTCCACTAACCAAACCAACATAACCAGATCCTATCATACAAATTTTCATAACTTAGAAATTTCAATTCCTGATTTAATATAACCTTTCAAAGATCCACAATCTAAATAATTACCTTTAAATTTATGTCCGATGAATAAATTTTGATCTAATATCATTCTTCTTATTGCATCTGTAATATGTATTTCTCCACCTTTACCTTTTTTTTGATTTTTTAAATAATGAAAAATTTTTTTTGATAAAATATATCTTCCTATAACAGCGTTATTTGAAGGAGCATCTTTAGTATTAGGTTTTTCAATTACATCGGCAATTTTAAAATTTAATTTATCAATATTTTTTTTTATTGAATAAATACCCCAGCGATCTACGTTGTTTTTTTTAACTTTCATACTAGCCATTACAGATCCTTTTAATTTTTTATGAATTTTTATCATATCTTTTGAACAATTCTTTTTCATAATTAAATCATCAGGTAACAACATTAAAAAATAATTATTTTTGATAAATTTTTTAGTTTTAAGTACAGCATCTCCTGTTCCCATGGGTTTATTTTGATAAACAAATTTAATTTTTTTTCTAAAAAAAAGGATTTTTTTGTACTCTTTGATTATTCTCGGATCTTTCTTTTTTTTTATAATTGATTTGTAAAAATTATCATTATTGAAATATTTCTTTATCATCTCTTTTTTTTTTGAAATAATAAAAATTATTTCACTTACACCAGCTTCAATACATTCATCTAAAATATACTCAATTCCTGGTTTTCCATTTATTGGTAGCAGTTCTTTAGGAAAAACACTTGTCAAAGGTAACAAACGTGTACCCAAACCAGCAAGAGGAATAATAGCTTGTTTAATCATTAAGATGTTTTACTTATAATCATATTTATTAAAAATGAAAATTTTAAAAAATGTTTTTGAACTAAATAAGGCATTAAAAAATTACAAAAATGTTGGATTTGTACCAACAATGGGTGGGATTCATAAAGGTCACGAATCTTTAATTAAAATTTCACAAAAAAATAACAAAGAAACAATAGTAAGTATTTTTGTTAATCCAACACAATTTAATCAAAAAAAAGATTTTAAGAATTATCCTAGGAATATAAGAAAAGATATTTCAATATTAAAAAAACTCAAAGTTAATTATTTATTTTTACCAGAGGTTAATGAAATATATAAAAAAAAAATGAAAAATTTTAAAATTAACAAATCTGATAAAATTTTATGTGCTAAATATAGAAAAGGTCATTTTGAAGGTGTATTAAACGTGATGAATAGATTGTTATCTATTGTTAAATCTAAGCATGTTTATATGGGTGAAAAAGATTTTCAACAATACATGTTAATTAAAAGAATATTAGGAAAAAAATATAAAATAAATATTGTTGGTTGTCCTACCATTCGAGAAAATAATAAAATTGCTTTATCCACAAGAAACAAATTGTTAAATAAATCATCCATAAAAAAAGCATCAAAAATAGCTATCAAATTAGACAAGATTAAAAGACTCTCACAAACTAATAAATTTGTTGATTTGTCAAAATCCAAATATGAGCTTGAAAATAAATTTAAAATTAAAATTGATTATCTTGAATTTAGAGATGAAAAAAAAATGAAATTAAATAATTTAAAATCTAAATATAGACTATTTGTTGCATATCATATTAATGATGTAAGATTGATTGATAATTTTTGATTATAAAAAATAAGCTCCCACACCTAAGAAAGATACAAATCCAATTACATCTGTTATTGTTGTAACAAAAACACTTGAAGAAATTGCAGGATCAATTTTCATTTTATTTAATGTTACAGGGACTAAAATACCAAAAAGACCAGCTACTATCATAGTTAAAACCATTGAAATTGAAATTATTAGGGAGAGCTGAATATCATTAAACCATAGTTGAACTATCAAAGAACTTATAATTGCAAAAATAACTCCATTTAAAACTCCAATATTAAATTCTTTAATAATATTGTTAGTAAAATTATTTTTTGTTAAATCCTGTGTTGCTAAAGATCTTACTGTGACAGCTAATGTTTGCATACCTGCGTTACCACCCATTGATGCAACGATTGGCATTAAAAAAGCCAATACTACCATTTGCTCTATGGTAGCGCCAAATAGACTAATGCAATAAGTTGCTAGAAAAGCAGTAAACAAGTTTAATAACAACCAATTAAATCTTCTCTTTGTTTTTGTTATTACTCCATCAGTTATTTCTTCGTCACCTACCCCAGCTAATCTAAGTGCATCCTCTTCAGCTTCCTCTTTTAACACTGTTAGAACATCGTCATAAGCTATCATCCCGACTAATTTGTCAGACTTATCTACTACAGCAGCTGAACTCAAATTATAATTTTCAAATAAATTACCTACTTCCTCTCTATCCATATCGACCGGAATTAATGTTTGAGATTCGGCCATAATAGACATCATTTTTGTTTCTCTTGGAGTTCGTAATACTCTTGATGAAGGTACTGTACCAATGGGTTTGAATTCTTGATCAACTATAAATATTTCTAGAAATTCTTCAGGAAGTTCTTTATTTTCTCTTAGATAGTCTATTGTTTGTCCTACAGACCAATTACTTGGTATTGCTGTAAATTCACGTTGCATTAATCTAGCAGCTGAGTCTTCTGGATAACTTAGGCTTTCAAGTAATGCAAATCGGTCTTTTGGAGGTAATGAGCTAAGGATTGTATTTTTTTCTTTTTCATCAACATTTTCTAAAATCTTAATTGCATCATCTGACTCTAAATTTTTTAGTATATTCACTATCGAATCAGATGATAAATAAGCAATCATCTCAGACTGTATTGATTCATTTAATTCAACAAAAACTTCAGGATCAACTTTGAAACTATTTAATTTTATTAAGTTTTCTCTGTCATTTTGACTTAAATGTTCAATTATATCAGCAGCATCTGCTGGATGCATAGCATTGAACGAATTTGTAATAAATCCAGCATCATTTGAGGCAATTTTATCTGTGACAACTTTGATGAATTCTTTGTTAAATTCAAAGTTAACTTTTTTATCTTTTATTTTTTTCACTATAGTCATAAAATTTACCTATAATTTAGTTGGCACTATTAATACAAAATAAAAATAATACAAATTTATAATGACAATAGAGATCAAAAAGTCAGTAAAACCAATAAAATATAAATCTGCGATAGATATACTTGAAGATAGATTGGAGCAAATCAAAGAAAAAAAGAATAAAGAACTTATTTGGATACTTGAACATGAAGAGATTTATACAGGTGGAACAAGTTTTAATGATAATGAAATTTTAGACAAATCTATAAACTTTATTAAAACGAATAGAGGAGGAAAAATAACATATCATGGTCCTGGTCAATTGGTTTTTTATTTTGTGATTGACTTAAACAAAAGAGGCAAGAATATAAAAAAAATTATAACTGCAATTGAAAAGACAATTATAAATACTCTAAAAAATTACGATATAAAGTGTTTTGCTGATAGAAAAAATATTGGAATTTGGTTTGAGAATAAATCTGGTAAAATAGATAAAATTGCAGCAATAGGCATAAAAGTAAAGAAGTGGATTGCTTATCACGGTTTTGCATTAAATATTTCTAATGATCTTAATGTATATAAAAAGATAGTTCCTTGTGGAATCAGAGATAGAGGGATTTCAAATTTAAATAATATTAAAAAACAAAATTATAAAAATATTGAGAATGATTTGATAAAAAATTTTTTATCAAATATTAAAAATTAAGTCTTTTTGTTTTTAACATATTTCTAAAATAATCTGGAGGAGTGGCTCTAAAAGTGTATTTTTTCTCATTTATTTTAAATTTTATTTCATAGGAATGTAACATTAAATTTCTATTATTTATTTTCGAGTTATTTGTTGAATTATATTTTTTATCACCAATAATAGAATTTCCTAAATTAAATAATTGTTTTCTTAGTTGGTGTTTTCTCCCTGTAATTGGATTTAACTGAATGAAGGTCGCATTATTATTTTTATCTAAAATTTCATATTTTGTTTCAGATTTTTCAACAATTTTTTTTTTATTTTCAAATCTTATCAAATCATCTTTAATTACACCTTTATCGATTAAAATTAATTCTCCATTGCATATTGCTAGATAGGTTTTATAAACCTTTCTTAATCTAAAAAGTGAAGTGAGCAGTTGGGCTGTTTCTCTATTCTTTGCAATTATAAAAACGCCAGAAGTATCCTTATCTAATCTGTGTACAGAGTAAGGCTTTTCATCTTTAAATAAATTACTTTTCGCAAATATATCAATTATATTTTTTTTAGATTTTGTACCACCCTGTACTGAAATTCCAGATTGTTTATTTAGAACAACAAAATTGTCATTATTTTCAATAATTAAATCTTCATTTTCTTTTATAATTTCATTACTAGGATTATATTTTTTTTTGTATTGCTCAATTTTTTCATCAAAATTTAAATTATAAATATTAAGTTTGTCACCAGTTTTAACTTTTTGGGAGCTTTTTACTTTTTTTTGATTTAATTTTAATTTTCCATTTCTTAGATTTTTTTCAATTAGTCCTTGTGGAATTTT
This sequence comes from uncultured Pelagibacteraceae bacterium, assembly GCA_902543575.1. Taxonomy (GTDB): domain Bacteria; phylum Pseudomonadota; class Alphaproteobacteria; order Pelagibacterales; family Pelagibacteraceae; genus Pelagibacter. The sequence goes on along the minus strand of CACBYV010000008.1, from coordinate 12,098 downwards.
TCCTAAATGATTTCGAATAAATCTATCAACACGCATGTCATTAAAAGATTTATCTACATTAATTGATTTTTTCATTTTTATTTTAATTTTTTGCAACTATTGTTTTCTTGATCTAGCTTAAGGTCTTTGCACTTTTTACCTATAGCTATGGAGTCATAATATACAATGGTATCTGCTCTTTTTGGAGGATTACCTTTATGCAAAATATTAAACCTATTAATATTACTTTTGTATATTCCAAACTTCATATACGACTGTTTACTTATATTATTATTAGTCAATCCATTGTAATTAACTACAAGTATGTTATTAGCCCAAATCTTAATAAAACTCTTATTTGGCCATTCAACAAATTCTATATTAATAACGAAATCATTCCATTTACCTTTTACGTTATTTGCTTCTAAAATTTTATAAGTGTCAAAACCTCCAAAACTATGATTAACAAAATCTGTCCATTGTAAATCTCCGTTTGGAGCAATTCTAAACATAAAATTAACTGGACCCGCTTTAGAATGTATTTGCCATATAGTATTACTTATAGGAATAGTAAATTCACTATTTTCAGGTATATAAATACTAAATTTGAACCATGTATTTTTAGACTTTAATCCTAACATGCTTACTTCAGATCTTTCTCTAAAGGTATTACACTCATCTGATTTTCTTTGTTGACCACAATCTCCATCCCCATTTTTAAATTTCCAAGCATATTTGCCAGATCTAACATTTTCATTTTGAATTGATACGCCATTTTCAGGAAAGTTATATAAAGGTGATAAGTGCATTCTACATTTGGTTTTTTTTCCATGACTCCATTGGCAATCGATATTTGATAAGTCTATTAAATCTTCTTCATTATTTAAATTAAACCATGGCATGTCGTCGTTATCCAAAGTATAAAATTTAAACCCATCAATTTTTGGTGGATTTGCTTTTAAATTATTAGTTGTAAAAAAAAATATTATAATTAATTGAAAAATTATATTTTTCATTTCATTAATATAAAAATTAGGTAATTGATTTACAACATCAATTAAATAAAATATGAATTAAAGATTAAGCTGTAGCTTGCTTTTTATCTTCTACTTTTGGTGTATCTTTATTTGGGTTTTTTTTCTTTTTATCAACTCTTTTTGCTTCAACGTCTCTGTCTACAAATTCTATTACTGCCATTGGCGCATTATCCCCATATCTAAATCCAGCCTTAATAATTCTCGTATATCCGCCTTTTCTATTTTCATATCTTTTGGAAAGAGTTTTTTTAACTTTATTTGTAGATTTAATATCTTGCAATTTTGAAATTAAAGTTTTTGTATTAGATAAAGTATCTTTCTTACCCAATGTTATAATTTTGTCAGCTTGAGGTTTTAAAACTTTTGCTTTGGGTAATGTTGTTGTGATTTGCTCATATTTAATTAATGAGTTGAGCATATTTTTAATAAGAGCTTTTCTGTGTTCTGAAGTTCTATTGAGCTTTTTATAGCCCATTTTATGTCTCATTAGATTGCTTCCTCAAGTTTTTTTGATAGTTCAGCAATATTATCTGGTGGCCAGTTTGGAATTTCCATTCCAAGATATAATGACATGCCTGTTAATACTTCTTTAATTTCATTTAAAGACTTTCTTCCAAAGTTAGGTGTTCTTAACATTTCACCTTCAGATTTTTGAACTAAATCACCTATATAAATAATGTTATCATTTTTTAGACAGTTCATTGATCTTACAGAAAGTTCTAATTCATCAACTTTTCTCAATAAATTTTTATTAAATTCTGGCTCAGATGGTTGTTCTTTAACAATAACTTCTTGTGGTTCATCAAAATTAACAAACATACCTAATTGATCCTGAAAAATTCTAGCTGAATATGCAACAGCATCTTCTGCAGATATTGACCCATTTGTCTCAACTTCCATTGTTAATTTATCATAATCTAATGCTTTTCCCTCTCTTGCAGTACTGACTGAATAAGACACTTTTTTTACTGGACTAAACAACGAATCTATTGGAATTAAACCTAAAGGTGGTTCCTCTGGTTTATTCATATCAGCTGAAACATATCCTTTTCCAGTACCTACTGACATTTCCATATGAAATTTTGTATTCTCGTCTAAGTTACAAATAACTAAATCAGGATTTAATATTTCAACATCTGCAACTGGTGATATATCAGATGCTTTAATTTCTCCTGGACCTTTAGCATCAAGTATTAATTTTTTTGAGACATCTGATGAACTTTTGAGAGCTAAAGATTTTACGTTTAATACGATATCTGTAACATCTTCTCTTACACCCTTAATTGATGTAAATTCATGCAATACGCCATCTATCTGAATAGAAGTTACAGCGGTTCCTCTAATAGAGGATAAAAGTATTCTTCTTAATGAATTACCAAGAGTTAACCCATATCCTTTTTCAAGTGGTTCAGCAGTGATTTTTGCAAATGCTTTATCATCACTTAATTGAACATCTAGTTTTGCTGGTTTAATTAATGATTTCCAATTTTTTGAATTTACTTCTGCTTGTTCCATTAAACTCTCCTTTTTTTAGGTGGTCTCGTGCCATTGTGTGGCATTGGTGTTGTATCTTTAATTGATATAATTTTAAAACCTCTAGCTTGCAAAGCTCTCAAAGCAGTTTCTCTTCCAGATCCAGGACCTTTAACTTCAACAGACAAAATTTTCATGCCAACTTCTAAAGCTTTAGCTGCCGCTGCATCAGCAGCGACTTGTGCTGCGTATGGTGTAGACTTACGAGAGCCTTTAAAACCTTTTTGACCAGCGGATGCCCAAGAAACTACATTTCCATTAGTATCAGCTATTGATACAATGGTATTATTAAATGTAGACTGAACATAAGCTATTCCATTTAAAATATTCTTTTTTCCTTTTTTTTTCTTTGAATAAGAACTTTTTTTTGGTTTAGATTCTATTTTCTGTTCTTTACTTTCAGTTGCTTCTTTTTTCATTATTTTTTAAGTGGAGTTAATTTCTTACCTGCAATCGCAATTGCTTTTCCTTTTCTAGTCCTTGAATTACATCTAGTTCTTTGACCCCTAACAGGAAGTTTTTTTCTATGCCTAGATCCTCTATACGTAGCAAGATCAATTAATCTTTTTATACTTAATGATGTTTCTCTTCTCAAATCACCTTCAACAGTAAATTTTTGATCAATATACTCTCTAATTTTTAAAATTTGATCATCTGTTAATTCATTTACCCTTTTTGATTTTGGTATTTCTAATTCAGTACAAATTTGTTGAGAAAATTTATTCCCAATTCCATAAATATAGGTAAGACCTACATGAACTAATTTATTTTGTGGTATGTTTACACCTGCAATACGAGCCATAATATTTGTGATAAATTGTGCCTTTTATATAAGAAGATTAATCAAAGTCAACGCCTTAAACATTCAAAAAAGCCTCTATTTTATTGGTTATTTGATCAATTTCCATTGTTCCATCAATCTCATGAAAATTTGAATTTTTTGAATAGTAATCTAATACTGGTCTAGTAGTTTCAATATAAGTATCATATCTCTTCAAAATAGTATCTATATCATCATCAGTTCTTTTTTCTAAAATTTTTCTTTTTTTTATTCTTTCCACAATAGTTTCTTTGTTTACATTTAAAAAAAAAATATAGTCTATTTTCTGATTTGAGCTATTTAATAATAAATCTAAATTTCTAGCTTGGCTAATAGATCTAGGATATCCATCAAATATTAATTTTTCTTTTTTGTTAGGATCAAAAACATGATTTTTTAAAAGGCTATTAACAATATCGTCACTGACAAATTTTCCTTCATTCATATTATTGATTATTTTTTTTCCTATATCTGTGTCTTTTTTAATTTCCTCTCTTAAAATATCTCCTGTAGAAATTTGATATCCATTTAATTTTTTTACAAGATATTTCGCTTGAGTACCTTTTCCAGCTCCTGGAGGACCAAACAATATTATATTCACTTATCTACCAAACTTAGTTTTTTTGATTAGTTGCTCATATTGAGAGCTCATCATCCTCGTTTGAATTTGTGTAACAGTGTCAATTGCAACAACTACCACTATTAGAACAGAAGCGCCACCTAAATAAAACGGAATAGGATAATTAGCAATTAAAAATTCTGGCATCAAACAAACTAGTGCGAGATATAATGCACCTATTGTTGTTAGTCTTGTTAATATTGTATCAATATAAAGTGCAGTACTTTCTCCAGGTCTTATTCCTGGAATAAATCCACCATATTTTCGTAAATTTTCAGCTGTTTCAGTAGGATTAAAAGTTATCGAAGTATAAAAAAAAGTAAAAAATATTATTCCTGAAGCATATAGTAACATGTACAAAGGTTGTCCTTGTGAGAAATATGATGAAATATTTAAAAATGTTTCATTTTGTGAAACATTAAAATTTGAAAAAGTAACTGGCAATAATAATAAAGCTGATGCAAAAATCGCGGGTATTACTCCTGCTGAATTAATTTTTAAAGGCAGATGCGAAGAATCTCCTCCATACATTTTATTTCCCATTTGTCTCTTCGGATAATTTATAAGAATTTTTCTTAACGCTCTTTCCATAAAAACAATAAACATTATAGTTGCAACAAGTAATATAAATATAAAAATTATCATTACCGTTGAAATCGCACCAGTTCGTCCTAATTCAAAAGTTGTTACTAATGCTCTTGGAATCTCAGCTACAATACCTGAAAAAATAATTAATGAAATACCATTACCAATTCCTCTTTGTGTGATTTGTTCACCTAGCCACATTAAAAATATTGTTCCAGCAACAATAGTTGTAACTGTTGAAATTTTAAAAAATATTCCAGGATTAATTACCAAATCTGCTGAAGACTCTAATCCAACTGCCAAGCCATATCCTTGAATAGTTGCCAATAAAACAGTCCCATATCTAGTTATTTGAGTAATTTTTTGTCTTCCTATTTCACCTTGTGCCTTTAAATTTTTAAAATATTCTGAAACACCTGTGAGTAACTGGACAATAATAGAGGATGATATATATGGCATTATTCCAAGAGCAAATATTGCCATTCTGCTTACAGCACCGCCCGCAAAAACGTTGAACATACCTAACAAACCTTTTTGATTCCCTTCCATCATTATTTGGAGTTGTTCTGGGTCGATCCCTGGGAGAGGAACAAATGTGCCTAGTCTATAAACAGCAAGTATAAAAAGTGTAAATAGTATTCTATTTCTTAAATCGTTAGATTGTGTAGAGGCACTCATTATTTAGATTGATTTTTAACAGTAATTTGTCCACCAGCTTTTTCAATTTTCTCTTTAGCAGTTTTAGAAGAGTAATCTGCTTCAATATCAATTTTAGATTTAAAATTACCATTTGATAGAACTTTAAATTTATTAATTGATTTTCTGAATAATTTAGACTTTTTAAATGTATTAATATTTATTTTTTCATCTGCTTTAATTTTTTTATTATCAATAAGGGTTTGTAAATCACCTAAGTTTATTACTGCTATATCATTTTTGTTTATGGGGTTGAAACCTCTTTTAGGTAGTCTTCTGTATAATGGCATTTGACCACCTTCAAAACTTTTTATAGCTACTCCAGATCTTGATTTTTGACCTTTTACACCTCTACCAGAAGTTTTACCTTTGCCAGATCCTATCCCTCTTCCTACTCGAATTTTTTTTGTTTTAATATTATTTAATGTATTTAAAGATGTCATTATCCTCTTTTCTCAATTATCTCAGATATTTTCTTATTTCTTAAATTAGAAATATTTTTTGGTGAATTTTGTTTTGATAAAGCTTTTATACATGCTCTAATTACATTATGTGGATTTGCAGTGCCCAAAGATTTAGCTACTATATCTTTTATACCAAGCACCTCACAGACCGCTCTAACAGGTCCACCAGCAATTATACCTGTTCCTTTAGGTGCAGATCTTAATTTAATTTTTCCAGCACCATCTTTACCGTAAATATCATGATGAATTGTACGTCCATCTCTTAAAGGTATTTGTATCAATTTTCTTCTAGCCAACTCGTTTGCTTTTTTGATTGCATCAGGAACCTGTTTAGCTTTTGCATGAGCAATTCCAATTTTCCCATTCTGATTGCCAACTACTACTAAGGCTGAAAAACCAAATCTTCTTCCACCTTTTACAACTTTCGTTATTCTGTTTATGTGAACTAATTTTTCTACAAATTCTGTATTTTTTTCCATATTTTAAAATTCCATTCCATTTTTTCTTAATGTTTCAGCAAAAATTTTAACTCTTCCATGGTATTTATAAATTCCTCTGTCAAAGTAAATTTTCTTAATATTTTTTTCATTTGCTTTTTTTGCCAGAATTTCAGCAACAATGGTGGACAATTCTGATTTGTTTTTTTTTTGTCCTTTAATTTCTTTATCTATAGATGAAGCAGAGACTAATGTAATATTTTTTACATCATCTATTATTTGTGCACTTATATTTTTTGTAGATCTTGAAACACTTAATCTATATCTATCTTTAGAAACTTTTTTAAGTTTTTTTCTCACTCTAAATCTTTTTCTTTCGATTGTGGTTAATCTCATTATTTTTTCTTACCCTCTTTTCTTAAAATATATTGACCTTTTTCTTTTATGCCTTTTCCTTTATAAGGCTCAGGTGGTCTAATACTTTTGATTTGTGAAGCGACCATACCAACTTGTTGCTTATTTGATCCACTTATTTTTAATGTAGTTTGTTTTTCAACAGCTATTTTAATACCTTCCGGAATATCGTAATTAATATCATGACTAAATCCTAGTTGCATATTTAAAACATTACCTTTTAGAGCAGCTCTGAAACCTACGCCTGTAAGTTCAAGTATTTTCTCATAGCCGCTGCTTGCGCCAATAATTGCATTATTAAGTAAACTTCTATTCATGCCCCATAATCTTTTAGATGTATCATCAAGTTTTTTTGGTTTTATCGATACGTCTTTACCTTCTGTAATATTAAGTTCAAACATATCTAAATCTAATTTGATTGCTTGTTTGCCAAGTGGGCCCTCTACGTTAACTGTGTTACCAGATAACAAAACTTTTACTTTTTCTGGAATTGGTATGTTTATTTTTCCTATTTTAGACATTAAAATACCTTACAAATAATTTCACCACCAAGTTTTTTCTTTCTTGCATCAACATCTGTCATTACACCTTGTGGCGTAGATACAATAGCAATACCAAGACCATTGTTTATTTTTGGCAGACTACTCGCGCTAGAAAATATCCTCCTGCCTGGTTTGGATATTCTTTCAATAGTATTTATAACTGGATTTCCTGAGTTATATTTTAAATTAATTTCAATTGAAGGTTTTTTGTCATCATTGATTTTATAGTCTATAATATAACCTTCTGCTTTTAATACATCTGCAATTTTAGATTTGAATTTTGACGATGGTAAAGAAACTTTACTATGATTTCTTACTTGAGCATTTTTAATTCTTGCTAACATATCACCAATTGGATCACTTAAACTCATATTTTCCTTTCTACCAACTCGATTTTACCATTCCAGGAATCTTACCCTCTAAACCAAGTTGTCGAAGGGCTATTCTTGAAATTTTTAATTTTCGATAAACACCATGAGGTCTACCTGTAATTTGACATCTATTCATAACTCTTACCTTTGCAGAATTACGAGGTAATTTTGATAACTTTTGTTGTGCTTTAAATCTTTCTTCTAATGATAATTTTTTATCCATTATTATTTTTTTTAGTTTCAATCTTTTTTTATAAAATTTATCTGATAATTTTATTCTTTTATTGTTCTTGTTAATTGCGCTCATTTTAGCCATTAATTACTCCTTTTTTCTCTAAATGGAAAATTTAAATGTTTTAATAATTCAAAACTGTGTTCTACTTTTTGAGATTTAATAACAATGGTAATGTCTAAACCTCTAATTTTATCAACTTTATCAAAATTTACTTCAGGAAATATAATATGTTCTTTAACACCAAAAGTATAATTTCCATATTTATCAAAACCATTTGGATTTAATCCTCTAAAATCTTTTATTCTTGGTAAAGCTATATTTGTTAATCTATCAATAAATTCATACATTTTATTTTTTCTTAATGTAACCTTCAAGCCAGAATTAGTGTTTTTTCTAGTTTTAAAATTTGCTATAGATTTTTTGAATTTAGTTACTACAGGCATTTGACCAGTAATATTCGCCAAATCTTCTTGGCACGATTTTAAAATTTTCTGATCATTTCCATCAAGACCTAAACCCATATTTAAAACTATTTTTTGTATTCTTGGGCCCATGTATAAATTTTTATAGCCAAATTTTTCTTTTAATGTTGGCTCAATTTCTTTTGATATGCTCTGTTTTAATCTAGGTATCATTATTTTTTAGCCTCACTTTTATTTTTAGTATCAAAGATTGCTAAATTAGAAAGATGTATGAAGTTTTCTTTTGAAACTATTCCACCTTTCTTTTCTTTTGTAGTTTTCACATGTTTTTTTACCATGTTAATACCTTTAACTTTTGCCCTATTATTTTTTCTATCAATTTCAATGACGTCACCATCTTTGTTTTTATCCTTACCGGTCAATATTTTTACTTTAATACCTTTTTTAATCATTATAATACCTCTGGTGCCAACGAAATTATTTTCATTTGCCCTCTATTTCTTAACTCTCTAGTAACTGGCCCAAAAATCCTAGTGCCTATTGGCTCCCCTTTATCATCAGTCAAAACAGCTGCATTGTTATCAAATCTTACTTTGGATCCGTCATTCCTATGAATTCCTTTTTTAACTCTAACAACAACTGCTTTATGAACAGCACCCTTTTTAACCTTTCCTTTGGGAATTGCTTCTTTAACTGCCACAACAATTGTATCACCAATACTTGCGTATCTTCTTTTAGATCCACCTAATACCTTTATGCATTCAATCTTTTTTGCACCAGTATTGTCAGCTACAAATAATTCTGTCTGAACTTGTATCATTTTGATACTCCTATCACTTCAAATTTTTTCGACTTTGAATAAGGTTTGCACTCTTGTATCGATACTTTATCACCATTTTTATACTTATTCTCTTCGTCGTGAACACTATATTTTTTTCTAGCTTTAATTACTTTTTTTAATACTGGATGTTGGTATTTTCTCTCAACTAAAACTGTTATAGTTTTATTTGGCTTGTCACTTACAACTATTCCATTTAATACTTTTTTAGGCATCTTTTCTCACTACTAATGTTTTTAATCTTGCAATATTCTTCTTTGTTTCATTTATTTTTGATGGACTTTTTATCTGACCATTAATTTTTTGAAATCTAAAATTAAAAAGATCTTTTTTTAATTTTTCAATATCTTTCAAAGCTTGGTCTTTAGTCATTTTCTTTATCTCGCTTTTTTTCATTTAAATTCTCTTAATAAATTTACATTTAATTGGAAGTTTAGCCGATGCTTTGTATAAAGCCTCTCTAGCAATTTCTTCTGTTACACCGTCAACTTCGAATAAAATTCTTCCTGGTTTAACTCTGCATGCCCAAAATTCAGGTGAGCCTTTTCCTTTACCCATTCTTACCTCAGTAGGTTTTTTTGATACAGGTATATTAGGAAACATTCTAGTCCAAACTCTACCTTGTCTTTTCATGTGTCTTGTTAATGCTACTCTAGCTGCTTCTATCTGTCTGGATATAATTCTTTCTGGCTGGATTGCTTTCAGTCCAAAAGAGCCATAATTCATAGCATTACATCTGGAAGCATTGCCATGAATTCTTCCTTTATGTGCTTTTCTAAACTTTGTTCTAGTTGGTTGTAACATTATTATGTTTTGTTCCTTTCTTGGCTAAATTCTTTTGTAAAAATTTCTCCTTTATATATCCAAACTTTAATTCCAATTATTCCATAGGTGGTCAAAGCTTCTGCTTCAGCATAATCAATATCTGCTCTTAAAGTATGTGATGGAATACTACCGTCTCTTAACCATTCTGTTCTTGCAATCTCATTTCCACCAAGTCTTCCACTGCAAGAAACTTTAATTCCTTTAGCACCTAATCTTAATGCAGATTGCATTGCTCTCTTCATTGCTCTCCTATACGAAACACGTTTAACTAACTGTTGAGCGATATTTTCGGCAACTAAAAATGAGTTTGTCTCAGGTTTTTTAACTTCCTTAATATTTAAAACTATTTCATTTGCGCTCAATCTTGATAATTTCCCTTTAATTTTTTCTATATCACTTCCCTTTTTTCCAATTACAAATCCAGGTCTAGAAGTATAAATTGTTACGAAACATTTTTTCGCTGATCTTTCTATCATTACTTTTGAAACACCTGAATTGATAACATTTTTTTTAATAAATTCTCTAATCCTAAAATCTTCAATTAGATAATTTCCAAAATCTTGTTTTTTTGCATACCAAACGGAGTCCCATCCTCTATTGATACCTAATCTTAAACCTACTGGATTAACCTTTTGTCCCATGTTCCTTCTCTTTTTGTTTCATTTGTTCACTCAAAACTATTGTTACGTTTGAGTATGGTTTCATAATTTCTGCAGCTCTACCTTTGGCTCTAGCTCTGAATCTTTTCATTATTACCTGTTTTCCACAGAAAGCTTCCTTAACTATCAAATTGTCAATATCGTATTGAAAATTATTTTCTGCATTAGCAACTGCTGATGAAATTGTTTTTTTAACATCTTTAGAAATTCTTTTTTCAGAGAAAGATAAATCTCTAATCGCAATTTCTACTTTTTTACCAACTATTGATTTAAGTATAGGTTTTAATTTTCTTACACTAGATCTTACATTCTTATTTACTGATCTAACCTGTTTTAAATCTATATCTTTATTTTTACTCATATTTATTTCTTATCAGCTCCTTTTGCTCCACCCTCGACTTTTGCTTTTTTATCAGCTGGTGTATGACCAAAAAACTGTCTTGTTGGTGCAAATTCTCCAAATTTGTGTCCCACCATGTCTTCGGATACAGTTATTGGTATAAATTTTTTACCGTTATAAATTAAAAAACTAAATCCTACGAAATCAGGTATTATTGTAGACTTTCTAGACCAAGTTTTAATTGGTTTTTTATTAGGATCGTTTTTAATCTTTTCAACTTTTTTAATTAAACTTTCCTCAACAAACGGTCCTTTCCAAACAGATCTTGCCATAAATTAAGCTCTTTTCTTCTTTCTTCTTCTTATAATAAATTTATCAGTTCTCTTGTTGTCTCTTGTTTTTAATCCTTTGGCTGATTGCCCTGTAGGAGAAACAGGGTGTCTACCACCTGCAGATTTTCCTTCACCACCACCATGAGGGTGATCAACTGGGTTTTTAACAACCCCTCTTGTATGCGGTCTTCTTCCCAACCATCTTGATCGACCAGCTTTACCAATTTTAATATTTTTTTGATCTGGATTAGATAATACTCCTATTGTAGCCAACGCTCTAGAATCTATTTTTCTAACTTCACCAGAAGTCATTTTTATAATTGAGTAATTACCATCAATGCCTGAAATCGTAACAGAGGAACCTGCTGCTCTTGCAATTTTTCCACCAGCACCTGGCTGTATTTCAACATTATGTATATCAATACCTACTGGAATATCCTGTAATGGCAAACAATTTCCTATTTTAATTTCTGAAGATGAACCATTTTGAATATGATCACCAACTTTTATTTTTTGCGGAGCAAGATAATAGAATTTTTGATTGTCTTCAAATTTAACTAACATTATATGGCAGGATCTATTTGGATCATATTCAATTCTTTCTACAATAGCTTTCATACCGTTCTTTTTTCTATAAAAATCAATTTTTCTATATTTGTGCTTATGTCCTCCACCATGATTTCTAGATGTTATACGACCATAATTATTTCTTCCTTTTGAAGAATAATTTGCACTTGTTAAAGGCTTATAAGGTTTACCTTTCCATAAACCCTCTCTACTTGTTAGAATAGTGCCCCTGGTAGATTTCGTGTAAGGTTTAAATGTTTTTAAAGCCATAATTTAAATTCCTGTTGTTAAGTCTATATTTTGACCTTTTTTAAGAGTAATAATTGCTTTTTTAAAACCCTTCTTTTTAACTTTTTTTCCTCTGGTAGATTTAATTAGTGTTT
>CACBYV010000007.1 GCA_902543575.1 uncultured Pelagibacteraceae bacterium | reverse complement strand
AATATAATAATTTGGTTAAAATTGATAAAGATAGATTAAAAAATGAACTAATCAGAAACATATCAAGCAAAAAAAGATATGAGTACAATCTGTCTGAGATATTGTTTGATTTAGATAATAATGAAACTTATGAAAATAAATACAAAAGAATAAAAAATTTTATAAACAAAAATGATTTCAAATCTGCAGCAATAAAATTTAGCCTTTCGAATAGTGCGTCCAGAGGTGGGGAAATAGGCTGGATAAAAGAAACTCTTTTGTCAGAGATATTGAATGATAAATTAAAAAATTTAAAAAATAACCAAATATTAGAACCCATAAAATATCCAGATGGTTTTCTAATGCTTAGATTAAATAAAAAAAAAGAAATGAAACAAAGTATAGATATAAATAAAGAGTTAAATGAAAGAGTTAAATTTGAGCAAAATAGGCAATTAAACCAGTTTTCTTTATTATATTACAAAAAATTAAAACAAAATACAAAAATCAATGAGTACTAAATATATACTAATTGTGCATGGTGAACCATTTAGTATATTTTCGGAAGTTTTGGGAAAATATTTTATAAAAAAAAGACAATTCAAGAAAAAAATTATTATTATTGGTAATAAGCAACTACTAAAAAAACAATTAAAAAAACTTAAGTATGACTTTCCTTTAAATGAAATTAAAAATTATTTAGACTCAGAGATAAATTCAATCAATATTATTGATATTAATTTTTCGCATAAAGAAATATTTTCTAATATATCAAGAAAATCTAACAAATATATTGAAGATTGTTTTAAGAAATCATTAGATATTATAAAAAATAATAATGATTTTATTTTAATTAATGGTCCTATTTCAAAAAAAACTTTTTTAAATAAAAAATATTCTGGAATCACTGAATACCTTTCACAAAAAACAAATTCAAGAGATGAAGTGATGCTAATTTACAATAATAAACTTTCTGTTTCTCCGTTATCTACCCATATACCGATAAAAAATGTTACTAGGCAGGTGAAAAAAGATAGAATTGTGAAAAATGTAATAAACATAGACAATTTTTATAAAAATATTTTAAAGAAAGAAAGTAAAGTTGCTGTATTAGGACTCAATCCTCACTGTGAAACAACAGATAAATTTAGTGAAGAAGACAAGATAATAAAACCATCTATAAATTATTTAAAAAAGAGAGGATTAAATATTAGCGGTCCCTTTTCTGCTGACACTTTTTTTATTAAAAAAAATTTAAGTAAATACAACGTTGTTCTAGGGATGTACCACGATCAAGTATTAACACCAATGAAAACCTTATTTAACTTTGATGCTATAAATATAACTCTTGGTCTCCCATTTATAAGAATATCTCCAGACCATGGTCCTAACTCAGAGATGGCCGGAAAAAATAAATCAGACCCTTCTTCTTTTTTTTGTGCAATGGAATTTGCTGAAAAAATTAGATGAGAATAAAAGTAAAAAAAAGTTTAGGTCAAAATTTTTTAGAAGATAATAAATCACTATCCAAAATAATTGAAACTGGCAATATATCAAAAAGAGATATAATTTTGGAAATTGGTCCTGGTACTGGAAATTTAACAGAGAGAATATTAAACAAAAATCCTAAAGAGTTATATGTAGTGGAAAAAGATAAGGGCCTTGCTGATATGTTAAAAAGAAAATTTGGAAGAAATATTAATATAATTAATGATGATATTTTAAAATGCTATAATGATTTTAAATTTGATAGACCAATAAAAGTATTTGGAAATTTACCATACAATATATCAACTAAAATATTAACATCATTTATAAAAATTGAAAATTTAAATAAATTTTTTGAAAAATTTATTTTTGTATTTCAAAAAGAAGTTGTTGATAGAATTGTAGCTGTCGAAAATACTCCAGATTATGGAAGATTATCTATAATCACATCATGGAAAATGAATAAATACAAAATAATTAATATTCCTCCAAATAGTTTTAGTCCTGTACCTAAAGTTTGGAGTAGCTTAATCTTACTTTCCCCTAAATTAAGTTTTGAAAAATTAAAAAAAGATAGAAACTTAGAACATATAACTAATATTTTTTTCCACCAAAGACGAAAGATGATTAAGAGGCCAATGAAATTTCTTTTTAAAGATTATATAGATATATCTAATAAACTTAATATAGATTTAAAATTAAGACCGCAAAATTTGTCTGTAAAAAAATATATTGAAATTTGTAGAATTTATGAAGATTTAAACACTTAAAGTTTTTACATGTCTTTTTATAAAATCTAAATCAAATAAGTCTTTTTTACTTTTGCTATTAATTGCTTTCTTAATTTTGTTATAGCATTTGATTAAATCATCATTTATTACAACCATATCATAATCTTTCCATCTAGATAAATCTTTCTTAAAGCTTTTCATTCTTTTTTTTACAGTTTTCATATTTCTATTTTCCCTCTTAACAAGTCTTTTAAATAGTTCACTTTTGGAAGGTGGTAATATAAAAATTGTTAATAATTTATAATTTAATTTTTTATTTCTAATTTGTTTCGTTCCCTGCCAATCAATATCAAATATTATATTTTTTCCATTTTCAAGTTTTTGATTAACTTGTTTTTTTGAAGAACCATAATAATTATCAAATACTTTAGCGTGCTCTAAAAACTCTTTTTTTTTAATAAGTTTTTTAAATTGATTTTTCGATACAAAAAAATAGTCTTTGCCGTTTTTTTCATTCGGTCTTGGTTTCCTTGTTGTGTGTGAAATAGAGATAGAAAAGTTTTTATTTTTAGAAATTTTTTTTACAAGCGTTGTTTTTCCAGCACCAGATGGTGAAGAAATTATATACATCCCACCTTTTTTAAAGCTGGACATTAAATTTGAGAATTAGTTTGCTTTATTTTCGATAAATTTAACAGCGTCTCCGACAGTTAATATCTTTTCTGCATCACTGTCTGAAATTTCAGATCCAAATTCTTCTTCAAATGCCATTACCAACTCTACAGTATCTAAACTGTCCGCTCCTAAATCATCTATAAAGCTTGATTCTTCGGTCACCTTTGCTTCATCTATACCTAGGTGATCTGCTACTATTTTTTTTACCTTACTTGAAATATCATCTGACATAGTTTCCTTTTTAATTAAAATTGTTAATAAATATTTATATTATTTTGTCAACTAAAATACATACCTCCGTTAACATGTATGGTTTCTCCAGTAATGTAGTCTGATAATTCAGATGACAAAAAAAGTACTGCATTAGCTACATCTTCGGGCATTCCAAATCTTTCTAACGATATTTTGCTTTCTAGTTCATTTTTAAATTTTTCACTAATTTTATCAGTCATTTCTGATCTGATAAAACCTGGAGAAATACAGTTTATTTTGATATTTTTTTTTCCATATTCTAAAGCTAGACTTTTAGACATACCAATCAAGCCTGCTTTTGAAGCTGCGTAATTTGCTTGACCTATATTACCTGTGTGTCCAACTACAGAAGTAATATTAATAATTTTACCATTTTTATTTTTTAACATTTTTTTAATTACATTTTTGGTTATAAAAAAAGTAGAGGTTAAATTTATTTCTATTGCTTTATTCCATTCTTCATTTTTCATCCTTATGCTTAAATTATCTTTCGTAATTCCAGCATTATTAATTAGTACATCTATCTTATTATTAAAGGTTTTATTACATTCATCTACAAATTCTTCTATAGAAGAATGATTTGAAATATCAAATTTTTTAACTTTTACTTTTTTGTAATTTTCTCGAATCTTTTCCAATTTTTCATCATTTGTTCCAGTTGCAATAATATTTGAATGATTTAAATTTAATTTATTAAGTATAGCTCCACCGATTCCACCTGTAGCGCCGGTTAGTATTATGTTAAGATTTGTTAAGTCAATCATTTGTAATATTTTTTATATCTAACAAATTGTTTACCTGATTTAATTTTACATTTCTATCTATTCTTTTTATAAGCCCAGATAAAACTTTTCCTGGTCCTATTTCAATAAATTTATTTATTCCTGATCCAATCATATAATTTATACTTTCTCTCCATTTAACAGGTTTTTCTATCTGTTCAATTAAAAGTGATTTAATAATATCTGAGTTAGTTTGAGGTTCTGCATTAACATTTGAAATAATAGAAACAAGTGGTTTTTTAAATTCAGTTTGAATAATTTTATTTTTCATTTCATTGGTTGCTTTTTTCATCAATGGACAATGAAAAGGAGCGCTAACAGGAAGTTTTACAAATTTTATTTGCTTTTTTTTTAATTCAGTTTGTAATTTCTCGAGTGAATTAATTTTACCGCTTACAACAATCTGACCATTAGAATTATCATTAGCAACATAACATTGGAATTCCTTAAAATTTTCTTCTAATATTGAATTGATTAAATTAATTTCAATACCAAGAATTGCCAACATTCCACCTTCACCATTAGGGACTGCATTTTGCATGGCTTTTCCTCTATTCACTAACAAATTTATAGCTTGCTCAAAATTAATAGAATTTGCACAACATAAAGCAGAATATTCTCCTAAAGAATGACCAGCATAAAATTTAGCCTCCAGGGGTTTAAATTGAGTTTCTTTTTCAATAACTTTATAAATACAAAAGCTAACTAAAAAAATTGCAGATTGTGTATTTTCTGTTTTATTTAGTTCTTCTAAGGGACCTTCAAAAATTATTTTGCTCAATTTTTTTTTAAATATATGATCAGCAATTTCGAAATATTCTCTGACATATCCAAAATTATCATAGAATTCTTTTCCCATTCCAATATTTTGAGAACCTTGACCTGGAAATACTAGAGAAAACATAAAAATTTAATTAAATTAAGTGTTTTTTTGTATTGTAATTGAAAATTTATAATAGTATATCGTCATTTTTTCTAGAAAATTTTATGAACTTTTACGAGCATACATTAATAGCAAGACAAGACACATCACCTAGTCAAATCAAACAAATTCAAGAAAAGTATGCCAAAATAATAGAAAGTAATGAAGGTAATATTGTTAAATTTGAAAGTTGGGGTTTAATGCATCTTTCCTATTTAATTAAAAAAAATAAAAAAGGAAACTATCTTCATTTTAAAATTGAAGGCAGCGGCAAAACAATTCAGGAATTAGAAAAAAATGAAAAAATTGACAAAAATTTATTAAGGTTTTTAACTGTAAAAGTTAAAAAATTAGATCTCGAAACTGACTATTTTAAAAAAAATGAAGACTCCACAAAAATTGAAAAATAATGAAAAAAAAAAATATAAAGAAGAAGAATAATCAAAATAACTTTTCTAAACTAAGTGTATTTCAAAATCAAAAATATAAATTTAAGAAAAAATGTCCACTTTCTGGAAAAGGAGCTCCAAAGATAGATTACAAAAATATAAAATTATTAAGAAGATATGTTTCAGAAAATGGAAAAATACTTCCCTCTAGAATTACTTCGGTTAGTCAAAAAAAACAGAGAGATTTATCATTATCGATTAAAAGAGCTAGAAACTTAGCTTTAATTTAATATGAAAGTAATTTTATTAGAAAATATCAGAAAAATTGGATCTATTGGTGAAATTATAGATGTAAAAAGAGGTTTCGCTAGAAACTATCTTATAGCACAAAAAAAGGCGTTATATGCTTCTAAAGATAATATTAAAGAAGTAGAAAAAATAAAAAATGAATTAAGTAAAAAAGATCAAGATAAAAAAAATCTTGCAAAAGATATATTTGAAAAAATACAAAATAAAGAATTAACCATTAAAAAACTTAGCACTGAAAATAAAGAATTATATGGCTCAGTAAAACCTACAGAAATATCTAAAATTTTAAATGAAATGTATAATGTAAAGATAAATCCATCCATGATACAACCTGCCAAAGAAATAAAATCTTTAGGATTTTTTGATGTTATTCTAAATCTTCACTCTGAAGTGCAATCAAAAATTAAATTGAAAGTTATAGCTCAAGAAGAGTCAAATTAATTATACATTTTTTTCCCCAGGTATTAAATAGCTTTGTTATTTTGTAAGAAAAAAAATAATATCTATTATGTCTCAATCATTAAATTTACTAAAAAGTAAATCAGATGAATTACCTAATAATATAGAAGCTGAACAATCAGTAATAGGATCTATTCTTCTCACAAATGAGATATTTGATGATGTTAGTATTATTATCTCAAGTAAAAATTTTTATGATCCGGTTCATAGAAAGATATTCGAAGCATTAGAAAAACTAATATATGGTGGGCTTTTAGCAAATCCAATTACATTGAAAAATTATTTTGAAAAAGAAAAAGATGAACTAAATATTCCAGAATATCTAGTTAAAATAACTAAATTCTCTACTTCATCAAGACAAGCCTTGGAGTACTCAAAACTAATTTTTGATCTTTATGTAAAAAGAGAATTAATAAAAATTTCAGAAGAAGTCATAGATCAAGCAAAACTAAATGATCTAGGAACAGATGGACAAAAAATAATTGAAAGTTATGAAAAATCTTTATTCGATCTTGCTGAGAAAGGGTCATTCAGTTCATCATTAATAAAATTTGATGAAGCGATGAGACAAACAATTGAAATGGCCTCAAATGCTTATAAAAATGAGGAAGGTATAGTTGGTGTACCAACTGGATTAAAAGATTTAGATGACAGATTAGGTGGCTTACATAAATCAGATCTTGTTATTATCGCAGGAAGACCATCTATGGGTAAGACTGCTTTAGCTACTAACATTGCATTTAATGCGGCAAAAAAAATTCAGGAAAGTGGAGAAAAAAGTTCAATTGCTTTCTTTTCACTTGAAATGTCATCAGAACAATTATCTACAAGGATTTTAGCAGAGCAATCACGCATTAAATCTAATGATATAAGAAGAGGAAAAATATCAGAGGACCAATTTGATAAATTTATAGAAACTTCAAAAGATATATCTGAACTCCCTCTGTACATTGACGAAACTCCAGCAATTACAATTGCGTCTTTGAGTAATAGAGCAAGAAGAATTAAACGATTGTATGGCCTTGATATGGTTGTGATTGATTATATTCAGTTAATGAGAGCATCAAATTCAAATAATGGTAGAGTTCAAGAAATATCTGAAATAACACAAGGTTTAAAGGCTTTAGCAAAAGAATTAGCTGTCCCAGTATTAGCTCTTTCTCAATTATCAAGAGCTGTAGAACAAAGAGATGACAAAAAACCTCAATTATCAGATTTAAGAGAATCAGGCTCAATAGAACAAGATGCAGATGTAGTAATTTTTGTATACAGAGAAGCTTATTATTTACAAGGAAAAGAGCCTAGACCTGCAACTGTAGAGCATGCTGAATGGCAAGCTAAAATGAATGAAGTATCTCATTTAGCAGAGTTAATTATTCAAAAACAAAGGCATGGACCAACTGGTAATGTAATGCTTGAATTTGAAGCAATGTTTACCAAATTTAAAGATATTCAAAATAATTAAATTAAATTATAAAAGCTAATAGTTGATGTTAGCTAAATTTTATCAAAATACTATTTTAAAAAAACCTAGCTTAATTTTGGTATTGTTATTAATTTGTCTATGTTTTTTTGGGTATTATTCAAAAAACTTTAGACTTGATGCGTCCTCTGAAACATTATTAATAGAGGGTGATCCTGATTTAAAATATCTAAATGAAATAAACAACAGATATGGCGCCAAAGAATTTTTGGTTCTTACTTACACTCCAAAACAGAGCATGATAGATGAAGATTCTATTAAAAATCTTGTAAATCTTAAAAACGAAATTCAACAACTTAACTGGGTGCACAATGTAATTACACTGTTAGATATTCCTCTACTAAGTAGTTCTGACGAACCACTTATTGAAAGATTACAAAACTATTCTACTCTCAAATCAAAAGGTATTAATAAAGAAAGAGGATTTAATGAAATTTTAAATAGTCCTGTTTTCAGGAACTTCGTTATCAGTGAAGATGGAAAAACATCTGGTATAATAGTTTATTTAAAATCTAAAGATAAAATTAAGGAATTTAAAAATAAAAAAGAAGAAGATTTATATAAAGATAAATTAAAAAAACAAAATCATCAAAATATTTTAGAGATTAGACAAATAATAGAAAATTTCAGCTCAACTAGCAAAATTCATTTAGGTGGTATTCCTATGATTGCTGATGATATGATGACTTTTATTAAAAATGACATAATTGTTTTTGGACTTGGGGTCTTTTTATTTATCGTTGTAACTCTTTGGTATGTCTTTAGAAGATTGATATGGATAATTGTACCTATAAGCAGTTGTTTTTTTTCAGTTATAATAATGACAGGACTTCTTGGTCTCTTAGGATGGAAAGTTACCGTTATATCATCTAATTTTATAGCTTTAATGTTGATATTAACAATGGCCATGAATATTCATATCAGTACAAGATATCTTCAACTTTCAAAACAATTTCCTAAGTTAAATAAATTTAAAATTATTTCTTTGACAACGAGTAAAATGTTTTGGCCTATTTTGTATACAGCTTTAACAACTATATTTGCTTTCTTGTCTCTCGTGTTCAGCGAAATAAAACCAATAATTGATTTTGGGTTTATGATGACTTTTGGTCTAATAATTTCATTTCTTATTACTTTTAGTCTATTGCCGACTTTAATTAATTTAATTAATTTTAATAAAGTTTCTTTAAAAGAGGAAAGAGGCACTACGATAACTAATTTTTTTAGTAGCATTTCAGTTTCAAACCAAAATACTATATTTGGAACAACCTTAATAATTATATTTCTAAGTATATTAGGAATTTCAAAGCTTGAAGTTGAAAATAGTTTTATAAATTATTTTGATAAAAATACTGAAATTTACAAAGGAATGAAGCTCATTGATGAAAAGTTGGGCGGCACAACACCACTTGAAGTTATTTTAAAATTTCCGAAACAAGATGAAGCTGAACAAAAATCAGAAGATGAAGAGGATGATTGGGTAGATGAGGATGAGAATGATGAAAAATATTGGTTTACTAAAGACAAAATTGATAAGATAAAAAAGGTTCATAATTATTTGGATTCATTGGAGCCAATTGGAAAAGTTCTCTCTTTTTCATCGATAATTGATGTTGCTACTCAATTAAATAATAATAAAGAACTTGGCTCTTTGGAAATGGGCGTCTTATATACTAAGATTCCAGATAACATAAAAAAAGAAATTGTTGATCCATATATATCTATAAAAGACTCTGAGGCTAGAATTAGCTTAAGAATAAAAGACTCATTAGATAATCTTAGAAGAAATGATTTACTTATTAAAATAGATTCAGATCTTGAAAATAAATTAAATTTAAAAAAGGATGAGTATAAATTGGGTGGAGTATTAATTTTGTTTAATAATCTTTTACAAAGTTTATTTAAATCTCAAATTTTAACACTTGGATTTGTTATGCTTGGAATTTTTATAATGTTTATAATTCTTTTTAAAAATTTAAAATTAGCTTTAATAGGTGTTGTTCCAAATTTTATAGCAGCTTTTTTTATATTAGGATTAATAGGATTGTTGGGAATTCCACTTGATATGATGACAATAACAATTGCTGCCATAACTATAGGTATAGCTGTAGATAATAGTATTCATTATATTTACAGATTTAAAGAAGAGTATGTAAAGTTAAAAAATTATAATAAGACATTAAAACTCTGTCATTCAACTGTTGGTAAAGCAATTTTAAATACATCAATAACAATAGTTTTTGGATTTTCAATTTTAGTAATGTCTAATTTTATACCTACAATTTATTTTGGCGTTTTCACAGGTATTGCTATGTTACTTGCAATGGTTTCTGTTTTAACACTTTTGCCCTCTTTACTGCTTAAAATAAAACCATTCAATAAATGATAGAGGCTATTCAGGATTTTTTAACACAAGTAACATTATTTGATTATATTTTTTTTGTATTAACAATTTATTTTTTAATTCAAGGATCTAGAAAAGGTTTCGTTTTAAGTTTATTATCAGCCGCTAAATGGGTATTAGCTTATATTTTAACAATTTATTTTTTTCCAAAAGTAAAACCTTTTTTTGATGGTATTTTAGACAGTGAATATGTTCTTGATATAATTGTTGGTGTAATATTGTTTATCTTAATAATATTTCTTATTCTTTTAGTAAATAAAGCAATAAGTAAAGTTATTACTTATACTGGATTAGGTTCAGTTGATAAAGTTTTTGGCTTTTTCTTTGGAATCGCTAAAAGCTACATTTTAATTGTTTGTTTATTTACAGCTATAGACGTTATCTACGATAGCAAAAAATGGCCATTAAATTTGAAAGATTCGTTAACATTTCCTTGGGTTGAAAAAGGTAGTATCTATCTTATAAAGGTATTTCCAAATCAAAAACAATATGAAGACGCTAAAGAAAAAGTTCAAGATGTATAATCCTAAGTTGAAGGAAGAATGTGCTGTCTTTGGTATAAGCAATACACCAGAAGCATCAACTTTAACTGCTTTAGGACTTCATGCGTTACAACATAGAGGTCAGGAAGGTTGTGGAATTGTATCATTTGATGGAGAAAAATATCACTCCGAAAAAAGATTTGGTCTGGTTGGTGACAACTTTAATGATGAGAAAGTTTTAAAAAACTTACCAGGAAATTACGCTATAGGTCACAATAGATATTCTACAACTGGCGGAACTGCTTTAAGAAATGTACAGCCATTCTTTGCTGATACTAATTCAGGTGGAATTGGCGTAGCACATAATGGTAATCTAACTAACGCTATAACGCTCAGAAATAAAATGGTTGAGGAAGGCTCAATTTTTTACACAACATCAGATACAGAAACAATAGTAAAACTTATAGCCAAATCAAAAAGACCAAAGACAATTGACAAAGTTATTGATGCTTTGTTTCAAATTCAAGGAGGATATGCATTAGTTATGATGACACAAAATACACTTATTGGTGTAAGAGATCCTTATGGAATTAGACCCTTGGTCATAGGAAAATTGAAAAATTCTTATGTTTTTGCATCAGAAACCTGTGCTTTTGATATTATTGGTGCAAAATTTGTTAGAGAAGTTGAAAATGGTGAAATTGTTTATGTAGAAGATGATGAATTAAAAAGTATTAAGCCGTTCCCTCAAAAAAAAGTGAGGCCATGTGTGTTTGAATATATCTATTTTTCAAGACCAGATAGTATTTTAAACGGTAAAACAGCATATGAATATCGTAAAAGATTTGGAGCAGAATTAGCAAAAGAGGATAATTTAGATGCTGACTTAGTTGTACCTGTACCAGATTCTGGAAATGCTGCTGCGTTGGGTTATGCAGAAGAGAAAAAAATAAATTTTG
Source organism: uncultured Pelagibacteraceae bacterium (assembly GCA_902543575.1). Lineage (GTDB taxonomy): Bacteria > Pseudomonadota > Alphaproteobacteria > Pelagibacterales > Pelagibacteraceae > Pelagibacter. The sequence goes on along the minus strand of CACBYV010000007.1, from coordinate 64,339 downwards.
ATTTAGGTCTGATAAGAAATCATTATGTTGGTCGAACTTTTATCGAGCCATCACAACAAATTAGAAGTTTAGGTGTTAAATTAAAATTAAATGCAAATGTTTCAGTTATAAAAAACAAAAAAATCATTTTGGTTGATGACTCTTTAGTTAGAGGGACCACTTCATCAAAGATTGTAAAAATGCTATACGATAATGGTGCTAAAGAGATACATGTTAGAATAGCTAGTCCAGAAATAAAATATCCAGATTTTTATGGTGTTGATACGCCTACTAAAAAAGAACTATTAGCAGCAAACAAATCAGTAGATGAAATTAAAGAATTTATAAAAGCACAATCACTTAAATTTTTAACTTTAGATGGCTTATATCGAGGAATGGGTTTTGATAAAAGAAATGACGCGTATCCTCAGTTAACCGATCATCATTTTACTGGCGATTATCCAGTAAAAATAATTGACGAACTTGGGGAAGATAAAGTTACACAATTATCTTTATTAAGCACAGGATCAAGCAATTAATGAAAAAAGTAAATTTTACTGAAATGAAAAATGGTTCAAAAGAAGATTATGAATTATTAGAAAAGTATGAAAAAAATTTTGAACGCAAAACTGCAGATAGATTACTTAAATATCTTGCAAGTCAAACTACAACTCTTGAGGGTTATCAAATAACTAGATTAGAACATTCCTTGCAAGCAGCAACAAGAGCGTACAAGAATGGAGAAAGTGAAGAGATGGTTGTAGCAACTTTACTTCATGACATAGGAGATGACTTAGCGCCTATGAATCATTCTCAATATGCGGCTTCAATAATAAGACCATATGTTTCAGAAAAAACATATTGGATAATACTTCATCATGGTCTTTTTCAAACTTATTATAGTGCTCATCATTTAGGAGGTGATAGAAACGCTAGGGATAAATTCAAAGATCATAAATATTATCAAGATACAGTTGATTTTTGTGAAAAATATGACCAGTCTTCTTTTGATCCTAATTACAAATCTATGTCTTTAGAAGAGTTTGAACCAATGGTGAAAAAGATATTTGATAGAAAACCTTTTTATCATCACTAATTTTTAAAAAGAAAACATGACTAACAAACTTAAGGAAGAGAAAAGTCCGTATTTAAAGCAGCATAAAGACAATCCTGTAAATTGGTTTGCTTGGAATAAAGAAAGTTTAAAACAAGCAAAAAAAGAAAAGAAACCAATATTTCTTAGTGTTGGGTATGCAAGTTGTCATTGGTGTCATGTGATGGCACACGAGAGTTTTGAAGATCAACAAACAGCAGAAATAATGAATGAAAAATTTATAAACATAAAAGTTGATAGAGAAGAAAGACCTGATTTAGATTATGTTTTTCAAAGAAGTTTATCTATTTTAACAGGAACACAGGGGGGTTGGCCTTTATCGATGTTTCTTGATGAAAATGGAGTTCCTTTCACCGGTGGAACTTATTTTCCTCCAAAAGAAATGCATGGAAGACCGGATTTTCAAAAAGTTCTAAATAATGTATCTGATGTATATAATAAAAATAGACAAAAAATTCTTGATCAAGCCCCCCAAATGCAGGAAATATTTGGTAAGATCAATCAAAGATCAGCAGTTCTAAATCAGCCGTTAGAACCATTTTTAGAAAAAATTATTCAACACCTTGATAAAGATAATGGAAGTTTCAAAGGAGCTCCTAAGTTTCCTCAGTTTTATTTGTTTGATGCAATGTTTTATTTTTATTTAAAAACTGGGAAAGAAGAATACTTTAAACCTGTTGAAACTTTACTTTGCAATATTTCTTCAAAAGGAATGTATGATCATCTAGCTGGAGGTATAGCAAGATACACAGTTGATGAAAATTGGATCATCCCTCACTTCGAAAAAATGCTTTATGATAATATTCAATATATAGGATTGTTAAATAAGTTCTTTCAAAAAACTAATAATCTTTATTATAAAGGAAAATTAGAGCAAACCATAAATTTTATCAATTCAGAATTTAAAAATGATTTTGATCTTTATGGGTCTGCATATGATGCCGATAGCGATGGTGTTGAAGGAAAATATTATGTATGGAATTATGCAGAAATAAAAAATACTCTGGGTTCTAAATTTAATTTATTTGCAAAAAAATATAATTTAACTGAAGAGGGAAATTTTGAAGGTAATAATATTTTAATAGAAACTCATAATAAACTTTCCAATGATGAGATTAAAGAAATCTCAAACACAGAAAAAACTTTATTAGATCAAAGAAACAAACGTACCAAACCATTATTTGATGATAAATCTCAAACTGATCAAAATTGTTTTTTGTTAGAAACTCTCCTTTTTTCATCGTTAGTAACTGATAATGAAGATTTAAAACAAAATACTCTATCAAGTATAAATATATTGGAAAAATATTTATCTGACAAAATTTTCCATTGTTATCAAGACACAGAGATTGACGCTTTTTTGGAAGATTACGTATATTATGCAAGTCTTTTGATAACTATTTATGAATTAAACGGTGAAGATATATACATCAAAAAAGCAAAAGATATATTAATAAAAACCTGGGAATACTTCTTTGATAAAAAATCAGGATTAATGCAAAAAAATAAAATATTAGATAATGACCTTTTTGTTCAGCCAGTAGATCTAAATGATAACAATATACCCAATGGAAATAGCATATATTTGAACTTATGTAATAAATTATATATAATAACTAGTGACAAAACATGGTTTGAAAAAATTGATATTTTAAAGAAAAGTTTCCATCAAGTTTTAAACTCAAACTTTGCACAAATGTTTAGTTTTGTTAAATCATTGGATATTTGTAATGAAAGTATATCTTTTACAATTCATGGAAAGCAAAATTTAGATCCTAATATAAAAAAGTATTTGCAAAAAAATTTTTTTACTAGAGCTACATTTAAATATCTAGATAATGAAGTAAAAGAGGCAAAAATTGTTATATGTAAAAATCAAACTTGCTCTAACAAATTAAGTAATATAAAGGAAATTGAAGATTATCTAAAAAGAAACAATATAAGCTAATGATAGAAACAAAGGAACAAATAATAGAACATTTTAAGTCAGGCTCAAAGGATAAATCTAATTTGAAGATTGGAGTTGAGCATGAAAAATTTATTTTTGACAAAAAAACAAATACGAGAATTGATTATTCCAAAATCAAGAAAATGTTTGAAAATTTATATGAGTTTGGCTGGAAACCTATTTTTGAGGAAAAAAATCCAATAGCGTTAACTAAGAATGGTAAAAGTATTACTTTAGAGCCTGGTAATCAAATAGAGTTATCTGGAGCAAAATTAAATAATATTCATGAAGCTTGTGCTGAATCTCATGAATATTTATTTGAATTAAATCAGGTAATTGAAAAATTAGATTTTAAAATAGTAAGCGCTGGATATGATCCTATATCTAAACTTGAGGATATACCTAATAATCCAAAAAAAAGGTATGAGGTTATGACCAAAGATATGCCTGTTGGAGGAAAACTAAGTTTGGATATGATGTATAAAACTGCAGGTACGCAATTAAATTTAGATTATACCTCAGAAGAAGACTTTATAAAAAAATTTAAGTTGGCAAATAACTTAGTTCCAATATCTATCGGACTTTTTGCAAATTCCTCTATAGTTGAAAAAAGTAATAGTGGATACTTATCTTACAGATCTAAAGTTTGGCAAGAAACATCTAGAGGTGGATTGCCTGAGTTTTTTTTAAAAGATGTAAATTTTGAAAAGTATGCAGATTATATTATGAATTATCCAATCTTATTTTTACAAAGTGAAGGTAATTATATATCTGGAAAAAAATATTTATTTAAAAACTTTATGAATGGAGAAATTAAAGAAATTGGAAATAAAATTCCTAATACTAATGATCTTGATACGCATTTAGGAACAATATTTACAGAGAACAGATTAAAACAATATATCGAATTAAGATCAATGGATGCGTGTGGATGGGAATGTTTATGTGCTGGTCCTGCCCTATTCACTGGATTGCTTTATGGAAATCTGGAAGAAGCTTTAGATTTAATTAAAAATTGGGAAGCTAATGAAGTGCTTTCAGCTTATAAAAATGCACCTAAAAATGGCTTAAAAACCAATTTGATGGGCAAGGATATTTCGTATTGGGCAGAGAGACTATTAGACATATCAAAATCAGGATTAAAAAAGAGAGACTTTTTAAATAGAAAAAAAATAAGTGAAGCAAAGTTTTTAGATCACTTAGAAAAAATTGTAAAAAATAAAAAAACAAATGCTGATAATATAATAAGTAAGTATTCAAATTCCGAAAATTTGAATGATTTATATGACCAATAAAATTGTTGCTATACAAGGTGATAATTTAAAAAAAATAAATATCAAAACAGATACTACTATTTTTTTAGCTAATGAAGCTCAAAACAAGGGTTATAAATTATTTTATTATTATCCAGAAAATTTATCGAATATAAGAGGAAAAACTGTAAGTGAAGGATATTTTATTAAAATTGATTATTCAAAAAAGAAATTTTATAAAATTCTAAAAAAATCAAAATTAGACTTATCCTTTGCAAAATATATTTTAATCAGACAGGATCCACCTTTTAACTTGGAATATATTTCTACAACATTAATGTTAGATAGAATCAAAGATAAAACAAAAATTATTAATGATCCTACTTCAGTAAGAAATATTTCAGAAAAATTTTATTCTTTAAATTTTAAAAATTATATGGCGGATACAATATTTACTAAAGATTTGATTGAAATTAAAAAATTTTTCAAAAAACATAAAAAGATAATAATTAAACCTATTCATAGCTATGGTGGCAATGATATAAATCTTATCTCAGGGAAGCTTAATTTAATTAAAATAAAACAAATATTGAAAAAACACGGTCACATTATGTGTCAAAAATTTTTAAATAAAATTAAGTTTGGAGATAAAAGAGTTTTTATTATAAATGGTAAAGTTTGCGGAGCCATATCTAGAATTCCAAAATCAGGATCAATATTGAGTAATATGAGCAAAGGTGCAAAACCTAAAATCGCGTTTTTAAGTAATAAAGAGCTTAAAGTTTCAAATATAATTGCAAAAAAAATTAAGAAAGACGGAATTTACTTTGCAGGAATAGACTTTATTGATGGAAAGTTAAATGGAGATATAAATGTAACATCACCAACAGGTATAAAAACATACTTTGATTTATCTCAGATAAACTTGGCTAAGACTTTTTGGAAAGGTTTATAGTTGAAAGACTTATCAAATCAGCAAAAAGGATCATCTCTTGCATTTATAGCTGTGATGTTTATCACACCAGATTCACTTTTTATAAGATTATCTTCGATAGATACTTGGGGATTATTGTTTTATAGAGGTGCGATACCATTTGTAGCTGTATTAATTGGACTTCTTATATTTTATAAAAAAAACTTTATTAAAGCATTTTTGAATGTTGGTTATGCTGGTATTTTTTATATTATAAGTTTTTCGATTTGTAACATCACATTTATAATTTCAATCCAAAATACAAATGTAGCAAATACATTAATAATGATTGCAATGGCACCCATGCTTTCGGCAATCCTTGGTGCAATATTTTTAAAAGAGGTTCCTGATAAGAAGACTTGGATAGCTATAGCTATTACTTTAGTAGCTGTAGTATATATATTTTACGACTCTCTGGAGATGGGTAACTTATTTGGTGATCTTATGGGTATAACAACAGCTTTTGGACTCGCCACCAACGCAGTAATAATCCGGTCGGCAAAAGATAGAGATTTGCTACCTTCAGCTGTTGTTGGTAAGCTTACAGTAGCTCTATTTGCTCTCTTTTTCGTTGAAAGTTATGAGTTAGTTGAAAAAGACCTGATTTATATACCTTTAATGTGTATTTTGTGTGTAGCAATACCGTTCGTTTTGGTGACGATTGCTCCAAGATTTATACCTGCCGAGGAAGTGAATCTGTTTTTTCTTCTTGAGACCATTTTAGGACCCATTTGGGTTTGGTTAGTTATCAAAGAGCAGCCTAGTCTAGAGACAATAGTTGGTGGACTTGTAATTATATTCACTATAGCTGTTCACTCTTATCTAAAATTAAAATCTTCTTCTAAGTAAATTATTTTTCTTTTTGTCACAAATTTGTCTTGATTTAAAATTAGATCGCCCATAAACACCGCTAATTTTATGAACAAAATTATAAAAAACTCTTGGGCTCTCTTTATGGGTATGGCATTTATAATGCTAGCTCATGGTTTTCAAGGCACTCTTTTAGGTGTCAGAGCAGTTAAAGAAAATTTTGGTCTATCATCGACAGGTTTTTTATTTTCTGGATATTTTGTTGGATATTTTATTGGAGCAAAAATTATACAATCATTAATTCATAGAGTTGGACATATTAGAGTATTCGCAGCTTTTGCTTCTGTCACTTCAATTGTGGTCTTACTACACTCTATTTTTGTAAATCCTATTTCGTGGTTTGTGCTTAGAATGATTTCTGGATTTAGCATGGTTTGTCTTTATACAATTGCTGAAAGCTGGTTAAACGATAGATCTACAAATAAAAATAGAGGTAGTGTTTTATCTATCTATATGATTGTTATGTATGCCTCTATGGCGATTGGAATGTTTTTCATAAACTTTAGTAAACCAGAAAACTTTCAACCTTTTATACTGATATCTTTATTTATGTCATTGTCTCTTGTTCCAATATTATTAACGAAAAGAAAGGCTCCAAACTTTAAAAAAATATCAGGTATGAAGCTAAAGGAAGTTTATAAGTCATCACCATTTGGTGTTGTAAGTTCTTTTTTAATTGGAATATCCCATTCAGCTGTTTTCTCATTAATTGCAGTTTATGCTACATCGATGAATTTTAGTATTTTAGAAATATCAATAGTTACTTTTTTATTTGCTATATCTGGAGCTATATCTCAATGGCCAATAGGAAAATTATCAGATGTTTTAGATAGAAGAATTGTAATTATTTATACAACATTTGGAGCAGCTTTATTTTGTTTTTTGGCGATTATTTCCTCGGGTCAAATGTATATGCCTGCAGGTTTAGCTACATCAAAATTATTTTTTTATATCTGTATAATGTGTTTTTCTTTTTGTAGTCTACCAATGTTTGCATTAATTTTTGCACACACAAATGATTTTATACCAAAAGAAAAATTTGTAGCAGCAGGAGCAGGATTACAATTTGTTTTTGGTCTTGGTGCAATTTGCGGTCCTTTTATGTGCTCATTATTTATGGAATTTTTAGGAGAAAATGGATTTTTTATTTTTTTAATTATATTTCATTCATTTATTGGTTTATTTGGAATATATAGAATGCAAATTAGAGAGTCTGGAGATAACCCAGATTCACAATTTGCACCTATGCCTCAAACGATTACTCCAGCCGGTATAGAACTTAATCCTTCAACTGAACCAATAGATGAACCAAATAATTTGAACGAATTTAAGAAAATTTAGTGTAAGTTCAACATTATGAAAACAGCATTAATATTCGGATCAACTGGATTAATTGGTGGAATATTACTTAAACTGTTAACTAATGATCAAAAATATAAAAAAATTAAGGTTTTTGTAAGATCTTCTACTTCAAAAATTGATCCCAAAATAGAAGTTATTCAAACAGATTTTACAAAATTAGAAAATATTAAATCAGAAATAAAAGGCGATGATTGTTTTTTTTGCATTGGAACTACAAGAAAAAAAACACCTAACAAACAAGATTATATAAACACCGAATACAATTTACCTGTAACAATTGGAAAAATTTGTAGCGATAATAGTGTACAAAATTTTACTTATATTTCTTCATTGGGTGCCAGTTCAAAAAAAACAAATTTGTATTTAAAAAATAAAGGTATGGCTGAAGAAGAATTAAGAAAACTAAACTTTAAAAAATTTATTGTAATTAGACCTTCATTTTTAATTGGAAAAAGAATAGAGGAAAGATTGGGAGAAAAAATAGGTATTTTCGCCATGAAATGTATATCGCCAATTTTAGTTGGAGATTTAAAAAAATATAAATCGATAAATGCAGAAATAGTTGCCAAATCCATGATAAATATATCAAACAGTGAAATACAAGGTGGAGTATTTGAACCACCACAATTATTACAAATTGGAGGAGAATAATTTTTTTTATTAATTAAAAATAAAATAAAAAAAAGTTATTTTAAGTGCTATACTATATTAAAAGGAGGTATCTATGGCTAAGTTTTTTTTAATGGGAAATTTTACTGAGAAAGCATTCGCAGGCTTTTTAAAAGATCCAGGATCAGATAGATCTGAGGTTGCTAGAAAGTGTTCTGAAAGTGTTGGTGCTGAAATGAAATCTTACACATATTTAAGAGGACCCTATGACTTTATAGTTGAAACTCATGGCACATTTGAGCAAATGGCTGCTATAAAAATGGCTACTGAGGGAAGTGGTGCACTTAAAAATATCGCCATTTGTGAGGAAACACCAATGAATGAAATTGCAAATCATGCAACAAAAGTATCAAGTGGCTATAAAGTGCCTGGACAATAATCTTAATGGTAGCTTCATTAATTATGGAGCTACCAATTTAAAATCGAAACTGTCAAAATATCTCATTCAAATAAAGTAATATTGATCTATTAAGAAAGTTATGAACAAAAGAAAATTTATAAAATTATCTATATTTGGATCATTATTATACAGTATTTTTCCATACAAAATTTCATTAGCTGAAACCAAAAAAATAATTAATCAAAATTTAACAGAAGCCCAAAAAAAAATAATGTTTGAGGAAGCAACCGAACGACCATTCTCAAGCCCTCTTAATTACGAGAAAAGAGAAGGTTTTTATCACTGTGCAAATTGTGGAGCTAAACTATTTAAGTCTAGCTCGAAATTTGATAGTGGAACTGGTTGGCCATCATTTACAGAGGCGCTTCCAGGAGCTTTTAAAACTAAGGTTGATTACAGCTTTGGCATGAAAAGAATTGAATACCATTGTGCAAAATGTGGTGCTCATCACGGACATGTCTTTGAAGACGGTCCTGGATCGACAGGAAAGAGATATTGTAATAACGGCTTGTGTTTAATATTTAAGCCATCATCATAAAACGGAGGAATAATGAAAATATTGAGTATATTGAAAGGGGTTGAATTAGTTATAGCAGATTTAGAAGTAAATTTGGGAGAACAGGTGAGAAGTGCACCTACGTTATGCGCAAGATATAATGGTAAGATTATACCTTTAAACACTGCTCAAGATGGTCGACCTATTCTTATGAGAGAAGAAAACGCTTTAGAAAACTAATTTTGTATTTAATTGCGTCAACTTAATTAAGTTTATTTACAAGAAAATATTATAAAAAATAACTATGACATTTGAATTACCAAAACTAGATTATTCTAATGAGGCTTTGTCTCCAATAATGTCACAAGAAACATTAGAATTACATCATGGAAAACATCATCAAACCTACATAACAAATCTTAACAATTTTATAAAAGATACGGACATGGCTGAAATGTCATTGGAAGATATAATTGTTAAAAGCTCAAAAGATAACTCAAAAGCTGGAATATTTAATAATGCAAGCCAGCATTGGAACCATAATCTTTTTTGGAAGTGCATGAAGCCAAAAGGTGGTGGGAATATTCCGTCAAAACTTGAGAAAAAAATTATTGAAGATTTTGGAAGTGTTGAAAAATTCAAAGATGAATTCAAACAAGCAGGTATAACTCAATTTGGATCGGGTTGGTGTTGGTTATCTTTAAATAATGATAAATTGGTTGTTACAAAAACAGCTAATGCTGCTAATCCTTTAATTGATAACTTAAAACCAATACTTGGTTGTGATGTCTGGGAGCATTCATATTACATTGATTATAGAAATAGAAGACCTGAATATTTAGATAAATTTGTTGATAATCTTATCGACTGGGAATTTGTTGAATCTCTTTTAGATTAATTTAAATTTACATTTAATGAATAAAGTTAATTCCAGCAAACTCTGGAAAATGATACAGGAAGCTGGCGATTATTTAAATGGTCAACTGCCAGATCATTCAAATCATCCAAAAGGAAGAAATGCATACGCTCATGTAGCTATATGTGTAAAGAATAAATTTAAATCATCTTATAAAGATATTCCTGATGAAAGATTTGATGAAGTGACCGATTATATTGAATTCTTAAAAAAAAATCCAAATTAACCTAATGAGCTTGTTGCATAAATTAATATAATTACAAGCACAGCTATAGCTTCCATATTTTCCTTTCTTTTATAATAAATAACATATTTAATTAGATATAGTTTGTAAAAATTCATCAACTTCACTGCTTTTCGTATTCCAGGCTGTCACTAATCTTACAGTTTTGCCATCTATTTCTTCATTGCTCATCATATATTCTTCTGTATTTAAATGCTCAACCATCTTTTTTGGCAGTTTAACAAAAACTTCATTTGCCTCAGTTGGATATTCAAGTTTAACTTGATTACTGGAGACTAAACCTTCGCTTAATTTTTTTGCCATTAGATTTGCGTGTCTTGCGTTTTTTAACCAAACATCATTTGATATATATCCATCTAATTGTGCAGAAACAAAACGCATTTTAGACAATAGATGACCGGATCTTTTTAACAAAAAAGGTAAATTGCCAACTAATTCCTTATTAAATATTATAATTGCTTCGGCTGCTATACATCCGTTCTTCGTTGCTCCAAAAGATAATATGTCAATTCCTGATTTCCATGTCATTTCTGCGGGGGTAACATCTAGTGAAACAAGCGCATTAGCGAACCTGGCACCATCCATATGTACTTTTAATTTTTTTTTATGTGCAATTTCAGAGATATTTCTAATTTGATCTAAAGTATAAACTTCACCAGTTTCTGTTGCTTGAGTTATACTAACAATAGATGGTTGAGTGTGATGCACAATACCAAACCCTCCAATATTATCATTTAGCTCATCAACTGTTATTTTGCCATCTTTACCGTTCAATGGAACAAGTTTTGCTCCACCTGTGTAAAATTCAGGGGCTCCGCACTCATCAACATTGATATGAGAAAATTTATGGCAATAAATATTTCCAAATGATGGAGATATAGCCGAAAGTGCTAAAGCATTTGATGCGGTTCCTGATGCTGTGGGGTAAACAATCACATCCTTTTCAAAAATTTTAGAAAATTTTTCTTGTAAAACACCTGAAATTTTATCATTACCATACGGAGGTGCAATACCATCATTTGCTTTGATAATTGCTTCCAAAACTTCTGGACAAGCTCCTGCCACATTGTCTGAAGCAAATTTTACTCTTTTTCGTTTTGTATTAATTTTTGCATTCATTTTATTGTTTTGGAAAATAATCTTTTAAAGTACCTTCTCTATAAACATCGGCTGTACAACAATGAAGGCCTCCACCAAAAGCATATGCATCTCTCAACTCTACAGGGATAACTTCCATACCTAATTTATCTAACTGTTCAGCTTGATATTTTTCACTTTTTTCAACGCATACAGTTTTAGGGTCAAGAACTAAAACATTCATTGATAGCCATACTGAAGAGTAACAAAGTGGTGGTGGGGTATTATGAGCAGGTTGTGCAGCATCAATAATTTCCCATCCATTATCTTCAAATAATTTTCTTTGTTCTTTTGGAAGTCTTCGTTGTGGATTATTAATAATTAACCCTTCTTTAATTGGGGTAAAGGTTGCATCAATATGAATTGGATAAGGATCGCCTGGGAAATTTACAGCATGAACTCTATGATCCTTAAAATGTCTTTTTATCCAATCAATTCCTTTTAAGTTAGTTGTAAATCCGTGTTGTACAACTAAATCCTTTCCAAATCTTAGAATATCTGCGGCATCAAATAATGGCTCTTCCTCGGTTGTGACAAAGTATTTATTTTCTGTCCATTCAAGTCTTTTAGTTACACCAATTTTATCTGATAAATAATCTTTTCTATAATCGGCATCTGTTAATCTGGGTTTTGGCGCTGACTCATGTCTCATATTTGGATCTTTATTATAATAGTCTTTTAATAATGGTCTGTAACATAGGTACTCAAACCATCTGCACCTGTAGCTCATTGTAGCTTCTAATATTTCATTTCCCACAGTTAACAAAACATCTCTAGGTGGCATGCATCCAAACATAGTTTCGGCTTTCCAGTCAGGAGTTGATGTTGGTTGATTAAAATCTAAAGGCGTTGGTCTATCAACTTTTATACCCCTTTTTTCAAGTAAATTTGAAAAATTATCTAATAGTTCATTAGCTTTATCGACAGTGTCCTTAGTTCTTGGACCATAGGTTCCTCGCATATCAGAGTCTTCTGGAACTTTAGCATCTAGAGCAGGTTCAGGTGCTGGAATACAAGTACCATCTGCTCTTCCAACAATTACATGTTTTAATGGATCCCATTCATTCCAACTATTAACAATCTTATTATTTTGAACCATGTAAAATTAATTTAATCCAATAAATCTTCTATTAGATTGCATTATCATACTATAATAAAATATAGCTAAAAAAATAAAGAAGCCCCCAATAATTGTGTTAGTTGAAGGAATTTCATTTATTCCAAGCCATGGAAGCCAAACCCAAAATATTCCTCCTATTACTTCAGTCAAAGACAATAGAGTCAAATCAGCTGCTGGAATATGTTTTGATCCAATTGAGTAAAGAATTAAGCCCATGCATACAAGTGTTCCATGAGTAGCAAATAACGCTTCATTTTTATTTGAAGATAAGAAATTTGCATCGTTATTTAAAAGCATAACTGTTGAAAATAAAAAACAAAATAAGCCTGCTACAGCAACTGTTGTAAACTTGGGAGTTTGTTTTCTCCATCTCAGACTTACTGAAAAAATTGAAAAACCTAGTGCAGATACTAATCCAAATATTAGACCCATTAAAGAATTTTCTTCAGTATTACCGTAGGCCATTACTATTATACCAAATGCAGCAACTAAAATTGATATCCATACTGTAATTGATATTTTTTCTTTCAAAAAAAGAAAACCAAGTAACGCGGTTATAAAAGGCATAGCAGCTAAACATAATAGAGTTACTGCTGCTGTCGTATTAGTAATTGACCAAATAAAAGTTATCATTGCTGTTCCTAAACCAACACCACCTATAACTCCAGATATCCCAATTTTTAAATAATTTTTATAAAAAGAAATTCCTTCTTCCAGGTATAAGTAAACATTGAGCAATAAAAAAATAACAATACCTCTCGCAAACAAGTATTGCCAAGGGACAGTTTCGGGTTGATCTATATGTCTTACAACATATGGTCCAAATGACCAAAGTATGCCTGCGAATAAAACAATTGGAATAGCTACTTTAGGATTTTTTAAATCAGGCATAAATTAATTTATTTTTTATAAATTTTAAGTGATATTATTAAATAAATATGGATTTAGATATAATAAAAATTGCATCCGACACGACTAATAATAAGATCTTGAAAGATTACACCCATAGATCGAAATACAAAAATAAAACTTGTGGTGATATAATTGAAATGAGAGTTAATATTAAGAAAGATATAATACAAGATGTTGGGTATCAGACAAAGTCTTGTGTATACTGTCAGGCTTCTGCAAGCTTAATATCTCATAAACTTATCAAAAATAATAAAAATAAAGTTAATTATTTATTAAAAAATCTTATCGATTATTTTGAAAAAGAAATTAAACCTTTGCCAAAAAATCTAAATAAATTTAATAAATTGTTTAATAAAAAAAATATATCTAGAAAAAACTGTGTATTAATGCCATTAATTGCACTTAAGAAACTCAACATTGATGAATAATTTGGATATTAAAAAACCTGTTATCGCTGCAATATTTTCTACTTTGACAATTGGGGTTTTGTCATTGCTTACTTATAAAACACCTTATGGATTATTTTTGATTGCTTCCTTTGGTTCTACAATGGTTTTGCTTTATGGGTATCCAGAAAGTCCTTTTGCAAAACCTAAAAATATATTTTTTGGTCATTTTTTAACTTCACTTGTTGGTGTGATATTTGTGAATTTCGTTCCACTTCCGATATATATTATTATACCTTTTGCTGTTGGAATAGGTGTCGGATTAATGATTATTCTTAATGTAACCCACCCTCCTGCAGGAGGAAATCCTATAATTGTGATCATGGGGTCAGTTTCATTTGAATATTTAATTTCCCCAGTTATAAGCGGATCAATTATTGTGATAGTTTTTGGCATAATCTTGAACAAATTTATTGCTAAAAGGAATTACCCAAAATAAACACAATTTGTTTGCTAGTCCTATTTAACTTGTGCTAGTCTTTTCAAATAATAATTAATAATTCAGCTTAGAGAAGCTAGTAATAGGAGTAAAAATGAAAGTACTTTGTGTATTGTATGATGATCCAAAAGGAGGAATGCCTAAATCTTATCCTCTGTCGGATTTACCAAAATTAGAGAAATATCCAGATGGAATGACATTGCCATCGCCTAAAGGAAGAGATTTTACACCAGGCCAATTACTTGGTTGTGTTTCAGGTGAACTTGGTTTGAGAAAGTTTTTAGAGAGTAATGGACACGAATTGGTTGTTACTAACAGTAAAGATGGAGATGGATGCGAAGCGGATAAACATATTGTTGATGCTGACATTGTTATCTCTCAACCATTTTTCCCTTATTATTTAACTAAAGAAAGAATCGCTAAAGCTAAAAACCTTAAGATGGCAATAACAGCAGGAATAGGTTCTGATCACGTTGATTTACAAGCAGCAATGGATAATAAAATTGATGTTGTTGAAGTAACTTTCTGTAATTCTAGATCAGTTGCTGAACACATAGTAATGATGATTGTTTCAATGGTTAGAGATTATCACAATCAACATAGAATAGTTAATGAAGGTGGATGGAATATTGCAGATGCTGTTCAAAGAAGTTATGACGTTGAAGGAATGCATATAGGAACCGTTGCTGCTGGAAGGATCGGATTAGATGCACTTAGAAAAATGAAACCATTTGATGTTCATTTGCACTATTTTGACAGACATAAATTACCTGACAGTGTTGAAAAAGAACTAAACTTAACTTTTCATGAATCAGTGGAGTCTATGGTAAAAGTTTGCGACGTTGTTACAATTAATTGCCCACTTCATCCTGAAACTGAAAATTTGTTTGACGATGAAATGATAAGTAAAATGAAAAAAGGAGCATACATAGTTAACACTGCAAGAGGTAAAATTTGTAATCGAGATGCAATAGCTAAAGCCCTAAAAAGTGGACAGCTAAGTGGTTACGCAGGTGATGTATGGTTTCCACAGCCTGCTCCAAACGACCATGTATGGAGAACAATGCCAAATCATGGAATGACACCTCACACTTCTGGTACATCTTTATCTGCTCAAGCAAGATATGCAGATGGTGTTAGAGAAATATTGGAATGTTTCTTTGAAGGAAAAGAAATTAGAAATCAATATTTGATCGTAAAAGATGGCCAATTAGCAGGAATGGGTGCGCATTCTTACAGTAAAGGGTCTGCAACTAGTGGATCAGAAGAAGCTGCTAAATATCAAAAAAAATAAAATAGATTTATTAAAGGTATGCTACTTAAATAAGTAGCTACCTTTAATACCATAGATTTAAACCCTCATTATTATATATTTTAGATATGAGGTTATTTTACTACTTTTTACTATTATTTCTTGTATCGACATCATTCTCTCATTCAAAAGATAAAGCGTATTTTGCAGGAGGTTGCTTCTGGTGCATGGAAGAATCTTTTGAAATGTTGGAAGGTGTAGAAGAAGTTATATCAGGTTACTCAGGAGGGATCACTGCAAATCCAACATATAGAGAAGTCACCTATGGAGATACTGGTCATTTTGAGGTTGTTGAAATAATTTATGACAAAGAGAAAATATCCTATAAAGAACTCTTAAAAAACTTCTGGCTTAATATTGATCCATTTGATGCTTATGGCCAGTTTTGCGATAAAGGATACAGCTACAGATCTGTAGCATTTTATGAAAACGATTATCAGAAAGATTTAATTGAGAAAGATATAAAAAGATTAGAAAAGAAATTTAAAAAGAAGGTAGTCACATATGTTAAAGAATTTGAGATTTTTTACAAAGCAGAGGATAAACATCAAGATTACTATCAAGTATATTTAGAAAATTATTTAAAATATAAGAAAGCATGCAAAAGAGAGAGAATACTTGACATTATTTGGGGATCATAATTAATGCCTGTAACAAGCAAATTCGTAGCTTTAAAAAACTATATCCCTACAGGTTTGCCAAAAGAAACTGACTTTGAAATAAAAACAAAAGAGATATCTTTAGATGCCAAGAACAATATATTGGTTTTAAATTTATGGATTTCAGTTGATCCTTATATGAGGGCAAGGATGACTGAAAGAAAAAACTATAAACCACCTTTTAATATTGGTGAAGAGATGGAAGGTTATGCGTTAGGAATAGTTAAAGAATCTAAAGACAAAAATTTTAAAGAAGGAGATATTGTTTTTAGTAATTTTGGAATGAGAGATTACTTTGTTTGTAATTCCAATGATCTAAAAAAAATTGAGCCAATGAATATTCCTATACAAACATATCTAGGTCCACTTGGAATGACAGGTCATACAGCTTATATAGGACTTTTTAAACATGGTGAATTAAAACCAGGTCAAACAATCCTTGTTTCTTCAGCTGGAGGTAGTGTTGGATCTACTGTTTGTCAAATTGCAAAAAATATGGGTTGTAAAGTAATTGCAAGTACAGGATCAGATGAAAAAGTTAAATGGTTAAAAAATGATTTAAAAATTGATCATGCGTTTAACTACAAAAAAATTGAAAATCTTGTTTTGCATCTTAAAGAAGTTTGTCCTGAAGGATTTGATTTATATTTTGATAATGTAGGTGGTGATTTCTTAGAGTCAGCTATTTTTCAAATGAAGAACTTTGGAAGGATTGTAATTTGTGGAAGGATATCCCAAATGAATGCAACTAATCCTGGCTCTGGTTTAAAAAATATGGCTCATGTTCTTGTAAAAAGACTAACTATTAAAGGTTTTATAATTTTTGATCATGAAAATGATAGAGAACAGTTTGAAACCGATATGACTAAATGGTTATTAGAAGATAAAATTAAATTTAAAGAAACTGTTTACGAAGGTATAGAAAATACGCCAAAATCATTCATTGATTTATTAGAAGGTAAAAACATAGGAAAAATGCTTGTAAAAATTTAATTAGAATTTTTATGAAATTTTTAAAGAAGTTTTATAGACCCTTTTTATTAACCTATATTTTTTTGAGTATAGCTATCAGTTTTTATCCATCATTTGATTTTTACTCACTAAAAGGTCAAATTCTTATAATTGCTGTATCTTTTTTTAATGGGATGATGGGAGTTTACGTAAAAAAATTATAAGACGTAGGGCTCGGGTCTTGCTGAGCTATTTAATACTCTTTCGACTGCAAAAACACTAATATCTATAGTTTGATAACTGCCTGTAGTTATTAATTCAGTTAGAGCTCTACCAATTCCTGGTGCTTGCATTAAACCTCTGCCGGTAAATCCTGAGGCCATGTAAACATTTTCATATTTTGGATGTTTTCCAACTACAGCATTATTATCTAATTTGTTACAATCATAATATCCAGCCCATCCACCTGTTAACTTTAGTTCTTCAAATGCTGGTATTCTTTTTGCAAGAGCAGGCCAAACTAATTCTTCAAAATCATTCCATGCAGGTTCAAGATCTTCTGCATCAAATACTGAAATTGGAGAACCTGCTAAATATTCTTTTCCTTCTGGTCGCCAATATACTCCTGTTGTTAGATCTCCGGATAATGGCATCTCTGGAATATGTTTAGGACATTTAACTCTAAAGACTGTATGTTTTTGAGGTACTACAGGAATATCTTCAAGTAGTTCTTTAGTCCAACACCCAGCTGCAGAAATAATTGTCTTTGCATTAATTTCAGATAGGCTCTTAACTTCTCCCTTAATGAATTCTGCCCCAAGATCAATTGCTTTATGCTTTAATGCGCTATGAAATAAAAATGGATCAATCCATCCCTCGCTCTTGTTATCAGTAAATGTTGCAGTTTCAATTCCTTCCTCATTAATGTAAGGAAAATATTTTTTCAATTCAGAACCTTTAATATTTTTTGTACCCGCTTCACATTCTTTATGATTTTCTAAAGCTCTGTATTGCTCTTCTGCATGATCTGGTCCAAACATTAGAAGGTATCCATTAGGCACCATGCTAGCAGTTGGATTTGGATTTTTTTCAGTTTTTAATAATTCTGGTATTTGAAATATAAATTCCCTTGCAAATTTTCCTAAAAGAATATTTTCTTTTTGAAAAAACTGTCGTCTAAATCCACCAAGTGATAATGGGAATGACGCAGTTTTATAAGTTGGATCCCTTTCAATGACTTTTACTTTTCTGCCTTCTTTGGACATAAAGTATGCAGTTGCAGCTCCAATTATACCACCACCTACTATTACAACGTCATCCATATTAGTTTATCAAAAAAATGTTTATATTTAAAAGCAATGCAAAACAACACCATAACAAATATGGAATCATCAAATACATGCTTAATTGACTTATATTCTTATATTTAAATACCAATAAAACAATAAATATAATTAACACAACAAGATTTAAAATTGCTAAAGAAATATTATGGAAACCAAAGAAAACAACACTCCAAGTTGTATTAAAAAAAAGATGAATGAAATATAAAAATACAATATTTAAATTTTTCGTGTTTTTATGCCACGCATTCCATATGGCTATTGTCATAAATAAATAAAGTAATGTCCATACTGGCCCAAATATCCAATCTGGTGGATTGTATTGAGGTTTAGATAAATTTGAATACCAAGGTTCTTTAAAATTTATAGTAACCAAACCTCCAATAAATGAAGCTGAAAACGTAGTAATTGCAAAGAGAATAAAAGATAAAATTTTATTTTTTAGCATTTAAGTACTATACAGCAGTTAAATATGAATAAAAAAGTAATTTGGATCACCGGCGGAAGTACAGGAATTGGCAAAGCACTTGCGTTAAAATTTGCTAATAATGGATGGACAGTTGCTATTTCTGCAAGAAGAGAAAATTTATTAAAAGAAATCGAAGATAAGCATCAAAATATTAAATCTTTTCCACTTGATGTAAATGATAAGGAAAAGTGTAAGTCTGTTTTTGAAAATATAAAAAAGGAACTTGGTGACATCGATATTTGTTTTTTTTCTACGGGAACTTGGGATCCAAAAAAAGAAAAAGAAATTGATGTAGAGCAAATTGAAAATGTATTTAAAGTAAATTTTTTTGGAACATTAAATTGTATAAAGGCAGTTGAAACTCATTTTCGAGAAAGAGGAAAAGGTATTATTACCATTGTATCTTCGATTGCAGGATACAAAGGCTTACCTAACTCAAGTGGCTATGGACCATCCAAAGCTGCTTTAAGTAATCTTGCTGAAAGTTTACATTTTGATTTTGGAAGATATGGCGTGAGGGTTTGTTTAGTTTCTCCAGGTTTTATCAAAACACCAATGACTGATAAGAATGATTTTAAGATGCCTTTTCTAAAAACTCCAGAATTCTCGGCAGACAAAATTTATGATGGGCTTATTAATGGTTCTAATTTTGAAATACACTACCCAAAAGAATTAACTTTGATCCTTAAATTTTTAAAAATAATACCTGATCGATTATATTTTTATTTAATACGGAAATTAACTAAATTACAAAAAAAATAAAATTAATCTTTAACAAACATCACAGTCAACTCTGCAACTTTAATTCCAAATTTTGTCATCTTAGCTCTGTTGATAGCTACTCTTTCGTCTTGCATAAATATCCAATCATCAAAAGTAATTTTGATATTTTTTCCTTTCACAGGAACTAACAAAACATACTCAAATTTAAATGCTGGGCCATATGAATACCCCCTAGCCTTACCAACTACATCGCCTGCAGTTCCCTCGTAATTATGTTCATCAATTTTATCTATTACCCATTGCCTATTTTGTATTTCACCATCATTCCAAATAAATTTTTCGTCTAATATAAGTTGTTTGCCATCCCACTTACCGTCTAGGTCTGCTGAAAATTGTCTTGTAACTTTACCTGATCTATTTTGTAGTATACCCCAAGCTTTGACGTTTCCGCTTAAATATTCTTCAATTATTAGTCTTGGTTTTTGATCTTTAAAATCTTCTGGTTTCATAGATTGATTATTTATACAGCTTGTAATTAATCCTGTGAAAATTATCAATAAAAATACTTTAAAAAATTTTTTGTTAATCATATTAAATTTTATTTTGCATGGAAAATTGAATTAAATCTATATTCTTTGATTTAAACCCAGCTTCACAATATGACAAATAAAAATGCCACATACGTTTAAATTTATTATCAAATCCATGTTTTGAAATCTCTTCCCATTTTTTTAGGAATTCATCTCTCCATATTTTTAAAGTATTGGAATAGTGAGAGCCATATGACTCGTATTTTTTAATTTCTAAACCGTTGCTACTAGATAAATCATATAATTTTCTTTTTGATGGCAAAAAACCTCCAGGAAATATGTATTTTTGTATAAAGTCTTCTTTGGTTTTATATCTGTCAAATAAACTATCATCGATTGTTATCGCTTGTATCGCGGCCCTTCCATTCTCAGATAGATTTTTTTTAATACTTTTAAAATAATTGACTAAATAATTTTGCCCAACCGCTTCTATCATTTCTATAGATGCGATAGAGTCATATTTGTCTTTTACATCTCTATAATCTTTCAAAAATATATTCACTTTTTCATTCAATCCTTTTTCAAATATTCTTTTTTTTGAAAATTCAAATTGCTCTTTAGAAATTGTTATACAATCTAATTTTACATCATAATTTTTACCTACATATTCAGCAAAGCCACCCCAGCCACAGCCAATTTCTAAAATTTTATTTCCTACGTTTGGCTTTATTAATTCTGTAAGTTTTTTATATTTATTTAGTTGAGCAGAAAATAAATCATCTTTTTGTTTTTCAAAAATTGCACTTGAATAAGTAAGTGAAGGATCTAACCATAATGAAAAGAAATCATTTCCTAAATCATAATGTTTTGAAATATTTTTCTTACTTCTGCTCTTGTTATTTTTTATGAAAATACTCTTTAATTTATTAATCATTGATATATCAAAGATACCTGAAAATTTATAAACAAGTTTTATATTTTTAGCTGTTATTTCTATAAGATTAGTTAGATTATCTGTTTCAAATTCATTTCGCATGTATGCTTCTGCAAGTCCTACACTTCCCGATTTTATTATTTGAAGTGTTAAACCAGGTTTGTTAATTTTAATCTTTGCTCTTAATAATTCACTCTCATTACCAAACTTATATATTTTGCTGTCATGATTTTGAATTTCAAGAAATCCATGCTTTATTAGTTTGAGAGAATTAAATACGATTTTATCTGACAAAAGATTAAAATTCATTTTTTTTCAAACGTAATATTATTTTTTATTTTTATATTTTTTTTAACTAACTTAACTCCCTTTAACCATAATTTTAATGCTTCAAAATGGATTGCGGCAATAACTTTAAAGGTCATTAAAGGGTGAGAAATATAAGATATAAGGATATTTTTATTGTTAATTTCTTTTGCAACCCCATCTTGTGAAGCATATAACAATTTTCCCTCCTTATCACTTTGATCAATAATTACGGATAACATTTTTTCAGGTTTAAGGATTCTAAAATTGTATTTACTTTTCATTTCAATAAATGGTGAAACGAAAAACTTCTTCTCACAGCTATTTGTAATTATTTTTTCGTCGTTGACTTTAAATATATAAGTATGTTGCTCACCAAATGTATTTTTAACTTCATACAAGATAGCTATAATTTTTGAATGATTATCATAAACGAAAAAAATACTTAATGGATTAAATACGTAACCAAATATTCTAGGATAACAAAGTAATTTTACCTTTATATTTTCAAATTGAATGTTGTTTGATTTTAAATTTTCTATTACCCAGGCTTTTAAATCACTACCATCTCTAGGTCCGTGATCTTTGTCATAAAAACTTAAAATATTAAAACTATTGTTAGAAAAAATTTTAATTTTTTTTTGTATCAAATTAATTTCATCAAGATCTAAAAAGAGTGAAAAAACGTTGTATTTAAAAAAGTGATATTTTGGCTTAAATCTTTTATGAATTACTTTACCTTCGTAAATATTGGAATTTTTAATCATTCAGGTTTTCAATCATATTAATAGATGATTTTATTCCATCTTCATGAAAACCGTAACCAAAATAACTTCCACAAAACAATACATTTCTTTTATTTTGTATTTCTTTTAATAATTTTTGATTATTCAAAGCATCTTGGTCAAAATAAGGGTGGGTAAAAGTAACTTTTTGTAGGACTTTTTTTTGATCTATTTCAAAAAAAGGATTTAAGGTTAAGAAAATATTTTTTTCTGTTTTCAAGTTTTGCAATAAGTTAAGCCAATAAGTAAGCGATGTTTTGCTAATATCTAACTTATCAACTGAGGAATTCCATGAAGACCAAACTTTTTTATTATTTGGCATACATACATCATCAGTATGTATTACTGCTAGATTGGATTTATATTTAAAATTTGAAAGTATTTTTTTTTCATCATCAGTCGGCTCGCTCAATATTTTCAATGCATCATCTGCATGAGTAGCGATAACAACTTTATCATAGTCAAAAAATTCGTTGCTAGCACCATAATATACTTGAACACCAATTTTATTTCTTTTTATCGAACTAATTTTGTAATTTTTAAAATATTCTCCACTTATTTGAGTTAATACTTTCTCTACATAAGTTCTACTTCTGTTGGTGACTGTGTACCATTGTGGTCTATTTTTTAATTTAAAAAGTCCATGATTTTGAAAAAATTTTAAGAAAAATTTAATTGGCATTTGATTTGCTTCTACTGGTGGCATAGACCAGATCGCAGAAACCATTGGTATTAGATGAAAATTAATAAAATTTTTTGACCATTTATTTTTTTCAAGAAATTCACCAAGAGTAATCTCTTCATTTAAATTTTTAATTTGATCACACTTTTTGTAGAAATTTATAATATCAAAAAACATTTTTAAAAATTTTAAATTAAAAAGATTAGCTTTATTTGCAAAAATTCCATTTAAACCTCTGCCACAATATTCATAATTTGTATCTTTTACAGAAACAGAAAATGACATATCACTTTTTTCAATTTCAATTTTTAATTCGTTAAAAAAATTTATGAGATTTGGATAAGTTTCATGATTAAAAACAATAAAGCCAATATCTACTGGAACTTTTTTACCATTAATTAAAGTGTCTAAAGTATATGAATGACCACCAAAATGATCTTCACTTTCGAATAAATCAACGTGGTGTTTTTTGGAAAGCTTTTGTGCTGCTGATAAACCAGAGATTCCTGATCCAATTACTGCAATTCGCATTAAGGCTATGCTGCGTCTTCTTTAAACTCATCCATACTTGGGCATGTGCAGAATATATTTTTATCTCCATAAACATTGTCTACCCGAGCAACTGGAGGCCAAAATTTGTTTTGTTTTAAAAAACTTGCAGGATATGCTGCTTCTTGTCTTGAATATTTATGTTCCCATACATCTGATGATAATTCAGTATCAGTGTGAGGAGCGTTTTTAATTGGATTATCAATTTTATCAAATTCACCTGATTTAATTTTTTCAATTTCTTGTTTAATCTTAATTAAAGTGTCACAAAATCTGTCTATTTCTGATAACCCTTCACTTTCGGTTGGCTCTATCATCATAGTGCCAGCAACAGGCCATGACATAGTTGGTGCGTGAAATCCAAAATCTATCATTCTTTTCGCAATATCTTCTTCAGTTACTCCTGTTTCAGATTTAATATTTCTAATATCAATTATGCACTCATGTGCAACATTGCCATTTGCGCCTTTGTACAAAATTGGAAAGTGATCTTTTAGTCTATGAGCAATATAATTTGCGTTTAAAATTGCAACTTGAGTAGCAAGCTTTAATCCTTCTGATCCCATCATTTTAATATACATCCAAGAGATTGATAGAATACTTGAGCTACCCCAAGGAGCTGCTGATACTGCTCCAATTCCACTTGTTGGTCCGCAATCTTTTATTACTGGATGATTAGGCAGATAAACTTGTAAATGTTTTTTACAAGCTATAGGTCCCATTCCAGGTCCACCGCCACCGTGTGGAATACAAAATGTTTTATGCAGATTAATATGACAAACATCTGGACCAAAATTTCCAGGCTTTGCAACTCCAACAAGGGCATTTAAATTTGCTCCATCCATATAGACCTGTCCACCATGTTTATGAACTAACTCACAAATATCAGTTATTTTTTCCTCAAATACTCCATGGGTAGATGGGTAAGTTACCATTAAAGCTGCGAGATTTTCTGAATGTTGCTCTACTTTTTTCTTTAAATCGTCGAAATCTACATTTCCCTCTTTATCACAATTAACAACAACCACTTTCATTCCAACCATTTGTGCGCTTGCTGGATTTGTACCATGTGCCGAACTTGGGATTAAACATATATTACGATGAGCTTCATCTCTATCTAAGTGGTACTTTCTTATAACCATTAGACCTGCATATTCTCCTTGAGCACCTGCATTAGGTTGTAGAGAGACACCAGAAAAACCTGTTATAGATCTCAACCAATTTTTTAAATCAGTAAACAAATCTCTAAAACCTTCCATTTGTTCAACTGGAACAAAAGGATGAGGTTCTGCAAATTCTTTCCAAGAAATCGGTATCATTTCAGCAGCAGCATTTAACTTCATTGTGCACGAACCAAGTGCTATCATAGTTCTATTCAATGCTATATCCTTATCCTCTAGCTTTTTAAGATATCTAAGCATTTCAGTTTCTGAATGATATAAGTTAAAAATTGGATGCTCTAAATATTTTGAAGTTCTTAATAAATTTTTTGGTAAATTAGGTAATTTAATTGAAGGATCCTCTTTTTTGATTGACTCTGCAGCATTAAAAATTTTTAATAATTGATTTACTCTATAAACGTTTTTTCTTTCATCGAAAGAGACAGCAAGCATTTCAGAATTTACTTTTCGTATATTTACTTTCTGATTTAGAGCATTTTTATAAATTTGATCAGTCTTTTCTTTTGTAATAATTGTAACAGTATCAAAAAAATAGTCAGAATAAATTTCATAACCTGACTGTTTTATTTTATCAGCAAAACTTTTTGCTAATTGAGAAACTCTTTCAGAAATATTTTTAATTCCATCTGGACCATGATAAATAGCATATGCTGCTGAAACAATTGCTAATAAAGCTTGTGCAGTACAAATATTGCTTGTCGCCTTATCTCTTCTGATGTGTTGCTCTCTAGTTTGTAAAGATAATCTGTATGCCTTGTTACCATGTCTATCAACTGACACACCAACAATTCTACCAGGCATCGATCTCTTATACTCGTCTTTAGTTGCAAAAAATGCTGCATGTGGACCTCCATACCCCATTGGTATTCCAAATCGCTGAGAGCTTCCTACTGCTATATCAGCACCAAGTTCTCTTGGTGTTTTTAATTTTGCTAAAGCTAATAAATCACAAGCTAATACAGCCTTACCGTTTTTTTTATGAATTTTGCTAATTGCTTCACTTGGGTCTTTAATATCTCCTAAAGTTCCAGGATATTGTAAAATTCCACAAACTAGATCTTCTTTTAATTGGTCTAAAACTTCATCTTCTTTTCCAACTAAGACTTTTAAACCCATTGGTTCAGCTCTAGTTTGAATTACATTTATTGTTTGAGGATGGCAATTCTCAGATACAAAAACTAAATTACTATCTTTTTTATTTAATCTATGACTAAGACCCATGGCTTCTGCTGCTGCTGTACCTTCATCCAATAAAGAAGCATTAGCGATATCCATTCCAGTAAAATCAACGATCATCTGTTGAAAGTTTAACAACATCTCAAGTCTTCCTTGAGCCACTTCAGGCTGATAAGGTGTATATGATGTATACCAACCTGGATTTTCTAAAATATTTCTTAAAATTACATATGGAGTATAAGTTCCATAATAACCCATTCCAATAAAATTTGAGTAAACTTGATTTTTTTTTGAAATTGCTCTTAATTTTCTTAAAGCCTCATATTCTGAATTAGGTTCTCCAATATTAAGCTCACCTTTAAACATTATTTTTTCTGGAACAGTGTTATTCATTAAATCATCTATTGATTGATAATTTAATTCTTTTAACATTTTTGACTGGTCTTCTTTAGAAGGTCCAATGTGTCTTTTTATAAAATCTTTTTCTGAATTTGGTAACATTATGCTGATGTCTCCTTTGCAAATTTTTCATATTCTTCTTTATTCATAAGACTATCCATTTCAGATTTGTCTTTTATTTTAAGTTTAAAAAACCATGCAGACTCTTCTGGGTCTTCATTTATTTTTGATGGATCATCAACTATCATTTGATTTGTATCTATAACTTCTCCACTAACAGGAGTGTAAACATCACTAGCGGCTTTCGTTGACTCAACCACTCCAGCAGTTCCATCTTTATCAACATTTGAACCTTTCTCTGGGAGTTCAGCAAATACTATATCCCCAAGCATTTCTGTTGCATGCTTGGTTATTCCAATTGTAGCTTCTTCTCCATCTAGTTTAATCCACTCATGTTCTTTTGAATATTTAACTTCAGACATTAATTTCCCCTTTAACGTAATTTTTTTTATAAAACGGTAAGTTACAAATATTTGCAGGAATTTTTTTTCCTCTAACTTCAAGAAATATTTTTGTATTTACAGTTGAATAACTATTATCGACATATCCCATTGCTATTGGATGTTCAACGCTTGGTCCAAATGTGCCACTTGTTACTTTCCCAATTTCTTGATTTTTATCATTGTAAATTTTGGTATTTCCTCTAGCAATTACTTTGCTGTCTGGTTTTATGCCAACTCTCAATTTTTTTACTCCGCTTTGAAATTGGTTTTTTAAAACTTCTGATCCAACAAATTCAGTCTCAATTCTGCTCTTAGGTATTGCCCATTTTAGATTAGCTTCGATAGGACTTGTATCGTTGTCTAAATCATTTCCATACAGGCACAGTCCAGCTTCCATTCTTAATGTATCTCTTGCTCCTAAACCAGTCAATTTAGATCCATTTTCTATCAAACTTTCTACAAAAGTTTCAGCATCACTATGTTTTATAGAAATTTCAAATCCATCCTCACCAGTATATCCTGATCTAGTTATGTATATTTTTTTATTATTATAGACATAGTTGTTACCGTTCATAAATTTTAGACTGTTACAACCAGGTATAACTTTATTTAAAACATTTTTTGCTTCAGGGCCCTGTAATGCAATTAATGACAATGACTCGTCAAGATTTAATTTATATTGATTATCAAGTTTAGATTTTATTACTTCATAATCATTATACTTGCATGCAGCATTCAAGATAATTAAAAATCCATCAGATGTTTTGGTAATTATCAAATCGTCCTGAATTCCTCCTTTGTTATTCATTAAAAAAGAATACTTACTTTGATTAATTTTCAATTTTTTCAAATCCGCAGGAAAAATCTTCTCAAGATCATTTGTAAGATCATCACCACCTGATATAAATAATTGACCCATATGAGAAACATCAAAAATACCTGAGTGTGTACGTGTGTATTTATGCTCTTGTATAATTCCATCTTTATATTGGATGGGCATTTGATATCCAGCAAACTCTACAAGCTTTGCGCCATACTTGATGTGGAGATTATTTAACGATGTTTTTTTTATACTCATATTAACTCTTTATGCCCCCTCTGTCTTTTTGCCTGAGAGATTTGCTCCTTCGGCGAGAATAATTCTCTTTCCAGAGTTAATATGTACGGTCCATTTGCCTGAGAGTTTCCGGGGTGGTTGCTCCTTCGGCGCTACAAAAGTAGTCTCTCCCGTATAAAATCTTATAACACAACTAATATAAATTTATAGCTCTAATTTGTTGCACTTTTTTTTTTCATAACTGATAGAAATTGTATTAAAACTGCAAATATCACTATTAAACCACCAATTAAAACGCTAGTTGGAGGATCTTCATTTATAAACATCCACGCCCAAAAAGGTCCTAAAACTGCCTCTGATAACATTATGATTCCAACTAAGGCTGAAGGTGTAGATCTTGCACCAATTGTAATTAAAATAAAACCAAAGCCAAGTTGGAAAAAACCAGCTAAAAATCCCAAAAAAATATCATTTAAAGATATAAAGATCGTTTTAGACATAAAATATCCAATGATCAAAGCAATAACGCCTGCAATAAATTGTAATGGAACCATATCTACACTTGGAAATTTTCTAACTATTAAAATTAATGTTGCGAATGATATTGGCATAATAAAAGCAGCAATATTTCCACTCATTTGTCCAACTGTTAATGAGCTTCCAACCATTAAAATTATTCCTGAAATTGCTAAAATTATAGAAGTTAATGTTATTAAGTTTATTTTTTCTTTTAAAAAGATATATCCAAAAATTGCTAAAAATAATGTTTGGGTTTGAATTATAAAATTAGTATTTGCTACAGTAGTATTATACATTGCAAAAACATAACCACTAAAGCCACACGCAAGTATAATGCCTCCAATAAGACCAGGGATTCCTGATTTATAAAATGCTGAAATAAAATTTTGCTTATAACTAATAATTAGAAAGATCAGAACTACAATTATAAAAAAAACTGATCTCCAAAATAGAATCTGCCATAGAGTGGAACCTTCGAAAGATTTGACTATCAACCCTCCAAAACTTAAACTGAAAGCACCAAAAAAAATCAAAAGCGGCCCTGGTAATTTTGTAATTAAATTCATTTAATTTGAGAAATAAGATTATTAGTCTCCATCTGATAAAGTTTATATAATGTTTCAGCATCCTCTAAGCTTACATCTTTAAATTTAATATTAGATCCTGGTGTTAATTGTACCAGTCGATCATAGTCAGCAGATATGACAGTTGCAATCTTCGGATATCCACCAATAGTCCCATGATCTGATAACATAATTATTGGATCTCCAGCAGATGTTATTTGAATTACACCTTTTACCAAACCTTCAGATTTTATATTAGGATCAACGATATTTTCAATTTTTGGACCTTCTAATCTCATTCCCATCCTGTCTGAAAGTTTTGTAATTTTAAAACTTTCTTTAAAGAATTTATTTTGTGAAGACTCAGAAAAATAATCATAGTTTGTGCCTTTAATGACCCTTATATTTTCAATAGTGCTACCAAAGTAATCAAGTTTTCTTTTGTTAAAAGAATTATTAATATCAATTATTTCAATTTCTAAATCTCTAGAAAATTTATTCCCGTTATTTGGTCCAATTTGAGCTTGTGTATTTATTGAACAGCTTCCCCAATAATAATCAACACGAAAAGTTCCATTAATCGAAAAATATCCATAAACAGACTTGTTGGTTGAACGGATATCAACTTCATCACCATTTTTTAAAAAATAACATTGGTAGGAATTACCATCAATAACACCCTCTTTTGTTATAATTTTAAATGATACATTTCCAGAAATACAAAAAAAAATATCTTTTCCAAAATACTTCAAATGTGGGCCTTGATAAGCAAATTCTATTACAGGTGAATTGTAATCATTTTGTAGAAGCGAGTTTAACAATTGAAAATTTCTTTTATCCATCGCTCCACTAAAAGGAATACCAATATGGTATAAATTATTTCTTCCTAAGTCTTGATATGTGGTGTTGATACCAGCTCTTAAAATTTTAAAGTAGTTTCTATCTTTTGATTTCATTATATTGATCTAAAGTTATTCGATAAAATTTTATTGTATCACCAGGATTAACTAGATTTGGGTTTGATTGATTAGATGAGTCGAAAATATTTTGTGGTGTATTTCCCAAAATATTCCATCCCCCAGGTGTCTCAAAAGAGTATATGTTACAAAATTGTTCTGTTATTCCAACTGAACCTTTTGGAACTTTAACTCTTGGTGTTTCTAATCTTTTTAATCTCATCTCCTGGTCGAGATCACCAAGAAAAGGCATACCAGCAACAAATCCTGTCATATAACAAAAGTAATTTTTACTAAAAAATTTTTCTAGGATTATTTCTGATTTTAATTTTAATTTGTTTTCAACTCTTTCAATATCTAATGCAAAGTCGTTATCACAACATACTGGAATTTCGATTAGGTTTTTTTCTAATTTATTGTTTTCTTTAATCTCTATATTTTCAATTTTTTTTTTTAAAGATAAAAAAGAATGTATATTTAAATCATATGAAATTATTAATTTATTATAAGATGGAGTTAAGTTTGTAATACCTTTTAAATTTAATTTTTTTATATGATAAAAATATTTGATAACATTTGAATTAATTTCTTGATTTACATCACTTCCAAAGTCACAATACAAAGCTGCGTCACCAAGATTTAATATATTTTTTATCATACCATGTTATACTTATGATTTATTAGTATGGAAATTAATATCAATTGTGATTTAGGTGAAAAATCAAAGCATCATTCAGATGAAAATGATCCAAAATTACTAGAAATTGTCAATTCAGCTAATGTTGCTTGTGGTTATCATGCTGGTGATGAAGATAGCATGAACCAAGTTGTAAAAATTTGTAAGAAAAACGGTGTTAGCATAGGTGCGCATCCATCATTTAATGATCCAGAAAACTTTGGACGTAAAAGACTAAATTTATCGTCAGATGAAATAAATAAATTATTAATTGATCAGTATGAAATTTTACAAAATATAGCTGAAAAACATGGTGAGATCGTTACACATATTAAACCACATGGTGCATTAAATAATATGGCTTGCGAAGATATAGAGCTTGCAACAATCATTGCAAAATCAATCTGCAATTTTAATAAAGATTTAATTTATTTAGTGCCTACAGGTTCAAAGATGGAAGAAGCAGCAAAGAAATTTGATATGAGGATAGCATGTGAGATTTTTGCAGACAGAAATTATGAAGATAATGGAAACTTAGTATCTAGAAAAGAACCTCATGCACTTATTACAGATCCAGATAAAGCAAAAAGTCACGTTTTAAGCATGGTTCAGAACCAAGCCATTAATTGTCACAGCGGAAAGCAAATACCTTGTGAAATAGACTCTGTGTGCATACATGGAGATAATTCTAGTTCTCTAGCAACTGCTTTATCTATAAAAAATAATTTAATAGATAATGGGTTAGAACTAAAAACACTAACTAACTTAAGGAAATTTAAATAATGATAAAGAAAATATTTTTTTCAATGTTCTTTTTAATTTTTTTAGCAGGAACATCTTTTGCTGCTGGATCTAGTAGTGATTCTGGATCAACAGAAAGCCATTATGATAAGGCAGTGAAATTGATTAAAGATGCAAAAAAATTAGAAAAAAAAGGTAAAACAGAGAAAGCAATCAAAAGATACGAAAGAGCAATTAAATTTTTAGTAAAGTCAAATAAGATGAAGCCAAATAAAGCAGACACATTAAATTATCTTGGATTTGCAACTAGAAAAACTGGTGATTTTGAAAATGGTGAGAAATATTATCTTCAAGGTTTAGCGATTGAGCCAAATCACATAGGAATTAACGAATATCTTGGTGAATTATATGTTGCAACCAATAGAATGAATTTAGCAAAAGAAAGATTGAATGTTCTAGAGGGATGTAATTGTGAAGAATACAATCAGCTAAAAGGTGTTATAGACGGATCTAAAAAATCAAAATACTAGTTTATATTTTTTATCATTTGCTCAGGCATCCAAAGAGCAATTTCTGGAAATATCACAACCAAGATAACAGCAAAAATCATTAGCAAGAAGAGTGGAAACGCGCTTCTTGCTATATAACCCATATCTTTATTAGCCATACCCTGAAGAACAAAAAGATTAAAACCAACCGGCGGCGTGATCTGAGCCATTTCGACAACAATAACTAGAAAAACACCAAACCAAATCATATCAAAACCTGCTTGTCTAATCATTGGTTCAATTATAGCCATTGTTAAAACTACAGCAGAGATACCATCAAGAAACATTCCAAGAATTATATAAAAAATCATTAAAACAAAAATTAAAACATATGGAGAAAGTTCCATTCCTTCAATCCATAGAGCAAGATTTCTTGGCAATCCCGTAAATCCCATTGCCAAAGATAAAAAAGTGGCTCCTGCTAATATAAAAGCTATCATACAAGAAGTTTTAGTAGCACCCAAGAGTGACTCTTTAAATGTTTTTAAAGACAAACTCTTTTGAAAATATGATAAAATTAATGCACCTACTACACCCAAAGAAGCTGCTTCAGTTGCAGTTGCTATACCAGTATAAATTGAGCCAATAACTGAAACTATTAATAATATTACAGGTATCAGTTTTCCTGATTTCCTTACCTTTTCCATAAGTGTGAAGTCTTGTTTAAAAGTGGGCATGGATTTTTTATTTATTGACGACCAAATCATTACATATGTCATAAAGATCAACGCAATCATTATTCCTGGTAAAATTCCTGCAATAAATAGTTTTGCTATCGACTCTTGGACAGTCACACCATAAATAATTAAAATAATTGAAGGTGGAATTAGAAGACCCAGCGTTCCAGAACCAGCTAAACTTCCAAGTAGAATACTTTCCGGATATTTTCTTTTTCTTAGTTCTGGGATAGACATTTTTCCTACTGTGGCTACAGTTGCTGCAGAAGATCCCGAAATAGCTGCAAATAAAGCACATCCGACTACATTAACATGCACTAAGCCACCGGGTAGTTTCTGCATCCATGGGGATAATCCTTCAAATAAATTTTCAGATAACTTCGTCCGAAATAAAATTTCACCCATCCAAACAAATAAAGGGAGTGCAGTTAAAGTCCATGAGGATGAGGCTCCCCAAATTGTTGTTGCCATCGCATCACCAACTGGCCTTGTGGTGAACAGCATCATTCCTATAGATGAAACACCAACCATGCTTATAGCAACCCAAATTCCTGAGCCTAAAAATATCAAGAGAACACTTATGAAAAATATAGTAAGTAAAATTTCAGTCATTTTTTTTTGTTTGTATTTGCAAAACTAATTGATGAGATACGCATATGAAAAATATTAGTGATCCTAAAGCAACACTAGTTTGTGGTATCCAAATTAAAATTTCGTCAGCTCCTTCACTTCTCTCTTGAAATTCATAAGATATTTTTAGCATTTTCAAAAAATAGAATGCTAAATAACCAGAAAATATAGTTGCAACTATCAAACTCCATAATTCCAAAATTCTCTTTTTAATCCCAGTAGTTTTTTCTAAAAATAAAGTAATTCTAATGTGACCACCTTCCACGAAAGTATAAGATAAAGCAAAGAAAGATGAGGCAGCCATACAATATCCAGAATATTCAGCTAGGCCTCTTATATAAAAACCGAATATTCTTGATGAAATTCCAATTAAAATAAAAACTGCAACCAAAATAAGAAAGAATGCAGCTATATAGCCTGAATAACTATAAAGATTATTTAAAAATTTATTGACTTTAGTAAACATATAAAAAGGCCGTTTAATACGGCCTTTTTAATTATAATGATTTAATTATAGGCAGCAAGAACACTAGCACCTCTATCGCCAGCTTTTTTCTTCCATTCTTCTGCCATTGTAGCACCAACTTTTTTGAAATGACTTTCAAGGGCTGCATTTACTTTGCCTACTTTCATTCCAGCATCAGCTAAAGCTTTTTTATCAGCAACATTTCCTTTTTTTGAAAGTGCCCAACCTTTTTTCTCGGCAACTGCCGCCTCTTCCATTATCATTTTTTGTGTAGCTTTATCTAACTTATTCCAAGAACCTCTGTGAGCTACAATCATATTTTTTGGAAACCAAGCCGCAATATCATAAAAATACTTTACTCCATTTTCCCAAATTTTACTGTTCTTACCAGTAGTTGGTGAAGTAATCATACTTTCAACCGCGCCGGTTGAGAATGCTTGACTTATTTCAGCTGCTTCAATTTTTGTAGGAGCCATACCTGTCAACTCAGCCATTCTAATAGTTGCAGAATTATATGCTCTAAATTTTAAACCTTTTAAATCAGCAACACTGTTAATCTCTTTTTTACTATAAAGACCTTGCGCAGGCCATGGAACAGCATATAAAAATACAAGACCTTTTTGATCTAAACCTTTAATTATTGCAGGCTTAGATGCTTGATACAATTTCATAGCATCATCATATGATGTCGCAAGAAATGGTTGTGAGTCAATCTCTAACAACGGATCCTCTTTACCTAGAGCCGACATAAATCTCTCACCAATTTGAGCTTGTCCAGTTCTAACAGCTCTAAATATTTCTCCACCTTTAAATAGAGATCCACCTGGGTGAGTTACTATTGTTAATTTTCCCCCACTTTTTTCTGAAACATTTTTAGCAAATTCAGCTGCATTAGCAGAATGGAAGTTGCTTGCACCATATGCTAGTGCCATATCCCATTTTTCTGCAGCAAAAGCATTAGCAGTTAAAAGAACAGAAAATAAAACAGAGAGCAAAATTTTGAAAAGTTTCATAAATCCTCCATATTTTTAAAAAACATATCTCATTATGTATTAAAACTTAAATCAATAAAAATTTTTGATGTTTTATTGAAATATAATAAATAATTACTATTATAATAGCATCTTGATAGAACAATCACTCATTTTACTGCAAATTATATTTATAGATATTATTCTAGCTGCAGATAATGCAATAATAATAGGATTGATTGCTGCTAACTTCGTTCCAAAAAATAGAAAAAAGATAATATTTTGGGGAGTAGTTGGTGCGTTAGTTTTCAAAGTCATATTTGCAATATTTGCAACATATTTATTTAAGTTTTACTTCATTAAAATTCTTGGTGGATTACTTTTAATTTGGATTGTTAATGACTTAAGAAAAGATTTATTTGAAATTCAAAAAATTAAGTCACCTAAAAAGAAATCTATGGAACCTTCATTTATCAAAAGTATTTACAAAGTATTATTTGCAGATATTACGATTAGTTTTGATAACGTTATTGGCGTTGTGGGTGCAGCTAAAGGTAATTTTGGTTTTATGATTTTTGGCTTAGTATTATCAGTAGTTCTTACTGGAGCCTTAGCTACTTATTTAGCAAATTATATACAAAAACATTTATGGATAGCTTATATAGGTTTAGGCTTTATATTATTGGTTGCTATTCAATTAGTAATAGGTGGGCTAGTCGATTTAGAAATTTTAAATATTAATGAAAAATATATAAAGTATTTCTAATATTACCAAGTTCCAGTATTTTCCATTGATGACCAGGGCTCTTTAGGAGGAAGATTTCCTTCCTGAAGTATTTCTATTGATATTTTATCTGGTGATTTCACAAATGCCATATGACCATCTCTAGGTGGTCTATTAATTGTATAACCCATATCCATTAGTCTTTGACATATTTCGTATATATTTTTAACTCTATAAGCTAAGTGACCAAAATTTCTAGATCCCTCTCCTAAATTGTCACCGTCCCAATTATAAGTTAGTTCAATTTCTGCATTATTGTCGTTTGGTGCAGCTAAAAAAATTAATGTATATCTGCCTTTTTCATTTTCCATTCTTTTTGTCTCTTTTAAACCCAGTCCATCACAAAAAAATTTTAACGACTCCTGAATATTAGAAATTCTGATCATTGTGTGTAAATATTTCATAGTAAAATTATAATTTATTTCTATTCTAGTTCAATAGTACTTGGTGGTTTAGAAGTCACATCATAAACTACTCTATTTATACCTCGAATATTATTAACTATTTTATTCGATACCATTTGCATAAATGATTTATTAAATTGAAAATAATCCGCTGTCATCCCATCTTCAGATGTTATTGCTCTAAGCAAACATAAATATTCATAGGTTCTATTGTCTCCCATGACACCAACAGTTTTAACAGGCAGTAATGCAGCATAAGCCTGCCATATCTTATGATATAGATTGTTTTCTCTTAATGCATTTACAAAGTAATTATCTGCTTCTTTTAAAATTTTTATTTTTTCTTTAGTAATTATGCCTGGCATTCTAATTGCTAAACCAGGACCAGGAAAAGGATGTCTAGAAATAATTTCTTTACTTAAATTTAATTCTAGACCTAACATTCTAACTTCATCTTTAAATAAATACTTCAATGGCTCAACCAATTTTAATTTCATCCTTTTCGGCAGACCACCTACATTATGATGAGACTTAATTTTTGACGTTTGACTTCCTGTTACAGATTTACTTTCAATTAAATCAGGGTATAGAGTTCCTTGAGCTAAAAATTTTACATTTTTTATTTTTTTTGCGTATTTTTCAAAAAGTTTGATAAATAAATTTCCAATAATTTTTCTTTTTTTTTCTGGATCTGTTACGTTTTTTAATTTGCTTATAAATAATTGTTCAGCATTTACATAAATTAAATTCAATTTAAATTTTTTTCTAAAAGTATTTACTACTTGTTTTTCTTCGTTTTTTCTGAGCAGGCCAGTATTAACGAATATACAAGTTAGGTTTTTTCCAATCGCATTACTAATTAATTTTGCTACTACACTGCTATCTACACCACCAGATAATGCACAAATTACTTTAGAATTTCCAACTTGTTCTTTAATTTGTTGCATAAGTTTGGATTTTTGATTTTTTGATGTCCAATTTTTTTTAATTTTACAAATTTTAATTACAAAGTTTTTTAATATTATTTTGCCTTTAACTGTATGGGAAACTTCTGGATGAAACTGTATGCCATATATTTTTTTTTTTACATTTTCTATCATACATAATTTCGAATTTGAGGATTTTGCTATAACTTTAAAACCTTTAGGTAATTTAATTACCTCATCTCCATGGCTCATCCATACATTGGTGGATTTTTTTGAAAAGAAATTTTCGGTTAAAGCGCTTTTTTTTAATTTTGTAACTTTTGCTAACCCAAATTCTCTTGATTTTGCTCGTTTTACTTTACCTCCTAATTCTTTAGAGATTATCTGATGGCCAAAACAAATACCTAAAATTGGAATATTTAAACTTAATATACTTCTATTGAATTTAACTTTTTTATTTTGATAAACATTTAAGGGACCACCTGATAAAATGATGCCTTTCACATTTTTTTCATTTTTGTAGTTTTTAAGTTTGTTGTGACTTATAATTTCACAAAAAACATTTAATTCTCTTACTTTTCTTGCAATTAATTGTGTGAACTGAGACCCAAAATCGATTATTAAAACTTTATCTAGATTATTTTCAAGACGCATCTTTTTTTTCAAACTCTTTTAGGCGTTTGTTTATAGATGCGATTTTATCACAAAGGTTCGAGCATATTTTCTTAAAATCTTCTCTAAGTTCCTCTGCTTTAGAAAAATTAGATCTTTCTAACTCAATATCTATTAATAGATACATTGCCTCTTCGTTGTTTGGCTCGAGTAGTAAAACTGTATTTATATTTTTTTCCAGTTCTGTTTTGTTTTCTTCATTTTTAAATATTTTTGCTAAATATAGATATGACTTTGAGTCTTTGGGATTGTATACAATATTTCTTTGAAATAAAAATTTTGAATCTTCATATTTTTCATTTTCATAAAGACTTTTTGCTTCATCAAAAAAATTAACTTTTTCCGCGTTAACATTAAAAACTAAAGTAAAAAGTAAAATTATTGCTAAGGTAATTTTTTTTATCATCTTTTTATTTCGTCTATGTTATGTACCATACTTTCATAAAAACCTGCTTTAGTAATTTTGACAAATTTTGGTTTTTTTCTGAGATCTTTAATTCTTTTTGCACCTAAGTATCCCATTGATGATTTTAAACCCCCTACTAGTTGGTAGATTATTTTTTCAACTGTGCCTTTGTATTTAACAAAACCTTCAACACCTTCTGCTACATATTTTGAAGTATCTTTTTGTTTTGATTGAAAATATCTATCTGCTGATCCTTTATTCATTGCTCCAATAGATCCCATGCCTCTAAAACTTTTAAATAATTTACCACCTCTTTTAATAATTCTTCCTGGAGCCTGATCTGTTCCTGCAAATAATGATCCAATCATTACCGCATCTGCTCCTGCTGCAAGTGCTTTTGCAATATCCCCAGAAAATTTGATACCTCCATCAGCTATTAATGTTGTTTTACTTTTGCCCATACCTTTTTTTACATCTAAAATTGCACTTAACTGTGGAACTCCTATCCCCGCAACTAATCTTGTAGTGCATATAGATCCTGGTCCAATTCCAACTTTTATAATATCTACTCCTTGCTTAATCAGAAATTTAGCTGCTTCTGCTGTAGCAATATTACCTGCACATAAAGCTGTTTTAGTTGGTTTAATTTTTTTAATTTTTTTTATTATTTCAGCTACTTTTTTTGTGTGGCCATGAGCTGTATCAACAACAATTAAATCGATATTTTCTTTTAAAATCTTTTGAGCTCTTATGTGTTCGTTTAAACTTGCACCAACAGCTGCACCAACTAATATTTTTTTTGCTTTTACTTTTCTTATTTCTTTTATCTGATCATTTATTGATAAATTTCTATGTATAACACCTATTCCACCCTTTTTACCGATTGAAATAGCCATGTTAGACTCTGTTACAGTATCCATTGCTGAAGTTAGAAGGGGTATAGAAATATTTAAGTGTTTTGATAATTTAACTTCTGTCTTTACTTCTGAAGGTAAAATTTCAGAATAATTTGGTGCTAAGGTTACATCATCGAAAG
The DNA here is from genome assembly GCA_902543575.1 of uncultured Pelagibacteraceae bacterium. Classification (GTDB taxonomy): domain Bacteria; phylum Pseudomonadota; class Alphaproteobacteria; order Pelagibacterales; family Pelagibacteraceae; genus Pelagibacter. The sequence goes on along the minus strand of CACBYV010000007.1, from coordinate 25,527 downwards.
TGAGCGCTTCTTTGATAGGATCCATGTCCTTATATAAACGATTCTTAAAAAAATGAAAGTATCTATCTTAAATTTTTGCAGATTAAGAAACTTTCTTTAGAGTCTTTTCTACTTGCTGGAGGCTTATAGACATTAAATTTTACAAAATTTTTTTTTGAAAATGCAATTATCTCATTAAATGAAGTTCCCATAAATAATTTTGAGACAAAATAGCCATTTGGCTTCATCATTTTTGTAGCGAAATCCATAGCTTCTAAAACTAATTCTCCAGTTACCATAGAATCTAGGTTTTTGTTTCCCGTAGTATTGACTGCCATATCTGAAATAATTAGGTCAATTTTTCCACCAAAATAATTATTAATTTTATTTTGTTGCTCAGTATCCGTAAAATCTCCTTTTAAAATTTTTACATTCTTTATTTCTTCTATTTCTTTTAAATCTATTGCTAAATGCTTATTACATTTTAAGTTACTTGATATATATTGAGACCAACTTCCAGGAGCGGCTCCAAGATCTATTACTGATATATTATTTTTTAAAAATTTAAATTTTTCGTTAATTTCCTTTAATTTATAAACGGCTCTTGATCTATATCCTTCAACTTTTGATTGTCTAACATAAATATCTCTTCTCTGCTTATTAATCCAATTTTTTGAGATTTTATTTTTTTTCAATTAGTTTTGAACCTTAAAGATTTTGAGATTTTATTATTATCCAAAGTATTTAATTCTATCTCTAGATTTTTCTCGTTTCTCATATCTTTATCATTTACTTTAATACCACTAGCTAAATGTATAATTCCAATTTTATGATTTGGTAAAAAAGGTTCCACGAAAATTTTATTCTTTTCATCAAACTTTGGAAGTAAGTTGCTAGCTAACCAGTTGCAATTATGAGGAAGAAATTCAACATCTACATTATCAATATATACACATATATTTATTGCTAGTTGCTCTGAACCAAATATTTGTCCATGACTAAGAGTAGTTTTTAAATTTTTTTGCCAAACATTCCAGCAGCTAGAGTCTTTTTCTAATGAGAAAACACCAATATTAATATGCGGAGCAAATGCTAACTTTCTTGCTTTATTAATATCAATTTTAGATTTAATAGCATGTTTAAAATTTTGAGATTTTATAATGGCTAATTTTCCAAACAACCAATTAACGTTACTTAATATTCTATATCCAGGTGTCATTGTCTGGGTAATGCCTAGTTTACCATTATCACAAGCCTTAAAATATAAGTCTATTGAGCTCCAATCTTGAACCCAAGCATCACAATCAATCCACAGGTATTTTTTATAATTTGGAAAATATTTTGGAAGAAACGCTCTTGATACCTGACTTTTTAGCCATTCTTTACCTTTAACTTTAGATTGTGGAACCTCAATATCCCATTCAGCTTTTTTGATCTCGTCTACTTTATCTTTTAGAAGAGCGGTTTGCTCCTCTGTTAAACCCGCATCAAGTATACAAATAGCAACCTTTTCGCTGTAATTGAATTGTTTAATAGAGTCTATTAATTCATTTAGCAATTCAAAGTAATTAGAATCTGCTAGAGAAATAATTACATTCTCTTTCATTACAAAATATCTTCGTGATGATCAACGCCATCATCTTTTTCTTTATTTTGTTTTTTTAAAAATAAGTAATGAATTGAACTTGCTGGAATCATTAATAAATAAATAATTCCTGAAATTATAATTGTATTAAAGGTATATATTAGCAACAAACCAAAATATAAAATTATTCCAAATAAAAGAAATATTGAAGTACTTCTTGGGACAACAATTCTTTTAAAAGAATATGTAGGAATTTTACTTATCAAAAGTACAGAAATAACAATGAATAAAGATGGAACAATTATATTTTTATTAATAGTTATAAACTGAACTTCACTAAAACTATAAATTAATGGCATTAATACTAATACTCCACCTGCTGGTGATGGAATACCTTCAAAAAAATTGTCTCTCCATGAAGGTTCCCCTCCTGTTGAAACGTTAAATCTTGCAAGTCTTAAGGCAACGCAAACCACATATATTAAAGATATTAACCAACCAAATCTGCCAATATTATCTAGCGCCCAGAAATACATTATGAATGCTGGCGCTACTCCAAAACTAATTACATCCGTTAATGAGTCTAATTCTTTTCCAACTTTTGATGTGGCTTTAATTAATCTTGCAATTCTTCCATCTAAACCATCTATAATTGCAGCAATTAAAACTGCAATAACTGATAATTCAAATCTTCCATCAAATGCAAACTTAATTGAAGTCAAACCAATACACACACCAACTAGCGTCATAATATTCGGCAAAATAACTCTTGAATTTTTATTTGATACTAATCTTATATTCTTTTTTGGATTTTCCATTTATCTTTTTGCTATCAATGTTTCTCCAGCAACTGCTCTTTGATTAACTTTTACGAGTGGTTCATAGTTTTCAAAATATAAATCTGCTCTACTTCCAAATCTAATCATTCCAATTCTAGATCCTTGATCAACATTTTCTTCAACTGAGGTATCAGTTACTATTCTACGTGCAACCAGTCCTGCTATTTGAACTACAATTATATCTTCTCCGTGAGAATTTTTAATTTTATAATAATTTCTTTCATTATCCTCACTTGCTTTATCAAGAGATGCATTGATAAATTTTCCAGGTTTGTATAAAATTTCTTCAATTTTTCCTGAACATGGAGATCTATTCACATGACAGTCAAATACATTCATAAATATACTTACTTTCTTAAATTTTTTATTTTCAAGTCCCAATTCTTTTGGTCCGTTTGTATCTAAAACTTGTAAGACCAATCCGTCAGCAGGACTTGTTAAATAGTTCTCATCATTTATTGGAATTCTCTCTGGATCTCTAAAAAAATAATAACACCAAATACTTAAAACCAAACCTATGAAACCTAAAAAACCATGAATGAAATATAGGATGATCGTTGCTACTACGAAAATTACTATAAATTTATAGCCTTCGTTATGAATCTTTGGAAAAATTTTGTCTATCATAATCGTTCAATTGATAATTCTGGATTAATATGTATATAAAAAGTATAAATTCAATTATTAAGATACATCAAAAAATGAGCAAAATTAAGGTAAAAAATCCCATTGTCGAGCTAGACGGCGATGAAATGACAAGAGTAATTTGGGAATTCATCAAAAACAAATTAATCCTACCTTATTTAGATTTAGGCATTGAGTATTACGATCTAGGAATGAAAAGCAGGGATGATACGGATGACAAAATTACCATCGACTGTGCCAATGCAATCAAGAAAAATGGAGTAGGTATCAAATGCGCAACTATTACTCCTGACGAGGCGAGAGTTGAAGAATTTAAATTAAAGAAAATGTGGAGATCACCAAATGGAACAATAAGAAATATTATTGGAGGAACAGTATTTAGAGAGCCAATAATTTGTAAAAACATTCCTAAACTTGTCCCATCTTGGACAGATCCATTAATTATTGGAAGGCATGCTTTTGGTGATCAATATAGAGCTACGGATTTTTTAGTTCCAGGAAAAGGTAAATTAGAAGTTAAATGGACATCAGAAGATGGAAGTGATGAAAAGAAATATGAAGTATTTAATTTCCCAGGACCAGGTATTGCTCTTTCAATGTATAATTTAGATAAATCAATAGAGGACTTTGCAAGATCATGTTTCAATTACGGCCTAATAAAAAAGTGGCCTGTATATTTGTCAACAAAGAATACTATACTAAAAAAATATGACGGTAGATTTAAAGATATATTTCAAAGTGTTTTTGAAAAAGATTTTAAATTAGAATTTAAAAAAAATAATATAACTTATGAACACAGGTTAATCGATGATATGGTAGCTTGTGCAATGAAATGGCATGGTAAATATATCTGGGCTTGCAAAAATTATGATGGCGATGTTCAGTCTGACACTGTTGCTCAAGGTTATGGTTCTTTAGGTTTAATGACAAGTGTTTTATTAGCACCTGATGGCAGAACAATGGAAGCAGAAGCGGCTCATGGAACTGTTACTCGACATTTTAGAATGCATCAGCAAGGTAAAGAAACATCAACCAATCCAATTGCATCTATATTTGCTTGGACAAGAGGTTTGGCGCACAGAGGGAAGTTAGATAGCAATGATGAATTAATTAAATTTGCCAAAACACTTGAAGAAGTATGTGTTAATTCGGTTGAATCAGGATCAATGACAAAAGATTTAGCAATACTTATTGGTCCTTCAACAAAGTATTTAACAACTAACCAGTTTTTAGATGTAATTGATGGAAGTTTAAAACAAAAATTAAATTAACGTTTTTATTTTTTCTAAAGCTTCATCGATTTTATTTGAGTCTTGGCCTCCAGCCTGTGCAAAGTCTTTACGACCTCCACCACCCTTTCCACCTATAATTTCAGATCCTAGTTTTGCAAATTTAACTGCATCGTATTTATTTGTTAAATTTTCTGTTACACCTACAGCAAGACCAACTTTCTCATCCTTATTTGCAAATACTACTACTATTCCTTCACCCAACTCTTTTTTACCTGCATCAACGAGTTTTCTTAGATCTTTTGGAGATAAATCTTGAACTTTTTGCAATCTAACTTGAGTGCCATTTATATTTTCATCTTTAATTATGTTTTTTGTTTTATCAGCTAAAACTGATTGAACACTTAATTGTTCTAATTGTTTATTAAGGTCTTTAATTAATCCTTTCGTATCTTTATTTTCTAGATTTGGTTTTCCACCTAATTTAATAATTTGAGCAGACACCTCTTTAATACTGTCTTCATCCTTTTGTGCAGAAAGGTTTGATATTTTTTCCTTATTTTTTAAGAATATTTCGAGTTGTTTGTCCCTTAAAGCTTCAACCCTTCTAACTCCAGCAGCTATTGAGGATTGGCTAACAGTTTTAAATTTTCCAATATCACCTGTATTTTTTACATGTGTTCCACCACATAATTCTGTTGAAAAGTAAGAGTTATTTTCCGCTCCCATAGAAACTACTCTTACTTCTTCTCCATATTTTTCACCAAAAAAAGCTAAAGCACCTTTTTCAATTGCAGCTTTTGGTGTCATAATTCTTGTAGTTACATCAGTTTTGTTTTGTACGTATTCATTAACTAATTTATCGATATTTGTTAATTCGTCCTCTGTAATTGGTTTCATATGACTAAAATCAAATCTTAGTCTATCAGGCGCAACTAAAGATCCTTTTTGCATAACGTGTTTTCCCAATGTTCTTCTCAAAGACTCATGTAATAAATGAGTTGCAGAATGATATGCCTTAAGATTGTTGCGTCTTTCAATATCTATTTTCATTTCTACAACGTCTTTAATCTTAATCTCACCAGATTTTAGAATTCCATGATGTATAAACAAATCTCCAAGTTTTTTTTGAGTATCTGTAACCTCAAATACTGAATTACCAGATACTATTGTTCCTTGATCTCCAACTTGTCCACCAGACTCTCCATAAAAAGGGGTTTGATTAGTAATAATTATCCCCTCCTCACCATTTGAAATATTTTGTGCTTCTTTGTTATTTTTAATTATTGATAACACCACTCCTTCTGATTGGTTAAACTCATAACCAAGAAACTCTGTAGGTCCTATTTTATCTTTTATACCAAACCATATTTCTTCTTCAGAGGCGTCTCCGGAACCTTTCCAGTTTTGTTTCGCAAGCTCTTTGCTCTTTTTCATTAATTCATCAAATTTATTTTGATCAACGGTCAAAGATTTATTTTTTAAAATATCTTCTGTTAAGTCTAATGGGAAACCATAAGTATCATACAATTTAAATGCTACTTCACCTGGTAAAACTTTTTTTATTTTCGAAATTTCATCATTCAAAATTTTAATTCCTCTATCAAGTAATACTAAAAATTTTTCTTCTTCCATTTTTAATGTTTCTTTGATCAAAGTCTCTGATCTTTCTAATTCAGGATAATTTCCTTTCATTTCGTCTTTCAATGTATCAAAGATTTTATTAAAGACTGGTTCTTTAGAACCTAGCAAATGAGAATGTCTCATTCCTCTTCTCATTATTCTTCTAAGAACATAACCTCTGCCTTCATTTGAAGGTAATACTCCTTCTGCAAGAAGAAATGAGCTAGCTCTTAAGTGATCTGCAATTACTCTAAAACTTGATAAATTATTTTCATCTTGTTTTACTTTTGTAAATTCAGAAATCGAGCTAATTAATTTTTTAAAATGATCTGTTTCGTAATTATCATGTGTGCCCTGAAGTAATGCTGCAATTCTTTCTAAACCCATTCCAGTATCTACAGAAGGTTTTGGAAGATTAATTCTTTTATCTTTTGAAACTTGCTCAAATTGCATGAAGACTAAATTCCATATCTCAATATATCTATCGCCATCCTCATCTTTGGTTCCAGGTAAACCACCTTTTAAATGATCTCCATGATCATAAAAAATCTCTGAACAAGGTCCACAAGGGCCCGTTTCGCCCATTGACCAAAAATTATCAGAAGTTGCTATCCTAATAATTCTATCGTCGCTAAAACCCGCTATTTTCTTCCAAAAATTGAAGGCTTCATCGTCTTCATGAAATACTGTTACATATAATCTATCTTTATTTAATCCAAAATCTTTAGTAATTAAATTCCAAGCAAGTTCAATTCCCCTTTCCTTGAAATAATCTCCAAAAGAGAAATTTCCTAGCATTTCAAAAAACGTGTGATGTCTTGGAGTGTAACCAACATTTTCTAGATCGTTGTGTTTACCTCCTGCTCTTACACATTTTTGAGAGGTAGTAGCTCTTTGATAATCCCTTTTTTCTAATCCGGTAAAGACATTTTTAAACTGGACCATGCCTGAATTTGCAAACATTAATGTTGGATCATTATTTGGAACCAAATTGCTAGACTCAACTATCTTGTGATCATTTTTTTCAAAATAATCTAGAAAAGTTGATCTGATCTCGTTTAATGTTTTTGCCATATTTTGTTAAAATACAGCTTTTTCTATTGATGTCTACACCTCTGAAGGGAAAAAAGGCGCCCATTCGAGCGCCTTTTTAATAACTAAAAGTTATCTGCTAATTTTTTTTAGTAGGAATTTCTTCTTCTGTTTTTTGTGCCTCTACTTTTTCCTCGCTTAGTGGATTTCCCTCAATTTTCTTTGAGATCACACCAGCCTTTTCTCTGATTGCCATTTCAATTTCAGCAGCGGCTTTAGGATTTTGTTCAAGGTAAAGTTTCGCATTCTCTCTACCTTGACCAATTTTTTCACCTTTGTAAGCGTACCAAGCTCCAGATTTCTCTACGATATCTGCTTTGGCACCTAGGTCTATTAGTTCCCCTACTTTACTAATTCCTTTTCCATACATTAAGTCAAACTCTACAACTTTAAATGGTGGAGCAACTTTATTTTTCACAACTTTAACTCTTGTTGTGTTACCAACGATATTATCTTTATCTTTGATTGCTCCAATTCTTCTAATGTCCATTCTAACTGATGAGTAGAATTTTAAAGAATTTCCACCTGATGTTGTTTCTGGGCTTCCAAACATAACACCAATTTTCATTCTAATTTGGTTAATGAAAATAACCATTGTATTAGTTCGTGAAATTGAGCCTGTTAATTTTCTCAATGCTTGAGACATCAACCTAGCTTGCAAACCAACATGAGTATCACCCATATCGCCTTCAATTTCAGCTCTCGGCGTTAATGCAGCTACAGAGTCCACTACAAGAACTGACATTGAGCCAGATTTAATTAATGTATCAGTAATTTCTAAAGCTTGTTCACCTGTATCTGGTTGAGAAATTAGTAACTCTTCAGTATTTACACCTAATTTCTTTGCATACACTGGGTCTAAAGCATGTTCTGCATCAACGAAACCACAAATTCCGCCTGCCTTTTGAGCTTCTGCAACTACTTGCAATGCTAAAGTAGTTTTTCCAGATGACTCTGGTCCATAAATTTCAATAATTCTTCCTTTTGGTAATCCGCCGATTCCTAAAGCAAGATCTAAGCTTAAAGATCCTGTTGAGATAGACTCAACATCCATAGCTTTTTGCTCACCAAGCTTCATTACTGAGCCTTTTCCAAAGCTATCTGTAATTTGGCTGATTGCTGCGTCTAATGCTTTATTTTTCTCTTTGTTTTCCAATTCTTTATCTTTTGCGGTTTTCACCACTTTTAGGTTATTTTTAGTCATTTTTTGCCTCTTTTTTTGCTTTTTTTAACACTCGAATCATGGATTTAAATGTACACATTTTGTTCTCATTGGCAATATATTTCTCAAAATAGCTTAAAATCGTTAAATTACTTGAGTTTTAGGTATTCGCTATTCAATAAACCAATAGCTTTTAGAACATTATATTGGGCGATAAGATTATTTCTCTCAGATTCTGCTAGAGAAATTTTTGCAGCCAATAACAAAGAGTTTGATTGAATAACATCTAGCGTTGTTCTTGAACCTCTTTCATACTCTGCAGCTATTCCTTCGTTAGCAATTTTTGCTGCTCTAACTTGAGATCTTACAGAATTTAAAAAACTTTTAGATGCTTCAAGATTTGACCAAGCACTTCCAACATTTTTTTCAGTTGTTTTTACTGCATCCTCAAATAATAAAATTTTTCTAGTTTTTAGATTTGTATTCTTGTTTATTTTTGCACGTTTACTTCCACCTGAATAAAATGGCCAGCTTATTGTTGCTTTAAGAGTATCCTTTTCTCTTTCATCTATAGTAGAAGTAAAATCGTCAGCATAAGATCTTTCTAGAGATAAAGATGCGCTAGGTTTCAAGTCACTTTCAGCAATAGCAATATCCATTTCGGACTGATTTAATTCTATTTTAGCGATCATTATATCTGGGTTGTTCTCTCTTGCTAAATTGATTGCTGAACTAAGTTCACTTGGAATACTTACAATTGCTCTATTTGTCTTTTTTAATTCATTGGTATTTAAAAGTTTACCAATGATATTTTCATAATTTAATTTATTAATCATTAATTCGCTTCTTGCCTGAGTTAGTTGGGCACTTGCTCCAGCAAGAGAAGATTCAGTTTGTGATAAATCTGCAGTTTTTATTTGTCCTCTATCCAATCTAACTTTATCATTTTCAAGTTGTTTAATAAGTAAGTTTAAATTTTGTCTATTAATCGCAACTTTTTCTCTTGATAAAATTACGGATGTAAAGGCTTCTATGGCACTGTAAAGAACATCTTGTTCTTTTTTAAATAATCTTGCTTTTGAAAGTTCTAAACCTATTAAATTCTTTTCATAATTAAGGTCTCTTCCAAAATCTAATAAGGTTTGTTCTAATTTAATAGATGTGGTGAATGGATCAGAGTCGCTAATAGTTGCATCACCTCCACTCTGGTTGGTTAGTTTATTTGTTTCTTCAAGGCTCTTGGAACCACTTAAACTCAAAGAAGGCATATAATCAGCTTTAGAAATATTTAGATCTTCTTCTGATGCTTTTATATTTTCTCTCTCAGCATTTAATTGTTTATTATTGTTATAAGTTTCGTTTAATGCTTCATATAATGTGACAGCAAGCGATTGAGCTGTTAACCAAAAAAAACTAAAAATTATTATTATTATTTTTTTCATTAGTTGTACTTTACAGAATTAATTTGATGATTAGAATTTAATTTAATAACTATAGATGCGTATTTTGGCGCATATTTAAACATATTCTGAGTAATTCTCTGGTAAGTTTGCATAAATTTTAAAACTTCTTTTTTTGTCATAATTTTTTGTTTTGTTTTTTTATTCTTATTTTTTAATTTAAGTTTTTTTTCCTGAATAACTCTCCACTTTTGTAATAAACTAAAATTTTCTGCCCTTAAAAATAATAAACAATCGAGCTTACTATAAAGTTTTTTATATCCTTTTTTTAGCTGGTCATTAACGTGTTTTCTCCAGATTAATTTATTATCATCATTTTTTTCCATAATATTTACACTTTTTTTTAATGTTTTTAAGTTTTCAGGTCTTGCTCCAACACACCAACCTTCGAAAATAATTACATCTGGTCTGCTATTTACTTTGTACCAATTTTTTTTTGTAAATCTGTCATCAATTGCCTTATCGAACTTGGGTAATATAATTGATTTAAATTTTCTAGAGTTTGCTTTTTTAATAAAGCTAGACATATAACTTATGTCATGGGTCCCGGGTACACCTCTTGTCAATAATAATGGATGAACTTTCTTTGATAACTTTATTCTATCGTTCTTTGTTTTGTAAATATCATCAATTGATATTTTGAAAACTTTTAACTTAAAATATTTCTTTAAAATTATCATTAAGATAGAGCTTATAGTAGTTTTTCCAGTTCCTTGTCCTCCCGTTAAACCAACAATATAAGGTTTCTTAAAATTTGTTTTTTTTGCAATCCAGAAACTCATCGGGACAAGATAATGTTTTAACATCTTGTCTTTGTTTTTAAATTTATCAGAAGATGTTTCTTGTGTTTTAATAAACTTATAACAATCTTTTTTTACTTTATTTAAACAATCCTCAACTAAATTCATTTAATTTTATTTTTGGTCAAGTGGATGGTTTAAACCATCAAAGAAAACAACATCTTTTAAATCGTCGACTTTAACTTCATCTACACAACCTAAATTAAATCCAGTCATGGCAGGTGCACTTCTTGGGTTATGATGTGTGTAAATTCCACATTCAATACAAAAGTAATGATTAGCAACTTTTGTATGGTACTGATAAAGCTTTAATTTATCTTCTCCCTTAGTGACTTTAAAATCTTCATTTTTTACCATTCCCATTGTTGCATTTTTTCTTTTACATATAGAACAGTTACATCTAACAATTTTTGGTAATTCATTGATTGGAACATCAATTTCTGCTTCTACACATCCACAATGACACGTTAGTTTCGGCATTAATTATTCTCCCCATTTTCCATGAAACTCATAAACAACTGCTGGCTTATCACCAACTACCCAGCCGTCATGACCTGGGTCAATTGAATATGCATCGCCTGCTTTATATGTTAATTCTGTTCCATCATCATGTTTGGCGCAAACTGCTCCTGAAACTATTACTCCAAGATGTTTTGCTTTACAGCTATCAGTGCCTACAGTTGGTTTAATATCTTGTGACCATTTCCATCCTGGCTGCAAAACTAATCTCATTACTCTTTGATCTCCCACTTTTACGATATCCATTTTAGCATTGTTGAAACTGGTATTGCTTTCATCTGGATTATCAAAACTTTTAACTTCAATTGAACTCATACCCTTCTCCTTTTATAATTAAATTTAGATCATAGACTACTAATGGTTTAAGTTATCCACAATAGCACAAAATATGGTTTTGGATGTTCACGTTTTGATTCACTTTTGATTCACTTACAGACTCAAAATACAACCTAATTGACACTATTGTATAACTCATGTACTAATAAGAACAAAACAAGAACACTTATGAAGCTAACAATACCTTATTATTTACATAAAGCAGGAGCTGGTTTTCCTTCCCCTGCAACTGACTACATAGAAGAAGATATAGATTTAAACGTACATCTAATCAAAAATGTTCCAGCAACTTTCATCATAAGAGTTCAAGGAAAATCAATGGTGGATGTTGGAATAAATGATGGTGATTTATTAGTTGTAGACAAAAGCTTAACTCCAAAAAATTTTTCAACTGTCATAGCAAATGTTCACGATGAACTCGTTGTTAAAACTTTAGTTAAAGAAAAAGATAAACAATTTTTAACGTCAGGATCTAAAGAATTTTCTGATCGAATTTTAATTAATGAAGAACAAGATATTTTTATTTGGGGAGTAGTCACCTATGTCATACATTCAGTACACTAAAAAATTAGCACTAGTTGACTGTAATTCTTTCTATGTTTCTTGTGAAAGACTATTTAATCCAAAAATAAGGAAAAAACCTGTTGTAGTTTTATCTAATAATGATGGCTGTATAGTTTCAAGATCTACTGAAGCAAAAGCTTTGGGAATTAAAATGGGTGAGCCCTACTTTAAAGCAAAAGATATTATTATCAAAAATGATGTACAAGTATTCTCATCAAATTATTCTTTATATGGAGATCTATCTAGAAGAGTAATGAGAACTTTAAAAAGATTTAACTCTGATATTGAAGTTTATTCAATTGATGAAGCATTTATGGATTTATCAAATTTTTCTGACAATGAAGTAGAACAAGTTGGAAGAGAAATTAGAGAAACAGTTTTAAAGTGGACTGGTATTCCAACGAGTATAGGAATAGCTAAAACTAAAACTTTAAGCAAAGTTGCAAATCATATAGCTAAGAAAAAACAATCAGGTGTTACAAGTTTAATTGGAATAGAAAATCTTGATCCTATTCTAGAAAAAATTAATATCAATGATGTTTGGGGTGTTGGAAGACAAATGACAAAGTTTTATCAAAAAAATGGAATTTATAATGCTAAACAATTAAAAAATAAATCAAACACCTGGATTAAAAAATCCTCAAATGTTCTAAGTTCAAGAACTGCAATGGAGCTTAGAGGTGTGCCTTGTATTGATTTAGAAAAAACTGCATCAAAAAGAAAAAGCTGCGTAGTATCAAGATCATTTGGAAAAAGAATAGAAAGATTTCAAGAACTCGAAGAAGCTGTTGCCAGTTACTGTTTAAATGCATCAGAGAAAATAAGATCTGAAAACCTTGTTGCAAAAGCAGTTATGGTATTTGTTAGAACCAGTCCATTTCAAAAACAATTTGGTTTTTATTCAAACTCCAGAACTGTTGATTTTCCTATAGCAACTAACAATAGTATAGAGATCGTAAAAAATGCTTTATCTGTCTTAAAAGTAATCTTTAGGAAAGGACATCGTTATCAAAAAGCAGGAGTTATGCTAACCGGGTTAACAGATGCGGAAAATAATGAAAATTTATTTTCATCTGCAAAAGATGAGAGAATTAATAGACTTATGAGATCAATTGATAATACGAATTATAGATATGGAAGGTCGACATTAAGTCTTGCAAGTGCCGGGGTTAGAAAGTCCTGGAGCATGAAAAGGGATTATAACTCAAAAATAGATACAGCTGATTTTTATAGTTTGCCAACAATTAGAGCTTAAAAAAGTTATTTAATTGTATCAATACTTTCAATATTGCTAAGAGAATTATTTAATTCTTCTAGATTTTCTCTTCTACCAATCATTACAACTGATAATCCAAATGCGATAATTAAAGCTAAGGGGATAGCTGTAACAACACTTATGTAATCGGCCATTAAGATTAAATAAATAGCATAAAATAAAATTGATCGAATAATAACTGTAGATTTAAAAACAGCTATAATTGCTAAAGAATGCTTAATTAAATTTTTAAAACTCATTTTAGAAGGACCAAAATATCTTGTTCCTCTTATAGATGGAGATGAAGATCTATCTTTTTCTAATTTTGCCAATGCTCCAGAAAAGCTGCACCAAGTAGATTTATCGTTTATTAATTTCTCAACAGTTGACTTTGGAAGACACGTATAATTTCCAAATTTTATCGAATGACCAGTAAATAGATAAGTTATTATTTTATGTAAATGGTAACAAGTTTTAAAAATGAAATTTTCAGATCTTTTTACTCTTTCTCCAACAATTGGTTTTCCTTCGTCATATTTTATGTATTCTAGAAAACTTTTGATTTCTTCAGGTCTATCTTCACCATCTGAATCCATTGGAATTACGTAATCAAATTCTTTATTTTGAAATATATGTTTAAATCCTGTTGCAATACATCTTCCATGTCCTTGATTGTTTTTAATATTTAAAATTTCAACAGATAATAGGTTTTCTGTACTGGAGATAGTGGTTGGTTTTTCCTCAGTTGATGCATCATTGACAATGACAAGAGAAAATTCTGCATCTAAGTCTTTTACAATTGTATTTATTTCTTCAATTAATTTTGAAGCTGATTTCCAGTCATTGTAAACTGGTGTTAAAATAGTAATTTTCATTTATTTAACTTGCAAGCAACCTCAGTAATGAGGCTACAATTCCATGTCCAGATAACTCTATTATTACAACAATAAGGACAATGAAAAGTATATTTTTATTGAATTTCATAACTATGACCCAACGCAAATCTTATCAATACACATATATTTTTCAAATGAATTCAATTTTTCATTTGTAACAAAGCCTTTCCAAATAGGCCTTGAATTAATGTGATATGATAAATTTCCAGCTGCCCATTCATCACCAAGCACATATTTAATAGGTTCATCATGTTGTTCATGCCATGCCATTTGAACTTTTATAGCTATATCTCTCCCAGGATAATCAGTCCTTTTATCTGTCTGAGATATTGAGACATAACCATACAAAATTGGAGATAATAAAAATAAAAATATAAATCCTATTAAAAAAGAATTTAGTTTCTTAATGTTTATTTGAGTTTTCAAAAGGTAAATAAATAAAGTTCCAAAGAATAGGTAAAAAGGGGTCATCCACATAGTTCTAATTTTTGATCCGGTTATTAAAGCTGTCATAAAAACCAGAACAATTGGGACCACATTAATAAATATTAAAAATAAAAGTTTTTCATCTTTTAAATTAAATTTTTTTGGAATTTTTTTTATTAGTAGCCAGACTAGAATTAAAAATGGCACTAAAATACCAATTTGTTTTAATGTAAATATCAATGGATATTTAAGATGATTTATTATCTGTCCTTGATCCAAACCTGCACGAGTAAAACCATATTTAATAGTAATGAAGTCATTGTTGAATAACCAAATTATATGTGGAATTAAAATTACAAAAAATACTTCTAAAGAAACTAAATATTTAAAATCAAACTTTTTTGATTTTTTAAAAAATATTAAATATGCAAACAATAAATCTATTGCGACTAATAAATAAATAAATAGATACTTAGATAGAATTCCAAACGCTGCTGCAGCTCCTAATAAGATACAATCATAAAGCTCAATTTTTTTACTAATATATATTTTCCAAGTGTAATAAACGGTTAAACACCAAAAAGGTAATTGGCAAACATTTACATTAAATTCTGGAGTTGTGAAATTATAGAAGTATATCCCTTCAATAAGAAAAACTGATAACAAGCTCAAAGTGACATCATTAAGAATTTCCTGTGATAATTTAAAAATAATGAAAAAAGATAACACTACAAAAATTTGACTTAAAAAATAATAAGCCCAATCTTGTGGTCCAAATATTTGAAAAAAAACTTCTGGAAAAAATGCACTTAATGGAGGATGTTTGTTAAATCCCCAACCTAAATTACTACCCCAGGCCAAAGCTTCAATTGTATCCAAAGGTAAATTTGAGTTTGTAATCGTTGGAACAACTGTCCATAGAATTAAGTGAGTCGTTACAAAAATATAAAAAATATTATTTATATTTCTTTTGTTTAAGGCCATTTTCATCAATCTATATGAATAAACCGTTCTTGACACTCATTTATTCATGAATATATTCACCAACTCAAAATAGCTAGGTATGGTAAGAATTTCAAAAACTTATACTCCAAAAGAAAAAGAGAAATACATGTGTGCTAAACATTTAGCGTATTTTAAGATGAAATTAATGGAGTGGAAAAAAGATTTAAAGAGATCTAATAATGAAGCGATTTTTCAAGCGTCCATGGATGATAATAGTGCATCAGCTGACATTGTTGATCAAGCAAGTTCATACACAGAAAAGAATGTAGAGATGAGAGCTATTAATAGACAAATCAAGTTAATTTCTAAAATAGACGGAGCATTGAAAAAAATTCAGGATGGAACCTATGGTTTTTGTGAAGAAACTGGTGAGCCTATTGGTTTAAAAAGATTAATGGCAAGACCAGTTGCAACACTTTGTATTGCAGCTCAAGAAAAGCACGAAAAAGACGAAAAAGTTTACGCTGACGATTAAGGAAAATCAATTTCAGCATCTTTATTTAAAGCTTTAAACCCTTTGATTACAGCTGGACGTTCAGCAATTTCAACAAACCATCTAGATAGGTTTTCAAAATTATTTAATCCAATATCATGTCTTTTATGTCTTGCTATCCATGACCATGTCGCAATATCAGCAATAGAGTATTTATTATTTGCTAAAAATTTACTTTGAGCCAATCTAGCTTCAAGATCATCATAAATCTTTCTTGTGATTTTGAAGTATCTTTCCTCACCCCAATCACTTTTTCCTTGATGATAATAATGAAACTGATGATGTTGGCCTATCATTGGACCAACAATGGCCATTTGAGCCATCAACCACTGGTTTATCTCTAGCCTATCTGCTTCAGGATAGAGTTTGTTACTTTTCTCGCCTAAATACATAAGGATAACCCCAGACTCAAACACAGTCTTATTATGCTCATGATCTATAATTACAGGTATTTTATTAAATGGACTTATTTTTTTAAATTTTGGTTTAAATTGATCTCCATTCAGATTAACTTTTGTGAGTTTGTATTTAAAATCAATTTCCTCGAGCATTATGCTAATTTTCCATCCATTGGGAGTGTCAGCAGTAAAGAGTTCAATCATTCTTTTACACCCAATCTATCTTTGATAGTGCTGGATGCAGTTGTAAATTCAAATCTATATTTTTCGTCAGGTCTTGCATATTTAAAGCAGCCTCTTGCAGCTAAAGCTCCCTCATGAAAACCTGAGAGTATTAACTTTAATTTGCCTGGGTAAGTACAAATATCCCCAATTGCAAATATCCCTTTTTTATTTGTTTCAAAATTTTCTGTATTTACTGGAATTGTTTTTTTATTTAAATTTAATCCCCACTCTGCGATTGGTCCTAGTTGCATTATTAATCCAAAAAAACCTAAAACATAATCAGCTTTAATAACTTTGCTTTCGCCTGTTTCGCTTTTTATTTCTACACTTTCTAATGAGCCATTTCCTTGAATATCTTTAATTGAATATTTGGTGATTAAATCAATAGTTTTATTATCACTTAACTCTTTTATTTTTTGA
Source organism: uncultured Pelagibacteraceae bacterium (assembly GCA_902543575.1). GTDB lineage: Bacteria > Pseudomonadota > Alphaproteobacteria > Pelagibacterales > Pelagibacteraceae > Pelagibacter. The sequence goes on along the minus strand of CACBYV010000007.1, from coordinate 8,576 downwards.
ACACTTGCAGGAGCTCCTCTGAACTCATCTCTTCTGTGGACAAGGGTTACTTTAGATGAATTAGATAACTCTATAGCCCAATCAAGTGCACTATCTCCACCTCCAAATATAACTACTGATTTATCTTTAAAAATTGTTTTGTCTTTTATTGAGTATAATACTGATTTTCCGTCATACTTTTCAGCGCTTTTCGTTGGAAATTTTCTTGGTTCAAAAGAACCTACGCCTCCTGCAATAACAATATTAGGGGTTTCAAATTCTTTACCATTTAACGTTTTAACTAACCATTTATTTTTTTCATTTTTTAATTCTTGAACTCTATCACTTAAATGAAAATTAAAATTAAAAGGTTTAATTTGTTCAATTAAATTGTTTGTTAGTTCTTCTCCAGTACACTCTGGAACTGCAGGAATATCGTAAATTGGTTTATCGGGATAAAGCTCAATACATTGTCCTCCAATTTTGTCTAAGTTGTCAACTATTTCACATTTTAGTCCGATGATCCCTAATTGATGTGCACAGAATAAACCTGTGGGTCCTGCTCCAATAATGACTACATCTGTTTTAATCATTAAACTTGTTTCTCCGGCATATGTACAGTTAAACCATCTAAATCATCTGAAACGATTAATTGACAACTTAATCTGCTATATGATTTAGGTTCAAAGGCTTGATCTAACATGTCGTCTTCTCCCATTTCTTTATCTGGAAGTTTTTTTAACCATTCATCATCGCTAATATATACATGGCAAGTTGCACACGACATTCCACCTCCACAATCTGCATCTATACCTGGAATATCATTTTGTATAGCACCTTCCATTACACTAAGGCCATTAGCAACATCAGCCTCGTGTTCAGTGCCATTGAATTCTATATATTTGATTTTTGCCATTTTTAATAAATAATTCTTATAAACTAATTTGCGACTGCGGCAAATTTTTGAAACTTAATATTTTATTTGAACAAAAAAAAAGGCAGGTATGTTTTGGCATACCCGCCTTTTTAAATATTAAAAGCTAATTATTTAGCCTCTAGCTCTCGCTCCACCTTGTGAAACTGCTGCTGACCAGATTACTAGACCAAAAGCAATTTTGTTGATGAAGTCTGCTAAGTTGTAAATCACGTTCAATGAGTTAGCGTCTACTCCACCTACTAGGTAACCAAAAATGTAACCTAATGGGTAAATAGCCCAACCGATTGTTACGATCATTCTCATAGCACCCCATGCAGTTGCTAATGGCTTGTTTCCAGTTTTAGCTGCAATTTTTCCAGCTTCACCAGAGAATACTTCATATAAGATGTAGATCCATCCAGCCATACCGACTATAAAACCAAGCATAGCATTGATGTAACCTGCTTCTCCTAAGTATCCACCAATTAACATCACAAGCGAACCAATTAATAATCTCCAGAAAATTGCTCCTGGGATTTTCTTAACTGCTGCTAGAATTAAGTAAAACTCGATCATCTGTAATGGTACAGTGATTAACCAATCAATATATCTATATACTGTTGGAGAATCTCCAGTCATTACCCATACATCTCTCATGTACATGTAGTGAATGAATGCAACACCAGTTACAAGACCAGCTACTGTTACTGAAGTTTTCCAGCCTGCTGCAACAGTATTTCTTTCCATAAAGAAAAATACTGTAGCTGCTGCCATACCCATTGCGATTACCCAAAAGGAAATCCCAACAAAGTCGTCAGAAGCTAACATAGCAGTTGCTGCGTTTGCTGCACCAGTAAGACCAAATAAAGCCACTGCTGCTAATGCAAACATTTTAAGTTTTTTCATAAAAAACTCCCTCTCGTTAGTTTTTTTTTAGTTTAAATTTAAACTACGGACAAACTACACAGGTTTATCCAAAGTTATGGGCTTAATATCAAATTAAATTAGTTTGTTGAAGGCTTTTTGCCGCGTTATAAGTGTTGATTTTACTTACTTTTTAAAATTAAATACAACCTGTTGCATAAATTCAATAGAAAAATGACACCAAATAGCAAATCAAAATGAATAGAAATTACAAAGAAATTTATGACGAATCTCTAAAAAATCCTGAGGAATTTTGGCAGAAAGTTTCTGAAGATGTGTTTTGGTTCAAAAAACCAACTAAGATTTTAAAAAAAGACAACCCTCCTTTCTATAAATGGTTTGAAGATGGTGTAACAAATACATGCTACAACGCCTTAGACCTTCACATTGATCAAGGAAGAGGTGATAAAACTGCTTTAATCTATGACAGTCCTATAACAGAAAGTAAAGCAAAGTTCACTTTCAAAGAATTAAAAGAAAAAGTTTCAAAATTTGCAGGCGCTTTGGATAAGCAAGGAGTTAAAAAAGGAGATCGAGTAATAATTTATATGCCGATGATACCAGAAGCGGTAGTTGCGATGCTTGCATGTGGGAGAATTGGAGCAATTCACTCTGTTGTATTCGGTGGGTTTGCCTCAAATGAATTAGCTAGCAGAATTGATGATAGTAAAGCTAAAATTTTAATTACAGCATCATGTGGATTTGAGCCTGGAAGAACAGTTGAATATAGACCACTTGTAGATGGGGCTTTAAAATTAGCAAAACACCAAGTTGAAAAAGTAATATTATTTCAAAGAAAAGGACACGAGGTAAAATTAAATAAACCATTAGAAATAAGTTGGGATGAAGCACTATCTGGAGCAGATGATAAAGATTGCGTTGAGATGGGTGCCAATGATTATGCTTACATCCTTTATACTTCAGGTACCACTGGTATTCCAAAGGGGATTGTTCGAGATATTGGTGGTCACATAGTTGCTCTTAAATGGACAATGAAAAATATTTATAACATTGATCAAGATGATGTATGGTGGTCAGCAAGTGATATTGGTTGGATAGTAGGACATTCCTATATTGTCTATGCTCCATTATTCAAAGGTTGTGCTACCCTTTTATTTGAGGGCAAACCTGTTGGCACTCCTGATGCTGGAGTATTTTGGAGAATAATCTCAGAGTATAAAATTAAATCTTTATTCACAGCGCCAACTGCATTTAGAGCAATAAAAAAAGAAGATCCAGAAGGTAAGTTTTTTTCTAAATATGATTTAAGTTCATTTGAGTCATTATTTTTGGCGGGTGAAAGAGCAGATCCAGATACAATTAAATGGGCTGAGAATTTACTTAAAGTTCCCGTAATTGACCATTGGTGGCAAACTGAAACGAGTTGGGCGATAAGTTCAAATTGTACTGGGATAGAAATGCAAGAAACAAAATATGGATCCGCATGTAAAGCAGTTCCGGGTTATGATGTAAAAATAATTAAATCAGATCAAACAATAGCTAAACCAAATGAGATGGGAGATATAGTGGTTAAACTTCCACTTCCTCCAGGTACTTTTCCAACTTTGTGGAATGCGGACGAGAGATATAAAGAAAATTATATGTCAAATTATAATGGCTACTACCAAACTTACGATGCAGGTCATATTGATGATGATGGATATATTTGGATTATGTCTAGAACAGATGACATAATAAATGTTGCAGGTCATAGACTTTCGACTGGTGCAATAGAAGAGGTTTTGTCTGAACATCAGTCTGTTGCTGAATGCGCAGTGATAGGAATTAAAGATCAACTAAAAGGACAATTGCCAATTGGTTTAATCGCTCTAAAAGCAGGGGTTTCTAAGGATAATGAGACTATTTCAAAAGAGTGTGTGCAAATGGTTAGAGATAAAGTCGGACCTGTTGCAGCTTTTAAAATAGCAATTGTTGTTAAAAGATTACCAAAAACTAGATCTGGAAAAGTTTTAAGAGGAACAATTAGAAAAATTGCTGATAAAGAAGAATATAAAATGCCTGCAACAATTGATGATCCTGCCATCCTTGATGAGATAAAAAAAGACTTAATAAATAGTAATATTTTAAAATAATGCTCAAAACATATCTTTTTTTAGTAGGAGCAATTATTTGTGAAGTTTGTGGAACAATGCTTCTTCCTGTTACTCAAAATTTTACTAAAGTAACACCAACAGTATTTTTGGCTGGATTTTATTTATCTGCTTTTTATTTACTTACGTTTGTTGTTGATAAATTACCAATTGCAATTGTTTATGGAACATGGAGTGGACTTGGTATTTTTACTATTGCAATATTGGGCTATATATTTTTTAAACAATCCTTAAGCTGGCAAGCTATTTTGGGTATGTTTTTTATTGTAGTTGGAGTAACACTTGTAAATATGTATTCAAGTAAAACTATATAACTTAATCAAATAATATTGGTTTACCAGAAGGATCTCCTAAAATTTCATCTTCTTTCATTTTAATATCACCATTTATAATTGTATAAACTGGTGACCCTTTAAATTTATAGCCATCAAATGGGCTCCATCCACACTTACTGTGAATATTTTCATTTTTAATTTCAATCGTTCTATTCATATCTATTATTGTAAAATCAGCATCATAATCTTTTTTTATAAATCCCTTATTTTTAATACCAAATACTGAAACTGGATTTTCACAAAGAAGTTTGATTAGCTGATCTAAATTAAGTTTTTTGTCATTCACATGATTTAGCATAACTGGTAATAATGTTTGTACACCTGGCATACCAGATGGCGACTGGGGATATTCTTTTAATTTATTTTCCTTTAAGTGCGGTGCATGGTCTGAACCGATAGTATCATTATAGTTATTTCGAATAGCATACCACAATCTATCATAATGAGACTTGTCTCTCAAAGGAGGGTTCATCTGCGCAAAAGTCCCAAGTTTGTCGTAACAATCTGGTGCATATATTGTTAAATGCTGAGGGGTAATTTCAAAAGTGATGTTTCCTTTATTTTGAGAAAGGAAATCTACTTCTTCTTTTGTTGTCACATGTAATATATGTGCTTTTTTATTGAGTCTTTTTGCAATCCTAACAATCCTTCTTGTAGATGACATTGCACATTCTTCATTCCTCCATACAGGATGAGTATGAACATTGCCTTTTTCAATTAATTTTTTTCTTAAGTTAATTATTTCTTCATCTTCTGAATGAACTGCAACTATTTTTGAAGTATTCTGAAAAACTTTTTCAATATCTTCTTCTTTATCAACCAATAAATTTCCAGTTGATGAACCTGCAAAAAGTTTTACTCCACAGCAACCATCTAAACCTCTAAGCTTTGCCAAATCAGATGAATTATCTGGAGTTGCTCCAAAATAAAAAGCATAGTTTGAATACATCCTATTTTTTGCAAGATTTAACTTATTATTAAATTCTTTCATATTTGCAGTAGGAGGATTTGTATTTGGCATCTCAAAAACACTTGTTATGCCACCAGCAATAGCTGCTTTACTTCCAGTATGTAAGTCCTCTGCATTTGTTGATCCAGGCTCTCTAAAATGAACTTGGGTATCCATGCAACCAGGTAAAACTAGTAAATTGCTTGCATCAATAGTTTCTTTGCTTTGTTCGTTATTTAAATCACCAATTACTGAGATTTTTCCACTCTGAATACCAATGTTAGTCTTGGTAAGTTTTCCGTCGATATAACACTCTCCATTTTTTATAATAAGATCTAACATTTTATGAAATCGTTACTATATTATTCTCTAATATCTATCAATCATGAAAAAAAATAATGTTTATATTCTAGAGGACAGAGGACTTTTGTATGTTTCAGGAGAAGACAGTAAAGAATTTCTACAGAATATAATTACAAACAATATCAATAAAGTAGATGAAAAAAATTCATGTTACTCTGCTTTACTTACTCCACAGGGAAAATATTTGTATGACTTCAATATATTAAAACATAAGTCTGGGTATTTTTTAGATTGTGAGAAAAAAAATATCGATAATTTATTTAATCAATTAAATTTATACAAACTTAGATCAAAAGTAGAAATTTTAAATTTAAGCAATGAATTTGTAATTGCAGTTATTAGTAAAGAAAGATTTTTAGACATGGAAAATTCTCATTCTAATGCTGGTTGCACGATTAAATTTAGGGAGGATAGTATTTTTTTAGATCCTAGAAATACAGAGCTTGGAGCAAGAATAGTTACTAATTTAGAAAAATTATATTTATCATTAAAAAAACTTGGGCTTCAAAGTGCAGATAAAAATGAATATTACAAATTGAGCCATGAAATTGGTATTCCACAAAATAATACTGAAAAACTTCAAAATAAACTTTTTGGCATTGAGTGTAACTTTGATGAATTAAATGCAATAGATTTTAAAAAAGGTTGTTACATAGGTCAGGAAAATACTGCAAGAATTAAATTAAAAGATAAATTAAATAAACGTCTTCTACCAATTGAGGTGATAGAAGGTAATTTAGAAAATGAAATTATATCATTTGAGAAAGATGAAATAGGAAAAGTATTAATAAATGATAATTATCCCTATGCTTTAATCAAAGTTAAGAATGAAAAATTTGATTTTGGCAAAACTTTTAATTGTGGATCTGCTAAAGTTCAAATCAAGAAACCTGATTGGCTGCAAATTACTTAATAAATTTTGTTAAATCTGGTTTAAAATAATTTGGACCTTTCATAACTTTACCTTGGTTATTATAAATTGGCTTACCTTCATCTCCTAGCTTACTCATGTTAGAATTTTGAACCTCGTCAAAACAAGCATCTAAATCTATTCCAAATGCATGCCCGGCTCCATAAGTTACATATAATATATCTGTTAAAGCATCTGCAGCCTCTAAAAGATCATTATTATCAAGAGCATTTTTAAATTCATCTAGTTCTTCTTTAATTAAATTGTATCTTAGCCTGTTTATTTTGGGAGAACTAAATGATGGTGATGATTTAACTTCTTGTCCGAAAGTCTCCATAAATTTTTTTACTTTTTGAAAATTAGTCATTTTACTCCTGTAAGATTAATAAAAACTAGTATATAAATTATTTAGTTATTTATTCAAATAAATGAAAACTAGAAAAGAATTTGATAGTATAGGCGGTGTAAATGTGCCAAATGATAAATATTGGGGTGCATCTACTCAAAGATCAAAAAAATTTTTTAATATTGGTAAAATATTAGTTCCATCCTCTATAATAAGATCTATTGCAATTATTAAGAGAAGTGCAGCAATTGTGCATCAAAAGGATAAGTTAATCCCACCAAAAATCGCTAAAGCTATCATAAAAGCATCTAATGAAGTTATTAATGGAAAAATGATGAACAATTTTCCATTAAAAGTTTGGCAAACTGGTTCAGGTACACAAACTAATATGAACGTTAATGAAGTAATAGCAAATAGAGCTATAGAAATTTTAAAAGGAAAAAAAGGATCAAAAAAACCAGTTCATCCTAATGATCACGTTAATAAATCTCAGTCTACTAATGACGTATTTCCAACAGCAATGCATATTTCAGTAGCTACGGAGACGATAAAAAAACTTTTGCCCAGTTTAAAATTGTTAGAAATTTCGTTAGCTAAAAAAAGTAAAGAATTTAAAAGAATAGTCAAAATTGGCAGAACACATTTACAAGATGCTACTCCTATATCGCTGGGACAGGAATTTTCAGGATACCATGAACAAATAAAAAAAAGTATAGAAAGAATAAAATTCTGTTTGAGAGATATATATTTTTTAGCTCAAGGTGGGACTGCAGTTGGAACAGGAATAAATTCAAAAAAAAATTTTGATAAAAAAATTGTAACAGAAATAAAAAAATTTTGTAAAATAAAATTTAAACCAGCTCCTAATAAATTTTCTGAGTTAGCAGCTCATGATGCAATAGTAAATTTCTCTGGATCTTTAAATTCTTGTGCAGTTGCTTTAATGAAAATTTCAAATGATATTAGATTCTTGGGCTCCGGGCCAAGAGCTGGTTACGGGGAGTTAATGTTACCAGAAAATGAACCTGGTTCCTCAATTATGCCCGGTAAGGTTAATCCCACTCAGTGCGAGGCTGTTACTATGGTATGTGCAAAAGTAATAGGAAATCATACTGGAATAACTATTGCAGGTAGTCATGGTCATTTTGAACTTAATGTATTTAAACCTTTGATAGCTTATAATATTTTACAATCGATTGATATTTTAGGAGATAGCGTTAAAAACTTTAGTTTGTACTGTGTTAAAGGGATAAAAGCTAACAAAAAAAAAATTAAAGAACATTTAGATAATTCGTTAATGCTTGTAACAGCTTTAGCTCCTAAAATAGGATACGATAATGCAGCAAAGATTGCTAAAACTGCTTTAAATAATAATACAAAATTAAAAACTGAGGCTCTTAAATCAGGACTAATTAGTGAAAAAGAATATGAAAGACTAATTAATCCAGTTAAAATGATTAAGCCCAGTTAATCAATAACTTTTCTAATTGATGATCTTAGATTTTGAATATTTTTAACAATAAACTCTTGATTATAAAGGATACTGTTATTTTTATTATTAATTTTTATGTTATTAATAATTACTTCATTTGATGCAATTTTTTTTTCCAAATTAAAATAAATTTTTTTTATACTTTTTGCTTTTTTTGATCCAATTTGAAAAATTTTGGCAAATTCAATGTGGTTTTCAATGATTAACTCATTTTTAGATGAAAACTTAATATCACCATTAATATCTTTAAA
>CACBYV010000006.1 GCA_902543575.1 uncultured Pelagibacteraceae bacterium | reverse complement strand
TGCTAAAGATGCTGATTTTATTTTTACGTGTGTTGGGAATGACGATGATTTAAGACAAGTTTCTTTAGGTGATAATGGGTTATTTCATAATGCTAAAGAAGGAAGTGTATATATAGATAATTCAACAGTGTCTGCTGAAATTTCTAGAGAACTTTATAAAGCTGCAAAAGATAAAGGATTTGGTTTTTTAGATGCTCCTATATCTGGAGGACAATCAGGTGCTGAAGGTGGGATATTAACTGTCATGGTTGGTGGAGATGATAATGATTTTAAAAAAGCAGAGCCAATAATTGATTGTTATAGTAAAAAAGTAACTTTAATCGGACCATCAGGCAGTGGACAATTAACTAAAATGGTTAATCAAATGTGTATTGGTGGTTTAGTTCAAGGTTTATCTGAAGCAGTAAATTTTGGAATTAATGCAGGTTTAGATATGGATAAAGTTATGGAAACTATTTCAAAAGGTGCAGCTCAATCTTGGCAAATGGAAAATAGATATAAAACTATGGTAGCTGATAAGTTTGATTACGGATTTGCTGTAGATTGGATGAGAAAAGATTTAAAAATTTGTATTGAAGAAGCAAAAAGAAATGGTTCACCTGTACCAGTAACTGAAATTGTTGATGGTTATTATGCAGAAGTTCAAAAAATGGGTGGAAACCGTTGGGATAGCTCTAGCTTAATCGCTAGATTAAAAAAGAAAAAATAATTGTGTCTACCACTGTTCCCTACTACGAGGATTTTTCCGAAATAAAAAAGAAAATTTGGTTAATGCTAACTGATGCGGTTACTAATAGATCATCTCCTTTTAGGATACCAGTTTTTTCATGTGGGAGTGAAGACAATATTGAAAGTAGAATTGTTGTTCTTAGAAAATCAGATAAACAAAAAAATTTAGTTCAATTCCACAGTGATATTAGATCTGATAAAATTAAAATATTAGAAAAAAACCCAAATTCATCGATGTTATTTTATGATAAAGATGAAAAAATACAGGTTAGATTAAAAGTTGAAGCAATTATCAATCACAATAATGATATAACAAAACAATCTTGGGAGAAAACTCAACATATCAGTCGAAAATGTTACTTAGTAGATAATGGACCAGGTACAGAGTCTGATATTCCAACATCTGGTTTAAAACCTGAGTTAGATAATTTTGATTACACAAAAGAACAAAGCGAAGAAGGATATAAAAACTTCACTGTTATACAGTGTAAAATTAAATCTATAGAATGGTTGTATTTAGCTGCAAAAGGTCATCGAAGAGCTAGATTTGACATTGATAATAGTAAAGATACTTGGTTGGTGCCATAATGAAAAAATATGAAGCTATGGTTTTGTCATGTATGGATCCAAGGTTTCAGCCAAAAGTTTTTAATTATTTAAAGAAAAAAAAATTAACTGGAAAATATAGCTCATTTACTATTGCTGGAGCTGCCATCGGAGTAACTTCTAAAAAATTTAAAAAATGGCAATCCACCTTTTTGGATAATTTATCAACTTCAATAAAGTTACATAATATAGGTAAATTAATTATAATTAATCACGAGGATTGTGGTGCAGCTAAAATAGTAAATGGAAAGAAAGAATTTAATTCAACTATAGAAAAGAAAATTCACAAGGATTCATTTAAAAAAATTAAATTAATTATAGATAGAAAATTCCCAGAGTTGAAAATAAATTTTAAAATTTTGTCGCTAAAAGATTAATCTTTTAAAGTCCTTTAATTATTATGTTTGTCCCCTCAGCATTATCCAATCTTATTTGTTTTATTGGTTTGTATTCCTCTGAATTATACCATTCCAAAGCCCTCTCATAACTTGGAAATTTTAGAATAATTATTCTTGGAAATTTAGTTTCACCATCAAATATTTGATATTCACCATTTCTAACCAAAAACTCTCCATCAAATTTTTTTACAATTGGATTAACTTTTTCAATGTACTCTTTGTAATTTTCTGGATTAGTTACTCTTAATTGTGCAATTACATACCCCGCTGGCATATTAAAAAACAGTTTTTACGTATCTTTTCCAATTATCTTGGTAATGTTTTGCGTTCTCAGTAATTTTACCTACTTCTTCGTCAGTAAGTTTTCTTACTACTCTACCAGGTGCTCCAACTACTAATGAGTTATCTGGAATTTCTTTGTTTTCAGTTATTAATGCTTTTGCACCAATGATGCAGTTTTTACCTATTTTTGCATTATTTAAAATGACAGCTCCAATACCTATTAAACTATTGTCTCCAATTGTACATCCATGAAGCATAACGATATGACCTATAGTTACGTCTTTACCAATTTTTAAAGGGCAGCCTGGGTCAGTATGTAAAACACTCCCATCTTGAACATTTGAACCTTCTCCAATATGAATGTTTTCATTATCCCCTCTAATAACAGCATTAAACCAAACACTGGAGTTTTTTTCTAATGTGACATCACCAATAATAGTTGCATTTGGCGCTACCCAATTTTCGCCAGAGTTTTTTGGTTTTTTATCTTCCAAATCGTAAAACATAATTTATATATTATTACATTATGCCTATTAAAACACCAGTGTGTGATTTTGGAAAAAAAGCAGAAAACTTTGAATTAAAATCTACAGAGAACAAATTAATATCTTTAAATGATATCAAAGGTGAAAATGGAACTTTGGTAATGTTTATTTGTAATCATTGTCCATATGTAAAAGCAATTATTAGAGATGTAGTGGAGGACTGTACTAAGCTTAGTGATTTAGGAATAAATTCAGTTGCAATATGTTCTAATGATCCAATTAATTATCCAGAAGACTCTTTTGAAAAAATGATAGAGTTTGCAATTAAACATAAGTTTAATTTTCCTTACCTAATTGATGAAACACAAGACATTGCAAGAAAATATGATGCCGTATGTACTCCAGATTTTTTTGGTTATAATAAAGATTTTGGTCTTCAATATAGAGGAAGAATAAGAGAATTAAGAGAACTAAAGCCTGTGAGATCCGGAGATAGTGATTTATTTTTTGCTATGAAACAAGTTTCAGAAACAGGTAAAGGTCCTGAAGAACAATTCCCAAGTATGGGTTGTGGTATTAAGTGGTCATCTAATTAATGTATTTAATAATAACTAGAACTTTCCCTCCTGAAGTTGGTGGTATGCAAAATCTAATGTGGGGATTAGCAAGATCTTTATCAAAGTTAGATATGGTTAAAGTTTTTGCAGACTACCACGAAGATCATAAAAAATTTGATGAGAAAGTTTCATTTACAATTGAAAGAGTTAGTGGAGTTAAATTATTAAGAAAATATAGAAAATCTCTACTAATAAATGAATATTTAAATGAAAATAAAAATGTAAATTGTATCATTGCAGATCACTGGAAAAGTTTAGAACTTATAAAATCCCAAAAAAAGAAAATATGTTTAATTCATTCTAAAGAAATTAATCATCCCAAAGGATCTAGACTGAACAAAAAAATTTTGGATGTTTTAAATCATGTTGATCATGTTGTAGCAAACTCAAATTTCACAAAAAATTTAGCAGTTAGTCTCGGAGTTGAAGAAAAAAGATTAATAGTCATAAATCCAGGTGTAGATCCAGTTGAAGAAATTCCAAAAGATGACCTTAAACAAGCAGAAGATATGCTAAAAGGAAAAAAACAAAGACTAATTACTGTATCAAGATTTGATAAAAGAAAAAATCATGAAAAAGTTATAATGGCTATTCGGAATTTAAAAGAGAAATATCCTGATATTACTTACACTTGTATAGGATACGGAGATGAAGAGGAAAATTTGAAAAAATTAGTTATAGAACTAAAACTTGATAAATATGTAGTTTTTTTAAGTGATATCTCTAATGAATTGAAAAATGCATTAATTGCAAAATCAAATATTTTTATAATGCCCTCAATAATTCATAAAACTTCAGTTGAGGGCTTTGGAATTTCTTTTATTGAGGCTGCACAATATGGGATTCCATCTATAGGTGGTAAAGATGGTGGTGCTTCTGATGCAATTGTTCATAATAAAACAGGATTAATTTGCGATGGCAATAGCCTAGATGATATTTATTCAAGTATAGATAATTTATTTGAGGGAAATAAATATGTTGAATTTGGAAAAGAATGCAAAACACACTCTGAAAATTTTCTTTGGGACAAGATAATTGAAAACTACAAAAGAATCTTATAAAATTCAAATATGTTAGATAAATTTAATGGAATAATTTATTTAAGTATTTTTATCGTCCATTTTATTGTTTACGCCGTTTATGCTTTCAGAACAGTGGTTGCAACTAAGTCTTTTTTAGATCAATACAATATTGATCACTCCGCAGCTGTAATGGTTAGATTTTTTGGGGCTCCATTTATTGCATCAATTTTAGTAGCATTATACATAATGTTAATCAAAGCGGATGGTTTAGCTGGAACATGGGGTTTCTTTACACTAATCTTTGCACAAAACGTTTTATATTTGTTAATTGGAATTTATACAATTTATATCAATAAACTTGGACATAACGAAAAAACAAATAGTGAAGGTGTCATTGCATCGGGCATTTTAACAGTACTAAGTGGAATTCTTTGCTACGGTCTAGCTGATAAAATTTATATTTAAATTTTTTTTCTAAAAGTTGAAAAAATTTGCCAACCAACAATTGTTATTGTAATTAATAAGATTATTAGTGTTATAGGCCTATCCCATAAAAAATTAGGTGAACCATCACTTATTAATAGTGATCTTCTCAATGTTTCCTCCATTAATCCCCCGAGCACAAAAGCTAATATTAAAGGTGGCATGGGAAAATCATAGAGTCTTAAGAAAGTTGCAACCACTGCAATACCTATCATTAAAAAAATATCAAAATTATTAAATGACATTAAATAAATTCCTGTCACTGAGAAAAATAAAATTAAAGGGATTAAGTAATTTCTAGGTACTGCTAAAATTCTAGCGATATAGGGAATTAATGGCAAATTTAAAATTAAAAGTACAACCATACCAATATACATTGACATGATAACCGACCAAAAAATTTCAGGGTTTGTCTGATAAAGTCTTGGTCCTGGCTGAATACCAAATCCTAAAAGAGCTCCAAGCATTACAGCAGTTGTACCACTTCCAGGAATTCCTAATGTTAGCAATGGAACAAATGAACCAGAGCAAGCCGCATTATTTGCAGTTTCAGGTGCAGATAAACCATGAACGCTACCTTTTCCAAATTTTTGTTTTTCATCTTCGTTTACATAATTTCTTTCCATTCCATAAGCTAAAAAAGAAGCAATTGTTGCACCTGCCCCAGGCAAAACACCAATTAAAAAACCTAGTATAGATGACCTTGGTATTGTTTTAGCCATTTTAATCGTTTCTTCTTTATTTACTTTAATTGAACCTAATTCTGTTAATGAGATTTGTTTTGCAGCTCTGTTTGGATCCTTTCCTCTAAAAATAATTGTTAGAGCTTCACTCATTGCAAATGTAGCCATGACAATTAATACAAAGCTTATTCCATCAGTTAAATTCATATTGTTAAATGTGAACCTTGTAATATCTGACAATGAGTCCTGACCAACTGTTGCTAGCATTAATCCTAAAACTACCATCATCATTGCTTTTAAAAACTGTCCTTTAGATGAGAATGCAGAAATTGCAGTTAAACCTAAAATCATTAGTGCAAAGTAGTCGGGTGACCTAAAAGCTAAACTTACTTTTGACAAACTAGGGGCTGCAACTAATAAAAATATTGCAGAAATTGTTCCACCTGCAAATGAACTATAGGCTGCTATTGCTAAAGCCTTACCAGCTTTTCCTTGTTGTGCCATTGGATATCCATCAAATGCAGTAGCAACAGTTCCTGGTATTCCAGGTGCATTTAACAAAATTGAGGATGTAGATCCTCCAAATACTGCACCGTAGTAAACACCGGCCATCAAAATCAAACCCGTAGATGGATCAAAGCCGTAAGTAATTGGTATCATTAATGCTATTGCAGTCATTGGACCAAGTCCTGGTAACATTCCAATTATTGTTCCTGCAAAACATCCAACCATCACCATTAAAATATTCGTTAATGATAGCGCAGTTGATAACCCAATTAGTATTCCTTCGATCATCCCATAACTCCAATATATTTTAAAAACGGATCACGTAGGTAAATGTTTAATAAACCATGTAACAAATACATAAATGCAGCAACAAATGGGAAAGATAAAATAAACATTAACCCCCATCTTCTTTCACCTAAGAAATAGTAAGATGCAAAAAGAAATAAAGAAGTTGATATAAAATATCCAATTTTCAAAATTACAGCTGCATATATTAGAGAGATAATTATTAGATAAATTATACTTTTATAATCTAAGTGTTTGTGATTTACCTCTGTAGTAACTTTTTCAGGTAAAATTATTTTTAAACTCGATAAAATTATTCCTGCCCAACCTAAATATATTGGGAAAGTCCTAGCATTGAATGGTGCATTTTCATCGAATGCAAATACTTGAATGTTGTATGCAGTGTATAGATAAAATACTGATAGAACTAAAAAAAGCAGTGAGATAAATTTTGTAGGACTTATTCTCACTGCTTTACATTCTTTAATAATCTATAAAGATTAGATTACTCCAAGTTTTTTCATCAGAGCTGTCATTTCAACTGTTTGTTTTTCCAAGAACGCATCAAATTTAGAACCTGGGTTATAAATATTTACCCATGCATTTCTTTTTCTAACAGCTTCCCACTCTGGCGTCTTTTGAACATCACCAAGCATTTTAGAGATTTTGTTATAGTCACTCATGCTCATGCTTTTTGGTGCAAAGAAACCTCTCCAGTTAACAAACTGAACATCATATCCTTGCTCTTTTAATGTTGGAGCTTCTGGTGCATCACCTACTCTTTCAGGAGCTGTGATACCAATTATTCTCACTTGATCTCTAGCACCCATTACTTCACCTAAACCCGTTGAAAGTATTTGAGTTTCTCCAGATAAAAGTCCAGCAAGCGCTTTTCCACCAGCATCATATGGAACATAAATCACATCGTTTGGATTTGCTCCAGCTGCTTGGAAAGCTAACGCACCAATTAAGTGGTCCATACTTCCTCTTACAGATCCTCCAGCCATTTTAATTGACTTTGGATCTTTTTGATATTGATCAACTGCATCTTTGAAATTTTTGATAGGCGAATTTTTTGCAACAACTATTGCACCATAATCTCCAATTACACCTGCAATTGGTTTAACATCTTTATAAGATAAAGTGCCAGTACCTTTTACATAACCCTTGTGTCTTGTAATAGATCTTAACACCAATGGTGTTGACTGAACTAAAACTGTATCTTTCGGAGCGTTATTGATTAGGTAAGCCAAAGCCTTACCACCTCCACCACCTGACATGTTTTCAAATGATGCACTTTTCAAAAAACCAGCTTTTGTTAATGCTTCTCCAGTACCTCTAGCAGTTCCATCCCAACCACCACCAGCACCACCGCCAATTAAAAAATGTAATTTTTCAACTGCAAATGAACTTGTTGATGAAAATAGAAGGAAAGCAGAGAATAAAACTGAAATAAAAGTTTTAATTAGTTTCATTATTTCCTCTCTTATTATATTTATGAAAACATCATTAAACATAAGTTATAAATTTTAGTCAATGCTCAAATATAATTTTTCCAAAAATATAAAGGAATATATTTTAGCTTTAGTAGGTAGTTATAAAGCTTTATTTATAGGACTTGTTGGTGGATACTTAGGTACTTTAATTAATCTACCTTTACCCTGGTTATTAGGATCTCTAGGTTTAAATTTATGTTTCGCATTTACAAATTTTAAAATAGTTTTTCCAACTAAATTATTAAATCCTATATTTTTAATTGTTGGTATAATTCTTGGTGGAACTTTAAATGTAACATTATTGTATAAAATTCATCTATGGATTTTTTCGTCATTAGCGATGTTAATATGCACAATAGTCAGCACTATTCTTGCTGGTTATTATTTTTTTAAAGTTTGTAAATTTAGTAAATTCATTTCAGTTTTAGCAGCTCTTCCGGGCGCATTTGTTCCAATATCTGCAGCATTATTAGAATTTGGTAAATCAAAAAACGATAAGGGTGTTTTGATCCCTCAGGCTACAAGAGTGATATTTATTGTAAGTTTTGTACCTATTTTTTTTATTAATAATTTAGGCTTCTCGGAAATGACAGGTTATAACTATGAAAATATCTACAACGAAAGATATTTTTTAGAAATATTATTTCTTTTAATAATTTGTTTCATTTTTGCAAACATCTTAAAAAATTATAAAATTCCATCACCTACTTTAGTTGGTGCAATGGCTTTATCTGGTGCTTTTTATACTTTTGAAATAATTAATGCCAGATTTCCAGACGCATTTATAAATATTGCATTTATATTTTTAGGCACCGCTTTAGGTACCAGATTAAACGGATTAAAAATTAAAGAGTTATTATTTTTTATATTTCATGGAATAATAGTTAGTTCAATTTTGGTAATTGTTGCAATGATAACTGCTTATTTGCTCACTTATATAGGGTTTGAATTTATTCCAACTTTTTTAAGTTTTGCACCTGGAGGAATTCATGAAATGGTTGTTATTAGTGTTGCTTATAACATAGATCCAATATTTGTGAGCTACCATCATTTTTTAAGAATTTTCATAATAGTTTTATTTTTGCCTTTTTTATTGTCAAAATTTAGAAAAACTAATTAATGGCTTCTTGCATTCTTTGAAATACTTTATCTGCTGAAAGTTTAGACAAATCTGAAACTTGGATTGCTTTAAAATGTTCTCTTTCAATACTAACTTTTTTTGCAGTAGTATGCGATCCAAATAAAACCAATCCTTTGACATTTAAATGAGCCGCCATATGTGCTGGCCCAGTATCATTAGATATAACAAAATAACTTTCTTTTATTAATGATGAAAGTTGAGAAATGTTCAGCGCTTTATCATTATCTAAAATAATATTAGCATCAATATCATTTGCCAATTTGATTTCATTAGGACCGGGAGCAATTAAAATTTGGATTTCATCTCTAAAAGTAGATTTAATTATTTTTATCAATTCATTGTAATACGGCCATCTTTTTATAGTTAAATGAGATGATGAAAAGGGGAATAAAATTAAATATTTGTTTAAATTATATTTTTTTTTGATTTCTGAAATATCCTCGCAACTCCAAGAAAAGTCTGGTTTAGTTACGTGACTGGTTTTAATTCCAGAAACATTTAATTGATGTTCAAAGCGGTTTAGTACAGTATCTTTATCAAAATCAATCTTACTAGTTCTTTCAGGTAGTGTTGTTTCTGTTGATGACCAAATATCTGACGTTGCTTTTGGAAAGAGAATATTTTTATAAAAACTAGTTCTTTTAGAATTTTGAAGGTCGTAAACTTTAATAAATTTATATTTTTTTATCTTTCTCATTAATAAATATAAATAAATTAAGTTAAACCTAGAGAGTCGTTTATCTAAAATGACATCAGTTATATTTGGATTTTTTTTTAATAGATCATAATAAGGTTTGGTTGATAGTATATAAAGATTATCATTTGGATGATTATCAGATATATCTTGAATTGCACCACTTGCTTGCGCTATATCACCTAAAGATCCATGTTTTATAATAAGTATATTAGACATATTTTTAACAACTTAACATAATATAGATTTATATGAATAAAATTTTAGTAGAAGTATCAGTTGGAGAATTACTGGATAAAATTTCAATTTTAGAAATTAAATCTGAAAAAATTAAAGATCCTGAAAAACTAAATTTCATAAATGATGAATATAAAATTTTACAAGATCAATTAAATACAAATATTAAAAATTACAGTGAAATTGAAAGTTTATATAATTCACTTAAAGAAATTAATTCAAAGCTTTGGGTAATAGAAGACGATAAAAGATTATGTGAAAAAAATTCTGATTTTGGTGAAAAATTTATTAAATTATCAAGAGATGTTCATTTCCTAAATGATGAACGGGCAAAATTAAAATTAGAAATAAATAATAAAACTGGTTCTAAAATTAAAGAAATTAAAGAATACACAAAATATTAGTTTTATTCCCAGTCAAACCTTTGAAAAGAATCAAATATCTTGAAAATACCTTGTGACCATTGATTACAAACTTTTGAAAATTCAGGGTCATTCATATTTAAGCATTTAAGTGATGCTATTTTGATTTCATCTTTTTTTATCACTGCAAAATCTATTGGCGGACCAACAGTTAAATCACTTTTTAATGTCGAGTCCATTGATATCAGCGCACATCTCGATGCATCTCCGATTGAGACTTTTGGTGTGATTACTCTATCTAAAATAGGTTTTCCATATTTTACTTCACCTATAACTAAATATGGTTTGCTATCCGCTGGACGAATATAATTGCCTTGGGGGTAAACTAAATATAATTCTGGTGGTTGATCTTTTATTTGACCGCCTACAATAAAAGTTGAACCTAGTAAAACGCTATCAGTGTTAATTCCTTGAGGAGATGAATGTTCAATATTGAGAGAACCTATGTAGGAGGCAATTTGCTCAAAATCACTACACGTATTTAAATTCATAATTCCTGTTTCGCTTTTTAAATCTTTTTTTATTGAATTATAAACTGCTTGAGAAGTTCCGAGGTTTCCTGATGTAACAATTACTATTGTTCTGTCTCCAACATCGTGTGTAAGCATTTTAGAATATATATTTACATTGTCCAATCCTGCATTTGTTCTGGAGTCTGATGCAAAAACTAATCCTGTCTCTGTTTTAATGCCAATACAATAAGTCATATTAAAATTAACTATTTAAATTATATGTGATTACAATAAAACCCATTTATTTCATATCAGATATCGAATTTAATCATTTGCTTATTTAACTCTTATGTAAAAAAATTAAGTTAATATGTCTGATTTTTGGAAAAATTACGATTCTAAATCAACTTTTGATGGATATATCAGTAAAGAGAAGAAGTTGAGAAGTCATGCTAAGATCATTGCAGGCATACTTGAAAAATATGGAAAAAAAAAATTACAAGAAATTGAAAAAAATTGTCAAAGTACAATAAGCGCTAGAGGAATAAATTTTAGAGTTTATGCTGCAAATAATAGAGCTGAAGAGAAAAAATGGCCTTTAGACATCATTCCTAGAATTATACCAAAAAGTCAATGGTTAAAGGTTGCAAAAGGACTTGCACAAAGAGTTAAGGCACTAAATTTATTTATCGATGACGTCTATAATGCAAAAAAAATATTTAAAGACAAAGTAATACCTAAAGAATTAATTTTTAATTCTCCTTTATATTTAAAAGAATGTGAAGGTTTCTCCCCAAAACACAAAGCATGGTCAAATATATCTGGGATTGATCTTATAAAAAACATTGATGGGGATTTTTTAGTTCTCGAAGATAATTTAAGAGTTCCGTCTGGAGTTTCATATATGCTGGAAAACAGAATGGTAATGAGAGATATTTTTCCAGAACTATTTACAAGATATAAAGTTTCTTCAGTTCATCAATATGCAAATAAATTATATAATTGTATGACAGAGTGTATTCCAAAGAAAACTAATAACCCACACATGGTTTTATTAACACCTGGTATTTATAATTCAGCTTATTTTGAACACTCTTTTTTAGCGGAACAAATGGGAATAGCCTTGGTAGAAGGAAAAGATTTATTTGTTGAAAACGATCATGTTTACATGAAAACTGTCAAAGGTCCTTTGAAAGTAGATTGTATTTATAGACGTATAGACGACAATTTTATGGATCCAAAAGTTTTTTTTAAAGGATCCTTATTAGGTGTGCCTGGTGTATTCAAATGTTGGAGAAAAGGAAATGTTGGAATAATAAATGCTTTAGGAACAGGAGTTGCAGATGATAAAGCAGTTTATTCTTATGTTAATAAAATGATCATTTACTATTTAGGAGAGCAACCAATTATTGATCAAGTTGAAACTCTTCTCTGTGGAGATAAAAAAAATAGAGAACACGTTATAGATAATATTTCTAAGTATGTGGTTAAACCTTCAAATGCATCAGGTGGTTACGGAATTATGATTGGTCCAAAAGCCTCAAAAGCTGAAAAAGAAGAAATGATAAAAAATATCAAAAAAAATCCTAGAAATTACATTGCACAACCACTAGAAATTCTTTCTACTGTTCCAACAATCACACCTGATAACATTGAACCAAGACATTTAGATTTAAGACCTTTTATTTTAACAGGTAAATCAACCTATGTTACAACAGGTGGATTGACTAGAGTTGCTCTAAAAAAAGGTAGTACAATAGTTAATAGTTCTCAAGGTGGTGGATCTAAAGACACATTGATTGTTGATAGTAGGAATTAAATTAAACTTGGAATTATTTTTCTTAAATCCATAGAGAGCTTGGGATTAATTTTTGAATAAATTACACCCTTGCCTAATTTTTTTAATGCCAAAATTTTCCCATCTGGAGAAATAATTGTTGTATGACCAAATGTTTCTCTTTTAGGTGTATTTTTACCTGTTTGAGCTGGCGCAAAAATATAGCAAAAATTTTCAATCGCTCTTGCTCTTAAAAGTGTTAACCAATGTTTTTGTCCTGTAAACTTTGTGAAAGCTGATGGAACGGCTATAAAACTTAAATTTTTTTTTGATAAATTCCTATAAAGTTCAGGAAATCTCAGATCAAAACAGATTGTAAAACCTATTTTGCCCCAAGGTAAATTAGCCGTTACTAATTTATTTCCTGCTTTAAAAGTTTTACTTTCTCTATGTTGCTCTTTATTTGGAATTTTAACATCAAACATATTAATTTTATCATAATATTTGACAATTTTTCCATTTGGTCCAACCAGTATAGATCTATTTCTGAGTTTGTTTTTAACCTTAACGCAAATTGATCCGAGTAAAATCCATTTCTTATATTTTTTTGAAACTTCTCTAATTTTCTTCAAAATTGGATCTTTATTCATTTCAAATGAATATTTAAAAAGTGTTTCTCTACTACTAGACATCAAAGAAGAAGTTTCAGGTGTAATAATTAAATCAGATTTATTTTTTATAGCTTGATTTACATATTTAACAATATCTTTAAAATTATTTTCATAATTTTCTCCACTAGATAATTGTATGCATGCTATTTTCATGTTTGAAACCCGTATTTTTTTTCTAAATATTTAATTACATTATGAATTATAAAAGTCATAAACAAGTAAATACCTCCTGCAACAATAAACACCTCTACCGGCTTAAATGTCGTTGAAATTATATATTTTGCAACACCTGTTAAGTCCATAAGTGTGACTGTGCTTGCCAAAGATGTACCTTTAAGCATTAAAATAATTTCATTACCATAAGCTGGTAAAGACTGTTTAATTGCAATAGGAATTTGTATTTTTGTAAAAATTATTTTTGAAGGTATGCCCAAACTTTTTCCAGCTTCTAAATATCCCAGTTTTATAGTTTGAAAAGCTGATCTCAATATTTCTGAAGTATAAGCTCCTGTATTTAATGAAAATGCTATTATCGCACACCAGTATGGTTCTTTTAAAACTACCCATAAAAAGGTTGTTCTTAAATATTCAATTTGACCTAATCCAAAATATATTATGAAGATTTGAACCAATAAAGGTGTTCCTCTAAAAATATATGAATACCCGTAAGCAAATTTATTAATCAACTTATTATTATTCATTCTCAAGATTGCAAAACCTAATCCAATAAAAAGACCAAGAATTAGAGATACAGATAATAGTTTAAGAGTAATCAAAGTTGCGTTTAATAACTTAGGAAAACTATTTATCATTAATTCAATATCCATTAATAACCTTTGCTATATTTTGTTTCTAATCTATTTAATAATTGCATACTTAAAAATGTAAGCATTAAGTATAGAACTGCTGCAAATGAGTAAAAAAATAATGGATCTCTAGTTGAACCAGCTGCAATATAGGATTGTCTCATTATTTCAACTAAACCCGTTACAGATATAAGAGAAGTATCTTTTAATGTAATTTGCCAAACATTGCTTAAGTTTGGAATTGCTAATCTTAGCATTTGAGGCAAAATAATTTTAAAGAAGTAAATATATTTATTAAAACCTAAAACTTTTGCAGCCTCGAACTGACCCTTATCGATTGATTGTAGGGCTCCTCTAAATACTTCAGTTGAATATGCCCCCGATATTATACCTATTGAAAATGAACCAGTTAAAAAAGCATTAATTTCAATATATTCATTATAACCAAATATAGAAGCAACAAACATAATTGCTCCACTTCCACCGAAGAAAAATAAATAAATTACAAGAAGCTCTGGTACACCTCTGATGACAGTGGTATATGCATTACCAATAGAGTTAAGAAATTTATTATTAGATAATTTTAGTGGAGTAAATAAAGCAGCAAATATAAAGCCTATTATCATTGCAGTTATGGAAACTGCAATTGTCATTAATGTTGCAAAGAATAACTCGTCTCCCCAACCTTTATCACCAAAATATAGAAGTTCCATAATATAGGTGGCTAGTTATAGCCACCCATAAATAATCTATTACATAGAAGCGTCAAAACCAAAATGTTTTATAGCAAGCTTACTAATAATGCCATCATCTCTAGCTTTATCAATTGCTGCATTAAAATCATTTAGAAGTTTAGAGTCACCTTTTCTAATACCAACACCAACACCATTACCAAAATCTCCACCTGCAAATGTTGGTCCAGTTAATACAACTCCTTTACCAGATTTCTCTGCATAATCTGTAAAAGCAACAGCTGCAGCTAGTGCTGCATCTATTCTACCAGCAGATAAATCTAAGTTTACTTCGTCTTGAGTTTTGTAAGTTCTAATTTTTACATTACCCATTAAACCAGACTCTAAGAAGTTCTGGTGAATTGTTGCTGTTTGTACACCAATAGTTTTACCTTTAAATGCTTTGGTCAAAACATCTAGTGTTGCTTGTTCATCAGCACTTACGTCAGATAGATTTATAGCTGACATTGTTTTAAGGCCTTCGTTTTTCGATCCTTTCATAACAGCTAATGATGCAACCTCATCAGCATAACCTTGAGAAAAGTTTATTGTTTTCATTCTCTCACCTGTTATTGACATTCCAGCCATGATGGCATCAAATTTTCTTGAGACTAAAGCTGGAATCATTCCATCCCAGTCTTGCTCTACAATTGTGCAATCATGATTCATAATTTTGCATAATTCATTTGCTAATTCGACTTCAAAGCCAATCAAATTTCCAGCTGAATCTTTAGAATTCCAAGGCGGATATGCACCTTCAGTTCCTATTTTAATTTGATCTGCAATTGAAGAAATTGTTAGAAATGATGATATTAAAATACCAAGTCCTAATACTTTTAATTTTTTCATTTTTTTCCTCCAAAATTTTGAAGATTATTTCATAAAATTATTGTTTTAAAAAGTAAAATTAATGATTTATTGACGAGGAAAAATTCCAAGAACAATCGAAACTTGGTATGTAAACTCTTGAAAGTTTTGTATTTCCAAAATTTTTGTTAAAAACATTTAACCAATTTTCAACTT
Organism: uncultured Pelagibacteraceae bacterium; assembly: GCA_902543575.1. Lineage (GTDB taxonomy): Bacteria > Pseudomonadota > Alphaproteobacteria > Pelagibacterales > Pelagibacteraceae > Pelagibacter. The sequence continues at coordinate 61,965 of CACBYV010000006.1, read as the reverse complement.
GTTTTGGTTTTTTATCTTGGCTTCCAACTTGAGCAGTAATTACACCTTTAGGTTTTAAAATTCTTTCTAAAGATGACATATTTTTTGAAGCTAAATCTATGCAAAATTGATCATCGTTAAGATCAACAAAAATTTGATCATAGGTATTATCTTTGACTGATTTAATGCTCTCAAATGCATCACCCCAAACACATTTAACTGAATTTTTTTCTGTCGCCTTTTCTCCTATTTTGCTTAAATGTTTATCACATACATCAACAACTTCAGGATCTAATTCATACCAATCTATAAATCCAAAATTTTGTGAAATACATTCTCTTGCAACACCACCGTCACCTCCGCCAATAATTGCAGCTTTCTCTTTATTTGAATTCAAATTAAGACCTGAATTTACAAAGGTTGAGCTATATAAATGTTCATCACTTTCAGCAACTTGTATTTCATTATCAATAAATAAAGCTTTTCCAAACTGTTCTAAATCAAGTATTTCAATATATTGACCTACTTTAGATTTAAAATTTTCTAAAACTCTATTAACAACATATGATTTTTTTAAACCTGGAGAACTATAATTGTCATGATAAAAATCAATAGTATCTCTATTAAATTCTTTAATTATTATATTTGTATGTTCCATCTCGTCTTTTATTATATCTAGAGAAACTTTTGGTGATACTTTTCCACATGTAAAAAAATCAAAGCTTACAATTTCTTTTTCTGGGAAAGTATGAAAACTAATGTGGCTTTCAGCGAGCAAAGCAACCAATGTAAATCCTTGTGGCTCAAATTTATATTTAGAAATTTTTAAAACTGTTACTTTTGCTGCTTTAGCAATTTTATAAACTAACTTCTCATAAAAAGATGGATCATATTCTTTTTTAGTTCCAATTATATCTAGAGTTATGTGTTCCCCAACCTTTGTCATATTTAATCTCTTTTATAATTTTTAGCTTTTTTTAAAACTTTATTCATTTCATTTATAGAAAGAATTTTTGGCTTTCCAAGCTTAAGAGCGGTTATATACTGTAAACTCAAATTTTCAACTTCTTGTGCCAATTCAAAAGCATCAGGTAAATTTTTATCAAATGCAATCTGACCGTGATTTGCAATCAAGCAGGCTTTTCTATTATTCAAAGCTTTTATAATGTTTTTTGAAAGCTCTCTTGTTCCATAAGTTGCGTATTTCGCACATTTAATATCATTACCTCCCGCGAGTGCAACCATGTAATGAAAGGCTGGAATAGGTTTTTTGTGAACAGATAGAGCTGTTGCATTAGTCGAATGTGAATGAACTATTGCTTGAGCATCTTTCTTTTTGATATAAATATCTTGATGAAATCTCCATTCTGACGAAGGTTTGTTTTTTTTTTCATATTTTCCATCTAGACTTACAAAGACTATATCTTTTACTTTTAGTGATGAGTAATTTTTTCCTGAAGGGGTAATAAAAAAACCATTGTTATGTCTGACTGATATATTGCCAGATCTTAAAGCTGATAATTTTTTGTCATTAAGCATTTTGGAAAACTTAATAACATCATTTTTCTTTTTGTTAGTTTTTGAAGAGACCATTTAAACCTTCAGTAGAAGCTTCGCATATTCCTTTTTCTGTTATTAATGATGTAACATACTTAGCTGGCGTTACATCAAAGGCTAAATTTAATGATTTGCTTTTTTCAGGATATATTAAAACTTTATCAACTTTATTATCTTTGTTAATTCCATCCACATGTGAGAGTTCTTTTGGATCTCTTTCTTCTATTGGAATATCTTTAGAGTTTTTTAAATTCCAATCTATCGTTGAACTTGGTAAAGCAACATAAAAAGGCACATTATTATCATGAGCTGCAAGAGCTTTTAAATATGTTCCAATTTTATTACACACATCTCCGTTAGATAATGTTCTATCTGTTCCAACAATACACATATCAACCTGTCCTCTTTGCATTAATATTCCACCTGTATTATCTGCTATAATAGTATTTGGAATTTCTTCTTCATTAAGCTCATATGATGTAAGGTTTGCTCCTTGATTTCTTGGTCTAGTTTCATCTACCCAAACATGTATTGGTATTCCTTTTTTATGTGCATGATAAATAGGAGAAGTTGCTGTTCCCCAATCTATTGTAGCTAACCAACCCGCATTACAATGTGTGAGAATATTGACGGTGTCTTTCTTTTTATTATATATGCCTTCAATAATATTTAATCCATTTTTACCAATACTTTCACAAAACCCCTCATCCTCTTTACAAATTTCTTTAGCTTCTTTGAGTGCAACATTAAATAAATCTCCAGGTTCAACAAATGACAATTTGTTATTCATTCTATGAACTGCCCACTGAAGATTTATTGCTGTTGGTCTAGATGCAACTAATTCTTCTGAACTTTTTTTTATAAAATCTAAACTGTTATTTTCTTTTATAGCTAGAACTAATCCAAATGCAGCTGTTCCTCCGATTAATGGAGCACCTCTCACTTCCATTGTTTTTATAGCATTTATAGCGTCTTTAACTGAACTTAATTCTTTTATTATAAATTTATGTGGAAGCTTTGTTTGATCTATTATTTTTACAGCTTGTTTTTCTTCATCAAACCAAATTGTTTTATATTCAACGCCATTAATTTTCATTATTTTTTATTTTGGACTTTCATTAATAAATTTTTTTATGTTATCAATATAGTTTTTAAAAGAGTCTTTTGATAATGTCTTTCTTTTTTCTAACTCAATAATTAGAAATGCAGTTAAGTCTATGCTCATAAAACAATAATGGGAAATTAATATAAATTTTTTTATTTGTTCATCACTTAATTGGTTAAGTTGAAGAGGGTCTTTTATATAAACAATGTCCGATTCTAATAATTGATTTCCTGGTGTTCTAAAATTATTATTGAAGATAGTTGGTTTAATAGACCACCTCTTAATGTCTAGAAAACAATGGGGTACAAAGCCTTTAGATCTCATCCAAATATCAACTTCACCAAAGCTAGGTTGATTCTCATATAAGCATATAAATGAAACTTCGATCTGGATAGCTAAACAATCTTTAATTTTATCTAAACCATTTTTTAATACAGTAAGCTCAGAGCCTTGAATATCCATTTTCACAAAATCTATTAAAGGAAGATCATCGATATCATTTAATTTTTTTGTATTAACTTTATCTACTTTTTCAATTTTACTAAATCTATCAAAACCATTAAAAAAATTATTTGCATTTTCTTTGGGTTTTAATAAAGAAGTCATTCCAGTATTAGGATTAGCTAAATATAAATTTTGAATAGTTCCATCAAATAAGAAATCTGTAAATAAAATGATATTATCTCCATATTCTTCTTTTAACTTTGTCGAATGTCTTTGGTCACCCTCAAATGCATTTAACTTACCTATTCCAATATCCATTAATTTTTTATAAACTGGTATTTCAGATATAGCAGCGGCACCAACGTCCATGATTTGAATTTTTTCTTCCAAATCAAATAAATCTAAATAATTCATTTTTTTAGTACTCTTCCAGCAATTATGTTTAATTTATCTATAGTTTTTTGAGTTCTTTTTTCTGGGGCAGTAATTATTGCTACATCTAAACAATTATTAGTTGGATCATTAGGATCAATGTAATTTTCAAAGTTCTCTATCAAATTTTTAATCATATTTTTTGCTTTTGCTGCATTATCTAAAAGTACTTTTATAACTTTTTGAACATCAACATTTTCATGATCTGGATGCCAACAATCATAGTCTGTTACCATTGAAACTGAAGCATATCTAATTTCAGCTTCCCTTGCTAATTTAGCTTCTGGCATATTTGTCATTCCAATAACATCCGCTTTCCATGATCTATATAAATTTGATTCTGCCAATGTTGAAAATTGAGGACCTTCCATTACAACATAAGTTCCGCCTTTTTGATAAGGTATGGTTTCCTTTTTAATCGCGTCCTCACAAGCATTCATTAATCCATTTGAAGTTGGATGAGCCATTGATACATGTGCAATAATTTCATCATCAAAAAAAGTTTTATTTCTTGCAAAAGTTCTATCTATAAATTGATCAACAATAACAAATTTCCCTGGATGTAATTCTTCCTTTAAAGATCCTACAGCAGAAACTGATACAATATCTGTAATACCAAGTTGCTTTAGTGCACCAATATTTGCTCTAAAATTTATTTTTGATGGTGAGATAAAATGACCTTTTCCATGTCTTGGTAGAAAATAAATTTCTTTATTATTATATTTGGCCTTTAATATTAAATCTGAGGGTTTTCCCCATGGGGTATTTAAATCAAGAGTTTCTCTGTCTTTAAACTCTTCAACATCATATAATCCACTACCACCAATAATTGCTAATTTATTATTTGTCATATATTTATTTAGATTATATTTAAGATTAATGGATTTAAAAGAACATATTAGATCAATTCAAGACTATCCTAAAAAGGGAATTCTTTTCAGAGATATAACAACACTTATTAAAAATGAAAAAGCATTCAAAGAATGTATTAACCAAATTGTTGAAAGATCAAAAAAATTCCAATTTAATAAAATTGGAGCTGTGGAGTCTAGAGGCTTTGTTTTTGCATCAGCTATTTCTTATGTACTTAATAAACCATTCATAATGTTGAGAAAGAAAAATAAATTACCTGCTGATGTTCATTCAGTAGACTTTGAACTTGAATATGGAACTGCGACAATAGAAGTTCACAAAGATTCATTCGATGAAGGTGATAAAGTTTTAATAATTGATGATTTAATTGCTACTGGTGGCACTGCAGAAGCAGCAGCTAAATTAATTGAAATATCAAAAAGTAAAGTGGCTGGATTTATATTTGTAATAAATCTTTTTGATTTAGGTGGAACTAATAGTTTACTGAAAAAGGGATATAAAGTTGAAAATTTATTAGATTTTCCTGGTCACTGATGGTAGCGGGAAGTGGGATCGAACCACTGACCTCGGGCTTATGAGTCCCGCGCTCTAACCAACTGAGCTACCCCGCCTTAAATAATTGTTGGTTTATACTACTTTTATTTTTTGATGCAAACAAGATTTCACTTGTTCTTTTTCTTATCTTTTTTAATTTTTCTTTTTTCCTTTAGAGAAAGTTTAGCTTTTTTCATCACACTAGAGTCTTTAAATGATTTTCCGCTATATCTTTTTGACATTTAATTTATTTGTTCAAAGAACTTATCTTTTAATTGATAGGTAAAAGGATATTCTTTTCCAAGTGGTTGGAATTTAGTCTTAATTACTATTACATTTTGCTTATCAAGTTTAAATTTCCAAGTTAATTTGATATCTCCTGAAAAAACTCTTAATTTACCTAAATTTGTAAATCTCCATCCATCTTCTGAAATGACGTTTCCATCTTGGTATCTTTTGTAATTTTTTTCATCAAATATATAAGTTACAACGCCTTGATTTCTTTCATCTTCAAGTGTTATTGCATAATTATTTAAAAATTCTGCGGTTTGAGATTTATTCAAACTTTTCTTAGATATTGATTTTAAAAAGTCAGTGGTTTTATCAATAGTTTCATCTATTTTATCTTTAGCTATCGAGATCGATGATAAAAAAAGAAAAATGAAAAGAATGCTAAATATTTTTTTAAACATAATTTTAATTTAATAAATTTATAGTAAATAAAAAGGTAAATATTGAAGCAAATGTTGAAATAAATATTGCCTTAATAATATTTTCTGGACTTACATTATATGCAGAACACATAACAATTGAGGTAGCTCCACAAGGGCCAACACTAACCAACAAAGCTCCGGCAAAATTGATTGGATTTGACAAGCTAAAAAATGTGTAACCTAAAATCAGCAAAATCAGTGGTGAAATAATAAGTTTTAATATTGAAATAGTAATTGTTAATTTATTGAAAACTTTTTTTGAGTAAAAAGAAAGAATAATACCGATTGCAAATAAACCAACTGGCATTACACATGCTGCTAGTCTTTGAAGTATATACTCAAATGGGGTATCGTCTATATTGATTTTTGAAATTCTTATTATCAATCCAATTAATATTGCTAATATCATAGGATTTAATATTAAATTTTTTAAAAACTGAAGTAATTTAATTTTTTTTTTTACAGTAAGTTCTAAAAAGAAACTAACTATAGATAATAAAACTACACTATCCATTAAAATAATACCTGATATTTGCGTTATGGTACTTCCTGCAAAAAATATTTCTGCAATAGGTAAAACTAATATTACGTGATTGGATAAAGCAACAGTTAAGGCCCAAATAATAGACTCTTGTATTGATCTTTTGAAAGTATTTTTGGTTAATAAAAAAGCAAATATTCCACTTATTAACTGCATTAAAAAATATGATGAAATTTGAGATAGATCTATTTCCCCAATATCACTTTGTGAAACTAATTTTATAATTAAAGCAGGAACTGCGATATAAAATGAAAATAAATTAAATATTCTGGCCTTTTGTAAATCAAATATTTTAATATATCCTAAAAGATAACCGATGAGAGTGATACCTATAAATGGTGTTAATCCTAGAAAGACCTGAAACATTATTGGACAGTAATTCTATGCATAATTCTGTCTCCCTTAAAAGCCGTTGCTTGATGAAGCATAGATCTATTATCCCAAATAGCTAATTGGTTCTTTTCCCACTCCAATGAATATTGAAAACTTTTTTTTACTTGGTGTTTAAATAAATAAGTTTTTAATTTTTTATCAATTTTATTGTTATTAAAACCAATAAAGTGACCTGGACTACAATATAAAGTGTATTTACTATTTATTTTTCTTATTAATTTATGCTTTGAAATAAGTTCTTTAGCTTTTTTACCCTTTTCTTTCTCTCTTTCTAATCTTGTTACTGAAATAGGACCTTCTGATGAAAATATACATTTTTCGTTTTTAAACTTTCTTTTAAAACTAGCTGGTAATTTTTCATAAGCTAAATATTGAGAGCAAAAATCTGTGTTTGCCTGACCTTTTTTTGGAACTAATTTAGATAACAACATTGTAAATCTAGGCGGCTTTTTTGTATAAATGGAATCAGTATGAAATTGCTCACCAAAACTAGGTCCTTTATCACTAGATTTTCTTTGAACAACAGTTATTTGAGGATATTTTTTATTCAATCCTTTAAGTCTTGGATAATTTGCAAGTTTTCCAAATTTTTTTGCAAATTTTACGTAATGATCAGAATTTAATTTTTGTTTTCTAAAATAAATCATCCCATACTTTGATAGGGCAGATTTAATTTTTTTTAGGGTAGAGTTATTAATTTTATTTAAATCACAGACTAATTCTGCGCCAATATTTTTTTTATTAGGAATAATTTTAAGCATTTTTTAAAAAGAAACTTTTTAATTGTTTAATTGTTTCTTTGGGATTTTGCTCTGGTATAAAATGTCCAGATTTAACAGCAACTCCTAAAACTTTTTTATTTGAATATTTTTGCCAAATTTTAATAGGTTTAAATTGTTTACCTATAACACCATTTTTTCCCCATAATACTTGAACAGGAATATTTAATTTTTTCTTTCGATCAAATCTGTCGTGATCAAGATCAATAGTAGCAGATGCTCTATAATCCTCACATGATCCATGAATTCTCTTTGGTTGCTTAAAGCACTTTAAGTAACCCTCTTCAACTCTTCCAAATTTATGATTGCCAGACCATTTATCTAAGCAATACTTCATCCATTTTCTTGGATCACTCATTATCATTCTTTCAGGTAACCATTTTGGCTGAATTAAAAAAAACCAATGGAAGTAAGCTTTTGCAAAATCTCTAGTTGTTAGTTCGTACATATCTAAAGTTGGACAAATATCTAAAACGCTAAGAGCAAGCACGTTTTTTCTGTGATCTCTTGCCAATCTATGAGCAACTCTTCCACCTCTATCATGACCTGCAACAAAAAATTTAGGATATCCAAGTTTTACCATCGTTTGTTTCATGTCACTCGCCATTTCTCTTTTAGAATAATTATAATGTTTACTATCAGATGGTGGAGCTAAACTGTCTCCATAACCTCTTAGGTCTGCTGCAACCACTGTAAAACTTTTAGATAACTCTGGAGCTGTTTTATGCCACATTAAATGAGTTTGAGGGTAACCATGGAGTAATAATAAAGGTGGTCCCTCTCCTTTAACTTTGCAAAAGACTTTCCCTTTTTTAACTTGTACGTATCTACTCTTAAAACCTTCAAACATTTATTTATTTTAATTTATATTTTTATAATTCAATCAATAATTTTAAAATTGTTCAAATACAACGTTAATAAGCTTAATTATTAAATTGAATTATCATTCATTGGATGTATACCTTCATTTTTGTGAGAATTGAAGAAGAGCTAAAACTAGATTATTCGGACGTACTTTTTAGACCTAAAAGAAGCACTCTTAAAAGTAGAAAAGATGTTAATTTAAAGAGAACCTATCGTTTTAAATACAGTAAAAACGAATGGTCTGGAATTCCTATAATGGCAGCTAACATGGATGGTGTAGGCGTACTTGGTGTAGCCGAAAAATTATCTGATTACGGAATGATTACATGTTTAACAAAACAACATGATGTAAAAAAAATTAAACAATTTAAAAAAATTAAATCAATATATCCAAATGTAGCTTTAAGTATTGGAACAAAAAAAGAAGATTTTCAAAATTTAGATAAAGTTTTAAAAGAATTTAGTTTCATTAAATTTATATGCATTGATGTTGCAAACGGTTATTCAGAGCATTTTAGTAAATTTTTAAAATCTGTTAGGGATAAATATCCAACAAAAACAATCATAGCAGGTAATGTTGTTACTGCTGATATGACTCAAGAATTAATTTTATCAGGTGCAGATATTGTTAAAGTTGGAATTGGACCAGGTAGTGTTTGTACGACACGAATACAAACTGGAGTTGGATATCCACAGTTAAGTGCAGTGATAGAGTGCGCTGATGCAGCTCACGGATTAGGTGCACATATAATTGCAGATGGCGGATGTACATGTCCTGGTGATGTTGCTAAAGCATTTGGTGGAGGAGCTGATTTTGTTATGCTTGGAGGAATGTTTGCAGGTCATGATGAAGGTAAAGGAAAATTAGTAAAATCTAATGGTTCTAAATATGTCGAATTTTATGGATCGAGTTCTGAAACAGCTAACAATAAACATTACGGCGGACTATCAGACTACAGAAGTAGCGAAGGAAGAACAGTCAGAGTGAAGTACCGTGGTAAAATTAATGATACCATTTTAAATATTTTAGGTGGTGTAAGAAGTAGTTGTACATATGTTGGTGCACCCTCTTTAAAACAATTAAGTAAGTGCACAACTTTTGTCAGAGTTACTAAGCAATTTAACGATACATTCACTAAATAAATGAAAGAATATTCAATAGCTTCTATTGCTGGTGACGGCATTGGAAAAGAAGTTGTACCTGAAGCGCAAAAAATATTAAAAGAAATTTCTCAACAACATCAATTCAAATTAAAGATAGAAGATTATGATTTTGCATCATGTGATTATTATGAAAAACATGGAAAAATGATGCCAGATGACTGGAAAGAAAAATTAACTAAACACGATGCAATTTTCTTTGGTGCGGTTGGTATGCCAGACAAATATCCAGATCACATAACTCTTTGGGGTTCATTATTAAAATTCAGAAGAGAGTTTGATCAATTTATTAACCTAAGACCTGTAAAACTTTTTGAAGGTGTAAATGCACCATTAGCTAATAAAAAGCCAGGTGATATTGACATGATAATTGTTAGAGAAAATACTGAAGGAGAATACTCATCAGTCGGTGGAAGAATGTTTCAGGGAAGTGATAGAGAAGTGGTTATTCAAGAAACAATAATGTCAAAATACGGAATAGATAGAGTTCAACAATTTGCATTTGAATTAGCTAAAAAAAGAAAAAGAAAAAAACTAACAAGTGCTACAAAATCAAATGGAATATCTATTACAATGCCTTATTGGGATGAAAGATTTTATGAAAATAAAAAAAATTATCCTGATGTTGAAACTGATCAATACCATATCGATATATTAGCTGCTAGATTTGTGTTAAGTCCTGAACGCTTTGATGTGATAGTCGCATCGAACCTTTTTGGGGATATTCTATCTGATCTGGGACCAGCTTGTACTGGAACTATTGGAATTGCACCGTCTGGAAATATAAATCCAACTAATAAATATCCATCATTATTTGAACCCGTTCATGGATCGGCACCAGATATTGCGGGACAAGGGGTAGCTAATCCAGTGGGTCAAATTTGGTCAGCTGCAATGATGTTAGATTACTTAGGTGAAAAAGAAGCTTCTGATAGAATAGTAAAATCAATTCAATTAACTCTTAAAGATAGAGACAGTCGAACAAAAGATCTTCAAGGCTCTAGTAATACAGAACAATGTTCAAAAAAAATTTTAGATAATCTTAGTTCAGTCTAAAATTTAATCAAAATTATGAATTTTCTTAAAAATAAATCTATTACCAAAGTTATAATTTTATCTATATCTGGATTTTTTATTTTAGTTTGCCAAGATTCTACTGCGAAATATCTAGGAACATTAATGCCATTAAATCAAGTAATTTGGGGCAGATTTTTTTTTCACTTTGTGATTATTTTAATTTTATTCGCGATATTAAAACCTAAGTTAAACTTAAAAACCAATTTTAAAATTAATATTATTAGATCTATATTAATGGTTTTTGCTACTTTTTTTTTCATTCATTCTTTACAAAAATTTGACCTAGTAGATATATATGTAGTGTTTTTCTCAGCTCCATTAATAGTATCAATTTTAACAGCATTATTTTTAAAAGATATTCTTTCACCGAAAGGTATAATTTTAATGTTGTTAAGCTTCGGATGCATAATTTATTCAATGAGTCCTAGTATGAAAGTCTTAAGTTTAGACTTAATTTTTCCTTTAGTACCACCAGTATGTTGGGCTTTATATCAATTTTTTACAAAATTTATTTCTGGTAATAATGATCCTTTAGTGGCGTTATTTTATGCTGCTGTTGTAGGGGCTATTGTTTTCTCTATTTATGTAATGTTAGACTGGACTCCTATTGAGAATAAAAGGTTATGGGTTTGGTTGATATTTCTTGGTGTATTAGGTTTTACTAGCCACCTTTTAATTATATTTGCAATTCAGCTATCAAATTTATCTTTTGTAACTAATTTTCAATATTCACAATTAATTTGGTCAACATTAATAAATTTTTATATATTTGGAGTACCTTTTGATTTTAACAAAACCTTTGGAGTTATTGGAATAATTGTTTTTGGAGTTTTATTTGTTCAGGCCGAAAGTAAAAAAAAAGAAAATTAGTTCTTAAAATCTTTATTGTTTAGAGGTTTTTCTAATACTTCAACTGGATATTTTTGTTTTTCAATTTCAATGTATATATTTTTATCTTTTAATGTTTCAATCGTATTTCCAGAATTGACATATCCAAATGATAGATTTTTATCATAACAAAAAGAATAATTTCCTGAAGTTGTTCTACCAATTATTTTGTCATCCATATAAATAGGTTCTTCGTGTAGTAAAAGTGGCTCACCAGGTTTGCTGTCTTTAAGAGTAAACATCATCATTCTCTTATCTAATTTTTGGTCTTTAATTTTTAATAGGGCATCTTTTCCAATAAAGTTTACATTTTTTTTATAACTAATTGCAAATTTTAAACCTGCTTGATACTGATTTTCTTCTGGCGAAATATCGTGACCCCAGTGAACAAATCCACTTTCCATTCTCATAATATCCATTGCATGCATTCCACAATGAGATAGTTCAAATTTTTTCCCCTCTTCAATTAGAATTTCATATAAATCCTTAGCTAAACTTGAGTCAACATAAAGCTCAAATCCTAATTCACCAACGTAAGAAAGTCGTTGAGCCCAAACTTTAACACCATTTATCATTATGAACTTTCCAGTTCCAAACTTAAATTTATCGTTACTAAAATCATCATTGCTTATTTTCGAGATCATCTCCCTACTCTTTGGACCAAACAATCCTAAACAACAAATATCCTCTGTTACATCTTTAAAAGATACGTCTTCATCTAAATATTTTAAGATATGGTATTTATCGTGTTCTCTAGTAGCTGCAGAGCTTACAACTCTAAAAAAGTTTTTATCCATACATACAACAGTTAAATCTGTTTCTATTCCACCATCTTCATTCAGCATATGAGTATATGTTGTTTTGCCAATTTCGTTTTTAATGTTAGCGGTACATAATTTTTGAAGTTCTTCATGAGTTTTTTCCCCTTTTAAATCAAACTTTGAAAAAGTTGAAAAATCAAAAAGTCCAACATTTTTTCTTGCATTTAAAGTTTCATGCTTTGCTGATGGGTACCAATTTTGATAATTAAAACTATATTCATACTTAGGCTCTTTACCATTTAATGAATACCACATTGGTCTTTCAAAACCTCCTGCAACTCCAAAACAAGCTCCAGCATTTTTTAATTCCTCGTGATAAGGTAAAAGCTTTTGATTTCTTGATGTATTGTGCTGTTTAAATGGCCAATGCATACCATAAAGATCACCAAGTGTTTCTGTTACCCTTTCCATAATAAAGTTTTTTGATGAGTGGAATTTTTGAAATCTTTTAATATCTACTGAAAATAAATCTTCATTAATATGTCCATTCATCATCCATTCAGCTGTAACTCTCCCCGCTCCTCCTGAACTAGCAATTCCAATGCTATTAAAGCCACAACATGTATATAAATTTTTAACTTCAGGGGTTTCGCCTAATAAATATTGGGTATCTGGAGTAAAAGACTCCGGACCAGAGAAGAATTTTCTTATTCCTGCACTTTCTAACATTGGCAATCTATGAAATGATTTTTCTAAGTAAGGTTCAAAGTGATCAAAATCATCTGGCAGTTCACCAAACGAAAAATTGTCTGGCACTCTTCCTGTATCTTTAAAAGCTGGTTTTGCCTTTGGTTCAAAAATACCAACAAGCATTTTTCCTGCATCTTCTTTTAAATATAAACAAGCATTATAATCTCTCAGCACTGGAAGATTTTGAGGTAAATCTTTTATTGGTTCTGTGATGATATAGAAATGCTCGTTTGGATATAATGGTACACTTACATTTATTTCTTCACCTAATTGTCTTGACCACATTCCTGATGCCATAACAACATATTCACAATCGATGACACCTTTATTAGTTTCTACCCCACTAATTCTAGAATTTTTAATTAAAATTTTTTTAACAGGTGTTTTTTCAAAGATCTTTGCACCCTCCATTCTTGCAGCTTTTGCAAGCACATTGGTTACTCCAACTGGATCTGCTTGACCATCTTTCGGCATGTAAACACCACCTACAATATCTTCACTATGTAATACGGGATACAATTCCTTTAAACGTTTTTTATTAAGAACTTCTACTTCAACATTTGATAATTGAGCAGTTGTTGCTTGTCTTAGTAGTTCTTGCATTCTTTCTTTAGTGGATGCAACTGTGATTGCACCATTTTGCTTCATTCCAGTTGATAAACCTGTAGTCTTTTCTAAATCTTTATAAAGATCTAAAGAATATTTTCTTATTTTTGTAATTGTTGATGATGCACCTAATTGACCTAGAAGACCTGCAGCGTGCCAAGTAGTTCCTGAGGTGAGTAAATCTCTTTCAAGCAAAACCACATCTTTCCATCCAAATTTTGCAAGATGATAAGCACATGATGTTCCGGCAACGCCTCCGCCTATAACAACTACTTTAGTACTTTTTGGTAACACTTTCATACTTGATGTCATTTATACGATTAAATTTAAAAGCAAACAATATGATCGATATGGATGGGTCTTTTTATACCAAATTTTTCATCGACTTCATGTTGATGAATATGATGAGAATGCACAAAAACTGGTATTAATTTATTACTTAATGTTTTTAATGTATAAATAAAATTTGATCCTCTGAATTTTCTATCTACTACTTCAAGTTTGAGATTGCTAGCATCATCGTGTTGTAAGTCTTCTGGCTGTATTAAAAGTTTTACTTTAGATCCTATTGGAAACGGTCTAGCGAAATTTCCAGTTATTGTACCTAAATCTTCATTTTCAAGACTTTTCGGACTGGTAACTTCTGCTGGTATTAATGTACCTCTATTTAAAAAATTAACTACTTCCACTGAATTTGGTAAATGATAAACATTATATGGATCATCATATTGCTTTAATTCACCGTTTAATATTATTCCACATTTACTACCCAGATAAAAAGCTTCATAAGAATCGTGTGTTACAATTATTGTAGTTATTTTAGAATTTGTTAAAATTTGCTTTAATTCAACTTGAATTTCCTCCTTAAAACTTTGATCTACATTAGATAATGGCTCATCAAGCATCAATAAATCAGGTTGAGAAACTAAAGATCTTGCTAAAGAAGCTCTTTGGGCTTCGCCAGCACTTATCTCATGCGGAAATTTATTTAATATTTTGTTTAAGTTTAAAAAATTAATTACTTCTTTAGTTTGTATTTTTTTTTCATCTTTCACTCTATCTGAGCCAAGATTAATATTTTTTTCTACATTGTAATGAGGAAATAAACTGTTCTCTTGAAATGATAGAGCAATGTTACGGTTTTCTGGCTCAATATGAATATTTTCAGAAGAAATTGTTCTACCTTTCAGATTAATTTTACCTTTATTAATTTTTTCTAAACCCGCAATGGTTCTTAATATTGTGGTTTTACCTATGCCAGAGGGTCCAAGTAAACATACTATTTCACCTTCATTTTCAATATTTAAAGTAACATTATTAACTTTGTTTTTCCCACCTGCGGTAAAGGAAACATTATCAATTTCAAAAAAATTATCAGCCATTAGTCTTTCAAAATAAATTTAGATGTGATCAAAATAAATGTACTTGCAATCAATATCAAGAATAATGATGGAACTGCTGCTGCTTCTAAAAGATCTTGAGATGCGAATATATATGCTGTTGTAGCAAATGTTTCAAAGTTAAATGGTCTCAATATTAAAGTTATAGGTAATTCTTTTATTACTTCTATAGTAATCAATATCCCTATAAGAAAAACAGAGTTTTTTAAATAAGGAACATGAATTCCTAAAAAAGTTTTTATTTTCGAGTAACCAAGAAGATAAGAACTTTCATCAATTGACCTATTTATTCTTTCATAACCAGTTTTCAAACCGTTATAAGCTAGTGAATAAAATCTTATAAAATAAACTATCACTAAACCAAAAATAGATCCTATAAATACTCTCTTTATAGAATTAAATTCAAGAGCTTTTATAAAAGTATTATCAAACCAAGCAATAAAAGTGATGAATGCTACAGCTAAAATTACACCAGGGATTGCATAACCAGTAATAGAAAATGTTGTAAGATAATTTAAGAATTTACTTTTAGTTACTCTGTTTCCATAATTTGAAATAAATGAAAAAATTACTAGAACCACACTTGATAAAAATACCAGGTAAATTGTGTTTATAAATAATTGAAAAGTATTTAAATCAAATAAATTTTTTGGAAAAATTATTGTCCAATACAACATTTGTAAAACAGGGAATAAAAAGCTGACTAAAAAAACTAAAAAACAAAATCCGAATGCCAAAGATCCTTTTGAAAAGTTTAATTTAATTTTCTTCTTTTCTTTAATTCCTCCCTTAACTGGAGAGTGATATTGAGCTTTTTTTCTTGAGATATTCTCAATAAAAAAAAGCCCTAATATAAATAATAGTAAAAAAAATGAGAGCTGATTTGCAAAAGCTAAATCATCAAAAGATATCCATGAATCATAAATTCCAGTAGTAAGAGTTGCTATTCCAAAAAATGATACTGCTCCAAAATCTGATAATGTTTCCATAGCAACTAATGCCAAACCCGCAACAATCGCTGGTCTTGCAGATGGTAAAATGATTTTAAAGAAAGACTTATATTTTGAAAAACCTAGATTTTGTCCTAATTCTATTAAATTTTGAGACTGATAATGAAAAGATGCTCTAGTTAGAACATAAACATATCCAAATAGTGAAAAAGAAATAGATAAAATAGCACCAAGCATACCATCAAATTTTGGGATGGATTGATTATATTCACCAGGTCCAAATAAAGATTTCAATATTGAGTATAGTGTTCCAAAGTTTTCAAAAAAAGCAGTTAATGAATAAGCATAAATGTAAGCAGGTACTGCAAAAGATAATATTAAAGCCCATTTAAAAAATTTAACACCTGGAAAATCATAAAATGAAACTACATATGCACTGCCAACACCTAAGAATAATGTAAGAACTAAAACTCCTAATAGTAATATTAAGGAATTATAAATATATTCAATTAAAAATGTATTTTTTAAAATATCAAAGTAATTAGTTGTTTCCTGGAAGAAACTTGCAAACACAGTTAAAATTGGAATTGCAACAACAAATGAAACTAAAAATGAAGAAAGGTACCAGGAATTAAATTTCATATATTATAATCCGCCTTATAATCATGAAAATCAAAAGTGCCCATGGCTTAGGAGACCAAACCATAGGCACAAACTTTAGAAAATCAAAAATTAAATACTTTTAGGATATGCGGAACCTCCTTAGTTTTAATTTCAGACAATTTTCTATTATTTACACGTTTATTGATTTTTTCACACTCCGAAGCACATGCAGGACAGGCTTTGGAAGATTTATTATAATAATCAACTTCCGTAGCAAATTTTTTTTTAACAGCTATCATTTACTTCCAACCTGCAGCCAACATTACTTCTAATGCATCTGCTTGTTTTGCACCGTATGACTTAACACTTGTTTTAGTATCCATTACAAAGTTCATCTCTTTGCCTGGAACTAAATCATTAGGTGTTACACCACCGATCATTGGATACTCAAAAGTATTATTTACAATGTGATTTTGAGCCTCTGTTGATAATAAAAACTCAACTAATTTTACAGCATTAGCTTTGTTTGGTGCATATTTAAGCATTCCAGCTCCACTAATATTAATGTGCGTTCCTCTATCTTGTTGATTAGGGAAAAAAGGCATTACTTTTTTTGCTGCTTCTTGTTGTTCAGCACCTTTTTTTCCAGATAACATCAATGCATGATAGTATGTATTTGCAACAGCAATATCAGCTTCTCCAGCTGCAACAGCCATGATTTGAGCACGGTCGTTACCTTTTGGAGTTCTTGCCATGTTTGCCACAACAGCTTTAGACCATTCTGCAGTTTTTGCTTTACCATTATTTTTAACAAGTGAAGCAACTAAAGATTGGTTATAAATGTTGTTAGATTTTCTAATTACTAATCTACCTTTCCATTTTGGATCAGCTAGACCTTCGTAAGTCATGCCATTTAGTTCATTTGCATTTACTCTTTCAGGTGAATAATAAATTATTCTTGCTCTCTTAGCTATTCCAGTCCATTTAGCAGATCTAAATTGTGCAGGTACAGCATCCTTAATAGCTTTTGACCAACCAGCGTTTTGCATCATGCCTTTGGCTGCAAATGCACCTAATCTTCCAGCATCAGCTGTGATGTATAAATCTCCAACACAGTCTACTCCCTCTTCTGTAATTCTTTTTTGCAGGGCTTTATCTTTACCTGATACTACGTTTACTTTAATTCCTGTTGCTGCTGTGAACTTTTCATATAATTGAATGTCAGAATCATAGTGTCTTGCACTAAAAATATTGACCTCAGCTGCAATCGTAAAACTTGAAATTAAAGCAAAAAACAATGAAATTATTGTCAATTTTCTCATTCTACTCCTTAAATTTATATTTATATTAAACGTAACTTGTCCTGCAATGCGGATGATAACTATTCTCAATGAAAATGATTATCAATTGCAATATTGTCGCAATTGATAATCAATCGCAATTAGTGCTGTTTTTTGGATAAATTATTTAAAATTCCCACTCAGAAATTTTACTGTAAAGGAAGTTTCTAAAAGCTTGAACTCTAGCAACATTTTTAAGTGATTGAGGATATACAAAATGTGCCTCAGTAGTTGGACCTTGAACGCTTGGTAAAACTTTAACAATATTTGGTTGTTTCACAGTTAAGTAATCTGGAATTGCAGCTAGTCCTACACCGCTTTGAACAGCTAATAGTAAACCATAAACACTATTCACTCTCATTACAGTTTTTCTTTTTTTATTATCTTTCATTCCAAGTTTTAATGCCCAATCTGGATTATAAACTGGTGATGGAGCTCCTCTACCAAATGAAATAAAGTTGTGCTTATTTAAGTCATTAATTGTCTTAGGATATCCATGTTTTTCTAGGTATTTTGGTGATCCGTAGATGTGATAATTGATATCTATAAGCTTTTTTTGAATGTAATTAAGTTGTTTTGGTCTTCTCATAAATATACCAATATCCGCTTGTCTTGTACTTAAATCTAGTTCTCTATCATCAAATATCAGTTCAACCTCAATTTCAGGATTAAGTTGCATAAATTCCTGTATTCTTGGTGTTAACCAGGTTGTTCCAAAACTAACTACTGTTGTTACTGACAGTTTTCCAGAAGGTTTGTGTTTTTTATCTCCTAAAGTTGTTTCTACCTCTTTTAATTTAGAGATAACTTCATGTGCCGTTTTAAATACATATTCGCCATTTTCAGTTAGTGTTAAACCTCTAGCATGACGCTCAAATAATTTAACTTTTAAATCTTCTTCTAAAGATTGAATTTGTCTACTAATTGCAGATTGGCTAAGGTTTAGAATAACAGTTGCGCTTGTAAAACTACCTGCCTCAGCAACTGCATGAAATATTTTTAATTTATCCCAATCCATTATTTATTTACATCCACTACTATTTTATGTTTTAAATTTCCTTTTAATATATCAGGATAGACATTTAATAATTCATCTAATCCAATAGTATTTACAGATTTTTCTAAAATATTAAAATCTAGCAAGGCAGGAAATTCTCCCCAGACAAACTCTTTTCTTTTTTTACTGATATTAACCGAGTCTACCCCCCATAATTTAACTGCTCTTAATATAAATGGAATTACTGATGTATTTAATTTATTGCCACTAGCATTTCCACATATGGCAACAATTCCTTTTGGTTTAGTTTGAGCTATTGCATTAGATAAAATGTTACCACCCACGGTATCTACAACTCCATCCCATGTTCCTTTATCTATTAATCTTGCTTCGCCCTCAAATTCTTTACGATCTATAACGTTTTTTGCACCAAGTTCTTTTAAGTAATCTGCTTTATCTGGCTTACCAGTTATAGCTGTTACATTAATTCCCATCTTAGCAAGAACCATTACTGCAACCATTCCAACACCACCCGTAGAACCTGTTACCAATACATCGTTTACTTTTGATTGCATCAATAGTTCCTCTCTTGCTTTAACTGCAAAGGCACATAACAAACCTGTAAGACCTGCAGTTCCTAAAATCATAGCTTGTTTATTTGTCATTCCCTCAGGTGTTTTTGTAATATGATCCTTTTTAACTTTTGCGTATTGAGAATATCCACCATCAAAAAGTTCTCCTGCTCTACAACCTGTTAATATAACTCTGTCTCCTTCTTTAAATTCTTCACCATCACCTTGTGCAACAGTTCCAGAAAAATCAATGCCAGGTATTCTTGGATATTCTTTTACTAATTTACCACCATCTTTTAGTATCATTGCATCTTTCCAATTAAGATCTGAATAATCTATCTTAATAAGCACCTCCCCATCTTTAAAATGGTCTAAACTTAGTTCTTTGACTTCTCTTGTAAAATTTTCGTTCTGATTGTTAATTACAACTGCTTTAAATGAGTCCACCATGTTTATCAGTAAATATTATTTTGCAATAAATCGCAAATATCTATTTTGATAACTTAAGTCGTCCTTAAACTGTCCAAGATAAAAATTTGTAACTGTGGTAGCTTGCTCTTTTTTTATACCTCTCATAGTCATACACTGATGAGTTGAATCTATTGTAACCGCAACACCTTTTGCATCCAAAGACTCCATTAAAGTATTAGCGATCTGAACAGTTAATCTTTCTTGTGTTTGTAATCTTTTAGAAAACACTTCTACAACTCTTGCTATTTTACTTAATCCTACAACTCTTTGATTTGGAATATATGCTACATGAGCAATTCCTATAATTGGTGCCATGTGATGTTCGCAATGACTTTGTACTGAAATATTTTTTTGAACAACCATATCGCTATAGCCTTCAACATCACCAAATGTTTTATCTAAAACTGCTTTAGGATCTTCTTTATATCCCTTGAAATATTCTTTAAATGCTTTTGTTACTCTTTTTGGAGTTTCCAATAAACCTTCTCTAGTAGGATCTTCACCTAACCATTTAAGGATTTTAACAAAAGCCTCTTCAGCTTCTTTGTCAGTTACTTCATTAATTTTTTTTTCGTTTTCGTTTTTTACTAATTTCATGACGTGCTTTTATATATATAAAACCTTAATTTTAAAATATTTATTATATTTATTATTATGTTAGATAATTCCACATATATGTTTAAAAAAAGAGAAAATGTAGCAGAAATAGAAGAAGGCAAGCTTTTATCACCTAAATTCGACAATGATGGATTGATTCCAGTCATTACAACATGCTCAAAAACAAAAGAAATATTAATGCATGGGTATATGAATGTCGAAGCCTTCAAGTTAACTATTGAAACTAAAGAAGCTCATTACTGGAGCAGATCAAGACAATCAATTTGGCACAAAGGAAAAACAAGTGGGTTTGTTCAAAAAGTAAAGGAGATTCGAATTGATGATGATCAAGATGCAGTTTGGATGACTGTAGATATTGGCGAGGGCTCTAGTTGCCACGTTGGGTACAGATCCTGTTTTTACAGATCTGTTCCTTTGGGTAAAATTGATAATGCAAGACAAATCGAAATGAAATTTGAAGAAGAAGAAAAAAAATTTGATCCAGAGGTTGTTTATAAAGGACAACCTAATCCAACAAAAATATAATAAATTAATGAAAGTTTTAAGTCCGTTTGGACCAAAAATTGCTGTTGTTAAAATTCCATTAAACTTGGTAAAAAAAATTAATGATGAAGTTGAAAGTATTATTAAAGATAAAAAAAAATTGAAATCAAATGACTACTCAAAAAAGTTAGTAGGTCAGGTTGAGCAAGAAATTGAATTAAAAAATAAATTTATTAAAAAAAACTTAAAAAGTTTTATTTCTAAAAGTGTAAATCAATATTTAAAAAAAAATCTTAATAAGAAGTCAAAAAATATTAAAATTAAGAATTTATGGGTCGTAAGACAATTTAAAAATGATTATAACCCTGTACATTTTCATGATGGCAATGTTTCTGGAGTTGGTTATTTAAAAATTCCAAACAATTTAACAAAGGGACATAAAAAAATTAAAACTAACGGGACAATTGATTTTATTTATGGTTCTAAATCTTTTTTAAATAATTCTATATTTAATCATAAACCAAGGGTTGGTGATCTTATCTTATTCCCAAATAATTTGATGCATACTGCATATCCATTTAAATCTGATGGTGAAAGAAGATCATTTTCTTTTAACATAGATATTGATAAAAAATTAACAAGATTGTTTCATGGCTGATAAACAAAAAAACGTTTTAGATGAAGACTTGGAGTTATGTTCAAATGATCCTTTAACAGGATGGTATAGAGACGGATGTTGCAATACAGATGAAAATGATCATGGTGTGCACACTGTTTGTGCAAAAGTAAATACTGAATTTTTAGAATGGTGTAAAGAAGCAGGCAATGATTTAATTACACCTCATCCTGAGTTTGGTTTTCCGGGTTTAAAAGATGGAGATAGTTGGTGTGTGTGTGCAGGTTGGTATGCTAGAGCTTTAGAAGCTGGAAAAGGATGTCCAATTTATTTAAAAAAAACTCATAAAAACACTTTAAAGCTTATTCCAATTGAAACCTTAAAAAAGTTTGCAATCGATTTATCTTAATTACATATTTCCGTATTTAGGTCCACCTCCGCCTTCTGGTGTGACCCAAGTAATATTTTGAGATGGCTCTTTAATATCACAAGTTTTACAATGTATGCAATTTTGTGCATTTATTACAAATTTTTGAACAGAATTTACTTCTTGAACTTCATAAACTCCTGCTGGACAATATCTTTGTGCAGGCTCATCAAATTTTTCTAAAGTATATTTTATTGGCAAATCTGGATCTTTAAGTTTTAAGTGGACTGGCTGATTATCATCATGAATTGTACCTGTTAAATAAACCGAACTAGTTTTATCAAAAGTAATAACGTTATCAGGCTTAGGATAATCAATTTTTGGCATTTTATCTGCTGGTTTTAAAGCTTCATGATCAGCGTGTTTATGCTTTAATGTGAAAGGAAGCTTTCCTCTAAATAAAATCTGGTCAATTCCAGTAAATAATATACCTAGAATTAAACCCCAAGAGAAACTTGGTTTTACATTTCTCGCCTCATATAATTCTTTGTAAACCCAACTTTCTTTAAATTTTTGTTCATATGTAGATAAATTTATATTTTTTGTAAGATGCTCATAAATTGTTTCTGCAGCGATCATTCCACTTTTCATTGC
The DNA here is from genome assembly GCA_902543575.1 of uncultured Pelagibacteraceae bacterium. Classification (GTDB taxonomy): domain Bacteria; phylum Pseudomonadota; class Alphaproteobacteria; order Pelagibacterales; family Pelagibacteraceae; genus Pelagibacter. The sequence goes on along the minus strand of CACBYV010000006.1, from coordinate 39,437 downwards.
TGTATGAGACCCTTTTATTTTAGGCATATTTAACGTTCCCGCGTCACATCCAACTAACAAAGCACCTGGCATAAACATCTGAGGTAAACTCTGTATACCTCCCTCAATTAAAGCTCTTGCGCCATAAGAAATTCTTTTTCCACCTTCAATTATTTTTTTTATATCTGGATGAGTTTTAAATCTTTGGAATTCATCGAAAGGTGAGAGATGAGGATTTTGGTAATCTAATCCAATTACGTAACCAAGAAAAACTTGTTTATTTTCTGCATGATACATAAAACTTCCACCGTAGGTGTTATTGTCTAAAGGCCATCCAGCAGTATGCATTACTAAACCTTCTGTATGATTTTTTTCATCTATCTCCCAAATTTCTTTAAAACCAATTCCATATTGTTGAGGATTTTTACCTTTATCCAACTCAAACTTCTTAATTAATTCTTTTCCTAAGTGACCTCTGCATCCTTCTGCAAAGACTGTAACTTTTGCATGTAATTCCATTCCTGGTTCATAAGTATCTTTTTTATTTCCCTCTTTGTCGATACCCATATCTTGAGTTGCAATACCTTTAACTGATCCATCATCATTATATAAAACTTCACTTGCTGGAAATCCTGGGAATATTTCAACTCCTAATCCTTCAGCCTGCTCTGCTAACCATCTACAAAGATTTGCAAGACTTATAATATAATTGTTATGATTTTGTTGAACCTTAGGAAGCAACCATGTTGGCCAACTTAATGATTTTTGTTTTCCTAAAAATAAAAATTTTTCTTTTGTAACTTTTGTTTTAATGGGAGCATCTAATTCTTTCCAATTAGGTATTAGTTCGTCTAAAGCACGTGTTTCAAACACGTTCCCTGATAAAATGTGTGCACCTATTTCAGATGCTTTCTCTAAAAGGCAGACATTAATATCTGGATTTAACTGCTTTAATTTAATTGCAGTTGAAAGTCCTGATGGTCCACCACCTACGATGACAACATCGTATTCCATCACTTCTCTGGACATAATGATAATTTCTTACAGTATTTGCTATTTTTGTATAGTGTTTAATTTGTTCAATTCTGACAAAAACTGAGGAAGTGCCTCAAAAAGATCTGCTTCTAATCCGTAATCTGCGACACTAAAAATTGGAGCTTCACCGTCTTTATTTATAGCCACAATAACTTTGCTTTCTTTCATTCCTGCTAAGTGCTGTATCGCACCTGAAATTCCAACTGCAATATATAAATCTGGGACTACCACTTTACCCGTTTGTCCTACTTGATGATCATTCGTAATATAACCTGCATCAACTGCTGCTCTAGATGCACCAATTGCTGCATTAAGTTTATCCGCAATATCACTTATTAATTTGAAATTTTCGCCATTTTGCATTCCTCTGCCACCAGAAATAACTATTCTAGCTGTTCCAAGCTCTGGTCTGTCTGACTTAACTTCTTCTTTCTTTAGAAATTTAGTTGATGAACTAGCTTCTGCTGGATCAGATTTTGTAATTTCAGCAGATCCACCACTCTTATCAGCAGGGTCAAACGACGTCGGTCTAATAGTAACACATTTTTTTTTGTCATTACTTTTAACCGTAGCAAAAGCATTTCCTGCATAAATTGGTCTTAAAAAAGTATCCTCAGAAATAACTTTAATTATATCGCTCACTTGCGAAGTATCTAGTAATGCTGCAATTCTTGGCATTAAATTTTTGCCAAATGTATTTGCTGAGCTTACAATATGTGAATAACTTTCTGCATGCTTAATTATTGCTGCTGTATAATTTTCAGCAATGTAGTTTTCATAAATTTCATTATCAACGTGAATAACTTTTTTTACATTTGGAACTTCAGATAAAGATTTTGCAACATCATCAGCTTGATGACCTAAAACCAAAACATGAAGATCCTCATTTATTTGAGAAGCTGCAGTTATAGCATTATAGGTAAATGGTCTAACCTCTTTATTATTATGTTCTGCAATTAATAATACTGACATTTAAATTACCTTAGCCTCATTTTTTAATTTTTGCACTAATTCTTCTACACTAGCGACTTTTATTCCAGCTTTTCTTTTTGGTGGTTCTTCAACTTTAATTTGTTCGATTCTAGGGTTAATATCAACTCCTAAATCTGAAGCATTTAACTGTTCTATTGGTTTTTTCTTCGCTTTCATAATATTTGGAAGCGAAGCATATCTTGGTTCATTTAGTCTTAAATCACATGTAACAATAGCTGGAACATTTACTTCAATAGTTTCTAAACCTTCATCAATTTCACGAGTTACTTCTAATGCATTATCTTTAACTTCAATTTTCGATGCAAAAGTTGCTTGAGGCCAATTTAATAAAGCTGCAAGCATCTGACCAGTTTGATTGCAATCATCGTCAATTGCTTGTTTTCCCATAAATACCAAATCAGGATTTTCTTTTTCTACAATTTTTTTCAAAATTTTTGAAACTGCTAATGGCTCAATCACATTATCAACTTTGACATGTATTCCCCTATCCGCTCCAACAGCTAATGCTTTTCTAACAGTTTCTTGAGCTTTTTCTTCACCGATTGTAATTGCAACTATTTCTTTAGCTTTGCCAGCCTCTTTAATTTTTACTGCTTCTTCTATTGCATTATCATCTGGTGGATTTGTTGACATTTTAACGTTGTCAGTAACAACACCAGAACCATCTTCTTTAACTCTTATTTGAACGTTGTAATCAATAACTCTTTTAACTGCGACTAATATTTTCATTAAGCTCTTAATAAATTGTTTTCTGGATCGTAAGGACTTTCATCTAAAATTGTAGCATCATATTTCTCACCTAATATTTCAATTTTAAGTTTTTGTCCAACATTTGCTAATTCTGGTTTAACCATACCTAATGCTAATGATTTTCCAATTCTAAAACCAAAATCTCCTCCTGTAGCTCTTCCTATAACACTTCCATTTTCATAAATTGGATTGTTGCCTAATACATCTGCATCTTTTGGATTATGAACCTCCAAGGTAACAAGTTTGTTATCAAAACCTTTTTCTCTCCACTTGTTTAATGCTTCAAGTCCAATAAAACTTCCTTTATTAGGATGTATAAATCTATCAAGACCACTTTCATAAGGTGAGTATTCTATTGATAGTTCTGTTCCAACCAATTTATACGATTTTTCTACTCTCAAACTATTCATTGCTCTGATACCATATGGCTTTAGTCCAAGATCTTGTCCTGCTTCCATAAGTTTATCAAAAATGTGATTTTGATATTCAATTGGATGATGAAGTTCCCATCCTAATTCACCAACAAAATTAACTCTCATAGCATTTACTGGTGCGTACCCTACATCAACCATTTTTGCACTTAGCCATTTAAAGTTTTCATTTGAAAAATCATCTTTTGAAACTCTTTGCATTAACTCTCTTGCTTTTGGACCTGAAACAACCAAAACTCCATTACTATTAGTTAAATTTTCAAACTGCACTGAACCGTCTGAAGGCATCCATTTTAAAATCCAATCATGATCTAATCTTTGGAAAGCTCCTGCTGATACTAAATAAAAGCTATCATGTGACTCTCTCATAATAGTAAATTCAGAATGAACTCCGCCTTTAGTATTTAAAGCATGACATAAATTAATTCTTCCAACTTTTTTTGGTAATTTGTTTGCAACTAAATTATCTAAAAATTCCTCAGCACCAGGTCCTTTAATTCTACATTTTGCAAATGCAGTCATATCCAAAAGACCAACATTTTCTTTTACGTTTTTGCATTCTTTTTCCATTGCATTGAACCATTTTGATCTTCTAAATGACCAATCATCTTTTTGCTCCATTCCATCAGTTGCAAAAAAATTAGGTCGTTCCCATCCAAATTTTTGACCAAACACTGCTCCTAAATTTTTCATTCTGTCATAACATGGCGCTGTTCTTAATGGTCTTGCTGCTGGTCTTTCTTCATCAGGAAAGTGAGTTATGAAAACGTGACTGTAGGCTTCTTCATTTTTAGCTTTTAAATATGATTTAGAGCAATAATCTCCATACCTTCTTGGTTCAACACCAAGCATATCAATTGTGGGTTCACCATCTACAATCCATTCAGCAAGTTGCCATCCTGCTCCACCTGCTGCAGTGATACCAAAACTATGACCTTCATTTATCCAAAAATTTTTCAATCCCCAAGCAGGACCAACAATTGGGTTACCATCAGGTGTATAACAAATTGCACCGTTATAAACTTTCTTAACTCCCACTTCACCAAATGCAGGTACTCTATGTATTGCACCTTCAATGTGTGGAGCCAATCTATCCAAATCTTCCTGAAATAATTCATATTCAGAATCTTTTGATGGTCCATCTACATAACAAGCTGGTGCACCATCTTCATATGGTCCTAAAATTAATCCACCCGCTTCTTCTCTCATATACCATCTGCTATCACTATCCCTTAAAACTCCCATCTCTGGTAATCCATCTTTTTTTCTTTTTTGAATTTCTGGATGGGGTTCAGTAACAATGTATTGATGTTCTACTGGAATAACTGGAATATCTAATCCAACCATCTTTCCAGTTTGTCTTGCAAAATTTCCTGAACAAGAAATAATATGTTCACACTCTATTGACCCTTTATCTGTCTCAACAACCCAACCATCTTTGGTTTGTTTCATTCCAACAACATTTGTATTTCTATAAATTTCTGCTCCTCTATTTCTTGCACCTGTTGCAAGAGCTTGTGTTAAATCAGCTGGTTGAATATATCCATCTTCAGGGTGTTGTATTGCACCGACTAAATCAGTTGTATTACATAATGGCCAGATTTCCTTAACTTGATCTGGTGTTAAAAATTTTACATCAACACCAATTGTTTGAGCTACACCAGCGTATTGAAAGTATTCATCCATTCTATCTTTAGTGCTTGCCAATCTAATATTAGATACAACACTGAAACCTACATTTTTTCCTGTCTCTTCTTCCAACGTTTTATATAAATTGACTGCATACTTATGGAGTTGTCCCACAGAATAACTCATATTAAATAATGGTAATAAGCCAGCCGCATGCCAAGTTGAGCCTGATGTTAGTTCTTTTCTTTCAATTAAAACAACATCTGACCAACCTTTTTTTGCTAAGTGATAGAGTGCACTAACTCCTACTACTCCACCACCTACTACAACAACTTTTGCTTTGGATTTCATTATCAGATTCCTACTAAATTTTAATTACTAACGAAACAAAATTCTATTATTCATCATCTGCGTCACGCCAGCCCATTCTGAACATTAAATAAGCGGCAACTATGACAGAAATTGTACCTACTACCATGCCAATATTAATCCCAACTTCACTTCCCCAAAAATACCATCCAAGTTGAGTGGATGAGATTGTTGGAAAGCATAAAATAAACATTAGTATTGCGTACCTAATATACATTGGAGGCTTTTTCATTATATTGATGATCCCATCGGTATTGGTTGTGAAACTGCTGTTGTTAGCCAGCAATCTAAAAGATTGCCCTCTTTATTATTCTTTTCAACTCTCCATTTAAATTTAAAATATTGTTTATCCTTATCCAAAACAACAACTTCATAAGTTGCCATAGTACTTGATTTGTAAATTTCAGTTACTGTATTTTCTTTGTGATCAATCAACATTGAGTATGAAGCCCCCTTTAACATTCTTTTAAATCTATCTAAGGGACCTGTCATCCTTTGATTATTTGGATGTGCAAATTCCCATGTTTGCTCAATTCCTCTATCTTTGTATGGACTGTCATTTTTCATTAACGCCTTTAATTGAATTAAAACAACTTGTTTCGGATCTATATTTACACTTGGTTTTAAAACATCGGCAAATGAAGAATTAAAATAAAAAAATGTAATTAAAATAAATAGAATTTTGGATTTCATATTTTAAATTTATCTTAAATTTAAAATGAAATAAAAGGTCTTAATATCACACTCAATAATTTGTTATTATATAGTTTTGAATAATCTATCGTATTCGTTTTTAATACATTTATTAGAGATATAATAAATTTTATTTTGAGAGACTAATTTTGCTGCATTTTCGTTATGAATTCCTAATTGCAACCATAATACATTTGCACCAATTTCTATTGTTTGTTTTGCTATTTCCTCGGCTTCTTCGCTGGGTCTAAATACGTTAACAATTCCTACATGATCTTTTATGTCCGTTAATTTTTTATAAACTGGCTCACCATGTATTATTTTATTATCTGTTACTGGATTAACAGGAAAAACTTTGTAACCTGTATTTCTTAAATATTTCATTATTATATTGGAAGTTTTTTTTGAGTCTGGGCTTGCTCCAACAATTGCTATCGTCCTATAACTTAAATATAGTTCTTTTATTTTTTCATCTAAAAGTGTTGTATCCATAATTTGATTTAAATTTTAAGATCTAGTCGCGGTTTCCAAAATGGTCTGAAGAGTTCAATTTTTGGACATCTATTCATAACTACTTTTAAACCTGCATCTTCAGCAATTTTTGCTGCATCATGATTAATTACACCTATTTGTCCCCATAATACTTTTGCTCCAATTGATATTGCCTCTTCAGCAATTCCATAAAGATCCTCAGATTTTCTAAATACTTCAACCATATCAACAGGTCTATCGATAGCAGATAAATTTGGATAAACTTTCAAATTTCTGATTTCCTTTATACCTGGTTTAGGATTTACAGGTATCATGTCATAACCAGTCTCATGCAAAACTCTTAGCACACCATAACTAAATTTAGTTTTATCTGGGCTAGCACCAACCATAGCAATTGTCTTAACTGAGCTTAAAATATCTTTTAAATATTCAGCGCTATAAGGTTCGTTATGGTTCATTTTTATTTTTTTTCATCCTTTTTACTTGCAATATCTGCTTTTAATTCGTGTGGCTCTAAAGGATCAAGAAAAGGATTTCGGTATAATTTATCATGACTTTCAACTCCTATCTCAATTGTGCAATCTGTTTTTGCTTTAGCAACACATAAAATAATATATCCATCATTTATTTGTCTGTTATTTAAAGCAACTTGAGAACGTTGATCTACTTCTCCATTTATTAGTTTAGCTGCACATGTAATACATCCTCCATACTGACATCCGTATGGAAGATCGACACCTTGATCTCTTAATTCGTTTAATAAAGGTTTTTTTCCACTGACTTCAAATGCACTGTTATTTCTGTTTGAGATTGTAATCTTTGTCATAGCCAGATGTCGCTTGTGCAATCTCCACCTGGATATCTACTTTCATGGCACCTACTAGGTCCATTTGGTTCTTTACCAAAATCAACAATAAAATCTTTATTAATTTTCATCCCACCATTTTCAACATCACAATCGATCATGATCATTGCTCCACCCTGCTTTCTTATTTCAGGATAAAATTGATTATCCCAAGTAGAAAATAATGATGTTGTTACATACATTCTTTTACCATCTAAAGATAATTGATACATTTGGGGTCCGCCAGCAATTTTAACGCCATTTACTTCTGGAGCCTTTCCTAACAATCCACCCATCCAAACTTGGCCTGTTAATTTTGGTTTGTGTGGATCTGAAATATCGTATTGTCTCATATCTCCATGAAGCCAATTATTTATATAGAGATATTTATCATCCATAGAAACCAATATTGCCGACATAACTCCAGGTACAGGAATTGGCCAATCAGGATGTGGTTCATTTTCAACATCAATTATTTTTTCCCATTCCCATTTACCTTCTTTTGATTTCCAAAAATGAATTACATTTGCACTTAGCGCCGCACCACAAAATCCATGACTACTGTCAGGATTATGCATAAATTTAACTTCTAATGGTATTAAACCATCTTCACCTAAATACATTGTTTGAACTGGCTCTTTTTTTTTAAAATCCCAAACATGAAGTCTTCTACCATATTTTAAATGACCAACTTCCTCTAAATCAAATCCAGGCATGAAAGTATTTGGGGCAGCCCATTCAGAACTAACCATTACATTGTGTCTTGGTTGATACCAGAAGTCATAACTAAAAGGTATATCTCCCATTGAATTTTCCCACCTACCTACAATTTCAAAATCTTTATTTAAATGTAAATATCCTCCTGGCGCTTCTCCTCGTGCATCTCCAAGAAAAGAAATGATAATTTCAGAACCTAAGCAATGAACTGTGTGTGGTCCTGATAAATTAGTTTTTTTCTTTATTTCAGATCCATCTACTACTTTATGTATTTTTGGAGCTCTAGGATCGGATGCAGTATCAACAACATAAATATTATTTGATCTAACACCTGGAACTAATAAATATTTTCTGCTCATTTTTGAGTCGCCATGACAAGAAGAACATGCATTCCATCCCATGTGATGCAATTCATCTCCAATACCTGGCATTTCAAGTCTATGAATTACTTTAGAATATGTGGGGCTTTGAGGATCAACATCGACAGTTGCCAAATAGTCTGGTTTTTGTATTCCTGTCCCTGTGTAAATAGCTATAGTATATAAAAGCTTTTCTTTTGGTGCTTTTATTGCTTCTGCAGGACTAGCATATCCAGGACCACAACATCCATCCATGATTGATTTTCTCCTTTAATTACAACTTAATCTTTTTTTTAAGTGACTTCAACTTAATGGTTATTTGTTTTTCCAACTTGGATTTCTTTTTTCGATAAATGCACTTATACCCTCTTTGGCATCATAAGATGACATATTAAGTGTCATCATCTTACTTGTATAATCATAAGCTTTGTTAAGGGGCATTTCTAATTGTTTATAAAAACCCTTTTTACCTATTTTGATAGTTAAATTTGATTTTGAAGATATTTTTTTTGCGATATCCAAAACTTTTTTATTTAAAGTTTTTGGACTGTAATGATCATTAATTAATCCGATTTCCTTTGCATATTTTGCACTAATTGGATCACCGGTAAGTAGCATTTCCATCATTCTTTTTCTGCTAATTTTTCGGCTGACAGCTACCATTGGTGTACTGCAAAATAATCCAATTTTTACTCCAGGAGTTGCAAACGTTGCTGAGTTCGTACTATATGCAAGATCACAACTGGCAGCTAATTGACATCCAGCTGCATAAGCAGCACCATGAACTTTTGCTATTACTGGTTTGTTTCCTTCTACTATTTGCATCATTAATTTTGAACAAAGTTTAAAGAGTTTTAGATGATTAGATCTATTTTTTATACCTCTTACCTCTTTTAAGTTATGGCCTGCGCTAAATCCTTTTCCAGCTCCTTCTAAAATAATGACCCTTGTTTCTTTATCATTATCTAATTTTTTGAATGCCTTTAATAAAGATGAAAGAGTTTTATAGGATAATGAATTATAAGTTTTTGGATCATTAATTAAAACTCTTTTAACGCCTGGTGATAATTTATTTATTTTTATGGTCACTTATTTTAATTTACCTTCTTCTCTCATCTTAGCTCTAATTTTTGTCGCTGAAATTTTTTGAATTTCTTCAGGCAAAACTATTTCTTCAATTTTATATCCAACACCTCTTCCATAACAAATATTCGTAATATTTGGTACAAGCATAATTTTAAACCTGCCCTCAAACTCTGGATTAAGTTTTTCCTCAATATTTTTTTTGACAGTTTCAAAATCAAATGGGTTATCATCAACACCTTGTACATCTCTAATTTGAATACATACTTGTCCAGTTTTTTTTATAATTTCCTTAAATAGAGTATAGTGACCATCATGAAACGGTTGCCATCTTCCTAACATTTGAGCTGTTGGTTTTTTATTATCCCATTGATATGTCATTTGCTTATCTCCTTTAAAATCTTTGGTGCCCAAGACTTAGCATCTTGTGTGGTAACATGAAAATTATATTTTTCTGGTTTAATAAACATTTTATTAGTGTCATCAAATCTACCTTCTTTTATTGTATCTACCCAAACTACATAATCTGCAGGAAATAAACTTCTTGCCTTTGGAGTTGGGCAAATAAAATCCGCAATCACATAATTTCCTTCTTCTTTTAATTTTAATGCAAAGTCTGCCATTCTTTTTGCTTGTCTTGTCCTTCCCTCTTCTGAAAAATCCCAATCGTTTGCAGCTTTTCTTACTTCATCTGCATTTAATCTTTTAGCATTTAATAAAGGTGCAAGTTCATCAGCTAAAGTTGTTTTGCCTGCTCCTGGTAGTCCCATAATTAATATAATTTTCATTTTTAGGTTTTAGCTTTAAATTAAATTACCAGCAACCCACTTATGAAAGTGATGAGTTGGATTGTCCATCTTAGGTGAAAAATTACCACCATTATAAGCTGGAGAGTTTCTACCTATTTGCATACTTTGAATTATATCTACATCTTCTTTTTGAATATCTTTCCATTGTTTGTGATTTTTTTGTCTTAAATTTTTATACTTTGTTGAGGTTGCCGCCTCATCTCCAACATAATAAATTTCCATATGTTCTATTGTAAACTCATGATTGATTGGCTCTAACCAATAAGCATAATAATGATCTTTATGAATTCCTAACATTACATTTGGAAATAGCGCTACATACTCAGCTATATTTTCTTTATGTTTGGGCCAATTAGGAAAGCATGGAAACTTTTCTTTTCCTTCAAACCTTGGATTGTAGACCACAGTTCCTTGTCCAGCAAAACGATTTGGCAGTCCTTGAATATGATAATGATCTTCTAATTTTGAATAAGAATTTAATCCAGGATGAACCCAAGGCAAATGATAGCTCTCACAATAATTTTCAATTGCAAATTTCCAATTACACTTTGCATCTAATTTAAAATAACCATAGTCATTTGCATGATAAATTAATTCTCTATCTTTTAATGACCAAAATTTTTCCCACCTTTGACTTAAAGGACTAATGTAATCCTCAAATGACATTTCATTGTTGTTAATATTAATCATAATTAGATCTAACCAAATATATGATCTTATCTCTTTTAAATTACTTTTTGATTTATCAAATCCAGGAGTTTGATGAATATTCATGCCACCTATATGAGGTGTAGCAATTAATTTTCCCTCTAAGTCATAAGACCATGAATGATATGAGCACCTAATAACATTTCTAATTTTGCCAGCTTCTTTAACTAATTTAACTCCTCTATGGCTACAAATATTATGAAAAACTTTTATTTCTTTGTTTTTTGTTCTAACAATAAGTAAGGGTATTCCAAGTAAATCAATTGGTTTCACATCACCTTCATCCGGAATAGAACTTCCAACTCCAATTACTATCCACTTATCTTCAAATAATTTTTTTCTTTCGATTAAAGTGTATTCTTTACTGATGTAACATTCATTTGGTAAACCGTGAGCTTCACTAATTGGTTTCGATACAATATCTAATTTTTGTTTATCTATAATATTGTAAATTTCTGACATGAATTACTTTATCACTTGATATAAACCTAACCAAGCATTTACGTCTTTGCTCGCAATGTAATCTGATTTAAAAAATTTTATTTCTTTCCATTTATTTTGCTGTTTAAGTTGTTCAATTTTTTTATCAAAACCATATTCTTCATGTATTCCCTCATTGATGGTAAAACAAATAAGTCCATTATTCTTTGTAATCCTGATAAATTCCTCCAAGGCTTGTGGCTTTACATGTCCAAAAGTAAATGTACCAACACACATAACAGAGTCATATTCATCATCTTTTTTATTAATGGGTTTATTCAAGTCTACTTGTTCAAGCTTTTCATAAAGGTCATTTGGTACTAATTCTAATAACTTTTTTGAAAGATCTGCCCCATGAAAATTTTTAAAACCATATTTTTTTAATTCGACACCCACCAATCCAGTTCCACAACCAGCATCATAAATTTTTGCATCTTTGTTTTTTTGGAATTCTGAGAATACTTTTGTAGTTTCTTTTGGTCCTGTGTAATTCCAATCGACCATATCCTTATCATATTTATTGCCATCTCCCCACTCATCGTAATATTTCATTACTTGATCGGTGTCTTTCAACTTATAGATGGGAATTTTATTACCTACGTCTTTTTGCGCCATATTAAAACTTACTTCACTTTTAATAAAAAAACTCCAAAATAATTTTTTTTATCTGAAAAATATTTTAAGACTTTAAAGCCAGATTTATTAACTAATTTAACAAAGTTATTTTTTGTATATTTATGAGAATTTTCAGTATGAATGCTTTCATCTTTAGTAAATTTAATTTTCTTTTTTTTAATTTTTAATGTGAAATTTTTCTTTGAAATAAGGTGCATTTCAATTCTGTTTTTTTTTAAATTGTAGAATGCTTTATGATCAAAATTTTTAGTTTGAAAATTTGAATTACAAATTTTGTTTACTACATTTAATATATTTTTATTAAATTTTGCTGTAACTCCCAATTTATCATTGTAAGCATTTTCAAGAGTTTTCTTATTTTTGATCAAATCAACCCCAATTACTAAATAAGAATTTTTGCCTATGATTTTTGAAAAATTTTTTAATATTTTTTTTGCATTTTTGGGCAAGTAATTTCCTATGGTCGATCCTGGAAAAAAACTGACTATTTTTTTTTTATTTTTTAAAATTTTATTTAATCTGTTTGTCTGACTAAAATCTGCACATATTGCTGTTACTTTTAAATCTGAGAATTTTTTTGCAATTATTGATGCATTTTCAAACAAATATTCCTTACTAATATCTATAGGAATGTATTCTTTGGGTTCATTTAATAATTTTATAAATTTATTTATTTTTTTATTTGAGCCACTACCAAATTCTACAATTGTTGAATTAATTGGTAATTTCTTTCTTATCTCTTTTTGTAAGTTACCTAGTATTTCTAACTCTTTATTTGTTGGGTAATATTCTTTAACATTTGTAATTTTATTAAATAACTTTGAACCTTTTTCATCATAAAAATATTTAGGTAATAAATATTTTTGTTTTTTATTTAATAATCCTTGTAAGATTAATTTTTTATCGTCTTGAATTTGATTGTTTATATTTATTAGTTTTAAATTAGTCACTAGATGTCATCAGCTAGTCTGACACCACAAAACTGCCAAGTATCACTTGGATAAAAGAAATTTCTATAAGATGCTCTAATATGATTAATAGATGTAGAATGCGAACCACCTTTTAAGACAAACTGATTGCACATAAACTTGTTATTATATTCTCCTAAATTTCCTTCATATGGTTTATATTTTTTGTAAGGTGTGTAATTACTGCTTGTCCATGCCCATAAATTTCCATAAACATCGTCTGCTTTTTCTTCAACTTCATGAAAAATTTTATTTTCTAAAAAATTACCTTTTTTATCAGATTGTTTTAAAAAATACTCTAATTCAAATTCAGTTGGTAATCTTTTATTTTTGTATCTTGCATAAGCATCTGCTTCATAGAAACTTATATGAGAAACTGGTTTTTCATTATCAATTTTTTTTAAACCATTTAATGTAAAATAATTATTATTATCTATCCAATACATTGGTCTTTCTAATTTATTATTATTTACAAAGTCCCATCCATCAGATAACCAATATTCATGGTTTTTATATCCACCATCATTAATAAATTCTTTCCACTCTCCATTAGTTACAAATGAATGTATTTTAAAAGGATCTAATTGTGTTTCTGATACTGGTAATTCATTATCGTAACAAAAAATATCCTCGTTGTTTCCATATTTAAATTTTTTACTAGTTTCTAATGTCAATTCATTTTCTTCTTTAGCAGTTGGTTTATCATTGTTAGAATTATAAGTCGGCATCAATGGATTGTTGAAAAAAATATTTTTAATATCCATTAACATTAATTCTTGATGCTGTTGTTCGTGATTTGAACCTAGTTCAACTAAAAATGATGTTCTATTATTTTTTGTCCTTTTTAAAAAATCAATAATATTTTCAGTTACATAATGTCTGTATTTTACAACATCTTTTAAGATGGGTCTATTTAGTGAACCTCTCTTATTTCGAGGATTGTACTCACCTACAGAATTGTAATAAGAATTAAATATGTAATTATAATCCTTGTTAAATGGTTTGTAACTTTCATCCAATTCTGACAATATGAATTTTTCGAAGAACCATGTGGTGTGACCAAGATGCCACTTAAGAGGACTAACATTTTTGCTGGGCTGTATGACCATATCCTCAGCCTCTAAGTTCTCGCACAGAGATAGAGTTTGTTGTCTTGTTTTGGAGAATAATTCTGTAATTTGAGATAATTTATTTTCCATGACTAAACTTAATTAAATTTTCAGATCATGACAATGGGTTACAATGTGTTTATCTGTTTAATATTTTTATAGACACCGAATATAAAATAATTAAGAATTTACTTATGAATTTTTCTTTAGAAATAGGTCCTAAAACTGATTTAAGCACGTTGCCAAAGGTAAAAGATGTTTATGTTACAATGCTACCTGGGGGTGATTATAAAGAGACCGCTCAACAGTCTGGAGAGTTAGTTAAAGAGGGATTTAATCCAGTTCCTCACTTCCCAGCAAGGTCAATAAATGATGAAAATCAGCTAAAAGATTATGTTTCTAGATGTAAAGATTTGGGTGTTAAGCAGGTCTTGGTGATAGGTGGAAGTCGTGACCCGATCGGAAAATTTGATAGCTCGTATCAAATGTTAGAGACAGGATTTTTTGATGGTATTAAGATTGGAATTGCTGGACATCCCGAGGGGAGTCCTGATATATCCGACTCTGATTTAGAAAAAGCTATGATAGATAAAAAGCCTTATGCTGATTATATAGTTACACAGTGGCTAATGGATACTCAGCCTATTATAGATTTTATATCAAAACAAACAATACCAGTTCATGTTGGAATAACTGGGCCAATGAAAATATCTAGCTTAATTAAATTTGCTAATATTGTAGGGGCAAAAAATTCCATTAACTTTCTTAAATCTAATTTTAGTAAGGCGTTAGATTTATTGAAACCTAAAGACCCTAATGATTTAATTGGGAAAGTTAAATCGCATACTGATTATTTCCACATTTATACATTCGGCGGCTTGAAGGAAACTAACAAGTGGTTGAAGGAGAATAACTATGTCTAATGAATTTGACTATAGTAAAATAAGACATACAACATCAGTAGATCAGTCTGATAGAAAAGTACCATACAATTTAAGACAAAGCGGACCTACTAAAGTTGAAATGCTAATATCAACAAGAGTAAGGAAGTCTCCATACTGGCATTTATCAATGAAAGCAGGATGTTGGAGAGCAACTGTATATAACAGAATTTATCATCCAAGAGGTTATGTTAAACCTGAAGATGGTGGTGCAATGGTGGAGTACGAAGCAATTAAAAACCATGTAACAATGTGGAATGTTGCAGTTGAAAGACAAATACAAGTTAAAGGACCAGATGCAGAAAAATTTGTTGATTATGTAATTACAAGAGATGCTACAAAAATTTCTCCAATGAGAGGAAGATATGTAATTTTGTGTAATGCATATGGAGGAGTATTAAATGATCCTATTCTTTTAAGAATATCTAAAGATGAATTTTGGTTTAGTTTATCAGATAGTGATATTGGATTATATTTGCAAGGAGTAAATGCAGATGAAAGGTTTAATGTTCAAATTAATGAAATAGATGCTTGTCCTGTACAAATTCAAGGTCCTAAAGCAAAAGCTTTAATGAAAGATCTTTGTGGAAGTGAAGTTGACATAGACAACATGCCTTTTTATGGATTGGCGTCTGCAAAAGTTGGTGGAAGAAGTTGTATTATTTCTCAAACAGGTTTTTCAGGCGAGTCTGGATTTGAAATATATTTAAGAGAAGCAACTTTATATGCCGAAGATATGTGGAATGCTGTTCTTGAAGCAGGTAAAAAACATAACTTAATGGTGATTGCTCCTGCACACCATAGAAGAATTCAGGCTGGAATTCTTTCATGGGGACAAGATATGGATCATGAGCATAATCCTTTTCAATGTAATCTTGGATATCAAGTTTCTTTATCTGGAAAAGGTGAATGGAACAAAAAAGGAGATTATGTTGGTAAAAAAGCCCTCGAGAAAATGAAAGCTGATTTAAAAGCAGGTCATAAACCTTACAAGCTTCAATTAGTTGGACTTGAATTAGGTGGAAAACCTATTGAAGAATACGCTCCAGATTTTTGGTTGATTTCAGAAAATGGCAGTGAGCCTGTAGGATTTGTAACTTCTCCTTGGTATCACCCAGAAAAAGGGAAAAATATTGCTATGGGATATGTACCTTTTGATGGCACGCTGAATGCAAATGGTTTTCCAAGAGGTAAAGTTGGATCGAAATTTAAAGTCCACCTACCAGAAAAATATTCTGATAAACCTGGGGAACCAGTTGATGCAGTTGTAGTTGATATTCCATTTACAGAATCTTACAACGCAAATACAAGAGAAGTAGTCAGTAAGTGATAAAAATTTTTTTAGGGGGAATTTAATTCCCCCTAAATATGACGAAAACCTTTTTCATAGTTGTTTGCATTATAATCGCTATTGCTCTAATAATATTCCCATTAGTCGTTTCATATAAGGCGCAAAAAAAAAATAAAGATAATTAATGTTTGCTCAGTTTTTAGAAATTGTTTTTAAATCGTTAAAGCTTGATAAAACTCTTTATAGAACTCCAAGATATTATGGAGAAGCTGGAATTTATTTTGCAATTCTTATCATGATTTTAGATGGGGTTGCTGGTGCTATCGCAGCGAACACAATTGTTAAAACGTCTGTTGGTATATCTGGTTTAACAGCATTATTAACCTGGCTGGTGTGGGCAATTTTTATATTTGTAATTGGAGTTAAAATTTTTCCTGATAAAGATAGAAAAATTCCATTTAAAAGAGTTCTTATAGCTGTTGGGTACGCACATGCTCCAGGCCTTATAAGATTTTTTGCTGTCACACCAGAACTGGTTCTTTTAATTATTTTTCTTACTCAATTTTGGATTTTTGCTTCATTAATCATTGCAACACGACATATTTTAAATTTAAAATCAAATTTAAAAGCATTTGGAATTGTATTTTTGTCTTTTTTAATTATTTCTTTTTTGACAATTTCATTTGTAATGACAAAAATTAATTCATTACCTATAAGTACAAATATTTAAAGCGGAAATAAAGTTTTAGATGTTCTGCAGGAGTTACAAAGTTTATATCCTGTGAGTATTAAATTTTGAGTTACTGTCTCATCTTCTTTTTTACATTCATCACAAATTTCATTTAATTCATTTTTATCTGATTTGTCCGATTTATATTCAAAGTTATCAGTCATTATCTGTTAATCCTGCTCCTGCGGTTTTTTGTTTTAACTCATCTGTTTCTTCAACAAATGTGTTTTCAGATAATTTTGTTAATTCTTTCCAATCTTCTTCGGAAAAATTATTCTTGTTTTCTAAGAATTGGATTTTAATTACATCAGCTTTTTCTACAACCTCACTACTTAAATAATTTGAATAAATTGATTGATTGAAATTTAATAAAAATTCTTTTTGATCTATCTTTAAAAAAATTCTCTTTCCTGTTATTTCCGAAGATCTGCTGACGAACGGCAAAAATATCAATGGGTAAACCATTTTTTCAATTTCTATATCATTTAGTTCTTGGATAGAGATAGATTGATCAAAAAAACTTAATCCAAGTTTAATTGGGCAGTAAAAGTTTTGAGGTCTGTTGCTTTTGTTAAAAGATTGGCAATTTTCAAACTTCTCATTATTAAAAATCTTAAAATATTGGTTTATATGTTTTATTCCTGGTAAACCAAATAACTCGAGTTGCTTGATGTTCTTTCCTATTTCTTCTGCAACTCCCCAGGAGAAACCTTTCGCTTTTGTTGAACGTTTAACAATCGTGTCAATTTCACTATAACTTCTCATTAATTACTTTAGTTATATATCCAATATTGATTAAATGAATTTAGTTCATTTGGTAATGGAGCTCCTTGAAACATACAAATCCTTAACCATTTGTCAGATCTTGGATCAAACTTTACCGCCCCAAAAAAAGATAGTTTAAGTCTTAACATATCAATAGGAACTAATTTTGAGCCAATGGTGTTATCTTGAATTTCAGAATATGGATATTTCTCTGTTATAAACACTCTTCTTACAATATGTCTTAAATCATTGTTCTGTACTAGAAAATTGCCAATCTTTAAGCTGTTTTTTAATGTAAAAATAGTTTCATAAAGTTTTTTAATATCTCTAGCAATAGCTGTAGGCTGCTCAAGTTCTGAGCCATTATCTTCAAACCGATCTCCAATCCTAGGTTCTTCCTTATTTTTTGAAATGAACCAAAATTTTTTATTATTTTCATTTTTTGAAAAATCAATTTTTAAAATATCTGAATAATTTTTTTCAATTATTTCTCTTAGGTCATTTATAGTTCTGTCTACAGGTATATTAAAACTACTATCCTCATCTGAACTCATTTGAGAAATTAAAGGATCGGTTATTTTATTATATGGCTCCATCATTATAGAAACCAAATACTCAACTCCTTCTTCGGATAAATTTTCCTCTGCCCAATTATATAATTTGTCGAATATATAAAAATTTGATTTATGAATATTGTCTTTCAAATAATTGATTAAATTTTGTAAATCATTAATTAAATTCTCAATTTTCTTCTTTTGATATTCACTATCAGTATTCCATGAAGTTACATTTTTTAAAGATTTTGTTAAACAGTTGTAAAAGATTTTAAACTCTTCTTCTGATACTTTTTCTATTTCTCTTATTTTTTTTAAAGCTGTTTCTTTAGCTAGAATCCAATTATTTAACAATGAAGGGTGGTTTACAATAAATGGTGCCATTCCCAATCCAGTTGAATTACCAATTCCTAAATTTCTGCAAATATTCAAGTCTAATTCTACAGCGTCTTTAGGATTTTTATGTTTTGCTATATGATTGACTTGATCGAAAGTAAATTGTCTTACAAGGTAAACTAACATCATTTCCAATCTAAAAGGACCATTAATTTCATCTCTATTTTTAATTCTAAACCTGTCTGCTAATCCAAATTTTCCTGAGCCATATACTGCAGTTGTTCTGTACAAGTATCCAACTTTTGAAAGCTCATTAGTATTGGGCTGGATACCTTTTGATAAACACTCGACCACATAATTAAATGCTCTAATTGATCTATTTGCTCTTGAGAGAGTTAGTTCTTTATAAGAAAGTCTCCCTACTTCTTGTTTAGGGACATTTTGTGAAAGTCTATCAATATCAATTTTTGAAGGAATGCCATCATACAAAGCAAATGCAGCATCCCATTTGGTTGCTATTACTCTATCAGATCTTTCCTCATCTTTAAGCTCATTAGCAAAACAAACTAGAGAATATGTTTTTTTATCTTTTGAGAATGAATAAATAGCTACTCCATATCCCCTATCATTCAAGTCAAACAAATCTCTGTTATATTTCCAATCTTTGAACTCATTTAAAAATGATCTTAGAAAAGATAATTTAGATTGATGAAACGATCCAAGCCTAGAAAGTTTCATTACAATTTTAGGATCTCTTAGTGGAACTTGCATTAATTAATTCCTTTATAAAAATTAAACCAGTTATTGCCAAGTATCTTATTTATCTCTTCTTCGTGAAAACCTTTATTTTTTAGTTCTGTGTTTATATTATTAAATCCTCTTGCATCCAAAAACCAATCTGGTTGTTTTGGAAAACCAGGTTTATCTTTACTGCCTTCACCAAAATTTTTTGATTTTGACCATGTTCCATTTCTCATCCACTCAACTACACTATCTGGTTGGTTCAAACATAAGTCTGATCCTATTCCAACATTATCAATACCCATAATTTCAACTGTTCTCGCAACCATTTCACAAAAACTTTCTAATTTACAATTCGTTCCATCTTTTAAATGGTGAGCATACAATGATAAGCCTAACATTCCTCCACTTGCAGATAAAACTTTCAATAATTCTGTAGATTTGTTTCTTTTAGCTTCAAACCAAAAAGTAGGATTTGCATGAGTGATCGCAATAGGTTTTTGACTAATTTCAATTGCATCAAGTGTACTTTTCTCTGCTGAATGAGACATGTCAACAACGATACCTACTCTATTCATTTCTTTAATAGCCTCTTTTCCAAAATTAGTAACTCCGCTATCATTTTTTTCATAACATCCAGTGGCTAATAAAGATTGGTTGTTATAAGTTAATTGCATAAATCGACAACCTTGTGAGTGTACTTTTTCTATAAGACCTATGTCATCTTCAATTGGAGAACAATTTTGAAATCCAAAAAAAATTGCAGTTTTATTTTCTTCTTTTGCTTTTGTAATATCATTGTAGTTATTGCCTAGAAATATAAGATCTTTATTTTCTTCAAAATGTTTATTCCACTCTTGTATTCTTTGTTGTAATTCATCATAGTCTTCATGATAAACTAAAGTTACGTGAACCGCATTTAATCCAGCTTTATTATTTATTTCAAAGATTTCTCTAGACCATTTACAATACTGAAGATTATCAATTCGATAATTCATATTTGATATACACTATTATTATTATTATGATTGTCACTAACTTAAACTGTCCTGAGCTAAAAATTGCAATTTAAGGGAAATATCTGTAAATTGATATTGGTTTCATGAAATACAAAAAAAAATCACATAAAGTATCAATTGTAATGGGCAGTCAGTCTGATTACAAAACAATGAAGAATTGTGAAAAGGTTCTTAAGATTTTAAAAGTTAATTATGAGACAAATATCGTCTCTGCACACAGAACGCCTGATAGACTTTATACCTATGCAAGGAAAGCAGAAAATAATAATATTTCTATTATTATTGCTGGAGCTGGGGGATCAGCACATTTACCTGGTATGATTGCTGCAATAACTAGAATTCCAGTTATAGGTGTTCCCATTGAAAGTAAAAAGTTAAAAGGTTTAGATAGCCTACTATCAATTGCTCAAATGCCAAAAGGAATTCCTGTTGGTACAGTTGCTATTGGAGAAGATGGCGCAATCAATGCTGGTTTATATGCCGCTTCAATTATAGCTACTTATGATAACAATGTAAAAAAAACACTTTTAAATTGGCGAAAAAAACAAACATCAAAAGTAAAAAAAAAACCAAAGTAATTAATGTCTAAACCTGATCTAGGAATAATAGGCGGTGGACAATTAGGAAGTCTATTAGCATCCGCAGCAAAAAAACTAAATATTAAAACGGTTATTTTATCTGACGATAAAGATGCACCTGCAATCAATTTTGCTGATGAATTTATTTATGGAGATTACCAAGACATAAATATTATCAATAACTTTTTAGAAAAAGTTGATCTTGTAACATATGAGTTTGAAAATATTCCATATGAAATATTGAAAAAAATTAATGAAATAAAGTCTGTATTACCTAGCCCTGAAATAAATAAATTAATCCAAAATAGACTAACTGAAAAAGAATTTTTGAATAAAAACAATATAACTACAACTCAGTATGTAAGTATAAATGATTTAGATGATATAAAAATAAACGATAAATTTATACCTGGTTTATTGAAAACTTGTACACTAGGTTACGATGGAAAGGGCCAATATAAAATAAATAATGCAAATGATTTAAACAATGATTTCGATTTTTCAAAAGGCTACATCTTAGAAAAGATAGTAAATTTAAAAAAAGAAATTTCAGTTGTGGTTACAAGATTTGGTCACCAAAAATATGAAATTTATGATCCAATTGAAAATTATCATGAAGACCAGATTTTAAAACACTCCAAAATTCCTGCTGATATAAGTGATGAAATTAAAAATAAAGCATTAGACTGGGCAAAAAAAGTAGCTGAAGAGCTTGATTATATTGGTACTATGTGCGTTGAATTCTTTATAGATAAAAATAATAATTTATATGCTAATGAAGTTGCGCCAAGAGTGCATAATTCTGGACACCTAACTATAAATTCACACAACATTAGCCAATTTGAAAATCATATAAGAGCTGTATGTGGACTTGAAAAATTAGAAACAAAAAAAATTTATAATGCAAAAATGCTAAATTTGATTGGTGAGGATATATTAGAATATAAAAATAAAAAATTTAAAGAAAATGAATTTTTTTATGATTATTTAAAAAAAGAAGTTAAAGCTAAAAGAAAAATGGGACATTTAACAACTATAGAAAAATAGTTTTAAGATATAGTTTGTATCAAAGAAATATTATTGTTTGTAGGTTTATTAACTTCCTTTGAGACTTCATGAAAGTTTAATTTTGTTTTTTTACACTCTTTAAGAAAACTCGATCCTGTCAATTCAAGATTTAAATATCTATTAACATCATTTTCATTGATTATAACAGGTTGTCTATGATGTATTTCTTTAATATTTTCATCTGCATCCTCGGTTATTAAACAAAATTGATCATTGTCATAGATAGCCGCTAAATACATAAGCTTTTTATCCTCTCTTAAAAAATAATAAGGTGTTTTATTTTCTTTTTCTCTTTTCCACTCATAAAAACCATCTGCTACAGCTACACATCTATGTAATCGAATTAATTTTTTGAAAGACACTTTTTCATCAATAGTTTCTAGTCTTGCGTTTATTAAAGGTTTAAAATCTTTTTGCTTAGCCCAACTAGGTACTACTCCCCACTTTAAATTTTCTAGAGTATTTCCATTATTATATTTTTTAATTACAGGTAATTTTTGAAATGGATGTGCATTATAATTTTCATTATCTTCAACTTGTATAGCTGACTTAACAAGTTTTTTTGTTTTTGTAACAGGGCTAGTTATTACGTATCTTCCACACATATTTAATTTTCTTGGTTTAATCTAAATTTAGATTATATGTTTTTCAAAACTATGAAATCAATAGAAAATAATTTTGATGATCCGCAGGTAAATGAGTTGCTAACTAAGCATTTTATTGAATTGAGATCAGTTTCTCCTGAGGGGAGTTCGCATGTATTAGATATTCCTGGATTAAAGGTTCCAAGTATAAAATTCTGGAGTTTATGGGAAAATAATGAATTAATTGGTTGTGGAGCTTTAAAATTATTTGATGAAACGCATGGAGAATTTAAATCTATAAGAGTTTCAGATAAATTTAGAAATAAAAAATATGGTGGAAAAATAATTTCACATCTTATTGAAAAATCTAAACAAATAGGAATTACTAAACTAAGTGTCGAAACTGGTGCAGGTGATTTTTTTGCACCCGCTAGAAAACTTTTTAAAAGTTTTGGTTTTAAAGAGTGTGGGCCTTTTGCGCACTATAAAGATGATCCTAATTCATGCTATTATTCAGTTGATATTTGAGGAGTTTAGTTTGGAAACTGATAAATCGAGACCATTTGTATTATATGTTGCCGAAATCATTTATCAAAAGATATATGAAATCAAAATTAAGAACCCTAATTTAACTAATATTCAAGCTTTTGAAATATTTATTGCATCAGATGATTATAATGAAATTAGTTCAGGAAATTTTCATGATAAATGGTTTAAAGAACTTGAGAGCAATGACTACGTAGATAAATCTACAAAAAAAAAGATTAATCAAGAAACTATAAGACTTTTACAAATACAAAAAGATACTATGATTAAACAATTAATGAAAATCCCAAAATTATATTATGCAAAAAGTCACTTTCCTTTGGAATTATCTCAAAGAGCATTTGATCATTTGTGGAGAGTTTGTGAAAGTTATGAACTTTGGTGTAAAGAAACTAAACAAAATGGATTAATATTATTAAATTTAACAGAATAATTTATGAGTAATAAAATTTTGAGATTTATAGATAGTACTTTAATAGATTTAGGAAGACAGTTTAAGTGGACCTATCTACCACCATTGATGATTTATCTTGCTGCTGGTATTTCAGGACTAACAGGTATTGTTGGAACTTTTTTTGTTAAAGACTATCTAAACTTATCTGCTGCTTTTCTTGCTGGACTGGGTTTTTGGGCTGGAATTCCATGGGCATTGAAGATGCCTTTAGGTCATCTTGTTGATCTAATCTGGAATAAAAAAAATTACATGGTTTTTGTTGGAGCATCCTTAATCTCATTAAGTTTAATTATAATGTACGGTTTAATAATTCATACTGAGTGGATGTCATCAATTCTTTCAGTAGAAACATGGTTTGTGATCAGTGTTTTACTTGCTCCGATTGGTTATGTTGTTCAAGATGTTGTGGCTGATGCTATGACTGTAGAGGCTGTTCCTTTAGTTGATGACAGTGGAAATAAATTTTCAAGAGATGAAATCAAGCTTATGCATACAACAATGCAAACTCTTGGAAGATTTGCAATAATTGGTGGAACTGTTTTAGTTGCTTTAGCTAACGTTATCCTCTTTAAAGGAGTAGACGATCTTGAACAAGCAGATAAGATAAGTTTATACGGTTCAATCTATATATATGCTTTAATTATACCAATTGTATCCGTTCTTGGAATATTTCTCGCTTCATATTTAAAAAATCAAAAGAAAAGAAAACTTATTGAACAAGGTCTTGAGGGTGATCAAGATTATGCTCCTTCAGAAAAAACTGAAATAAACTGGTGGATATTAGGTGGAAGTTTAGTTTTTGTTATTTTCACTTTAGGTATTGGATCATTCAAAGTACCATTTGCTCAAGAAATTGTTTTCGTGGGTTCAATGGCAATTATTCTATTTTTAATGAATAAATTAGTTAAAGAACTTCCTCAGGATTTAAGACTTACTGTTGTAGGGACAGCAATAATAATATTTATTTTTAGAGCAATGCCTGGACCTGGTCCGGGTTTATCTTGGTTTGAAATTGATGTACTTGAATTCAATGAACAATTTTTTTCTGTATTATCTCTTATAGCCTCTGTTTTAACGCTTGTTGGTATTATTTTATTAAGACCATTTATGGCAAACAACTCTATAGCTAGAATAATAGTAATTTTATCTGTTGCAGGCGCAATTTTATTTTTACCAAGTGTTGGTATGTATTATGGATTTCACAATTGGACATCATCAATTACTAATGGAGTTGTTGATGCCAAGTTTATTGCAATATTAAATACTGCACTTGAGTCACCTTTGGGACAAGTCTCAATGATACCTTTGCTCGCGTGGATTGCTAAAAATGCTCCGTCGCACTTAAAAGCAACTTTCTTTGCAGTATTCGCATCTTTTACAAATCTTGCTTTATCAGCAAGTGCTTTAGGAACTAAATATTTAAATGAAATTTATGTTATTACTAGAGAGGTAAAGGATAAGGTAACAAACGCTATTCTTACCACTGCCGATTATTCAGATCTAGGTATTTTGTTGATAACAGTAACACTAATAACTTTAATAATTCCAATTGTGTTTGTGGTTATTATTCAAAAAACTAAATTTAAAACTTCAGAATAATTTTTATTCAGCTTTATAGCCAAATTCTAAACAAGCATCAGTTATTGAATGATAAAGAGATTCACCAAAACTTCTTAAAGCGAATATTCTTACTTTTCTTGGATTTGAACTAATAAAATCAATAGTTATTGTAATTGCATGAAAAGCAGAATTAGAACATTTTCCTTCATCAAGACCATCTAAATTTAACGGACAACCTTTTTTCAATACTTCATCTACTAAAGAACCTTCCAATTCCAGTATTGTTCTTGAATGAGATAAATCTGTTAATGCAAAATCATCATGACTTAAGTTCTCTAAAATAGATTTTTCTATTTCTTTATTTTTTGAAACGACTAACCAATTATCAGGTCCCATCCATAAAATTCTTGTATTTTTATTTGAAGAAACCAAAAGTGTCTCAGGTAAATTTAAATTATCTATTTTTATTTTATCAATACTAATTGAAGATTTTTTATATTTAACAATTTGATAAATCAAAACATCTTTGATTTCTCTAATATTTATTAGCTTATCTTTACTATCGTGATTGCCAAACAATCCATGTTTATGAATATTTTCTAGTGCAGAAACATTTTTCATGATCTAACTCTTTTTCCCTCTGGGTCAACGTAGTGTGAAGATATAACTTCTACCTCAATTGATTTATTTTTTAATGGTGATACCGCAAAAAACTTTTTGCCAATCATGTTTTTTCCATCTTTCATAATTGCTAGAGAAAATGGATTATTATTTTCTACACTCCAACAAGAAGAAGAAACGTGACCAAGTTTAGGATTAGGTAATTTTGCATTCTGATCTTGAACAATATGAGATCCTTCAGGAATACTAGACTTTCTATCAATTGGAATAAGTCCGACAATTTTTTGTCTGCTCTCAACATTAAATGCTTCTCTTCCTAAAGAATTTTTGCCAATAAAATCTTTTTTCTTTGAAACTAATCCATTTAATGAAACATCTGATGGAATTGTTCGTCCATCTAATTCTGGTCCTGCAACGTGTCCCATTTCAATTCTTAATGTTGATAAAGCTTCAGTTCCGTAAGGCTGATTTCCAAATTCTTTTCCTACTTCCATCATTTTCTCCCACATGAACATACCATGATCTGATTTTACATTAATCTCATATGCAAGCTCGCCAGAAAATGAAATTCTAAAAATTCTTGATGGAACACCAAAAAATTCTGCTTCTTTATAACCCATAAAAGGCAAAGCTTCATTTGATACGTCTAAGTCCGGATATAATTTTGATAACATTTCTCTAGATTTAGGTCCAGCAATTGCAGCCCCTGCCCATTGCTCAGTTGTAGAGACAACATTTACATTTAATTCTGGCCAAACAATTTGAAGATAATATTCTAAGTGAGATAAAACATTTGCAGCTTGTGCAGTTGTTGTTGTCATATGATAATGATTTTCTGAAATTCTTGTTGTTGTTCCATCGTCCATGACAATTCCATCTTCTCTAAGCATCAATCCATATCTTGCTTTTCCAACAGGTAATTTCATCCAAGCATTTGTATAAACTCTATTTAAAAATTCTGCCGCATCTGGACCTTTAATATCAATTTTTCCTAATGTTGTTACATCGCATATACCAACATTCTCTCTAACATTTTTTGCCTCTCTCTTTGAAGCTTCAAATAAAGTTTCGCTTCCTTGCTTATAATATCGAGGTCTTTTCCAAACACCTGCATCAACAAATACAGCATTATTTTTCTCATGCCATTCATGCATTGGAGTTTTTCTAGTCGGCATATATTCCATACCAACTTCACGACCAACTATTGTCCCGATTGTAATTGGTGTAAAAGGTGGTCTAAATGTTGTGTGTCCCACTTCAGGAACTATTTTATTTTCTATATTAGATACCAACTGAAGACCATTTAAATTACTTGTACGGCCTTGATCTGTTGCCATTCCAAGAGTTGTATATCTTTTGACGTGCTCTATTGATCTGTAACCTTCTCTTAGTGCGATTTCTATATCAGAGACAGATACATCATTTTGAAAGTCAACAAATCTTTTAGGATTTTCATTTTTAGGTAACGGCATACACCAAAATTTATCATGAGCACCGTATTTCTTTTCATTTACATTTGGAATTGAGATTTCTGTTTTAGTCTCTGTAATTTTTGCGGAAAGATTTGAACCATTTTCAAAACCATGTTTTAAACTTTCTTCTAATGTAAATGATCCATTTGCTGCACCAACTGATGTCTCGTGTTGTTTTTTCTTATCGGGAATAAATGCATCAATTTTTTCTTCATACTTAAGTTTATTTCCTGATTGTGATGCTAAATGAACAGATGGTGTCCAAAATCCAGACACACAAATGCAATCACATTCTATAGTTTCAATTTTCTCAAAAGAATTTTTATCTTTATTCAGTTTGCCAATTTTTGCAGATTTAACTTTTTTGTATCCATTAGCAACAATAACACCGTGAGTAAATCTTATATCAATTCCTTTTGATTTAGCTTCATCGATTAATTCTGAAGAATGTTCTTCTCTTGTATCTAATATAATTGGTTCAACATTATTTTTTTTGAACTCTAATGCTGTTTCATATGCACTATCATTATTAGTAAATATTAAAGGTTTCTTTCCTACTAAAACTCCGTAGACTTTCATATATTCTTTTGCAGCTGCTGATAAAAAAATTCCTGGAGTATCATTGTTGCCAAATACAATTGGTCTTTCAATTGAACCCGTTGATAAAATTGTTTCTTTGGCTCTAATATACCAAAGTCTTTGTCTTGGAATGAACTTTGATTTTTTCTCTAAATGATCACTAACTCTTTCAAACATAACTAGCATGTTATGATCATAGTAACCAAAAACTTGAGATCTATTTTTTACAGTTACATTAGGCATAGATTTTAATTCACTAATTATTTTTTCTGCCCAATCTTTTCCTGATAAATTATCAATGCTTACGTCATCAGTTAAAAGTGTTCCTCCAAATCTTGGCTTATCCTCAGCTAAAATTACTTTTGCTCCATTTTTTGCAGCAGCATAAGCACTTGCTAATCCAGAGGGTCCAGATCCAGTAACCAACAAATCGCAATACTCAAATTTATGTTCGTATCTTTCTTTATCTTTTTCTATCGAAGCAACCCCTAAACCTGCAGCTTTTCTTATGAAAGGTTCGTAAATTTTATACCAGAAACTTTTAGGCCACATAAATGTTTTGTAATAAAACCCAGCAGGGAAAAACATTTTTAAAAAATTATTAATTGCACCAACATCAAAATTAACTGATGGCCAACAATTTTGGCTCGTTGCAGACAAACCTTCAACGAGTTCCATTTCTGTTGCGTTAACATTTGGCTCTGAATGACCATTGAATTCTACTTGAAGTTTTGCATTTGGCTCCTCTACTCCTGCACCAAAAAAACCTCTCGGTCTATGATATTTAAAACTTCTACCGACCAAATGTATTCCATTTGCTATTAAAGCGGATGCAATTGTATCACCTTCATATCCAAATAATTTTTTACCATTAAAAGTAAAAGATATTTTTTTGTTTCGATTAATTAATCCCTCTTTATTTAATCTAAATGGTTGGCTCATCTTATTTCTTCTGTGACTTTTGCTGTTTGGAAAATTTCATGTGTAGCGGTGTCTCTTTGCACCTTAATCCATTGTCTACATCCAGCTATATGTTGCCATAACTCTATATGTTTCCCTCTTGGACTTTTTCTCATATAAACAAAATTATCCCAATCCTCGCTTGATATTTCTTCATTTATATTAGGTCTTTTTACAGTTGCATCACCTCCATATGAAAATTCTTTTTGTGCTCTTAAACCGCAATAAGGACATTTGATGTATAACATTTTTTAACCAATCCAGGTTTTAGTTCCTAAACCTTTTTCATCTAAAAGATGGCCTGTAGAAAATCTATTTAATCTTAATTCTGAATTTAATTCATGAACTTGATCTTGCGCAATTGTATGAGCAAATGTCCAACCTGAGACAGGAGTAGATTTAAAACCTCCATAACACCATCCGCAGTTTAAATATAAACCTTCAATATGAGTTTTATCAATTATTGGGGAACCATCCATAGACATATCCATGATCCCTCCCCATGTCCTTAACATTTTTAATCTACTTAAAAATGGAAACAAAGCTAAGCCACCTGTCAATACATGTTGTATAGTCGGCAAGTTGCCTCTTTGAGCATAACTATTATATCCATCAAGATCACCACCCATTACCATCTCACCTTTATCTGATTGACTTATATAAAAGTGGCCTGCACCAAAAGTTACTACTCCGTCTAATAATGGTTTTACAGGTTCTGAAACACAAGCTTGCAGTACATGAGTTTCTATTGGCAGTGTCATATTTAATTTTTCAGCTAAAATATTTGTGCTACCTGCAACACATAATCCAACTTTTTTTGCTTTAATATCTCCTCTTGAAGTTCTAATTCCTTTTATCTTTCCGTTAACAACATCAAAACCAGTGACCTCACAATGTTGTATTATGTCTACTCCCATATCATCTGCTTGACGCGCATAACCCCAAGCAACAGCATCATGTCTTGCGGTACCAGCGCTTGGTTGCATTAAGCCTCCAAAAATTGGGAAACGTACTTCATCGCTAAAGTCAGCCATTGGAATTAATTTTTTAACTTCGTCTCTATCCAATAATTTTGCATCTATTCCATTTAATCTCATAGAGTTTCCTCTACGAGCATATGCGTTCATTTGAGCATCTGAGTGGGCTAAGTTTATTATTCCTCTTGGAGAAAACATCACATTAAAGTTCAGTTCTTGACTTAAGTTTCTCCATAAATCCATTCCAAATTCATTAAATCTTGCATTAGCATCGTACATAAAATTAGATCTTATGATCGTTGTATTTCGACCAACATTTCCACCCCCAATCCAGCCTTTCTCAATTATAGCTACATTTCTAATATTATGTTCTTTTGCTAAATAATATGCAGTAGCAAGACCGTGTCCTCCGCCTCCAATGATGACTACATCATATTCACTTTTTGGAGTTGGATCTTTCCAAGCAACTTCCCAATTTTGGTGATTGGAGAAAGCGTTTTTGATTAGACTAAATACTGAATATTTCTGCATCGGTAAGTTTTATAAAATTAAATATAAGTTTTTGCTAATTTTTTTTATATATATTTTTTAGATGTTTAAATACGTGACAAAAAAGGATAGTAATTCTGCTCATTAATAAGTAATTAGATTTATGTCAAAATCAGATATCCAAATTGCACGAGAAGCAAAAATGAAACCCATTAATGAGATTTTGGGTAAAATTAATGTTCCAGACGAACCAAGTGCTTTTAGCCCTATGGGACGTCATATTGCTAAAATAAATTTAGAATATTTAGATAGTTTAAAAGACAAACAAAATGGAAAATTAATTTTAGTTACTGCTATTACACCAACTCCTGCAGGTGAGGGGAAAACTACTACGTCAGTTGGTTTAAATGATGGATTAAATAAAATTGGTAAAAATTCTATAGTGTGTTTACGTGAACCTAGTTTAGGTCCTTCATTTGGAATGAAAGGTGGAGCAGCAGGTGGAGGATATGCTCAAGTTGTTCCAATGGAACAAATCAATTTACATTTTACAGGGGATTTCCATGCAATTACATCTGCTCACAATTTATTGTCAGCGTTAATTGATAATCATATTTATTGGGGAAATAAATTAAACATAGATGTAAGAAGAGTAGTTTGGAGAAGAGTTATGGATATGAATGATAGATCTTTAAGATCTATCAATATTAATTTAGGTGGAGTAGCAAATGGTTTTCCAAGAGAAGATGGTTTTGATATTACAGTAGCATCTGAGATAATGGCTATTTTTTGTTTAGCAAATGATCTTGAAGATTTGGAAAAGAGAATCGGTAATATTACTGTTGCTTATACTAGAGATAGAAAGCCTATTTTTGCAAAAGACTTAAATGCCAACGGACCAATGACTGTTTTGTTAAAAGAAGCAATCAGGCCTAACGTAACTCAAACGTTAGAAAATAATCCAGCAATTATTCATGGTGGTCCTTTTGCAAACATTGCGCACGGTTGTAACTCTGTAATAGCAACTAAAGCAGGTTTAAAACTAGCTGATTATGTTGTAACTGAAGCTGGATTTGGAGCAGACCTAGGAGCAGAAAAATTTTTAGATATTAAATGTAGAAAATCAAATTTAAAACCTGAGTGTGTAGTTATTGTTGCAACAATCAGAGCATTAAAAATGCACGGCGGTGTAGCTAAAGATGATTTAAAAAATGAAAATGTAGAAGCGTTAAAAAAAGGTTTAGTAAATTTAGAAAGACATATTGAAAACGTAAAAAAATTTGGTTTACCGGTAGCGGTTGCTGTTAATCATTTTGTTGCTGATACAGATAATGAGGTAAAAGAGTTAATAAATGCTTGTGATAATATGGGAGTAAAAGCTACTTTATGCACTCATTGGTCAAATGGTGGCGAAGGGACAAAAGAACTTGCTTCACATGTTGTAGATTTAATTGATCAAAAACAAGCAAATTTTAAATTTTTATATGATGAAAAAACACCTTTGTTAGAGAAAGTTGAAACTGTTGCAAAAGAAATATATCGAGCAAACGAAGTTGTTGCTGACAGTAAAATAAAAGATCAATTAAAATCTTTTGAAGAAGCGGGTTATGGGAATTTACCTATATGTGTAGCGAAAACACAATATAGTTTTTCTACTGATCCAAATGCAAAAGGTGCTCCAACAGGCCATTCATTACCAATTAGAGAAGTAAGATTAT
Organism: uncultured Pelagibacteraceae bacterium; assembly: GCA_902543575.1. Classification (GTDB taxonomy): domain Bacteria; phylum Pseudomonadota; class Alphaproteobacteria; order Pelagibacterales; family Pelagibacteraceae; genus Pelagibacter. The sequence goes on along the minus strand of CACBYV010000006.1, from coordinate 7,370 downwards.
CTTCAGGTGCAGAATTTATTGTTGTTATATGTGGAGCCATTATGACAATGCCTGGACTTCCAAGAGTTCCTGCAGCAGACTCTATTAAGCTTAATGAAAAAGGTGAAATAGAAGGCTTGTTCTAATTTAAATTATTTAGCCAATTTTCTAATTCTCTCATTCTTGCATCTTTATTAGAAATTTTATTTTCATCCTCTATAATTTTAACATGAGAGTCTATTTCCATTTGGTCAATAAAGGCTTTTTTTTCTAATAGTCGATCTCTCCTAAAATGAATTAAGCTTATCATTTTGGCATAGGTTATCTCTGGGTGATATTGAATTCCCCATATATTTGTTGAACCAACTTTAAAATTTATACCCATGACTTTATTTATTGGGTTTGATGAAAGTAATGTAGAGCCCTCGGGTAATTTTACAACTTCATCAAAATTAAACGCAGGAGTATTAAATTTTTTATTTTTATTTTTATATAGTGGGTGTTTAAGTCCGTTTTCATTTATTTCTACATCATGAGCTATTCCTCTGTGAGCACCATTGGGGCATTTCTTTACTTCACCACCAGCAACGGTCACAGCAACTTGCATTCCCCAACATATTGCGAATATATTTTTTATATTCTTTTGACATTCCCTCATAAAATTTATTTGTCTTCTTATTTCTGGAGTATCATTGTAAATATTTAAACTACTACCACCCCATATCATTCCATGATATTTAGTTAAATCTTTAGCTACTTCGTTAATGTTTTCATCTGAAGAAGGATTAACAACATCAATATCTAATTGATCTGTAAAATAACTAATACTGTCTTTTAAACTTTCAGTATGAGTTTTAATTCCACCATCAGTAAAGCTTTGATTTTCTTCCCTAAGATTACCTTCAACTATAAGAATTCTTTTCATTAAAATAATTTACCTGAAATACTATGTTCATAAAGTGCTTTCATGTCATCCTTGCTCATTGTCCTTGGATTGGTAGAGGTAGATGGATCTTCTAATGCCATAACTGATAACTGCTCTAAATTTATTTTATTTACATCAATAATTTCTGATAATTTATGTGGTATCTTTAATTCTTTTCTTAGTTCTAAAATCCATTGTAAAAAACTATCAAAACTTTTATCCAGTTCGAGATAATCACATATAGAAAGTATCCTTTTTTCAATCATTTGTTTATTAAAAGTTAATACATAAGGCATAAATATTGCATTTGATAAACCGTGGTGAACATTAAATTGGGCATTAATAGGGTGGCTTAAAGAATGAATAGCACCAAGCCCTTTTTGAAAAGCGGTAGAACCCATACTAGCTGAAGCTAATAATTCTGCTCTAGCATTTAAATCTTTACCGTTCTTAACTGCTTTAATTAACGAGTTTTTAATTAACTTCATTCCTTCAATCGCAATTCCATCAGCCATCGGGTGAAATCCTGGTGCACAAAAAGCTTCTAAATTGTGTGCTAAAGCATCCATACCTGTCGCTGCAGTCAATCTTGGAGAAAGATCTAAAGTTAAATTAGGATCTAAAATTACAATTGAAGGTAAAAATTTCGGGTGGAAAATAATTTTTTTTATACCTGTTTGTTTATTGATTATAGCTGATGCTCTGCCAGTTTCTGATCCTGTGCCTGCTGTAGTGGGTACAGCAATGATAGGTGCAATGTTAGTTTCATCTGCTCTTTTCCAATAATCACCTATATCTTCAAAATCCCATATTGGTCTAGACTGTCCTGACATAAAAGCAATAGCTTTACCTACATCAAGACCGCTGCCACCACCAAATGCAATAACTCCATCACAACCTAATTTCTTAAACTCCCCTACACCCTCTTCCACATTCTCGCCTAAAGGATTACCTGAAAAATTTGAAAAAACTTGAAGATGATTATGGGTTTTTTTTAAATCTTTAATTATATCTTGAACCATTTTTAGATTAATTAAATCCTTATCAGTGACAAATAATGGTTTATTAATTTTCAAATTTTTACAGGCTATGCTTAAATCTTGAATTCTATTCTCTCCAACCCAAATTGTAGTAGGATAATTCCAATTAGTTTTCATATTAAAATAATATTTAATTTTTCTATTTTTCTTAGTACAATATATTTATAATTTTAATTATAGAGGAAAAATTATCATGACTAAAGTCGCTATTATCGGTGCTGGACCATGTGGGTTATCAATACTGAGGGCTTTTGAACATGCCGAAAAAAAAGGTGACAAAATCCCTGAAATAGTTTGCTTTGAAAAACAAAGTGATTGGGGTGGTCTTTGGAATTATAGCTGGAGAACGGGATCTGACCAATATGGAGATCCAGTTCATAATAGTATGTATAGATATCTTTGGTCAAATGGACCTAAAGAATGTCTTGAGTTCGCAGATTATTCTTTTGATGAACATTTTGGAAAGCCAATTCCTTCTTTCCCACCTAGAGAAGTACTTTATGATTATATCACTAGTAGGGTAAGTAAAGGAAATTTAAGAAATAAAATTAAATTTAACACAAGAGTAGTTAATACAGTTTTTAAATCAAATAAATTTGAAGTTAGCTATCAAGATAAAGAAAATGATAAAATTTTAACTGATCATTTTGATTACGTTGTAGTGTCCACTGGCCATTTTTCAGTACCTTTTATACCGGAATATAAAGGTATGAGTTCATTTCCTGGAAGAATAATGCACTCACATGATTTTAGAGATGCAGAAGAATTTAGAGGAAAAAATATTATAGTTTTAGGAAGCAGTTATTCCGCTGAGGATATTGCTCTTCAATGCAATAAATATGGAGCAAAAAGTGTAACAATTGGCTACAGACATAATCCTATGGGTTTTAAATGGCCCGAAGGTATGAAAGAGGTATTCTATTTAGATAGACTAGAAGGAAAAAAAGCAATTTTCAAAGATGGTACAGAACAGGAAGCAGATGTAATAATATTATGTACTGGTTACCTGCATCATTTTCCTTTCTTGGAAGAAAATTTAAAACTTAAAACAAGAAATAGACTTTATCCTCCAAAATTATACAAAGGTGTTGTTTGGCAGGATAATCACAAACTTTTATATCTAGGAATGCAAGATCAGTTTCACACATTCAATATGTTTGATTGCCAAGCTTGGTACGCAAGGGATGTAATAATGGGGAAAATAAACATGCCAAGTGGCGAGGAAATTGATAAAGATATAAACAAATGGGTTGCTTTAGAAGAAAAACTAGAAAATCCTGATCAGATGATTGATTTTCAAACTGAATACACAAAAGAATTACATGAGATGTCAGATTATCCAAAGATAGATTTTGAATTAATCAGAAAACATTTTAAAGAATGGGAGCATCATAAGGTTGAAGATATATCAACTTACAGAAATAAATCTTTTTCATCTCCAGTTACAGGGTCAATGGCTCCTGTTCATCATACACCATGGGCAAAAGCAATGGATGACTCATCTGAAACTTTCATGAATAATAAATGAGATTAATTTTAATTAATACTCAACCAAAAAGTTTGAAAAGGATTAAAAACTAATTCTTTATCAAAAGTAATCTTAAATTTTTGACCTAATAAATTTTTTGATTTTAAGTATTTTGAGTTGATTTTTAAAACTTGAGTTTTTGATGTTAAATTTGTGATTGCTAATATTTTTTGTGATTTGTCTAAACTTATTCTTTCCAGTGCATAGAATTTTGACCCAAAATTTAGATTTTTTCTTTGTGCGTTTGGATGAAATGCTTTTTGCTTTCTCCTAATTTTTATTAAATTTGTCATTTCATTATAAAATACTGATTGTTTGGAATTATTTATTTTTAAATTTTTTATTAGTCTCTGATTGTTCCATTTATATCTATTTAAATCTCTTTTATTATCTGTAATTATAAATTTACTAATGTCATTTGAAGTTCCAAAAAGGGAATTGAAATAAAAAGCAGGAACTCCTTCAAATGAAAGAATTATACTATGTGCAGCTAAATAGCGTTCTAATGAATAATTTCCACTTTCATCAAAATCACTTGCTTTAAAAGCGTTAAATAAGGTAATGTTTGCTTCATACACTTGCTTTTTTAAACCATTTATTTTTCTATATGAAAATTCACCTCCATTTTTTTTTAGTCGATTAAATAATTTATTTAAAGTTGGTTTGGATAATAATCCTTCAGCTGGTCTCATACCGACACCGTCATGAGAGGCTAAAAAATTTAGATAGCTAGTTCCTTTTTTTAAACATGGAAATTTTTTACTCCATTTAGTAAGTTCAGAGCCATTCTCAAATAACAAACTTTTAATTATTAAAGGAGGTAGTGAAAAATTATAAATCCAATTCGCTTGATCATTTTTTCCAAAGTAACTAAGATTTTGTTTTTCAGGTAAATTAGTTTCAGTAATTAAAATTTTTTTTTGTTTAAGATTAGAACAAATTATTCTTAATAGTTTAATTATTTTGTGTGTATTTGAATGGTTAATACATTTTGTGCCACTTTCTTTCCACAAATATGCTATCGCATCTAATCTAAAAATATTCACTCCACGATTTATTAAAAAGAACATTATTTTAATAAATCTAATTAATACTTTTGGATTTTTGAAATTTAAATCTATTTGGTCAGGGCTAAAAGTTCTCCACAGATAAGTGGTCTTATTACGAATTTTTATTCTTTTTAATAATTTATGTTCACGTGGTCTTACAACGTTTTTAGAATTAAATTTTTTATCTATCGTAAAAAAGTAATCGTTCCCTGGTGACTTATTCAACAAAAAATTTTTAAACCACATACCACGTGAAGAAGAATGATTTATTACGATATCTGCCATAATTGAATTATATTTTGACAAATCTTTAATATCTTCCCAGGTACCTAATTTATTGTCTACTTCATAATGGTCTTTAACTGAGAAACCACTGTCACTACTTGAGGGATAAAATGGTAAAAAATGAATTGTATTAAAGTAATTTCTTAAAAATCTTGCATAAAAACTTTTAAAAATTTTAAGTTTTTTTTTATTTTTTCCAGCAGTAATGTTGTCTGCATAAGTTATTAGAACTGATAACTTCTCGTCAATTATTAGATTTTTGGATAACTTTATTCGTCTATTAAAATCTTTTATTAAATTAGATATTTCAGATGAATAAAATTTTAAATCATTTTTATCCTCATAACTTTTATACAAATCATGAAAAATTTTATTTATTTTTGATATGTAAATAGATTGATCCATTAAATATTTATCAGAAATTAATTATCTTAATCTTATATAATTTTCCAAAATCCATAAATTAAATTTTCCTTGTAAGTTCCATTTTTTATTAACCTTTAACACTTCCAGCCGTAAGACCACTTACTAAGTATTTTTCAAAATAAACAAAAATTACTAAAATAGGTAAAGTTACAACTACAGACCCTGCCATCAAATATTGTCTAGGTGTTTCAGCTCCAACATTCAGAAACTGAATAGCTCTTGATAATGTGAATGTATTTGGCCGATCTAAAAACATTAAAGAAAATAAAAATTCATTCCAAGCTATCATAAATACATATAAGGCTACTGATGATATTGCAGGTAAACTTAGTGGAAGTATAATTTTAAAAATTATACCAAGCCAATTTTGACCGTCTATAATCCCAGCTTCTTCAAGTTCTTTTGGTATGCTTTTAAAGTAACCTTGCAGCATATAAATTGCTACAGGTAAAGTGGTAGCTGTATAAACTATCAGTAAACCCTCAATAGAATTTCGTAAACCAAGTTGACTAAAAATTGTATATAAAGGTATCACTAAAACTATCGCTGGAAATAAATAAATTATCAATATAGATGTTGATAAAAAATTTTTCCCAAAAAAGTTAAGTCTAGCGACTGCGTAAGCGGCCGGGATTGCAAAAATTAATGTTATAATGACTGTGCCTAAGGAGACTATTGTACTCGTAAGCATATATCTTCCAAAATTGTAATCTTTGAAAACTACAAAATAAGACTTGAATAATTCTGGCAACCCTTGTGCAAAATTAATACTAAAGTCTAAAGGGTTTAATAATAATAATGCTTGAGTTTTAAAGCTTGTAACTAACATCATGTAAAAAGGGAAAAGAATTACAAAAGAGAAAAGTGTAATTCCAAATAATGTTAAAAAATTAAAGAATAATTTTTGAGACGAATGATTTTTTAACAAAAAGTTTTTGTCGTAGTTTTTTATGTTATTGAAAAAAAACAATGAAATTAGGAATATGCCAAGACTATACCAAACAGGTAAGTTTATTGAAATGAAATAATCAAAGATAGAAAATAAAAGTGCAAGTAAAATTATTTTGATATTTAAATTAAATTTTTTTCCAATTAAAAGATTTATTACACAGAGAAATATTCCAAAGATAAATAATTTATTAAAGTTAAAATTTGTTAGTTCAATTCCTTGTAATGTAACTAAGATTTTCCAAATACAAATTAATGAAAACAAAAATAATGATGAGATAAAGCAATAAGTTAATATATTTTTAATTTTCATCAGCTCTTTTTCCTAAAAGTTTAAAATAGATAAACATAAAAATTAATAGAAACACAACAATCACAATAGAAACTGCAGATCCCATACCAATATCCCCGATTGAAAATCCTTGTTGATATACATTGATTGGCAATGTTCTTGTTCCTGATGCCCCACCAGTGAGTAAGAAGATGTCTTCAAATTTATTAAAATTCCAAATAAATCTAATCATAAATAGAATTGAAATCACTGCTAATATTTGGGGTAAAGTAATATTAAGAAATTTTTGGACAGGATTTGCACCATCAACATCAGCTGCTTCATATAGCTCTTTTGGAACTGCTTGAAGACGGGCAAGAATAAATAGAAATGCTAAAGGAAAATATCTCCAAATTTCAAAAATAATTACTGTTGTTAATGCTAGCCTCAACTTAAAATCAAAACCAAGTATGTTTAAAGTTACATATTTTTGTCCTAGTAAATTTATTGGCCCATCAATAATTTGATAGTTAATTAATAAATTATTTAAAGTTCCGCTTGTTGGATCAAGTAATAGTTCCCAGGTATAAGCAAGAGCAACAACTGGCGCAACATAAGGAAATAACAAAACACTTCTCATAAATGTTCTTCCAAAAAACTTTTGATTTACCATTTGTGCAGCCAAAATTCCAAAAACTATTGCACCTATGGTTCCAAAAAAAGTATAATAAAAAGTTGTTGATAATAGATCTATGAAAGCTTTATCTTTGATTACTTTTTTAAAATTATTTAAAGTAAATTCATAAGTTAGTAATATATTTTGTGATTTACCCGATAATTTAGGTTTATAAGATTTTATTTTCTTCTTAGAAATTTCTTGATTGTTAGTATTTTGAAAAACTATTTCTAAATTTTCTCG
>CACBYV010000005.1 GCA_902543575.1 uncultured Pelagibacteraceae bacterium | reverse complement strand
TTTAGATCCTTGAAAGCAACTTATTATAGGTCAGCTTTAGATTTAATTGATATATATAGAAGTGATGCACAAATGAACGGTCTAAAATTCGATTCTCATACCGAAGAAAAGGCTGTTGAACTTTTTGCGATAAATATAATGAAAGCTGGTGAAGCATTTTATTTAAATCCTATGGATACACCATTTATTCCAACTTGGAGCAGAGTTAAAAGTGCAATTCCTGATTTTTTAGATAGGCTTCAAGATGCTGTAAATGAAGATAACAAGCAATACATTTAATTTTTTTTTTTATTACAAACAAAAAATAATTTTCTTGGAAAAGAACCCTCTTCAAAATAATCAATAGACAAATTTTCATATCCATTTATTAAATTTTGAATTGTCTTTTTTGAAAAAAAATGAATTATAAAACCATCTATTTCATATAAATCTTCTCCTCTATGAATTCCTTTTTTATAGTCCCCATCATCAGTATTTCTGACTGTGTAAATATTTATTCCTCCTGGTTTTAAAATTCTATGAATCTCGCTATTAAGTTTGTCCAAATCTTTCTGAGTTAAAGCCATACAATAAAGCATATGTGAATAACAAGCTTCAACTGAATTACTCTCAAATGGCAAGTCCTCTCTTATATCAAATTTTAATGTAGAAATTGAAGATGTTAGATTTTCTTTTTTTATTTTTTCATTAATAACTTTAATTCCATTTTCACTATAGTCTAATGCGGTAACATTTATCGAATTTTTTCCAAAGTAAATGCTATCTCTTCCTAGGCCCGCTCCTAACTCAACAATTTTAGAAAAATTGTTTTCTTTGAAAATATTTAAAGCTTTTTTTGCAGGTAAACTTGGTTCTAAACCAAACATCTCAGGCTTATTTGAGAAATTAGTTTCCCAATGCTGAGATTGTCGGTTTAAAATATTTTTATCCAATTTACTTAGAGGGATCTGGGACCTTTCTTAGATAAGGTTTTACAGTTTCCCATCCATCTGGATATATTTTTTTAGCTTCGTCATCTTTAATTGCTGGCAAAATAACAACATCCTCTCCCTTTTTCCAATTTGCAGGAGTAGCTACTTTATGTTTAGCTGTTAGCTGCATAGAGTCTATTGCACGCAAAATCTCTAAAAAGTTTCTTCCAGTTGCCATAGGATACGTAAGATATAATCCAATTCTCTTATCAGGTCTGATTACAAAAATTGTTCTTACAGTTTCATTATCAACTGCAGTTCTACCCATTGATGTTGTTCCAGCATCTGCTTCCAACATATTAAATAATTTTGCTACTTTTAAATCTTCATCAGCAATAATTGGATAATTTGGTTTTGTACCAGATACATCTTTAATATCATCTAACCATTTTTTATGATCCTCTACCCCGTCAACGCTTAAACCAATCACTTTGACATTTCTTTTATCGAACTCATCTTTCATTAAACCTAAAGCACCAAGTTCTGTAGTACAAACTGGTGTAAAATCTTTAGGGTGTGAAAAAATAACTCCCCAACTATCACCTAACCATTCGTGGAAAGAAATATCTCCTTCAGTTGTTTTAGCTTGAAAATCAGGACACATACTATTTATTTTTAACATTGTCTCCTCCTTATAAAAAAAATATTATATGAAAGATTGTTTTACTAAGCAAACTTTTATAAAGTTAGGTATTTATGATATTTGAACAACTTTTCGATCAAAAATCTTCTACGTACACTTATATAATTGCAAGTGGGGAAGGTAGAGAAGCATTAATAATTGATCCGGTCATTGAACATTCTGATGAGTATTCAACTATATTAAATAATTTAGATCTTAAACTTGTTAAAGTAATTGATACTCACATTCATGCTGATCATATCTCAGCGTTAAATGAATTAAATAAAAGAACAAACTGTATAAGAGTTATGGGAGAAAAATCTAAATCAGAAGTGATAGATCTAAGAATTAAAGATGGTGAAAAAATTAAAGTTGAAGAAGTTGAACTTCAAGCAATTTATACTCCTGGTCATACTGACTGCTCTTATAGTTTTTTGATGAATGATAGAGTTTTTACTGGAGATACACTTTTAATAAATGGAAGTGGTAGAACAGATTTTCAAAATGGTAATGCTTACGATGCTTATGATTCTATATTTAATAAATTATTAAAATTACCCGAAAAAACTCTCGTATTTCCAGCTCATGATTATAATGGCAAGAAATTTTCCACTATTGAAAATGAAAAAAATAATAATCCAAGATTACAAGTAAGTTCAAAGGAAGAATACGCGGATATAATGAATAATCTAAATCTTGCAAATCCAAAAATGATGGATGTCGCAGTGCCAGCTAATGTAAAAGGGCTTACTTTAGACAATATTAATTAACTTTAAATTCCAACATTAATAACTATATAGGCTGTCTATGAATGACTATTTGCAATCAATTATTGATAGGGATCCAGCAGCAAGATCTAAGTTAAGTGTAATATTAACTTACCCCGGTGTTAAGGCTGTATTTTTTCACAGAATTGCAAATTTTTTTGCTACTGCAAAATTTGATCTTATCGCAAGAATAATTTCTCAATTTTCAAGATTTTTAACTGGTATTGAAATTCATCCAAGAGCTAAGATAGGTAAAAATTTATTTATTGATCACGGTATGGGCGTTGTTATAGGTGAAACATCTGACATTGCAGATAACGTAACAATTTATCATATGGTTACTTTAGGTGGAATATCTCCAAGCATAAATTCCAATGATCAAAGAGAAATTAAAAGACACCCTACTCTTCATGATAATGTTGTTGTTGGTTCAGGAGCGCAGATTTTGGGGCCTGTAGTTGTAGGGAAAAATGCAAGAATTGGAGCTAATGCAGTTGTCACAAAAAATGTTCCTGAAAATGCTGTTATGGTAGGAATACCTGCCAAGAATGTTGGAACAGCAACTGAAGAATTTAAACCTTATGCTGTTACAAATGGCAATGAGGAAAAAGAATAATGAAAAATTACAAGGATGATTTTATCCAATCAATTGGAAATACTCCTTTAATAAAACTGAAAGCTGCATCTGAAATAACTGGCTGTAACATTTATGGTAAAGCCGAATATTTAAATCCAGGAGGATCTGTAAAAGACAGAGCAGCACTTGCTTTAATAAGGGATGCTGAACAAAAAAAATTAATATCTAAAGGTGGAATAATTGTAGAAGGAACTGCAGGAAACACTGGTATTGGTTTATGCCTTATTGGAAATTCACTAGGTTACAAAACGATTATTGTAATGAATGATAATCAAACTCAAGAAAAAAAAGATACATTAAGAAATATTGGTGCAGATTTAAAATTAGTTCCACCAAAACCTTATAAAGATGAAAATAACTTTGTTAAAGTTGCTGCTAGAATGGCTGAGGAGCTAAAAAGTTCAAATAATCACGGAGTTGTTTGGGCAAACCAATTTGATAATACCGCAAACTCTAAAGGTCACTACAATACAACGGGTCCCGAGATTTGGGAACAAACAGAAGGTAAAGTTGATGGATTTGTATGTTCTTCTGGAACTGGTGGAACTATTGGTGGAGTAAGTACTTTTTTAAAAGAAAAAAATAAAGATATAAAAATTTATCTATCAGATCCAAAGGGATCCTCTCTTTACAATCATATTGAAAACGGAGAGCTAAAAGCTGAAGGTGGATCAATAACTGAGGGCATTGGATCCAGCAGAGTAACTGCTAATTTTGCAGAAGCAAAAATAGATGGAGCTTTTTCAATTGAAGATAAAGAATCTTTGCCAATACTATATGATTTAATCAAAAATGAAGGTTTAAGTCTTGGAACAAGTTGTGGAGTAAATATTGCAGGTGCAATTAGATTAGGGAAAAAATTAGGACCAGGTAAAACTATTGTCACTATTCTTTGCGACAAATCAGACAGATACAACTCAAAGATGTTTAATAAACCTTTTTTAATTGAAAAAGGTTTGCCTTATCCCGACTGGATATAATCACGCATACCAGCACTGTAATAAAACCATTACATTTTTAACTTACAATAAATAATAATAATTAAAAAATTAAGGAAATTTTATGGACGCAAAAGATGTAGTTAAAAAAGGATATGAACTTTTTGGCAAAGGAGATATGGAGGGATTTATGGAAATGGTACATGATGATATCACTTGGATTTATCCTGGGGATAAACATCCAATGTCAGGAACTCATAAAGGCAAAGAGGCATATATGAAAACCATGATGCAAGTTCCAAATCTTTGGAGTAATTTTTCAGTAACCCCTGATATGATGATTAGTGAGGGGAATAAAGTGTTTGTTAAAGCAACTGCTAAGGCAGATGGCATGGATACTATTTTTGGTCATTATTTTGAAGTAGGCGATGATGGTAAACTGACATTATTTATTGCGTTTGATGACACACTAAGCATGTTCAATGCAATTAAGAAGTAAGAGTTTATGAAAAAATTATATTTTATTTTAATTTTCGTATTTATGTCAAGTACAGCTTTTGCTGAGCAAGGACAAATTAAACAAACTGGTTTTTTCTCTGGCACTTCTAAAGTTATAGGTGATGATAAAGGCAATTTTTCGATAATATATGAAGGAACTATTGGTAATAAAGCTATTGAGGGAACAACTTTTGGTGACAGATCTTCATCATATTGTGTTGGATCAATTGTTGGACTTAAAGGAAAAGGTTTTGAGACAGGCGTTTGTATAAACAAATTTGAAGATGGTAGTACTACAACAACACATTACGAAGGCGTAATGGGAAAAATATTAAGATGGAAGTTTGTAAGTGGAACAGGGAAATATGAGAATATTTCTGGAGGTGGAACAACATCTTATGCGCAAATTGACTCAGCTAAAGATGGAGTTGTACAATCTTACAATCAAATCGTTGGTACTTATAATTTGAACTAACTGAAAGGAAAAATGAAAAAAACAATTTTAGTATTAATATTAAGTTTATTTACAGCTAATGTTTACGCAGATAGCCATGTAAAGAGAATTCTATCAACAAGTCAAACAGGAATGGGAAATGATATTGTATACCCTACTGGAAAAGCAAAAATAACAGCTTTTGAATTTACTGTGCCTGTAGGAGCTCCAGTAACTCCTCATACGCACTCATTTCCAGTTTTAATTATGATCCAGCAAGGTGAAATTGAATTAATTCACGAAGGAAAAACCCAAGTATTCAAAGCTGGTGATGCATTTGTTGAAGATGTTGGAATTGTACACGAGTCGAAAAATATTGGAAATGTGCCTGCTAAAGCAATAGTAGTTGCAATTGGAGTCGAAGGTCAGAAGATTATGACTCCAGTTAAATAGAAAGGAAAAAGAAATGATCATAAAAATAGAAGAAAATATAAAATCATTTTCATCTTGGATGAATATGGTAAAAGCAAATGCTGAAAAAATTAAAGGATTTGGTGCTACTATTATCTTTGCTGGTGTATCTAAAGAAGACCCTACAAAATTTACTGTAATCGTTAAGTATGCAACCATGGAAGGTTTTGAAGCATTTAAAAATGACAAAGAACTTCATGCAGCAAGAGCTGAAGCAGGTGTGGATTTAGATTCAGCAAAGGTTACACCAATGCACGAAGATTTTATGGAAAATTTTAGTGGATAAACAATCAATATAAAGAAAGGATAAAAGATGGAAACAGAAACATTAGTAGTAGCTCACCTTAAAGAAGGGATGCTAGAAAAGTTTATGGGCTTTATGCAATCGGATGCTGGTATGGCAGAGAGATCGAAAGTTGCAAATGTATCAAAAACAATTGGAACAGTTGCACCTGACAAAAAAACAGTAATGTTTAAAATTTTTGTGACCGATAAAGCTGCCCTTAAAGCGTTTATAGATGGAAGTAATCCAGTATCAGGTCCAGTTATGAAAGAAGTTATGGAAAGTTACAGTGTCTACGAATTAAATAAAGTAGATATGTAATAATTTTTGTAATAAGGTTTGTAATGCCTTCAGGATATATCATATTAAATATTAATGTGCTAAATCCTGAAAATTACAAAGAGTATTTGGAAAAAGCTCCTCCAACTGCTCAAATGTTTGGCGGCGAATACATAATAAGAGGTGGCGAAAATGAAGTTATTGAAGGTGAGTGGAAATATCCAAGAACTGTTGTAATTAAATTCCCATCCTATGAAAAAGTTTTTGAGTGGTACAATTCAGAAATATATAAACCTATCAGACAAATTAGATTAGATAATACAGTATCAAATACATTAATAATTAAAGGAGCATAAAGGAGAAAAAAATGTCAATATTAGAAAAATATAGTGCTGCAATTAAAAATAAAGATGAAGCAGCAATGAACGAACTTTTGCATGATGATTTTAAATTCACAATGCATAAATCAGGGAGTGTTTTAACTAAAGGTGATGTTATCAAATGGGCAATGAGTGGTGATATCAAGCAAGATAAAACTAGAATTGTTTATGAAAATGATGAAGTTGGTGTTCACCATGCGTTCGTAACATTTGATGATGGTAATGTAGAAGCAGTTATGGCAGTCTACAAATACAAAGATGGTAAAATGATTAGTTTAGAGACTGGCGCAACGCCAATGCCAAAATAAGTGAACAACATAGATTTTTATTTTTCTATTGGAAGTACTTATACCTATCTTTCCGTTACTCGAGCACTAGAAGCAGAAAAACAACATCAAATTAAGTTTAACTGGACTCCTTTTAGTGTGAGAGCAATAATGAAAGAAATGAACAATGTTCCCTTTCCTAAAGAAAAAAAAAATAAAGTAGATTACATGTGGAGGGACATAGAAAGACGAGCAAAAAATTATGGATTTTTTGCCAAAACACCAGTCCCTTACCCTTTAACAGAATTTGATTTAGCTAATAAAATTGCAATATTAGGTTTAAAAAATAACTGGGGTGTAGATTACGTTCAGCTTACGTATAAACGATGGTTTCAAGAAGGAAAAGAGCCTGCTGTTGAACCCAACTTGAGTGAAATCTGCGAAAAACTAAGCTTAGATAAAGAAAAGATTGTTTCAGAGGCAAGCTCTGAGGAAATAAATAATATTTATTTATCAAATACAGAAAAAGCTAGAAAAAACAAAATATTTGGAAGTCCGTCATTTGTTGTAAAAAATGAAATATTCTGGGGAGATGATAGAATGGAAGATGCAATCAAATGGTCGAAGGCAAATGAATAATATAACTGCTTATATAATTTTATTAATCGCAGTAATTCTTGGAACAGCATCTAACAGTTTTGCTAAAAGTGCTCAAGGTTTTACATTATTAATACCTAGCATAATCACAGCAGTAACAATTGTTGGATGCATGTATACTTTGTCTTTAGTTATGAAAAGTATACCAGTTGGAATAACATATGCCTCTTTTGCAGGCTTATGTATAATTGCAACAGCTGCTGTTGGTGTTATAAAATTTAATCAAGTACCAAATTTTTATACAATAATTGGATTGATTTTAATTATATCGGGTGTCTTAATAGTTAACTTATTAGGAACAAATAAATGAAACCATTATCTGGTTATATTTATTTAGTATTAGCTATATCAACAGGAATTGCTGCAAATAGTTTTGCTAAAATTTCAGATGGATTTTCAAAATTAACCCCAACGATATTATCAATAGCTTTTATGTGTATAACTATGTATGGACTTGCAAAAGCTATGTCTATGATACCTGTAGGTTTTACTTATGCTACTTATAGTGGGACAACAGTGGCTGCTATTTTAGTCTTCGGTATGATTAAATATAACCAGATACCAAATATGTATGGGTTAATTGGGATTTTTTTAATTATTATTGGTGTTGTAATGGTTAATTATCTTGGAAGAATTAATTAGCTTTTATTAAGTAGTAAAATTAGTACACCTACTACAAATATAATTATCCCTAAAATTTCTGTAATTTTGACTTTTTCTTTAAACATATACTTTGAAGACACATAGCTAAATAATAATTCTATTTGGCCGATAGCTCTAACAAATGAAGACTGTATTAACGTAAAAGCATAAAACCAAGATAATGTTGCGAGAAATCCAGCTAATCCTGCTGTCAAACATTCGTACTTGTTTTCATATAATTTTTTAAACTGTGACTTTTCAAATATAATTAAATAAATAGTAACTAATGTTGTTTGTATAACTAGACCAAAAAATAGGGTTGCTATAGCTTTTTCAAAGTTATTACTAAAATTTTCCAATGTTAATGCTGCTGCTCTAAAATATACAACGCTTAAACCCAAGAATAGCCCTGCGGATAAACCAATTAAAGTCGTTTTTGAAAATAAGTTTTTTAGAAATAAACTTAAGTCTTTAATCGAAAGTATAATTACTCCAATTGTAGATACGATAATACCTGTTATTCCAAATTTATTTAATTTGTCCCCTATTATCAAATATTCAAAAATCGCAACCTGAATAACTTCAGTCTTACTTAATGAAGTTCCAACTACAAAATTAGCAAATCTAAATAAGTAAAGTAAAACAAATGTAAAAATTATTTGGAAAATTGAACCTAATAATACGTTAAATATAAATTTTTTTTGACTTAGAATTTCAGGGATTACATTTAAGTCTTGAAAATACAAAAAAAATAAAATTGTCCCAAATGGTAATGCATAAGCAAATCTTACATAAGTAGATGCAATAGTTGATACCTTTTGATTAAGTTTTTTCTGTAAAGTTGATCTAAGATTTTGAAAAAAAGCCCCAGAAATAGCTACAATTATCCAATTCATTGATGATTATTAATATTGTATTTAATTTTAAAGTCGACTTAAATAGTCAGATTAAACAAAAAAGAGGGAAATAACATGAAAATCTTTAAAAGAATAATATTTTCTCTGATTTTCGTTTCTTTTGCCAGTGCGAGTTTGGCAGAAACAAAAATGAGAATTACACTTCAATTACCATTAAAGGCTCACTTAGGTCAGAACCTTTTGGTATTTAAAAAAGAATTAGAATCAAGATCAGACATTAAAGTTGAGATTTACGACTCTGCGCAACTTTACAAAGATAAAGAAGTTCCACAAGCTGTTGGTTCAGGAGCAATCGAAGCTGGTGTTGCATCTATAACAAGATTTGCAGGAACTAATCCTGAAGTTGATGTTTTCTATCTTCCATTCTTATTTGACTCAGAACAAAAAGTAAGAAAAGCAACTCAAGCTGGATCCGAGATAAGAGCTATTCTTGATCCTGCAATAGCTAAGACAGGAGCAGTTCCACTTTATTATCAAGCTTATGGGTCAGCAATTATGTTATCCAATGGTGGTCCGATGAAAACTCCAGCTGACTTTAAAGATAAAAAAATTAGAGTATTTGGAAAAACACTTGGAGCTTTTGTGAGCTCTTTAGGTGGTAAACCAGCATTAATATCTGGATCTGAGCAATATTTAGCTTACCAAAGAAATACAGTTGATGCAGGTATGACTGGTGTATCTGGTGTAAAATCTAGAAAATTATATCAAGTAATGGATACTTTAACTGTTACAAATCATGGCGATATCGAATTCGTTGTTGTTGCTAATGATAAATGGCTAAGCTCATTAACTCAAAAACAAAGAGACGCTATAGCTGAAGCATCAAAAGTAGCTGAAAAAGCTGTTAGAGATGACATGGCTAACATTGAAGCTGGGGCTTACAAAGAAGCAAAAGCAAATGGAATGAACATTGTAAACCTAAGTAGTTCTGAAGTTTCTGCTCTTAAAAAGGCATCGTCATCTGTTATTGATGATTACATTTCTAGAACAGGTGGAGCTGGTGGAGTTGGTGATCAACTTGTAAAAGCTGCAAACAAACTTTAAATCGTATAAATACCCCGCACTTAAGTGCGGGGTTTTCAAATGAATACCTACGACAAAATTGTAAAATATTCTGGCTATTTAGCTTCAGCGTTATTTATTATGATAGGCTTTATAGTTTCTTATGAAGTTATCATGAGATACATATTTAATTCACCTACTATTTGGGTAAACGAAATTTCTCGATTTTTACAAATTTGGGCTACTTATTTAGCTTTAACTTATACTTTTCATAAAAATGATTTTATCAGAATAACAGTTATATATGACAAAGTAGGAGATAAAGGAAAAAAGATATTAGATTTAATAAGTGCAATATTCATTTTAATTTTTAGTGGATTTGTACTTTATTATGGATGGTTAATTGCTTACGACTCTCTTAAAGTTGGAAGAACAAGCTCTACAATTTTAGATGTTCCATCCTTTCTTACAGAATTTGCGATACCATTATGTTTTGCATTTTTGGTATTAAGAGTGCTTTTCGAAGTACCTAAATACATCAAAGATATAATTAAATGACAGTAGCAATAATCTTATTTTTGTTATTTTTTGTGCTTTTTTTAGGAGTGCCAATAGCATTTGGTTTAGGCTCTATAGGATTGGGTTTAATGTTATTTGGAGATATTTCTCCATTAATGATCCCACAAACTTTTTACAGTGTGGCAGATAACTTTATTTTATTAGCTGTTCCGATGTTTTTGATGATGTCTAATATATTATTAAAAGCAGGTGTTGGAGAAGATCTTTTTAATTTTGCTCAAAGCTGGGTTGGAAATTTTCCAGGCGGTTTAGCAATAGCAACTATAGTTTCTTGCAGTATTTTTGCTGCTATATCTGGATCATCAGTGGCTACTGCAGCAACAATCTCAACTGTAGCATTTCCTGCAATGATTAATAGAGGTTATCACAGAAACTTTACTTTAGGTATTTTGGCAGCGGGTGGAACTTTAGGGATTTTAATTCCTCCATCAATTCCAATGATTGTTTATGCATTTGTTGTTGAAGAGTCTGTACTAAGTATGTTTCTTGCAGGAATTGGGCCAGGAATAGTTTTAGCATTATTTTTTATTATCTTTTCAGTTTTTTACGTGAAATTTTTTAATAAAGAAGTTCAAAATGTATCCAGTACTTTAGAAGAAAAAATTAAATATACAAAAAGAGGTTTGCCAATATTATTAATGGCCTTCATTATGCTGGGTGGAATTTATGCTGGAATTTATACACCAACAGAAGCAGGTGGTATTGGTTTTTTAATATCATTTATCTATGTTGTGGCTAAAAAAAGATTGGATTTTAAAGGTTTTATCGAAGCTGGTTTGGAGACAATGAAAACTACAGTTACAATATTTATAATTATTGCAGGAGCTAAAGTTTTTGGTAAAGCAATTTCGCTTTATAGAATTCCTCAAGATTTATCATCTTTCATAGTTACTAATATTAATGAGACTGGTTTATTTATACTTGTTGTTTGTATTACTTTGCTAATCTTAGGATTTATAATGGAAACCCTTTCATTAATTTTAATCATGATGCCTATATTTTCGATTTCAATCGCTGCAATGAATATTGATTTAATTTGGTTTGGAATAATTTTTACACTAATGATTGAGTGTGCATTAATTACACCACCTGTTGGACTAAATATTTATGTTCTCCAAGCAATTGGTAAAGCAAAAATGTCAGAAATAGCTAAAGGTGTGATACCTTTTGTCATTATAATGTTATTTACAGTATTTGTTATTTACTTATTCCCTGACCTAGCATTATATATACCTTTTAAATTATAAATATGTTTTCAAAAATAAAATCAAAAGATAAAGCAGAACAACTAAGACAACTATTAGATGGACCAGAAATAATTGTAATGCCTGGATGCTTTGATGCATTATCAGCAAAATTAATTGAAAGAGAAGGTTTGAAAGTTGGGTTTATGTCTGGCTTCAGTGTTTCATCAACAAAACTTGGTATGCCGGACACAGGTTTAATTTCTTTTTCTGAAATGGCAGAACAAGTAAGAAATATATGCAATGCTACATCAATTCCAATAATATTTGATGGGGATACTGGATATGGAAATTCAGTGAACGTATTTAGAACTGTAAGAGGGTATGCGGATGCAGGAGCAGCTGGTGTGATGATTGAAGACCAAAAGTGGCCAAAAAAATGTGGTCACACAAAGGGAAAAGATGTTGTCGATCTTGATGAAGCTAACTCAAGAATTAAAGCTGCAGTGGATGCAAGAGAATATGGAAATAAAGATATCTTAATAATGGCAAGAACTGATGCCATAGCAACTAGAGGATTAGATGATGCAATTAAAAGAATGCAATCATTTTCAAAACTTGGTGTTGATATTTTATTTATTGAAGCTGTTAAAAATAAAGAAGATATGAAAAAAATTATCAAAGAAGTTCCAGGTCATCATATGTTAAATTTGATCGAAGATGGTGAAACTCCATTATTAGAAATTAATGAAATAGAAGAAATTGGTTATAAAATTGCTGTAATGCCTCTAACCCTAATGAGTGCATCAGTAAAAACGATGCAAGAATGTTTGAATAATATGAAAAATAAAGTTTATAATAAAAATGTTTCTAAATTTTCAGACTTAAGAGATATAGTTGGCTTCAACGAATATTACGATATTGAAGACAAATATAAATAATGTTTCCAAAAAAATTCTCTAAAATTCTTTTCGTTTTTTTTATGGGTTTAGGAATGAGTTTGTTAATGACCCTAATTATTACATTTATAAATACAGGTTATGATGAATTTTATTATAAAAGATTTTTCAAAGCTTGGTCTATTAGTTTGCCAGTTGCATTAGTTGCAACAACTTTTGTTGCACCGTTGGTTAATAAATTAGTGGAAAAAATTACTAAATAGAGAGGATGTCATATGAGTGAAAATATAGCTTTTATAGGAGTTGGTAATATGGGAAACCCAATGGCCTGTAATTTAAAAAATGCTGGGAAAAAGGTTAAGGTTTTTGATGTTTCTAAAGAAATGATTGATAAAGCAGTTGAAAATAATCTTGATGTTGAGAAGGATTTTGGAAAACTAATCAATAGTGAAACGTCTGTTGTAATCACTATGCTGCCTGAGGGAAAACATTCAAAAGAAGTTTATTTAAAAGAAAATGGTGTTCTAGATAAAGTTTCTAAAAATTGTCTACTAATAGATTGTTCAACAATCGATATAGATACCTCTAAAGAAATAGGAAAGAAAGCAAATGAAAAAGGTATTAAGATGATTGATGCACCAGTAAGTGGTGGGGTGATGGGTGCACAAAAAGCAACTTTAAATATTATGGTTGGTGGATCAAATGATGCATTTAATCAAGCTTTACCTATTTTAAAATTAATGGGTAAAAATATTTATCATGCTGGAGAAATAGGAAGCGGAAACGGTGCAAAGATTTGTAACAACATGTCTCTTGGAATAACAATGATTGCTGCTTCAGAGTCATTAATGTTAGCAAGAAGATTGAATATAGATATAAAGAAAGTTCATGAAATTATGAAAAATGCTTCCGGAAATAGTTGGCCTATTTCAGTTTATCCACCTTTACCTGGATTAATTGAAGGAACTCCATCTAACAATAAATATAAGCCAGGCTTTTCTGCAGGTATGATGAACAAAGATTTAAAACTTGCAAATGAATGTGCTAAAAATGCAAATGCATCTACTCCATTAGGAGAGATGGCATTAGAAATATATTCAAAGTTTTGTGAGGATGGAAACAGTTCGAAAGATTTTTCTGCTATATCAAAGGTAATTGGCGGAGATGCTTGGGATTATCCAATAGAATAATTACCAAGAGGAATTTGGACTCTCCAAAAATTTTAACTCATCTGGTGTAGATTTTCTCCCCATAACTTTATTTCGATGAGGATATCTATGAAATCGTTTAATTGCAGCGGTATGATCTTTCCAAAATTTTTTTATCTCATTATAGTTTGGATGATTAGGTAAATAGTTATCCAACAATTTATATGCTCTATCATGATCTATAACTTCTTCACTGTGAATGTATGGCAATAGCATGAAAAAACGTTGATATTCATCCATTTGATCAAGATACCCGTTATAGACTGCATCATTTACAATCAGTCTTGCTTTATGATCAAACTCAAAAGCTTTTTTATCATCTCTATATAAATTTCTTGAAAATTGATCCAATAAAATAACTAAAGCTAGAGTGCTTAATGGTTCATCTTGCCAATCATCATATTCATTTAAAGTAGCTTTTTCATGATCATCTTTGAATTTGTCTCTAATCAATTGATCAAAATTATCATCTCTTTTAAATCGCTTTTCAACGACCATATCATCAAACCAAAAATCTAATATTGCTTTGGCTCTATCATTCATAAACTTTGTCAACTTTTACCTGATATGATTCAACAAGTCTGTTTGTTTCATTTGCCATTGCAACAACTGCAATAAGTTCGCTTAACATCTCTGTAGTAGCACCTTTAGATTTAGCAGCGATACTGTGAGATTTAATACAATACTCACAACTATTTGTCATTGAAACTGCAACATAAATAAGCTCTTTTGTCATTTCATCCAAAGCACCTTTTT
The DNA here is from genome assembly GCA_902543575.1 of uncultured Pelagibacteraceae bacterium. Classification (GTDB taxonomy): domain Bacteria; phylum Pseudomonadota; class Alphaproteobacteria; order Pelagibacterales; family Pelagibacteraceae; genus Pelagibacter. The sequence goes on along the minus strand of CACBYV010000005.1, from coordinate 78,623 downwards.
TCATCACTTGCTGTATAGAGGTCCAAGTTCTCTCTAAAGTTTCTGGGTTGTTGGCTAACATTTTCCAAAAATTGTTTATGTAGTCTGTATTTCTCTTCTTTTTTATATCTTCAAATACCTCTTTCACTTTTCCTGTAGCATCAGCTTCTTCAATCATATTAAAAACTGCCATTTCACCTCCTTAATTGTAAATTGTTTCTATTTTAGGCATTAATCTTAATAATTCCTTAGTATATTCATGATTTGGATTTTTAAACAACTCTTCCGTCTCAGACACCTCGCATAGTTTTCCATTCCTTAAAACTCCAATATCATCACACATTTGTCGAACAACTGGTAGATCATGACTTATAAAAAGGATAGTTAAATTAAGTTGTTCTTGTAAATCTTTAAGTAAATTTAGTATTTGAGCCTGAATACTCACATCCAAAGCAGATGTTGGCTCATCACAAACTAATAATCTTGGTTTTGTTGCTAATGCTCTTGCAATAGAAATTCTTTGTCTCTGTCCTCCTGAAAACTCATGAGGATATCTTTCAGCTGAAGACTTGGATAACTCCACAGAGTCTAAGAGATCATTTATATACTCATTTAATTCATTAGAGCTAATATTTGCATCATGTAACTTTATAGGTTCAGCAATGATATCTTTAACCTTAAGCCTACCATTCAACGAAGAGTACGGATCTTGGAATATCATTTGAATTTGTTTTCTAAATTTAAGTAATTCTTTGTTACTTTTTATATTATTAATACATACATCATCAAAATAAATTTCACCTGAGGTGGGTTTAAATAAATTAACAATCATTTTTGCAATTGTAGTTTTTCCACTGCCACTTTCACCAACAAGTCCAAAAGATTTTCCTTCTTGTATATTAAATGAAACAGTATCAACTGCTAATACATTATTTTGAGATTTTTCTGTAAAAAAACCTTCATTAAAAGTTTTAGAAAGATTTTTTATTTGAACTAAATCTTTTTTTGAAATTTCTCTTTTATTCCATCTGTTTAAAATTTTTAAATTAATATTTTCCTGGTTATTATTTTCTTTCTCTATAATTTTAAATCTGGATATCTTTTTATTTGTGGGAGGAACAGAACTAACTAAACTTTTTGTATAAGTTTCTTTTGGTTCTGTTAATATTTGCTTTGTTGTTCCCAATTCTACCAAATTACCATTTTTCATGACAGCAACTCTATTGGTAGTCTCTGCTATAACTCCCATATCATGTGTAATTAATATAACTGCTAAATTTCTTTCTTTAGTCAGTTTTTTGATAAGTTCTAATATTTGTGATTGTATTGATACATCAAGTGCAGTTGTGGGCTCATCTGCAATTAACAACTCTGGTTCACAACATAAAGAAAGCGATATAACAACTCTTTGTCTCATGCCTCCTGAAAATTGATGAGGGTAATCATTAAATCTTTTTTCAGCATCTTTTATGCCTACTTCTTTTAAAAGATTTATTGATTTTTCTTTTGCTTCTGAGTTACTGAGGTTTAAATGAGTTTGGATTGTTTCAATAAGTTGTTGTCCAATTGTTAAGATAGGATTTAAAGATGTCTGAGGATCTTGAAAAATAAATCCAATTTTTTTTCCTCTTAAACTAAGAATATTTTTTTTATTTTCATGAATATTTATGTCGCTTAAATAAATTGATCCTTCGGACACTTTCCCTGGTTCGTCAATTAAATCAATTATTGCATTTGCTACAGTACTTTTTCCAGACCCAGATTCCCCAACTAATCCTACAATTTCTCCTCTTTTTATCTCAATATTAATATTTTTTGCAGCATGAACCGTCTCTTTTCTCAATTTATAATCCACACTTAAATTTTGTATTTTTAAAAAGCTCATTTTTTCAATTTAGGATTAAGTGTGTCTCTCATCCAGTCTCCTAATAGATTAATGGAAAAAGCTAAAACAACTAAGAATATTGCTGGGAAAAAAGTAATCCACCATTCACCAGAAAATAAAAAATCATTTCCAAGTCTAATCAAAGTTCCTAAAGAAGGAGTAGTTGGGGGAACGCCAACACCTAGAAAACTCAATGTGGCTTCTGCAATGATTGCTAATGCAAGACCTATAGTTCCAATAACAAGTACTGGTCTCATTATATTTGGAAGAATATGTTTAAACATTACTATAAAATTAGAAACTCCAATAATTGTTGAGGCTGAAACATAATCTTTATTTTTTTCAACTAAAGTTGCTGCTCTTGATACTCTTGCAAACTGCGGCCACTCTGAAATACCAATTGCAAAAATTAAAACATATATTGCCATCTCATCATGAAGTTCACGCGAAATTATACCTCGAGCAATACCATCAACCAGAAGAGCCATCAAAATACTTGGTACTGTTAACTGAACATCAGTTAATCTCATAACAATCATTTCATACTTGCCACCAAAAAAACCAGCGGTAAGACCTAATCCAACTCCTAAAATTAAACTAAATAAAATTGCTGAGAAACCAACAATCAAAGATATTCTAGATCCATAAAGAATAGTTGATAACATATCTCTTCCTTGTCCATCAGTACCAAGTAAAAATTCTACTTTTCCATCACTAGTCCAGGATGGTGGAGTGAATGCATCCATTAAAGATAAAGAGGATGGATCGAATGGATTATAAGGTGTGATAAATTCTACAAAAAATGAACAGAAAAATATTATTACTAATAAAATCGATGAAACTATTGCTGTAGGAGATTTTATAAAACTAAAATAAATTTCACTATCCTTTATTTTATCCCAAGTTGTTAAAACTTTATTATCCACTAGCTGAATCTCCTTTAACCCTAATCCTTGGATCTATAAAGTAATACAAAATATCAACTATAAAATTTATCATTACAAAAACGAATGCTATAAAAACTAAATACGCTGACATGATTGGAATATCTACAAACTGAACAGCTTGAATAAAAAGAAATCCCATACCTGGCCATTGAAATACTGTTTCCGTAATTATTGAAAAAGCAATTAATGTTCCAATATTTATTCCAGCAATAGTTATTACTGGAATTAGTCCATTTTTAAGTGCATGCTTATAATTAATGCTTTTTTCATTAATGCCTCTAGCTCTTGCAAACTTTATGTAATCAGTCTGAAGTATTTCCATCATTTCAGCTCTGACGAGTCTTATTATATAGGTCATTTGAAAAAGACTTAAAGTAACTGATGGTAATATAATTGCTTTTAAACCTGATATGGTTAAAAAGCCTGTCGACCAAAATCCTAGCTCTACCACCTCACCTCTTCCAAACGATGGTAGAACGCCTAATATAACTGCAAAAAGATAAATAAATAAAATACCAATTACAAAAGTTGGAAGAGAAACACCTAATAAAGAAACTGCTAAGATAAAATCACTCAAAAAACCTTTTCTTTTTATGCCTGTATATACTCCCAATAAAGTACCAGAAACCAATGCAATTAGAGCAGATATTAAAACTAATTCAATTGTTGCCGGTAATCTTTCAATGATTAATTCTGATACAGGTCTTCTTAATTGATAAGATATTCCAAATTCTCCTTTAGAGGCATTAATTATAAACCTAGTAAATTGTACATGAATTGGGTCCATTAAACCCAAGGTTTCTCTTAACTCAGCTCTTTCTTCATCTGATGTTTCCTCACCCACCATGTTATTTATTGGGTCTCCTACAAAATTAAAAAGAGAAAAAGATACAAAAGCTACGACAAGCATAACCATTGCAGATTGAAACAATCGTTTGAAAAAATACTTTATCAATTTATGAAATTTTATTTTTATACAAGCCCTTTAATTAAAAAGGGCTTGTAATAAATTATTTAGTCAAAGCTCGCAAAACGGAATAACGGTTCGTTATTCGGTCTTATCGGAACATTAACATCTTTTTTTGCAGCCCAAGATATAACTTGGTGATGTAAAGGAAGATAAGAAATATCATCTTTTACTATTTTCCAAGCTTTAGCTATCGCAGCATTTCTCTTATCTAGGTTAACTTCACCTTCCATAACTCTTATCGCGGCATCTACATCAGAGTTACTAAAGTTAACTCTGTTCCAGCTTGCTCCACTTTCATATAAGTAATGGAAAACATAATGACTATCTAAAGTTGGAACTCCCCAACCTAACATATAAAAGTCACCTTGATTGTCTTTTAGTTCTTTAAAGTGCTTACTTTTTGTTTGAGCAAATAAATTTACTTTAACACCGATTTTACCTAACATACCAACAACAGCTGTACATATAGCTTCATCATTTACATACCTGTCATTTGGACATCTAAGCTCAACTTCAAATCCATTTGGATATCCAGCATCAGCTAAAAGTTTTTTTGCAGCAGCTACATCATAAGGAAGTCTCTTATCAAGTTCCTCTGTATATCCATTAACACCTGGAAAAGTAATAATTCCAGCAGGTTCACTTAAACCTCTCATTACTTTTTTCTTAATAGCCTCAATATCTATTGCTTGATAGAGTGCTTGTCTTACTGCTTTCTTTTTAAATGGGTTATCACCTGTATTACCTGTTCTAAGTTTATCTGCTCCCTGATCCATTCCTAGGAATATAGTTCTCATTTGAGCAGTGCTTTCCACTTTGTGAGCTGGTGAATTTTTAATTCTTGCCAAATCCTGCACAGGTGCATCAGTAACAACATCAATTTCACCAGATAAAAGAGCTGCAACTCTAGTAGCTGCATTTTTTATAGGTAGTAGATGAATTTCAGTTACTTTATCATCTTTCATTGTTCCCCACCATTTTTTATTACGTTTGAAAACTGTTTTAGTATTTGGTTCTCTTAATGTAATTTTAAATGGTCCAGTTCCCATAGCATTTGTGGCTGAAAATGTTTCTTGTCCAGCATCCCAGTTCTGTGCCATAACTGCAAAATTCTTTTCACTCCATTTTTTTGACATTATAAAAATGTTTGAAAGTTGGTTTAAAAGAATTGGATTTGGTTTACTTGTTGTTATTTCTACTGTGTAGTCATTAACTGCTTTTACACCTGATACTGTACTTATATATTCTTTAAAATCAGATGTTCTTTGTTTTGCTCTTAAAATACTAAATACAACATCTTCGGATGTAAATGGAGTGCCATCTGAAAATTTAACATCTTCTCTTAATTTAAAGATCCAAGTATTAGGACCTTGAGTTCTCCACTCTGTTGCTAGTTGAGGTCCAATTTTCATATCTAATCCTCTAGTAACTAGAGCTTCGTATACTTGTCTAGATACTTGAGTGGTAGGACCTTCGTTTTGAGCATGAGGATCAAGTGTTAAACTATCACCCTGCATTGACCATTTAATAGTTTTTGCAAATGCTTGTGTTGGAGCAAAAGCTAGAAAAAAAGCCAATAAAATTTTTATAAAATACCCATACTTCATTTCTCTCTCCTATATTATTAAAATAAAAATCTAACTTATTAATTATGTAAACTAAAGTGATTTAATTCACTATTTTTTTGAAGTTTTCGTAAAGAATTTTAGAATATTTGTTCATAGATTGAATATTGTCTTTCGCATCACTATCAAATTTATCAAGAGCTCCTTGTCCTAACTGACTCTCTAAAGCAGACTTATATTCGGGCACACATCCCCATTCTCCTACAGTGGTATCTTTTATCTCTATATGAAATTGAATACCGTAAGCATGTTTTTTGTATTTAAAAATTTGGTATTTCGTTTCAGGAGATGACGCTAAAAGAGTTATATCATTATTATTTTCTAGATTTTGAACTTCATATGAGTGCCATTGGAGTGATTTAATAATATCAGGAAATTCTTTAAATAATAAATCATCTTTTTTACTATTTAAAAAATTAATATCTAAAATACCTATCTCTGGATTTTTTGATTTAACTACTTTACCTCCAACTACCTCTCCTAATAATTGACAACCTAAACAAAAACCTAAATATGGTTTTTTTAAGTCTACTACAAATTCTTTGATTTTTTTTTTTTCTTCTATTAACCAAGGGTAATCTTTTTCCATCCAAGTATCCATTGGTCCGCCCATACAAAACATTGCATCAAATTTGGTTAAATCATCTGGTATTTTTTCCCCTTCGTCAAGTTCTACAGTTTTAATATGAACTTTGTCCTCTAACATTAAATCTTTAATATAACCAGGATCCTCAATTTTAATGTGTTGAAGAACAATTATATTTTTCATGTAGCTGGCTTAAGCAATTTTAAAATTTTTTTATGATTTGATAAATTATTTGAAACAATTATGTTTCCACCTAATGAAGCATCTTTATTATCCCATGTAGTAATTATTCCACCTGATGCTTCAATAATTGGTATTATAGGATGTATATCCCAAATTTTGTTTGCACATTGAGCTACAATATCTAGTCTTCCCTCTGCTAATTGGCAATATGTTAGTGCATCAAAACATGGAAACTGCATTCTCTTAATAAATTTCATTATTTTTTTTTGTTTTTGAAAAGACAAAGTTCCGTGAAAAGCAGCAGCTAATTTCAAATAATTAAATTTTATTTTTTTGTTTACTTTTAATTTTCTTTTTTTTCCATTTTCAAACACAAAAGCAGATTTATCATCTTGATTTAAATAGTATCTTTTCATTCTTGGAAAATTTGCTAAACCAATTATAGGGGTGTCGTTATAATTTAGAGAAATTAAATTGCTCCATGTAGGATTTCCAGCTACAAATGATCTTGTCCCATCAATTGGGTCAATTATCCATGAAAATAGACTTTTTGTCTTTTTTGCTCCAAACTCTTCACCGATAATTTGATGATCTGGGAACTTATCATTAATCTTTTTTCTTATAAATTTTTCAAAAGCTTTATCAGCACTGGTAACAGGATCATAGCCCTTGCCTTTTAACTTGTTATTAATTGTAAAAGTTTTGTTAAGTTTGGTGTAATAAAAATTAGTTAAATCCTTAGCAAGCTTATTCAAAAAGGTGTAATAAATCTTGAAATCTTTTGTTTTTTTGAAGGTCATTTATCTGATGAGTAATAGTTAAAATATACAACTAGTTCAAATAAAATATCTTGAAAATTTTAGAATTTGATAGATGAATCTAGATAGATGAAAATAGAAATCGATTCTAAAAAAGTATTTATAAATAGTGGAAATAATAAAGAAGAAATACATCCATTTTGGCTTAGAGAAAGAATAAATAACGAAGATGCTATGGATAAAGGAAATCAACAAAGATTATTTGATCCAAATTCTATAAATACTAACATTGATATAGAAAAAATTGAGAGTGAAGATGGATTGCTTAATTTATTTTTCAATGATGGAACCAATTATAAAATAAAAGAAGATCAAATATTAAATGAGTATAAATCACAAAATCTTGATCCTATTTCAATTGACAAAATTAAATGGGACTCAAATTTTAACAATTTTCAAAAATTTAAATTTGAAAATGATATTTTTGAAAAAAAAATCATGTATGATTTATTAGTATCATTCTATAAGTATGGTTTTGTAGTTTTAACTAATGTTCCAACTCAAGATAATTTTATTATCAAATTTGCAAATTCGATTGGCAGTGTCAGAAGAACAAATTTTGGGGAATTTTTTAATGTAAGATCTGTACCTAATCCAAATGATTTGGCTTATACATCATTAGCATTATCTCCACATACAGATAATCCGTATAGAAAACCAGTTCCTTGTGTTCAATTATTGCATTGTATTACAAATAATGTGAGTGGAGGAAATTCTACCTTGGTTGATGGTTACACAGTAAGTGAAAAAATTAAAGAGGATTATCCAGAATATTATGAAATTTTATCTTCAGTAAAAGTAAAATTTAAATTTATAGACAAAACAGTTGTTCTAGAAGATATGTCTGAGTTAATTAAATTGGATGAAAAAAATAATTTTAAACAAGTTAGATTTAGTCCTAGATTAGATTATGCTCCGATATTAGAAAAATCAAAATTGGATTTATTCTATAAAGCTAGAAATAAAATTTCTGAATTATACAACTCTGATAAATATAAAGTTGAATTTAAATTAGAAAGTGGAGATTTATTAATGATGGACAATCATAGATTGCTTCATGGAAGAACAAAATATGATGTTAACGAAGGTGATAGATATTTACAAGGATGCTACATTGATTTTGACAGCACAGAAGGTAAACTTAGACATTTAAAAAGAAAATTTAATCTTTAAATAGTTCTTTTATTTTTTCTTCAGCATTTTTTATCGACTTTTCATAATCTAAAGCCATTTGATCTGCTGCAACTATATCAATTTTTTTAATACCAAAAAAATTTAACATATGTATCAACCATGGAGTTAAAAAGTCTTCTTCCCCTTGTATTTTTGTTCCACCAGAAGTAATTACTAAATAGACCTGCTTATCTTCTAATAAACCTTTTCTTCTTCCGTCATCGCCGTATTTAAATGTCAATTTTACTCTGGCTGCAAGATCAGCCCAAGCTTTAAGTGTTGCTGGTGGGCCAAAATTATAAATTGGCACTGATATAATAATTACATCACATTCTTTTAACTCTGATACTAACTTATCAGACAATTCAAACATTTTTTTTATGTTCATCTGTTTGCTCATTCTTTGGAATTTTCATTCCAGACTCAGTTAAACCAGATATAAAAAGCATTTCGTCATCTAGATCTCTATAAATGACTTCATCATCGTCTTTTTTAACTTTATCAAGTATTTTTTTTGCAAGCATCCTTGAGGTAGAACCCTCTTTTCTAGCGCTGCAATCGATTTGGTATATTTTCATTTTTATCCAAGTTTCTGAAGTAAAGGAAAATACTTTAATATGTAAAATCCTAAAGCTTGCAACTGGTTTGTAATCATTAATATTCCTGTTATCAATAATAATCCTCCACCAATTCTTGAAATAGTTATCATTTTTGATTTTAGATTTTTTGTAACAACCATAAAACGTTGAATCAAATAACCTGATGCAATAAATGGTAGTGCTAAACCAAGTGAATAGAACACAAGTAACAATATGCCTCGGTTCAAACTTTGCTCAATTGAAGCTAAAGCTAATATTGATCCCAAAATAGGTCCAATACATGGAGTCCATCCAAATCCAAATGCCATACCAACTAATATTGAGCTAAAATTTCCTGATTTAATCTTAGTATTAATTCTTTTTTCATAATTTAAAAACTTAATATTAATTAATCCCATAATATGAAGGGAGAAAATGATTATTATACTTCCTGCAATAATTCTTAATTCAAAAGAGTTACTTAAAATTAAAGAACCTAAAAAAGTTGCGGTAGCTCCAAAGCTTATAAAAACAACGGAAAAACCAAAAGTAAATAAAACTATAGGGATTATATTAATTGTTTTTTTTTCTAATAACTCATTTAAAGAGCTTCCAGAAATATAAGATATATATCCAGGTATTAATGGAAGTACACATGGAGACAAAAAGCTTATCAATCCAGCTCCAAATGCAACAAATAATTCTATCATTTAACCAGTATTTTTCATTGCAGCTGAAATACCTGCAATAGATGTTAATAATGCATCATTAAGATCATTTTTTTTTTCTGAATTCAATTTTTTATTTTTGATTTTATTCATAACTACTGCTTGAATTATATTTAATACTTCTGTGTAAATATTTCTTACAATAACTCCTGATCTAAACTTTTTTCTTTCATTTATAATTTCTTTAGGCGTAATTTTTTTATTTAATTTTTTAATAACTTCGAATTGGAACCTAAGTTTTTTTCCAACTCTTTTTAAATCTTTATCAGCTAAGTATTCCTCATATATTTTAGAAATATCTGGGTCCACTTTTGAAATTACCATATCCAAGATATCCATCATTGAATTGAAGAAAGGCCAATTTTTTTCCATATCTATTAGTGTTTTCTCAAATTTTTCTATCGATGAATATCTTAAAGCTTCTGCACTTCCAAGCCATGCTGGGAGCATTAGTCTTATTTGTGTCCAAGCAAATACCCAGGGTATTGCTCTTAAACCTTTGATATTATCAATATTCTTTCTTTTAGACGGTCTTGATCCAATTGAAAGTTTTCCTAAAGACACATGTGGCGTAACGGTTTTAAAATATTTAATAAAATCTGAACTTTGATTAATATTTTTTCTATATGAACTTTTTGAAATATCAGACATTTTTTCAATTAGATTTCTCCAATCTTTTTTAGGGACTGGAGGTGGTGTTAATGTTGCCTCCATTACCGCTCCTATATAGCTACATAAATTATAAATTGCTAAAGGCTGATATCCATATTTCTGCTGAATAACTTCTCCTTGATCGGTTATTCTAATTTTTCCATTAACTGTATTTGGCGGCTGAGATTTTAAAGTAGCTTGAATTGGACCTCCACCTCTACCCGCTGAACCACCTCTTCCATGAAAGAAAGTAACATCTATTTTATATTTTTTTGCAATTCTAATAATTTCTTCTTGAGCCTTATATTGATGCCAACTTGCACAAATTTTTCCAGCATCTTTGCTAGAGTCTGAATATCCAATCATGACTTCTTGTTTATTTTTTATTAAATCTCTGTACCACTTTAATGAAAACAAGCTAGCCATTATTGATTTTGCATTAATTAAGTCATCTAATGTTTCAAATAAAGGGACAACTCTTAATCTATTCTTAATATTTGCTTCTTTTTGCAAATATAAAACAGAGAGAATGTCAGATGCAGATGATGTCATTGAAATAACATAAGCCCCCAAACATTCAGGTGGCTCTTCAGATAAAATTTTAAATGTTGACCAAACTTCTTTGTTTTCTTTATTTTTAAAATTAAAATTTTTGATGAAATTAGATTTTTTTTTCATCTTAGATAATAAAAATTTAATTTTTTCCTCCTCACTCCATTTTAAATAATGGTGTTTATTTTTTTTCTGAACAAGTTCATTAATTAATTGTGAGTGTCTAGATGATTCTTGTCTAATATCTAGTTTTGCTAAATTAATTCCAAAACATTTTGCTCTTCTCATTAAGTCTAATAAATCACCGCTTGCGATATTTTCACTTTGATTTTCCTCTAAAGATTCACGGACAATTCTAAGGGGTTTTAAAATTTCTTCTTTTGAGTTTAGCAATTTGTTATAGTCTAAAGGTTTTTTGTTCACTATAAACTGTTCAATTGCTCGATGAGTAAATCGCATTTTATCTCTTAAAGGTCTTAAGAAAACTCTGTAAGGTTCAAATGATTTTCCTGTAAGTTTTTGAATTTTTTTTGAACACTTTTTCATTGAATATGATCTAATTAATTTAGTAAGTTCTTTTTCATACAATTTTGCCGCTTCCCATCTTGATAATAATAAAACTTCTTTTGTTACTTTTGAAGTTACATTTGGATTTCCATCTCTATCACCTCCCATCCATGATCCAAACTCAATAGGATTAAAATTTTTTGGCAAACCTTTACCCATATTTTTCAAAAATATATCATTGAGTCTTCTGTAGACTTTTGGAATAGTTTCCCAAAGACTATCCTCTATTATTGCAAGACCCCATCGCGCTTCATCGGCTGGAGACGGTTTTGATCTTTTTAAGTCATCTGTATTCCAGATAATTGTAAATTCATCATGAATTTTTTTATTTAAAGATTTTATTTTTGAAGAGTGATCTTTAAATAACTCTCTTTCTTCAAGTATTTCTGTAATTTTATGGTATTTTTGAATTAAAGTTCTTCTTTTGACCTCTGTTGGATGGGCTGTCAAAACTATTCCAATATTTAAATTTTTTGCAAAACTATATATTTTATTATTATTAATTTTTTTATTTTTAAATAATTTCTCAAAAATTTCTTCTATAAAAATATTTTTTTGATTTTTACCGTCTCTTTTATTTTCATATTGGTTTAGTTGTCTAGATGCATCAATAGACTCAGCTAGATTTATAAAATTCATAAAATGATTAAATGCTCTTGCAAGTTTGTAAGTATTTTTAGGATTAATACTTTTTATTTCACTAGAAATTTTTTTATATGATTTTTTTTGGATTTTGTTTGCTTTTGATAACTTTCTAATTTTCTCAACAAGATTATAAAAGCTTTTACCTTCTTGTTCTTTAATTACATTTCCTAATGAATTTCCTAAAAACCTAACATCCTCTCTTAATGATTTTGTAGGAATTCTCTCGTAGTATAGGTCTCTTTTGATCACAATTTATTATATCAAAAAAGAGATTATATTTGGATTAAATTGCTACTATTTTTGATTTTTGTTCACCAAGAAGTTCAATTGAAAGCCTCATTTCATCACCTGCTTTTAAAAATTTTTGTGGCTTCATTCCCATTCCAACTCCTGGGGGTGTTCCTGTGGTAATGATATCTCCAGGTTGAAGGGACATATATCTGCTAACATATGAAACAATATGATCTACATTAAAAATCATTGTTTTTGTATTACCCGTTTGCATTCGTTCACCATTTAAATCTAATTCCATATTTAGGTTGTTTACATCATTAATCTCATCTTTGGTCACAAGATATGGACCAACAGGACCAAATGTATCGTGCGACTTTCCTTTTACCCACTGTCCCATTTTTTCTATTTGCCACTCCCTCTCACTTACATCATTCACTAAACAATAGCCTAAGATATAATCTTGTGAATTTTTTTCTGGAATATTTTTAGCATTTTTTCCAATAACTAAACCTAGCTCAACTTCCCAATCTAGTTTGTTTGAATAGCTTGTAATTTCAATATCATCATTTGGTCCATTGATTGAACTAGTGGCTTTCATAAATACAATTGGTTCTGTCGGTGGTTTTGCTCCAGTTTCCGCTGCATGGTCAGAAAAATTTAATCCGATTGCAATAAATTTTCCTGGTTTAGTTATGCATGAACCAATTCTTGTATTATTTGAAATCTCGGGCTGTGATGATAAATCAATTTGTTTAATTTTTTCAAATGTTTCAAAATTTAAATGAGTTGGATCTAAATCAATTATATGTTTAGATATATCTCTCAACTTTCCATCTTTATCTAATATAGCTGGCTTTTCTTTATTTTTTTCTCCTACTCTTAGTAATTTCATCTCATCTCCAATAATTATTTATAGCTTTTGTATAACGAACTATGATCATAATTACCTAAACCCTTTTTAACAAGTTTATTATACATTTTTTTTACTATTTTAGATAAAGGTAATTCTAACTTATTATTTTTCGCACAATCAAGGATGTTCTTCATATCTTTTAATTGCGAAAAATTTTTTCCTCTTGGTTTAAAATCATTTTTGATCATTCTTAGTCCGTGAGTTTGCAAAACTTTACTGTCAGCCCATCCTCCTTTTAATGCTGTGAGAATATTAATTGGATTTACGTTATTTTTTTGTGATAGTTTAATTGCTTCTGCAACAGATCCAATTGTAATTCCAACTATTATTTGATTAGCTAATTTTGCTATTTGACCTGCAGAGTTTTTTCCAACTAAAACAGGATTGCCTAATTTCTTAAGTATATTTAAATTTTTAGAAAAAACTTTCTTATCTCCACCAACCATTATGGCGAGCTCTGCATTCTCTGCACCATTTGTGCCTCCGGAAACTGGTGCGTCTAAAAAATTAATTTTATATTTTTTTAATAATTTTGATAAATTAATTGCTGTTTTTGGATTTGCAGAGCTCATATCTATAACAGTAGATCCTACTTTTAAATTTTTTAAAAATTCTGAGTTGAAATATATTTTTTTTATAGCCTTATCATCAGATAGCATTGTAATTATTAAATCTCGGTCTGAAACAACTTCCTTTAAAGAATTACATACTTCTGCACCAAATTTTTTTAATTTAAGGGCTTTATTTTTAGTTCTATTAAAAACTTTGATTTGATATTTAGATTTTATGAGATTTTTTGCCATTGGATATCCCATTAACCCTATTCCAATGAAACCAATTTTAACTTTTTTCATATTTTATTGATTTAATTCGCCATATCTTCCTAGATCAGCAGCTCCTCTTACTCCACTAGAGTCACCGTGAATATGTTTTAATACTTTTGTATTTACAGTGTCGCTAAACACATATTTTTTTAATTTAGGATTTATATTTTCATAAATTTGCTTCATATTTGAAACACCTCCACCTAAAACTATAGCTCCAGGATCAACAATATTTATGACTTGGGAAAGTCCTCTTGCTAGATAGTCTAGATATTGAGAAATAAATTCTAAAGATTTTTCATCTCCATTATTAGCATTATCTTGTATAATTTTAGCATCGAGATTAATTTTAAACATGTCATAAAAATGTCTTGAGAAACCTGGGCCCGATAAAAAAGTTTCTATACATCCTTTTTTTCCACAATAACAATCATGTCTATTCCATTTGTCATTTGAGCCCAATGGCATCTGATTATGGCCCCACTCTCCAGTTATATTATTATGACCATTGATAATTTTATTGTTTATAACGAGACCACCACCAACCCCTGTTCCAATTATTACTCCAAAAACAACATCATCATTTTTTCCTGCTCCATCAATTGACTCCGACAATGCAAAACAATTTGCATCATTTTCTAAAAAAATATTTCGATTTAATCTAAGTTCTAAATCTTTTTTTAATGGTCTATTATTTAACCATGTTGAATTACCACCTTTTATACAGTCGTTTTCAAAAGAAAGAGCTCCAGGAGAGCCTACACCTACACTACATTTAGATTTATATTTATCCTCTAAATAATTTACTAGTTCACAAACTATATCAAGTGTACCGTTGTAATTTTTTGGGGTTGATTTTCTTATTCTCTCTAACTCATTACCTTTTTTATCTAATATAATGGACTCTGTTTTAGTTCCACCTAAATCAATACCAATATACATTTTAATATGAGCTTGACTGCTTCCAGATGTTAATATTACCATCTTTTGCAGTTTTATTAATTATTTTCATTTCAGAGGCTGAAAAACTAAGTTTGTTTAAACTTTCCAAATTTTCTTTTAATTGATTTAAACTTCTAACTCCTATCAGAGCAGATGTTACATAATTATTTGATAAAACCCAAGAAATTGCCATTTGAGATAAAGATTGCCCTCTTTTAATTGCAATCTTATTTAAATCAGAAACAATCTTTAAGTTTTTTTTTGTTATTAATGATTTATCTAAGTATGATGTAATATCACTTGCTCTTGAAACTTTAGGTATCTTTTTTAAATATTTATCTGATAGCATTCCTTGAGCTAGTGGAGAAAAAGCAATACATCCAATTTTTAGTTTTCTTATTGTCTTAGTCAAATCTTTTTCAATCCATCTATTTATTAACGAATATGATGGTTGATGAATAAACAATTTAATATTTCTTGATTTTAAAATTTTGTAGATTTGATTTGTCTTTTTGGAGGAATAAGATGAAATGCCAATATATAAAGCTTTACCAGATTTATAAATAGTTTCTAAAGCATCTGCTGTCTCTTCTAAAGGTGTATTTGGATCAAATCTATGTGAATAAAATATGTCAAAATAATCAACCTTCATTCTTTTTAAACTTTGATCGCAGCTTGCAATAATATGTTTTTTTGATCCCCATTCTCCATAAGGTCCTTCCCACATATCATAACCAGCTTTAGATGATATGATGAGTTCATCTCTATATTTTTTTAAGTCTTTACTTATTATTTTTCCAAAATTAATTTCGGTACTTCCATATGGTGGGCCATAATTATTCGCCAAATCAAAATGCGTAATACCTCTATCAAAAGCGTAAAATAAGATTTTTTTAATATTTGAAAGCGGGATTTTGGCTCCAAAATTATGCCAAAGACCCAAGCTTATTAAAGGTAATTTTACTCCACTATCACCGCATGTCCTATATAACATGTTTGAGTATCTATTTTTAGATGCAGAGTATTTCATATGAAAAATATTAAATTAAATACATTAATAAGTAGCTCTTCCCCCACTTAGATCAAACACTGCTGCAGTCGCAAAAGAGTTTTCTTCACTAGCTAAATAAGTTACTAAAGAAGCCAATTCATTTACTTTTGCAAACTTATTTCTTGGTATCTTTGAAAGCATGTAATTTATATGTTCTTCGGTCATTTGATCAAATATTCTTGTTTTTGCAGCCGCTGGTGTTACACAATTTACTGCTATATTTTTTAATGCTAATTCTTTTCCTAGAGATTTTGTTAAACCAATAACTCCTGCTTTTGATGTGCTATAAGCTCCAGCATTAGGATTGCCTTCTTTTCCGGCAATTGAAGCAATATTAACTATTCTTCCATAATTATTTTTTTCCAAATAAGGAACAACTGCTTTACAACAGTAAAATACTGCATTTAAATTTAATTGAATTACTTTTTCCCATTCCTCAATAGGATATTCTGCAACTGTTTTGTTCATACCAGTTATCCCAGCATTGTTTACAAAGATATCTATTTTATTATGTTCAGTCTCAATATCTTTTAAGCTTTTAGAAATCTCTTCAAAGTTACATACATTTACAATTTTATAACTTATGTTTTCTGAATTTATTTTTTCAACGGCTTTCTTTGCTTCTTGTTCATCAATATCCCATATAACAACTTTTGCTCCTGATTGAATGAATCTTTCCGCGATTGCAAATCCAAAACCTTGGGCACCACCCGTTATAACTGCAACTCTGTTACTTAGATCAAACTTTATCATTTTTTTTCTTTCTCTTTATTAATGGAAAACTTAAAGCAATTAAAGATAAAACAAAAAATGTTAAAGCTATAGGTCTTTGAAGGAACATTAACCAGTTTCCATCGAAAATAACAAGCGATTGTCTTAAAGTTCCCTCTACTAATTCACCTAAAATTAAACCTATAATTACAGGTACAACTGAAAATCCATATCTTCTCATAAAAAAACCAATAACTCCAAATAAAAGCATCAACCAAACATCAATAATTGACTGGTTTAAAGAATATGTTCCACAAACAGAAACTGCAAAAATCATTGGCCATAATAATTTATTTGGAACTAGAGTTATTCTTGCAAATATTTTAGCTCCAAAAAATCCTAATACGAAGAATAAAATATTTGCAATGAGCATTGATCCAAATATTCCATAAAGAAACTCAGGTTGCTCTCTAAATAAATCTGGACCAGGTCTTACACCATGTATGATTAATCCTGTAAGTATTACTGCTGTAGTCGCACTACCAGGAATGCCTAAAGCTAGCGTTGGAACCATAGCTCCTCCAGTAGCAGCATTATTTGCTGCTTCAGCTCCAGCTATTCCTTCAATTGATCCTTTCCCAAAATCCTCAGGTTTTTTTGACCATCTTTTTGCTTCAGCATATCCTATTAAAGATGCAACAGTTCCTCCCTCTGCTGGCAAAACACCAATAAATGATCCTATGCCGCTTGATCTAATTATTGTTTTCCAAGTTTTTTTATAATCATCGATTGATGGAAGTTTAACTGCTTTTAAAGCTACTCTATTAAATATTTGATTTATTAAAGTAGATTGAGTTAACATTTCACTAATAGCAAACAAACCTACTACTACTGGAATAAAACCAATACCTTCAGTCAATTCATTAATTCCAAATGTAAACCTATCTATAGATGTCATAAAATCTTTACCAACAGTTGAAATTAGAATTCCAAAAGCACCAGCAATTAAATTTTTAATAGGACTGCCTTCACCAATTGATGCAAGCATAGTTAATCCAAAAATTGCTAGCGCAAAATATTCAGGTTGACCGAATTCGTAAGCTAAATTTGCTAGTAAAGGAGCAAAAAATATAAGAACTATAACACTAGCAATTCCACCAATTACGCTTGAAACAGTAGCCATACCTAAAGCTCTTCCAGCTTCTCCTTTTTGTGCTAAAGGGTAACCATCTAAACATGTGGCTGCTGCTGCAGGGGTTCCAGGGGTATTTATTAAAATTGCAGTAATTGCACCTCCATAAGTTCCTGCACAATAAATTGCAGTTAGTAAAACAATTGCAGATAGTGGATCTAGCGTCATCGTAAAAGGTAATATTAAAGCACCGCCTGTTGTTGGCCCTAGTCCAGGAAGAACTCCAAGAATTAATCCAAAAATTGTTCCAAAAAATAAAACAATTAATAATTTATAACTAAATAAAGGAGCAAAGATTAAACCTAAATTTTCCATTTTATCCGTAATAAAGGTTTGTAATAATTCCAGGTGGAAATCGTAATCCTAAAATTGTTTCAAAAAATACAAAAACAATTAAAGGAAATATAATTGATACGATTATTAAATAGGCAACTCTTCTTTCTCCCCAAAAGTAAGAAACTATGATTGAAATTAATGCTATGCCTAAAAAGAAATCTAAAAATTTTGAAACAGTTATAAAAACAACAAATGAAAGCAAAGTGATGTAAAATGAATTAGGTAATTTTTTTTCATTTTTCCAGGGATTTTTAAGAGAAATAAAATAAGTTAATAAAGTTAGCGCAATAATTAAAATTAATAGGGCCTTTGGAAACGTTGCTGGCTGTATACCTCTATTTAATATAGGAGGCACTATGTCAAAAGTAAACGTAAAGTATAATAGAATTGAAGAAATTAATATTATTAAAGCTGAAACAATGAATGAACTTTTAAAAAAAAGGGACAAACTTTTGTTTGTCCCTTTTTCGTTATGTACATCATTCATTTAAATGTACAAAATTTATTAATTAATGTAACCCAATGCTTTGAGTTGAGCTGTCATTTCAGCAAGCATTTCTTCCATTTGCTTGCCCCATTCATCTGCGCCTACAACACTAGATTCATCAAGACCAATTTCTGTTAGGAAATTTTTATAGTAGTTGTGGCTCATAGCTTTCATCATTCCAGCTTCTAGTTGTTTAACTCTGTCTGCTGGAGCACCTTTTTTAGTTACGAAACCTCTAACAGTAGATAAAGAAACAGGTATCCCTAATTCTTTTGCCGTTGGAGAGTCTCCTATTTTAGCCATTCTATTATTTGCTAATACAACTGAAACACAAAGTTTGCCTTCATTAATTTCAGTTAGGGCCTCACCTAAATTTAAAACTCCTACATCAATATCTCCCTTGATTAGGTTAGTTTTAATTGGCGCAACACCTTTGTAAGCAACAATAGTTGGATCTTTTAATCCACCTTTTTTAGTAAATGCAATTGCACTAACATCATCAATTCCACCAGTGTGAGTTGTTCCATATTTTAGTGATTTTGATTTTTGAGTGCTAATAAATTTCTTAGCATCTTTGATGTCATTATTACAATTAACAACAAATAGTTGAGGATCATCAGTTCCTCTAGCTAGCGGTTGCATATCGCTTATTTTGACTTTTGTTTTACCTAAAGCCATTGATACAGCGTGACCAGTAGTCCAAGTCAAAGTGTGATTACCGTCAGCAGGAAGTGTCATCATGTAGTCCATAGATGCAGCTCCACCACCACCTTTTTTATTAACTAATTGCATGTCTTGTTTTAAAACTCTTCTTGCTCTTAACAACATCATTCTCGTAGTAACATCTGTTCCACCACCAAAACCAGCATGAGTAATTGCTTGTATTGGATGACCATCTGCTTTTGCAGATGTAATCATAAGTGGAAGTGCTACAACAAAAAATTCAGTTACTAAAAAAGCAGCAGCTAAAAATAGTTTAAAGCTTTTTTTCATTATTTCCCTCTTAAGTTAATTTATATTTAAATATTTAATCATAATCTGTTAGAAACAGTAAGAAAAAAAATGACAAATAAGAAAAAAAATATTGCTTTATTGCTTGGAGATCCATCAGGTATTGGACCAGAACTTATATCAAAACTTTTGACCCAAAACGAACTATCGAATGCAAACATTACTATAATTGGTGAAAAAAATATTTTAAATGCTGGAGATAAAATTTCAGGAAATAATTCAGACCTAGAAATTGTTACTGATTTTGATGAAATAAATTTTGATAAAAAAAGTAAGTATTTTTTAGATATCTCTAAGGGTAAAAACAAAGATTATAATTTATCAGAGTGCTCTGCCGAATCTGGAGAAACTGTTTTAAATGCATTAAATTTAGCACTAGAACTTGCGAAAGAGAAAAAAATTGATGCTATTAATTTTGGTCCTTTTAATAAGACAAGCTTAAAATTAGGTGGATGTAAATTTGATGACGAATTACATCATATGGCTGATAAATTAAATGTAAAAAGTTTTTTTTGTGAATTTAATGTAGTAGATAATTTTTGGACTGCACGAGTGACATCTCATATACCTATCAAAGAAGTTCCAGAACATATTAAGAAAGATAAAATAATGGAGCCAATAAAATTGATTAATGAAGCAATGAAATTAAACGGTATAGAAAATCCAAGAGTTGCGGTTCAAGCTCTTAACCCTCATGCAGAGTTTGGTAATGAAGAAAAAGATGAGATAATACCAGCAATAGAGGAAGCAAAAAAACTTGGTATTAATGCTGATGGTCCTTTACCATGTGATACTTCTTTCATTACAGCATTTAAAAATAAAAATCATGATTGTATTGTTGGAATGTATCATGACGCTCTTCAATCTGGACTAAAGGCTTTTGGATTTGATAGAGGGGTAACAGTTCAAGGTGGTCTTCCAATTCCAATAACAACACCTGCGCATGGAACTGCGTTTGATATTGCTGGAAAAAATCAGGCAAATTTGGAGCCAACATTGCAATCGTTTAAAATTGCACTAAGAATGGCTCAAAATTTAAATTAAATGTCTAAAATTAAAGATATAAGAACAAAAGTATATCAATGGAATGGTAAAACAGTTCCTCCACAAAATAATTTTTGCACAAATGCATCAGATTTACTTTATGAAAAATCAGATGCCATGGGTTCTTTCAGATTTCATGAATGGTTAATTTGTGAAATTGAAACTGATGATGGTCATATTGGAATTGGTAATGCAGCTCTTGCACCTCAGTTAGTAAAAAAAACTATTGATGAGTATCTTAAACCATTAGTTATAGGAGAAGATCCTTTTGATTACGCTTACATCTGGGAAAAAATGTATAGAAGAACTCATGCATGGGGAAGAAGAGGTTTGGGTATGGTTGCAATATCTGCAATTGATATTGCTATTTGGGATATATTAGGAAAGTTAACTAACAAACCCGTATTTAAATTGTTGGGGGGTAGAACAAAAGAAAAGATACCTGTTTATGCTTCAAAACTTTATAGCCAACCTATCAAAGATTTACAAAATGAAGCTGAAAAGTATAAAAAACAAGGTTTTAAAATGTTTAAAATGAGATTTGGTTGGGGACCAAAAGATGGTCCTGAAGGTATGAGAAAAAACATTGAACTTGTAGAAGCTGTAAGAGAAGTAATCGGCGATGATACTGACTTAATGTTAGAATGTTATATGGGTTGGAACCTAGATTATTCAAAAAGAATGATACCTAAATTGGTAAAATTTAATCCAAGATGGTTAGAAGAACCTGTTATTGCTGATGATATTCATGGGTATGCGGAACTGAATAATATGAACGCTATACCAATTTCTGGGGGAGAACATGAATTTAATCTATTTGGTTTTAAACAATTGTTAGACCTCAAAGCAGTTAGCTACATTCAATATGATAATAATAGAGTTGGTGGATTTACAATCGCTCAGAAAATAAATGCTCTTGCAGAGGCTTATCAAGTTCCAGTAATTCCACATGCAGGTCAAATGCATAACTATCATTTAACAATGTCGAATTTTAATTGTCCTATCTCAGAGTTTTTTCCAGTTCATGATGTAGAAATTGGTAACGAACTATTTTATTATATTTTTGAAGGTGATCCTGCTCCAATAAATGGAATGATAGATCTAGATGATAATGTTCCAGGTCTTGGGCTTAAGATTACAGATAAATATAAATCAGAATTTAAAATTATTGAGTAATTAATAATTTTCTACTTCATTGATACTTGGCATTGAATTTGCAGCCCCTTCTTTAGTTGTAGAAATGCCAGCAACTTTATTAGAAAATTCTAATGCATCAACAATTTTTAACGATTTAGCTAATGCCACACTAAAAGCTCCATTAAATGCATCTCCTGCTCCAGTAGTATCTTTTACATCATCATTTAATTTATGAGCATCCACAAAATGGCTTTCGTTTCCATTTGAAAAATAAACTCCTTTAGAACCAAGGGTTATTAGAATATTTTTTACTCCTTTTTTTAAAAATTCTTTAGCTGCATTTTCTATTTCAGATTTTGTTTCTATTTTCTTTTCTAAATAAAAACTAGCCTCAGTTTCATTTGGTGTAAAATAGTCTATGTTTTTAAAGTCATTCTCAGATATTTTTGAAGCCGGAGCTGGATTTAAAATAGTAATTGATCCAGTATCTTTAGCTTTTTGTAAAGCATAACTAGTAACATCATATGGTGTTTCTAATTGTGTTAAGAATATATCTGAATTCTCGATTGCTTTTAAATTATTATCTATATCAGAACTACTTAAAGTGCCAGCAGCGCCTGGTATGATGTTTATTGCATTATCACCTGTATTAGCATTAATCATAATGCCAGCAACTCCAGTTGAGTGATTTTTGTCTTTAATAATATAATCGGTATTTACTCCAGAGGATTTATATAAATTTAGCGCCATTTCAGCATTATTATCATCACCTACTTTTGTAATAAAACTTATGTTTCCGCCAAGTCTTGCTGCAGCAATGGCTTGGTTAGATCCTTTTCCTCCAGGTCCTATCAA
The DNA here is from genome assembly GCA_902543575.1 of uncultured Pelagibacteraceae bacterium. Classification (GTDB taxonomy): domain Bacteria; phylum Pseudomonadota; class Alphaproteobacteria; order Pelagibacterales; family Pelagibacteraceae; genus Pelagibacter. Next base: position 55,999 of record CACBYV010000005.1, on the reverse strand, counting down.
GTGTTTTGTTCCTAAAATAGTTTGCCCTACTTCAGGAATTTTTTCACCAATAAAACATAAGTCTGCAACAAATACTCCAAATACACATATAGATTTCATTTAATTAAGACCAGACTTTACCGTCAGGAAGAATAACTCCTTTAGTAATAATAAAACATCCAAAAGGTCGAGCATCTGTAGTGGTTACAATACAATATGCTTTTTTTGCTTCTTCATAAAAATTTTGTCTTGAAATTGATCCAACTTTCCATTGGGGACCAGAATTATTTTTTACTGCTTCAATAAATTCTTTATGAGTTTCAGTTAGTTCCTCTGGTTTATCATCTACTTCCATTCTAAGTGCAGGTGAGCCCCCTTGTGATACGATAAAACTATCTAATGGAAAAACAGATAAAATTGCATTTGCTGCACTTTTAATATCTACCCCATCTAATCGTATTACATTCTTGTTCATAGAGTTTGCGGGAAAATTAGCATCAGCAAGAATAATTTTCTCACCATGACCCATAGATCTTAAATGAAAAAGTAAATCAGGGCTTAAAACTGGGTTAATATTTATTAACATTAAAAGATTATATTACATAAAAAAAAAGGGTGGAATAAAAATTCCACCCTTTTTTAAATGTTATAGACTAATGATTATTTAAAATCGTTAGCGTTTTCTTTTGTTACTAGTTGTGTTCCAGTATCAATGTTTGGATCAATACTTCCACCATTAGCTAGCTCAAGTGCATATTTAACACCGTAAGCACCCATGTTATATGAGAACTGAGCAATAGTTGCAGTCATTTCACCTTTTAAGATACTTGTAGCAGCATCTGGAGTTGCATCAAAACCAACAACAACAACATCATTCATATCTGCATCTTTAAGAGCTTGCATAGCACCTAAGCCCATATTGTCATTTGAAGCAAATATTGCTTTGATGTTAGGATTTTTCAAAATAATAGACTCAGTAACTGATCTACCTTTTGCAGTATCCCACTCAGCTGTTTGAGTAGCAACTATATTTAAACCGCAATTTTTAAATCCTTTAATTGCACCGTCTCTTCTTAGTAAAGCTGTTGATTGAGACTCTATTCCAGTCAAAATTGCAACATCTGAACCTTTTGGAGTTTTGTCACAAATGAATTTAGCAGCTAATTCTGCTCCATTCATATTGTTAGTTCCAATAAAAGTAACACCTTCATTGATCCCTTTTGTATCTACGAATACAACTGGAACACCACTTTTGATAGCGTCATCTACAATTGGAGCGAATGCATTTGGATCTCCTGGTGCAAGAGCTAAAGCATCAACACCTTTAGCAAGTTGGTCTTCCACTTGGTTAATTTGTGCTTGAACATCACCTTCTTGAGGTGGCGCAACCAAGATTAACTTAACACCTAATTTTTTAGCTTCTTCTTCAGCACCTTTTGTAACAGAAGCCCAGAAAGGATTTCCAGACCCAGGACCTTTAATACTGAACAAGATTTTTTTACCATGACCATCAGCAAAAGAAGCTGAAATCATGCTTATCGATAAAAAAATTGCTGATACTAAAACAACAATTTTTCTTGATAGTTCTCTCATAAATTTCCCCTTTAATAATTATTAAAGCTTAATTTAATAAAATTTTTAAAAAAAATTCAACTGTTTACAGGGTCTCTTATGATAGCATCTATTCAACTTTGACGTGTTTATTTCCTCGTGCCGAAATCTCTTCTTAAAACATCCACGTAAACTGCTAATACAATGATCGAGCCAATCAATACTTGTTGCCAGAAAGAACTTACATCCATCAAATTAAGTCCATTTCTTAAAATTCCCATAATCATCACTCCGGCAAAAACTCCAAGAACTGTTCCTCTACCACCAAAGAAACTAGCTCCTCCAATTATACATGCTGCGATAGCATCCAATTCAGATTGTAATCCTGCATTAGGATAACCAGAGTCTGTTCTTCCTGCTAAAATTAATGCCCCAATACCTGATAAAAATCCACAAAGTGAATAAACAATTATTAAAATTTTATTAACATTAATTCCTGAAGCTCTTGCTGCGCTTGGGTTTCCACCAATTGCATAAATCCACTTTCCTGTTCGACTATGATTCAAGAAAACCCAAAAAACAAAATATACAACCGCGATTAAAACTAAGCTTACAGGGAGATATTGAGATTTCTCTAATCCTAACCAAGTAAGATCTATTCTACCATGACCTAAGTACCTAACTTCATCGGTAAATCCACTTATGGGTGTTCCGCCTGATATTAAGTTTCCTGTTCCTCTAAAAATATAAAGAGTTCCTAAAGTCATTATAAAAGGATGAGGCATTCTTAAAAGTGTTATCCCCAAACCATTTATCAACCCGCATAAAAATCCAGCAAATAAAGGTACTAGAACAACTATAAACCAAGGTGCTCCAGCTTTAGCCACTATTGCTAAAATCATCAATGAAAGCATCATTATTGAGCCAACTGATAGATCTATACCCGCAGTCACAATCACCATAAAAACACCTAAAGCTAACATTGATTGCCAAGATATTTGTTTGAATACGTTTGTTACATTTCTCCATGACAAGAAGACATCTGGTTGCAAAATATGCATTACCAAGATCATGATAACTAATAATAGTAAAATCCCGTATTTTTCAAAATATGGAATAAGTTTTACGTATAAGCTATCTTGTTTTTTTTCCTTATCGTCCATTTTATTTTTTTCCCATAATCCAACCAATGACTTCATCTCTTGAAGTTTTATCTAATTGAGACTCAGCAAAGTTTGTTCCTTGAAAAAGTGCCATTACTCGGTCGCAAACAGTAAAAATATCATCCATTCTATGACTTATTACTATAACACCTACGCCAGTACTTTTTAATTTGTTAATTAAGTCTAATACTTTTCCAACTTCTTTTATTGCTAAAGCAGCAGTTGGTTCATCCATTATAACAACTTTAGCATTAAATGCTGTTGACCTAGCTATTGCAACCGCTTGTCTTTGTCCTCCAGATAATTCCTCTACTTTCTGATCAGCACTTTTAACATTTATTTTTAGTTTCTCTAAGTGTGCGCTTGTCATTTCTTGAATTTTTTTAAAATCTAGAAATTTTAAGAAGCCAATATTTTTTGTAGGCTCTCTTCCTAAGAATATATTTTCTCCAATGGGTAAATTACCTGCCAATGCAAGATCTTGATAAACCATTTCTAAGCCTAAATTTTGAGAGTCTTTTGGGCTATCTAACACATGTTCTTTGCCCTCAAAAAATAAAGCACCTGCACTTGGTTTGTATAAACCAGATAAAACTTTCATTAGTGTAGATTTGCCTGCACCATTATCTCCTACTACACCTAAACATTCACCTTCGTGCACTTTTAAATTTACATTTTCTAAAGCAGTTATTGTTCCAAAATACTTTGTGATACCTTTAGCCTCTAAGAGCAATTTATTTGTTGAAGTCATTTAATTTAAATTAAAAAAAAAATTAATTAATTGCAACAGGTTTTGATCTCAAAAGATGAACAGTTTTTCTTAGAGCTTTTTTACAAAATCTTGGATTAAGATTTTTTGAAATTAATTTCATGTCTTCAAAAACAATATTGCCCATTTCCTTGAATGCCTCGTCTAAAGCACCCGCTCTATGTGCTGAGAATAAAACATTTTTTAATTTTCTTATTGGGTCATTTTTTTTAACTGGTTCTTCGGGAAAAACGTCAAGTGCTGCATAAATATCACCTTTTTTAAGTCTATTTTTTAAATCTTTAAAATTAACGACTGCAGCTCTACTCATTAGTATAAAAATTGAGTTTGATTTCATAAGATTGAGTAATTTTTTATCAATCAGTCCTTTGTTTTTTGTAGTAATTGCAGCAAGTACATAAATAACTTCACATTCTTTAAACATTTTTTTTAAAGTAATTGGTTTATATCCTTGATTAATTATTTTTTTGTTTGGTATCCAAGGATCATAGATATTTATTTTACTCGAAAATGGTTTCAATAATGGAACCAAAGCTCTCCCTAAATCTCCAAATCCCAATAATCCAATTTTTTTTTCTGATAACAATGAAGCCTTAAGATTTCCATCTAATCCATACTTTTCCTTTTTATTAATGAAATCCTGATTTGCTCCATGAATATTTCTAAGAAGAGAGAGTGTAAATCCAAGTGCAATCTCTGCAACTGGTTTTGAGAAAACAGGTGAAGTTGCAATAACGTGAATACCTTTATCAAAGCAATAATTATAATCCATATTATCTAAAAAGTTGCTTTCGACATTTATTACTGCTTTCAACTTTTTTGCTTTTATTAATAAAAATTTAGGAAGATCGGGCTGTCCAATTATAAATTTCGCTTTATGAATATTATTAATATAAAATTTCTGTTTATTTATTTTTGGTGCGAAAATAAGCTTAAATTTATTTTTTAACTCATTTAATTTTGGTTTTGAAAAAATAAGCTGCATAGTTCTTGGATATGGATCAACAATTGCAATATCTTTCATAATCTATAAGAGAATTTTTTTTACTTCTTCTTCTGTAAATCTTTTTGGTTTTTCACACTTAGTTTTAATTTTTTGAGGTACTCCAGTTGTTGCGGCTTTCATAGTAGACTCAATTATATCTAAAACATGAAGAGATAGCTCTCCTGAACATCGATGTTTTTTCTTTTTTTCTATTGAATACAACATCTCAGACATGCCAACACTTCTATAGTTTGCATTTGTTGGTGACTCATTGGATCTACCGCTTGCAGATGTAATATTTATTTTTCCTAAATGCATTTTATCGGTTTTATGTTCACCCCAACGACCACCTTCAGTAACAGAAATATAAACAGATCCACCAAACATATTTGGATCAGGAACAATAATTGATCCTTTAGTTCCATAAAGTTCCATATGATTTCTTTGATGATTTATCACATCAAAGGATAAAGTGACTTGAATAATTGCTTCATTATGAAATTGAATTGTTGCTAAATAAGTAGTTGGTGTTTCAACCTTGAATGTTTTTCCTTTATTTGGACCTGCTCTATAGTTTCTTCTTTTAAATGCTGTTAATGTTCTTCCTTGCACCTGTTTAGCTGGCCCTAAAAGATTAACAAGTGTTGTAAAAAATAAGGACCCATATCTATTACCGGTCCTCCCTCTTTTTTATACCAAGACTCTGGTTTTGGATGAAAGTTTTCAACACCAGGAAATGCAAAGATTGCATTTCCAAGTTTGATTTGTCCAATCAAATCAGAGTCAATTAATTCCTTTGCTTTTTGTCCACCTCCTCCAAGAAAAGTATCTGGCGCATTACCAATGTATAATTTTTTTTGTTTTGCCAAAGCCACTAACTCTTTTCCTTTTTGAAAGTATGTTGCTAATGGTTTTTCTGAATAAACATGCTTTCCTGCGTTTAATACTTTTTTTGACACAGAATAATGTGATTGAGGAATTGTTAAATTTAAAATTACCTCTATATCTTTATCTTTTAGTATTTCATTAACAGTCATTGATTTGATGTTGTATAATTTCGCACATTTTTCAGCTGCTTTTTGATTAATATCCGCACAAGCAACGATTTTGAAATTATTAAAATATTGGTGTCCCCTAAAATATGTTTCTGCGATATGGCCACATCCTATGAGACCAACCTTAAAAACTTTATTCATGAATTTTAGACACCTTGTCTTTGCTTTGATTTTCCTTCTTTATGAAGTTTTAATGCCTCTTCATTTTCTTTTGTTGATGGCATTTCTAAAGTAGGACTTTCCCAGTAAGCAGATCCTTCTAACCACTCATAAGAATGAGTTTTTATTGAAATTAAGTAAGTTACATCAGATTTTTTAGCTCTTTTAAATGCTTCCTCTAATTCAGAAATAGATGATACCTCCTCAGATTTTGCACCCATGCTCTCTGCATGTTTAGCAAAATTAACAGGGACTAGATTTGGAGCTTTTGAACTATTAAATAGACAATTAAATTCTTTTCCGCCTTTAAACAATTGTAGCCTGTTAATAACGGCATGGCCTCCATTATCACATAAAACTATTATTAATTTATTATTTGTTATAACTGATGAATAAATATCTGAATTAAAAAGTAAATAAGATCCATCTCCTACAAAAGCTATTACTTCTTTATCTGGGTTTGCCATTTTAACTCCTAATGCACCAGAAATTTCATAACTCATACAGCTAAAACCCCATTCGGTTTCATGTGTATTTAATTCTTTTGGCCTCCAAATTTGCACAACTTCTCCAACTAATCCACCTGCAGCAGTAACAGCAATGTCCGTTGGATCTGAATTACGATATATTGCTCCTACAGCATGTGCATAACTAGGTAGTTCTTGATTAGTTGGACCGCTTTCTTTATCTACATAATCATTCCAATTTTTTAATTCATCTCTTGATTTTTTATGCCATTCATCAGATGCTTTCCAATCTCCCAAGGCATTTGATAGCTCTTGTAAGCTTACTTTTGCATCACCTATTACTGATTGCGCCAAATGTTTGCTAGCATCAAATCTAGAGACATTAACACTAACAAGTGAAAAGTCTGGGTTCTCAAAATTTGCCCACGACCCAGTTGTGAAATCAGCTAATTTTGTTCCAACAGCAATAGCTAGGTCAGTTTGTTTTGCTAAATTATTTGCTGCTTTGCCACCAAGACCACCTATGGGACCTAAGAAATGAGAGTGGTCTCTCTTCATTGTAGAGTAGCCCATAACTGTTTGTGTAACTGGTATATTGTGTTTAATTGCAAAATTACTTAGATCTTCCATTGCATCAGAGTAGAAAACCCCTCCACCTGAAATTAATAAAGGATTTTTAGATTTTTTAATTTGCTCTGCTGCTTGTTTTATTTGAAAATCATCAGGTCTTGGTCGTCTAATATTATGAACTCTCTCTTTAAAAAATTCCTCAGGATATTCATATGTTTCACCTTGGACATCTTGTGATAATGATAAGCAAGCTGGTCCACAATCTGCTGGATCTAACATTGTTTGGATTGCTTGAGGTAATGTTTGTAAGATTTGTTCTGGTCTTGTAATTCTATCAAAATATTTTGTTACTGGTTTGAATGCATCATTCTGAGTAATGCCAGGATTATTAAAATGCTCTACTTGTTGTAGAACCGGGTCAGGCATTCTGTTTGCATATGTATCTCCAGGTAAAAATAAAATTGGAAGTCTATTGCTCATAGCAACTGCCGAGGCTGTAACCATATTTGTAGATCCTGGCCCAACTGAACTAGTTGCAACAAAAAATTGTTTTCTTCTTTTAGCTCTAGCATATGCTATTCCAGTCAGAGCCATATTTTGCTCATGATGTCCTCTATAAGTTGGTAATTTATCTTGATTTTCTTGTAGAGCTTGTCCTAAACAAGCAACATTGCCATGTCCAAAAATACCAAAAGCTCCAGCAAATAACTGCTCTTTTTTACCGTCTATTAAAATTTTTTGAGCAATAAGATGTTTTATTATTGCATGTGCACAAGTGAGCTTTATTTTTTTCATTATTCTATATATAAATATTTAACTTTTAACAATTAAACACAATTTAAAAAATATGTATAGCAATTTTGGTCAATTCATTAATGGTCAGTGGCAACAAGCAGAAAAAAAAGAAACTTATAAAGTTATCAATCCAGCAACAGAAGAAGTTTTAGGAGAAGCATCAAAAGCATCGTCTGTTGACGTTCAAAAAGCATTAAAATCAGCAGAGAAAGGACTCGAAACTTGGAAAAATACTACTCCATGGCAGAGGTCTTATGTAATAAGAAAAATTGCAGATTTGATGCGTGAAAGAAAAGATGTATTAGCTAAATGGCTTACACTTGAAGTTGGAAAACCTCTTAAAGAAGCAATTGGAGAAGTTGGTGGTGGAGCAGATATATTTGAATGGAATGCAGAAGAAACTAAGAGAATTTATGGTGAAACATTACAAAGTAGATTTCCAGAAACAAGAGTTCATGTTTACTATCAGCCAGTAGGTGTTGTAGCAGCACTTGTGCCATGGAATTTTCCCATAGTTTTAGCATCTAGAAAAATTTCAACTGCACTGGCTGCTGGTTGTTCAGTTATTTGTAAACCAGATGTAATTACGCCTGGAGCAGTTATGGAACTTGTAAATATTTGTAAAGATGCTGGAGTACCTGATGGAGTAGTCAATTTATTATCTGGAGACCCGGCTGAAATATCAAATGAATTACTTGAATCAGATATAATAAAAAAAGTTTCTATAACTGGCTCAACACGTGTTGGAAAATTAATACTTAAAAAAGCTGCAGATAAAGTTCAAAGAGTTACAATGGAATTAAGTGGTCATTCTCCATTTATAGTATTTGACGATGTTGACATGAATAAAGTTGCAGATATGGCAATAACAGCAAAATTTCGTAACAATGGTCAAGTTTGTATATCTCCAAATAGGTTTTACATTCAAGAAACAAGAAAAGAAGAATTTGTAAATGCTTTTGTTGATAGAGCAAAAAAATTAAAAATTGGAAATGGAATGGATGAAGGCACTGACTTAGGACCTTTAACAACAGCAAAACGTTTGGAAGAAATTGAAAAATTAGTCGAAACTACAAAGACTGAAGGTGCAAAAGTTGTTTTAGGTGGGGGTAGACCTTCAGGATTTAATAAAGGTTATTATTTTGAACCAACAGTATTTGATGATGTGCAGGATAATTTTACAATTATGAAAGAAGAACCTTTTGGTCCCTTAGTACCTGTTTTAACTTTCAAGGATTTTGACGAAGTAGTAGAGAGAGCAAATAATAATGACCTGGGACTTTGTAGCTATTTATATACAAACTCAATGGACAAAGCTAATAGAGCATCAGAGATGATGGAAACCGGTTGTGTAGCAGTAAATACAGCTGCAGTTGCAGTTGCTGAAGCTCCATTCGGTGGAATAAAACAAACCGGTTACGGTCGTGAAGGTGGATCTATGGCTATAAAAGATTACCTGAATATAAAGTATACCCATATGGGTCTAAAAACCTGAGTAAATGAGAAAAAATAAAGCCAAAGAAATAATTAAAAATGGCAAAGCTGTAATCAATGGTTGGTTACAAATTCCAAGTACTGTTTCGGCAGAAACAATGGCTCAACAAGGATGGGACTCATTAACAATTGATATGCAACACGGGCTCGTTGATTACACGAATGCAATGCCAATGATGCAAGTGATTTCAGCGACAGAAGTCGTGCCTTTGGCAAGAGTTAATTGGAATGAACCTGGTCAAATTATGAAAATTTTAGATGCTGGATGTTATGGAATCATTTGCCCAATGGTAAGTAATCGAAAAGAAGCAGAAAGATTTGTTCAAGCATGTAAATATCCACCAGATGGATATAGAAGTTTTGGTCCAATGAGAGGGTTAATCTATGGAGGTCCTGATTATGGAGATCATGCAAACGATGAAATATTAAAAATGGCTATGATTGAAACTAAAGAAGCTTTAGAAAATCTTGATGAAATTATGAGTACCCCAGGCCTTGATGGTATTTACATAGGGCCTGCTGATTTAAGTTTGGCTATAGGAGAAAAGCCTGGTTTTGATAAAGGTGAAGATACTAAAGCTTATTCAGAAATACTTAGAATATTAGAGCATGCAAAAAAAAACAATATATTTGCTGGAATTCATAACGGAAGTACTGACTATGCAAAAAAAATGATTGAAAAAGGTTTTCAATTTGTAACAGTTGGAGCAGACTCCAGATTTATAAGTGCGGGTGCAAAAAATACAGTTGAAAATTTAAAAGGCACAGTTAAATCAGAATTATCTAAAGCCTATTAATAAATAAAGTATAAACTTTTACGTATGAAAAAAATCTTAATAATAGGATCGATACATAATCATGGTATTGATTTACTTAAAGGAAATAAAAATTTTGAATTTGAAGTTGTAGATAATACAGATGCAGAATTTTTGAAAGATAAAATAAAAGACTGTGATGGGATAAGTATTAGAACATCTAAATTGTCAAAAGAAATTATAGACTCTGCTAAGAATTTAAAAGTGATATCTAGACATGGTGTAGGCTATGATAATATAGATCTGAAAGCAACTAAGCAAAACAATATCACATTAGCAATAACAGCTACAGCAAATGCTCAAGCAGTAGCAGAACATGTTTTATTCATGCTATTCAGCATTGCAAAAAGAAATAACATGTACAACGAGACAGTAAAAACTGGAAAGTTCAGTGATAGAACTAAGCTTCCTAAAACAATTGAGTTATGGAATAAAAGTATCTTAATTGCAGGTTTTGGACGTATTGGAAAATGCTTACTTAAAAAATGTAAGGGTTTAGAAATGAATATTTTTGTTTACGATCCTTTTGTCAGCGAAGAGGAAATTAAAAAAGTTGGTGGTACTAAAATTAATGATTTAAATGAGAGTTTAAATAAAATGGATGCAATTTCAATTCATATGCCTCTAAACGAAAATACAAAACATTTAATCAATTATGAAATGATAAAAAAAATGAAAAAAAATTGTATTTTAATTAATGCTGCAAGAGGTGGTATTATTAATGAGGAAGATCTTAATAAGGCATTAAACGAAGATTTAATTTTTGGTGCAGGGCTTGATGTTTTTGAAAAGGAGCCTCCATCTTTAGATAATCCATTGCTAAAAAATAAGAAAGCATTTTTAAGCCCTCATTCAGCAGTATTTACCGAAGAATGTTTATCTAGAATGGGTATTGAAACAGTCCAAAATATTATTGATTTTTTTGACAATAAATTGGAAAAGTCAAAAATAGTAAAAATCTCATGAGCTTAAAATTAAAAAATTTTGGATTATTAGAGTTTCTTATCATTATATCGGCTGTTTATGTTGTAGGAATGTTGATATGGACAGCGAGTACAAGACCTGAGGTTGAAGCTCGTGCAAATTTAGTAAAAGAAAATCATAAAAAAGTTGTCGATTTTATTAATGGCGAAATTAATAATTGCGGAAATAATGATGAGGGGAAAATAACTGTTTGGGGTGATCCATGTAATGCTGAATGGATAGCAGAAAAGGTTGTTAATCATATAAATGATAATCTTAAGATTGAAAATCCATTTTCAGATGACAATAAAGTTAAAACAGACCCTGACCCAAGAATAAAAGCAGAGGGAAAAGCTGGTCAGTCAGTAGAAATGGGTGTTATTTTTATAATGTCATCAAATTTTCTACCAGATCCAGGATCAGAGTGGATTGTTGGTACTTGTTTTAAATCTCCATGTGTTGCTGCTGGTAATAATGAATTAACTTCTTTATATAGATAGCTAATTATTTTCGATTTCTAAATTTGCACTTTTTAAAGTTTCAATTAGATATTTGTATCCAATTTTAGCATATTCAAAAGGATTTGCTTTTGCTGGATCTTGCTCTGCTTCTACAACTAACCATCCAGAATAATTTTGTTCTTTTAACAAGTCAAAAAAAGGCTTGTAATCAATACAACCATCTCCTGGAACAGTAAAGGCTCCTTCTAAAAAAGCCTGTCTAAAACTATAATCGTGATTTAATGAATTATCTAAAACATTTTTTCTCATATCTTTGCAATGTATATGAATTATTCTTTCTTTAAATTCTTTATAAATTTTCAAACTATCTCCTTTTGCAAATAACATGTGTCCAGTATCTAAAGTTAGTTTGACACTACCATCTGTGTTTTCTAATAATCTTCTTGTATCTTCTTCACTTTCAATGCAAGTTCCCATATGATGATGGTAAGCAAGGGGCATGTCTTGATCCTCTAGATATTTTCCCATTTCTGAAATTTTTTCATAATATTTTTTAGACTCGTCTAAATCCATTCTAGGTCTTTTAGACAAATTTATATTTGGATCACCTTGAATAGAACCATAAACTTCGGCAAAAACCATGCAGGGTGCTTTACAATCTTGAAATAGTTTCAATTGGTTTTGAATTTTTAATTTTTCCTCTTCAAAAGTATTTTTTCTTAAATTTGCTCCATACCAACCTGAGCATAATTTTAAATTATATTTATTTAATATAGGGATTAATTCTTTTGATGTTTTTGGAAATTTTCCACCAGACTCTATTCCTTTAAATCCTGCTTCACTAGCTTCAGAAAGACATTGTTCAAGCGAAGTATCACCACCAAGCTCAGGCATGTCATCATTGCTCCAAGCTATTGGGGCTATACCTAATTTTACTGACATAAATAATAGTTTTGTTATGATATTAGATGCTTCAAAAAATTAAACCTAAAAAATTTAAACTTGGAATTGTTGGAGGAGGACCTGAATCTTGGATCGGACATGTTCATAGGATTTCATCTAGATATGATGACAAATACGAAATCGTTGCAGGGGTATTTTCTAGAAGTGTTGATAAATCTAGGAAATTTGGACAAAGTATAGGTTTAGACAAATCGAGATGTTATTCAAATTACAAGGAGATGTCTGAAAAAGAAGCGAAAAGAAAAGATGGTATTAATGTTGTAGCAATAATGACTCCACCATCAAGTCATCAAATTATTGCAGAGAATTTTATAAAAAAAAATATACATGTAATTTCAGACAAACCATTTGCTGGAAATCTTGAGCAAGGAAAAAAACTATATAAAGCGATTAAAAATAACAAAAAAATTAAATATGCACTGACTCACAACTATTCATCTTATCCAATGGTAAGAGAAGCAAAAAATTTAGTGGAAAAAGGAAAAATCGGAAAAGTTGAATATATAAATGTTGAATATATTCAGGATTGGACAGATGGTAATAAAATTTCAAAAACAAATTCAAAAAAGGTTTTTAAATGGAAAGTTGATAAAAAAATTGTTGGTGTATCAGCAGTTCTCAATGAAATAGGATCACACGCATATCATCTAGCAATTTATATTACAGGCCTTAAAGGAGAAAAACTGATAGCCGATGTAAGTAAATATTCGAAGGACGTTAATATGGATAATAACGCACAAGTTTTTGTTAATTTTAATAATGGTGCTAAAGGAATTGTATGGACATGTGTAACAGCTAAAGGTGGTGTTTATGGTTTAAGAATTAGAGTATATGGGTCTAAAGGAAGTTTAGAATGGGTTCAAAATGATCCAAATTATCTAAAATTTAATCCAAGCAAAGGAGCAGTAAAGTTTTTAGAAAGAGGATATACAAAGGCAAATTTTTCAAAAAAATTTTCTAGAGTAAAATTTGGTCACCCTGAAGGATATTTAGATGCTTTTGCAAATATATATAAGGAATTTGCTGAATATTTAAAAACAAATACAAAAAAAAGATTTTATTTTCCTAACGAAGAAGAAGGTTTGGAGACTGCTAAATTCATTGATGCATGCAAGAAATCATCATTAAAAAAACAATGGGTAAAAATTTAATTAACGTAGCATTATTCGGTTTGGGAAGAATAGGACTAATGCATGCAAATAATTTAATAAATAATAAAAATTTTAATCTTAAATATATTTTTGATGTTAATAAAAAAATTGCAAAAAAACTTTCAAAAAATCTAAATTGTCAAAATATTGAAAGCCCTCAAATAGCATATAAAGATAAAAAAATTGATTGTATTTTTATATCTTCTATTACATCAACTCATCTTAAATTTATATATGAAAGTATAAAAAGTAATAAAACAGTATTTTGTGAAAAACCTTTAGATTTAAATTTAAAAAAAATTAAAAATTACGAAAAAAAAATAAATAAATTTAATCATAAAATTCAAATTGGATTTAATAGGAGATACGATCCAGGTCACAGTTCTCTAAAAAGTAATTTAATAAAAGGCAAAATAGGAAAGCTAGAGAAAATTATTATTACTAGCAGAGATCCGGCTGCTCCATCTATAAATTATTTAAAGGCTTCAGGTGGTATTTTTAAAGATATGATGATACATGATTTCGATCTAGCAAGATATTATGCAGGTAAAGATGAATTTGTTTCTATATTTGCTACTGGGAGTAATATTTCTAATAAATACTTCAATAAACTTAAAGATTTTGAGCTTGCTACTGCAATTTTGAAAACAAAAAATGGAGTTCAATGTATTATAAGTAATTCGAGACATTGTAGTTTTGGATATGATCAAAGAGTAGAGCTCTTTGGAAGTAAAGGAATGATTATTTCTGATAATATCAAAGAAAATGAGATTAGTTTGTATTCTAATAAAAGTACAAATGCACGTTCACGCTTTAAACATTTTTTTATAGAAAGATACGATCAAGCATACAAAGAACAATTAAATGATCTAGCGAAATTATTTAGATCAAATTCGAGACCTAAAAGTGGTTTTATTGATGGAAAGATTTCAATTCAAATTGCTGAAAGTGCTATCAGGTCATTAAAATCAAAAAAGTTTGAAAAAATAAAATACTAGAAATCAACTTTAGGTTGAATACAACCTGCTTCTTTACAATCTAAATAAATTTATGTTAGCTTTAATGTTTAAAAGTTAACTTTTATTTAAGAGAGGAAATTAAAAATGAAAACAATAAAGAACTTTATATTAGCTGTTGCTGCATGGGCAATGATGTCTGTATCAGCATTAGCAACTGATATAATTGTTGTTTCACATGGACAAGCTAATGACCCTTTTTGGTCGGTAGCTAAAAATGGAGTTGATGCTGCTTGTAAAGATATGGGAGTATCTTGCAAATACACTGCGCCTGGAACTTTTGACATGGTTGAAATGGCAAAACTAATTGATAACGCTGTATCACAAAAACCAAAAGGTATTGTAATTACTTTGCCTGATGCAGCTGCATTAGGAAAATCTGTTAAAGCAGCAATAGCTGCTGGTATACCAGTGGTTTCTATGAACTCTGGTTCGGATGACTATGCATCATTAGGAATTAGTGCACACGTAGGTCAAACTGAATTTGAAGCTGGTGTTGGTGGCGGACAAAAAATGAAAGCTGCTGGAGGAAAAAAAGCTTTATGCGTTAACCACGAAGTTGGAAACGTAGCGCTTGATAGAAGATGTGCAGGTTTCAAAAAAGGTTTTGGTGGATCAGTTGATATTCTTGGAACATCAAATGACCCAACTGAAATTCAAAAAGCTGTTGCTGCAAAATTAGGTGGTGGATATGACACTATTCTAACTTTAGGAGCTGGTTTATCTGGTGAAGCAGCGCTAAAAGCTTTAGAAGCTGCTGGTAAAGTTGGAAATGTTAAATTAGGAACATTTGATATGTCACCTAACATGTTAAAAGCTGCTGCTGCAGGTAAAGTAGAGTTTTTAATTGACCAACAACAATATCTACAAGGTTATTTGCCTATAGCTATTTTTGCTCAGTACATGAGATGGGGAACAATGCCTGCTGGTGTAGTTATGACTGGACCTGGATTTGTTACTCCTGATAATGCTGCTAAAGTAATTAAATGGGCAGCTCAAGGTTATAGATAAAATCTATATTTAAGGCCTGACTAAATTTTATAGTCAGGCCTTTTTTCAAAATTTAAATGTCATTAAAATCAAAAAGTATTTCATCAAAAAGTAGTCTTAATGAAGACGAACGTCTAAAAAAAATATCACCATTAAGAGTTTTATTGAATAGGCCTGAGCTAGGTGCATTAGGTGGCTCAATACTTGTATTTATATTTTTTGGAATTGTAGCTGGCGATACTGGTATGTTTAGCGCCTATGGAATGCTTAATTTCCTCGATGTTTCAGCTAATTTAGGAATTATAGCAATAGCAGCAGCAATGTTAATGATTGGTGGTGAATTTGATTTGTCAATTGGATCAATGATTGGCTTTGCTGGAATTTGTATCGCAATTCCTGCAATTTATTGGGGTTGGCCACTATGGATGAGTATAGTTTTTGCTTTCGCTATGGCAGTATTGGTAGGATACTTTAATGGCATAATGGTTGTCAAAACTGGTTTGCCATCTTTTATTGTAACACTTGCAATGCTTTTTATTTTAAGAGGTTTGACATTAGCAATAACAAGATTGATTACTGGTAGAACTCAAGTTCCAGGACTAAGAGTATTAATTGAAGATGATCCATTAGCTTGGTTATTTGCTACAGATACTTTTAAATGGCTTTTTACTTGGTTGGGATCATTAAAATTAATTGAACTAAGAACTGATGGAACTCCTCTTGCAACTGGAATACCTCCATCAGTTATTTGGTTTATTGCATTAACATTGTTTGCAACATGGATATTGATGAAAACAAGATATGGTAATTGGATCTTCGCATCTGGAGGCGATAAGGTTGGAGCAACAAATGTGGGTGTGCCTGTTGGAAGGGTAAAAATAAGTTTATTTATTGGTACGGCAGTTGCTTCTACTATTTTTGCTTGTATTCAAGTATTAGATGCGGGTTCCGCAGATACTATGAGAGGTACTTTAAAAGAACTAGAAGCTATTGCAGCTGCTGTTGTTGGTGGGTGTCTCTTAACTGGAGGGTATGGATCTGCAATAGGTGCTGCTTTTGGTGCAATTATATTTGGCACTGTATCTATGGGAATATTTTATACAGATGTTGACACTGATTGGTTTAAAGTTTTCTTAGGAGCAATGATGTTGATAGCTGTAGTGTTTAATAATTATATCAGAAAGAAAGTGACTGAGAGTAAATAATGTCAGACTATCTCGTTCAATTTAATAATATTAGTAAGTTTTTTGGTAAGGTAATAGCGCTTAAAGATGTCACTATGAGATTAAAAAAAGGTGAGATCATGTGCTTACTTGGAGATAATGGAGCAGGAAAGTCGACTTTAATTAAAACTTTAGCAGGTGTTCATAAGCCTGATGAAGGAGAAATTATATTTGAAGATAATAAAATTGTTTTTGACTCACCTAAAGATGCTTTAGATATTGGTATAGGAACAGTTTATCAAGATCTAGCATTAGTTCCTTTAATGAGTGTTACTAGAAATTTTTTTATGGGAAGAGAGCCTCAAAAAGGTATTCCTTTCCTTAAAACTTTTGATGTGGAAAAAGCAAATCAGATAGCAGCAGATAGAATGGGACAGATAGGTATCGATGTTAGAGATCCATCTCAGGCAGTTGGAACTATGTCCGGTGGTGAAAGACAATGCCTAGCAATATCACGAGCTATATATTTTGGTGCAAAAGTTTTAGTTTTAGATGAACCAACTTCTGCTTTAGGAGTTCATCAAGCATCAATGGTATTAAAATATATTGTAAAGGCTGCGTCTGAGGGATTGGCTGTAATTTTAATTACTCATAATGTACATCATGCTTACCCTGTTGGTAATAGTTTCACTGTACTTAACCGAGGAAAAAGCATGGGAACATTCCAAAAAAAAGATATTTCTAGAGAAAAGCTTCTTAGTATGATGGCTGGTGGTGAAGAATTAGACAAACTTGAAGTCGAACTTCAAGAAATGGATAGAATTCACAACAAAAATTAGATATTACGCCATATATCTTTACCATGACAAAATCATTTCCTTTGCTCTTTATATTATTATGGTCTTCGGCATTCATATCTGGGAAAGAAATTGTTCAAAACGCTTCTCCATTTGCAGCTTTAGCATTTAGGTTTGGGATTGTAACAATTGGTTTTCTTGTATTTGCTTATCTCAGTAATGATAAAATTTTTGGAAAATTAAAAAATATTATTGAAAGTCTTTCAACAGGTATTTTATTTCATGGAATTTATTTAGGTGGATGTTGGTATGCATTTTCAATTGGGATGCCAGCTGCAATTGTAGCTTTAATAGTTACACTTCAACCGATTTTAACGAATATTTTATCTGGTCCTATTTTTGGAGAAAAAATATCTTGGAAACAGTGGGTAGGTATCAGTTTAGGTTTCATTGGTTCTGTCACTGTCTTAGGTATTGATTTTGGAAAAGAAATTCCTCCTTTAGGATTGTTAGCTACAGTCTTAGCTTTATTTGCAATAACGGCTGGAACATTATGGCAAAAAAAATTGAGTGGAAATTTAGCTTTGTCAGTTAACAATGCGTATCAAGCAGTTGGTGGATGCCTTTTTAATCTATTATTAATGTTTATATTTGAAAATGCTTACATAAATTTTACAACTAGTTTTATATTGGGTATGTCTCACCAAATTATATTAGTTTCATTTGGAGCTTTTACTATTCTTATGTTTTTAATCAAAAGGGGTACTGTGGGCAAAACTACTACTTTATTTTTTTTAGTACCTCCTACTTCAGCAGTGATGGCATGGATATTTTTAAATGAACAATTAACATTTACTGACATAATTGGTTTTTTAATAACAACCGTTGGAGTATTTATAGCTACAAGGGATAAAAAAAATGGATAACAATTTTTTTAAAAAAATAAGAATTTTAGATGGTGGTATGGGTCAATTATTACTTGAAAAAGGAATGGTATCTATGGGGACTTTATGGTCTGCTAGCGCTTTATTGGATGAAAAATATCATCAAATGTTAGTTGATACTCATCTATCATATATCAACGCAGGCTCAGATGTTATTGTTACTAACACCTTTAGTTGTAGAAAATTTAGATTAATAGAAAATAAAGTTGGTGATAAATTCAAAAAATTAAACGAAATTGCATGTAAACTTGCAATCAAAGCTAAAGATTTATCAAAGAAAAATATATTAGTAGCTGGATCAATTCCAAGCCAAAGAAACACTTATATAACTGATGATCGCGATATCAAATTAATAGAGGAAGATATGTTTGAACAAGCTGATATTTTAAGTGAATTTACTGATTTTTTATACTTAGATGTTATTAGCAGCACTAATGAAGTTAAAGCCGCTCTTAATATATCTAAAAAATTAAACAAAAAAGTTTTAATTGGAATACATTTAAAAAAAAATGGTGACCTACCCTCAGAAGAAAAAATTGAGCAATTACTTGAAATTATTCAAGATGAAAATACACTTGGTATAGTCTGTGCATGTATTTCTCCAGAAATATCTCTATCAGTATTAGATAAATTTTTAAATTGTGAAGTACCATTTGGATTTAAAATAAATTTGTGGGGAGTTGATGAACCGGGCCCAATACAGACATTTAATACAGCAAAACCTCATGAAATTGGAGTAAATCCTAATCAATCTTTAGGAAAAAGAGATAATTTTGATGCAAATGAATTTTATAATCTATCAAAAAAATTTATAGAAGGTGGGGCAACAATTTTAGGTGGATGTTGTGAGACAAAACCAGAGCATATTAGCTCTATATCTTCATTTAAATAATAATTTTTGTATCTGCTTTTCTAACAAAATAAATTCCCACAACGACAGCCAATAAAGATATTAATACCTTGTAAGTTATTAATTCACTTAAAAATATATAGCCTAAAATAATTCCAAAGATTGGAATTAAGTATGAGACTTGAGATTGAAAAATTAAACCATTCTTTTTCAAAATTTTAAACCTTAAAAGCCACGCAACTCCTGTTGGTACTATACCAAGATAAATTACTGACATGGTTGAATTTATTGATGGAGTATTTTCCCAAGGTGTTTCTAATAAACACATCAAAGGAAATAAAATCAGAGTTGCCCAAATTAATATTGATCCAGTAACGTTTTCATTTTTTTTCTTACTAATTTTAAGTGTTAAAACTCCACCTATTACATAACATGTTGATCCTACTAAAATTAATATTGCTGAAAGAAAATTATTTTCATCAATTAAAATATTATCAGAAAACAAATAAACAATTCCTGCAAATCCAATTAGTATTCCAACAGTTTTTGCAAAATTAAATTTTTCATTTTTTGTATAAAAGTGACCTAATATGGTAGAACTCAAAGGAGTAGTGGACATCAAAATTGCAGCCAAATTACTTTGCACAGATTTTACTCCATAAGCAATTAAAAAGAATGGTATAACTAAATTGATTAGTCCTATTAACATGAACCAATGCCAATCTTTTGAAAATGCTTCAATTACTATTTTTTTATAAAAACATAAAATTAATACAGGTATAGATCCAAAAAATACTCTCAAAAAAGCAATTGTCATTGGACCGAAAGATTCTGTTGCAATTTTAATATTAAAAAAAGCAGATGCCCAAATTATTGATAATAATGTTAATAAAATATAATCTGTTAAATTAGCTTGCTTCATTCTGTAATATCTTTCACATCACCTTTTGTAATTTGAATTAATTTTTCATAATTGATCTTAAAAATCGCATTAGGATGACCAGCTGCAGCAAAAATATCTGTAAACCTACTTAGAGAATTATCTATAAATATTTGAATTTTATTTATATGACCTACGGGAGATACACCTCCAATTGTATATCCTGTTTGAGATTTAACCTCGTCAGCAGAAGCCATTCTTACATTTTTTTTTTCAGAAATTTTTTTTAATTTATTTAACGAACATCTTTTGTCACCAGAAACTAAACAAAGTAAAAAATCATTTTCTATCTTAATAAGCAGACTTTTAACAATTGCTCCTACTTCACAATTTAATGAATTTGCTGCATCCAATGCTGTTTTTGCTGAGTTTTGTAATTCAACAACTGATAGATTTTCGTCAAACTCTTTAAGACACTTCTCAGCTCTTTTAACTGGTTCTTTATTTAATAAAGTCATATTCAACTCATGATTGATTAAAAAGCACTGAAATTATTAGCAAAATTATATGTTTAAATTGCATAGGTGATATCCTCATTATATGTATTCTTTATTATAACAATATTGGTAATTAACCCAGATATTTAATTCTACAGGAGATAATATGAGCGCAAGCAAAGTTCTAAAAATGATGAAAGACAAGCAAATTGAGTTTGTCGATTTAAGATTTACAGACCCAAGAGGTAAATTACAGCACTTAACTATGGATGCATCGGTAGTTGACGGGGACATGTTAACAGATGGTGTATTTTTTGATGGATCGTCTATTGCTGGATGGAAGGCAATAAATGAGTCTGACATGATATTAAAACCAGATTTAAACAGACAGATAGTTGATCCATTTACATCTCATAATACTCTTGTTTTATTTTGCGATATTTTAGATGCAATTAAAAGAAATCCTTATGAAAGAGATCCAAGAGGAATAGCGAAGAAAGCTGAAGCTTATTTAAAGAAGACTGGAATAGGTGATAAAGCTTACTTTGGTCCTGAACCAGAATTTTTTGTTTTTGATGATGTTAAAATTAAAAACGATATGAACGAAACAAGTTTTTCCATAGATAGTACTGAAGGTCCATATAATTCAGGAAAAAATTATGAAAACGGAAATATGGGTCATAGACCTGGAGTTAAAGGTGGATATTTTCCAGTCCCTCCAGTAGATAGTGCTCAGGATATAAGAGGTGAATACCTAAAAGGTTTAAGAGACGTAGGTATTACAGTTGAAAAACATCACCATGAAGTTGCTCCAAGTCAGCACGAACTTGGAATGCTTTTTGGTACATTAGTTGATCAAGCAGATAATGTTCAATTATATAAATATGTAGTTCAAATGGTTTCACATTCATTTGGTAAAACTGCTACGTTTATGCCTAAACCTGTAAAAGGTGATAATGGATCAGGAATGCACGTTCACCAATCAGTTTGGAAAGGAAAAACTCCAGTTTTTTCTGGAAATAAATATTCAGGTTTGTCACAAACTGCGCTTTATTATATTGGTGGAATACTTAAACATGCTAAGGCGATTAATGCATTTTCAAATGCTACAACAAATAGTTACAAAAGATTAATTCCAGGTTTTGAAGCTCCGGTATTACTTGCTTATTCTGCTAGAAACAGATCAGCTTCTTGTAGGATTCCGATAACTCTAAGCAAAAAAGGAGCAAGATGTGAAATTAGATTCCCAGATGCATCTGGTAATCCATATTTAACATTTGCATCGATGTTAATGGCAGGAATTGACGGTATCAAAAATAAAATTGATCCAGGTAAATCCTTTGATAAAGATCTTTACGCTTTATCAGAGAAGGAAGTTAAAAAAGTTCCAACTGTTTGCGGATCATTAAGAGAAGCAATGGAAAGTTTAGATAAAGATAGAAAGTTTTTAACTCAAGGTGGAGTATTTACTGACGATCAAATTGACGCTTATATTGCTCTTAAATTTGAGGAAATACACAACTTTGAACATACACCTCATCCTATTGAGTTTGATATGTACTATAGTTGTTAAATAGCTTTTTTATTTTTTAGCTATTTTATTTTTTCCTAAACCTTTTTTAACCACGTAGTTGAGGGTGCCATGTGCGCCCGCTTCTACTGGTTTAATTAAACTTCTGAATAAAGATTTTCTTTTTTGTGTTTTAACTTCAGAGTTAATGAGGTTTTTATGCTCAAAAGTGTTCATATCAATGATTCTATCATAGATATGCAATAAACGCAATGCTGATATGCGTATATTAAATACTATATTTTAAAGGACTCCCCGCATCCACATCTCTCAGTTTCATTCGGGTTATTAAATACAAATTGTGAGGAAAATTTTTCTTTTTTAAAATCCATTTCTGTTCCAAGTAAATACATGACTGCTGCAGAATCTATAAACACTTTTACACCCTTATCTTCTATTACTTCGTCATTTGGGTTTGCTTCTTTTGTATACTCCATAACATAAGACATCCCTGCACACCCACCTGACTTAACACCAACTCTAACTCCTAAAGAATCTTTTTCAGCATTAGACATAATTTCTTTTATCCTTTGAGCTGCGTTATCGCTTAGTGTTATAATTTGTTTTGTCATAAATTTAATTCAAGTTTTGCAGCTTCTGACATCATTGATTTGTCCCATGGTGGTTCCCAGACTAAATCAAGATCTACTTTTGAAACTTCTTTAATTTCTAATATACTGTCTTTAACTTCTTTAGGCAAACTTTCAGCTACTGGACAATTTGGTGTGGTTAAAGTCATTTTAACCTTAACTTCTGAATTATTAACGATAATATCGTATATCAATCCTAATTCGTATATATTAACAGGTATTTCAGGATCATAAATTTTTTTTATTTCAGCAATTACTTTTTCTTTAAGATCTATTTTCATTCTTCTGTTTTTACAATTTGATCTGAATTATCTAATGCTGATGTGAGAGTATGCCAAGATAAAGTTGCACACTTTACTCTCATAGGGTATTGCTTAACACCAGATAAACTCATTAATTTAGTTTTTTCATCATCTTTTAAAATATTAGTTTCTAAAGAATCTTTTTCTTTTATCATTCCTAAAAAATCAGTTACAATTTCTTTTACCTCTTTCTCCTCTTTGCCTCTAACCATATCAGTCATAATTGATGCCGATGCCATTGAAATAGCGCAGCCATGACCTTCAAATGCAATATCTTCAACTTTTTTATTTTCATTTAATCTGAGATAGACATGAACATTATCACCACATAAAGGATTATTTCCCTTTGCATCTTTATTATAATTATCAAACTTTCCTAAATTCCTTGGGTTTTTTCCATGGTCTAATATTATTTCTTGATATAAATCTTTTAAGTCCATTATAAGTTAAAAATTTTTTTACATTTATTTATTGCTTCATTAAGCTTATCAATATCATCTTTAGTATTATAAATTCCAAATGAAGCTCTTGCAGTTGCGGGTAAATTTAATTTATCATGTAATATTTGACAGCAGTGATGCCCTGCTCTAATAGCTACTCCATCTTCATCAAGAATTGTTGCAATATCATGTGGATGAATACCTTCAATAGTAAATGATATAACCCCACCCTTTTCTTTTGGATTTCCTATAATATTAACTGAATTATTTTTTCTTAACTTTTCTAGTCCGTAGTCTAATAATTCTTTTTCATGTTTTTCGATATTTTGAATACCAATTTTTTCCATAAATTTTATGGATTCATTAAAAGCTATAACTTGAGCTGTAGCCATTGTTCCAGCCTCATATTTATTAGGTAATTCACCATAAGTAATACCTTCTTTTTTAACCTCATTTATCATTCCTCCTCCACCTTGATATGGGGGCAAATCTTCAAGCCATTTTTTTTTAGCATATAGAATACCTATTCCAGTTGGTCCGTACATTTTATGTCCAGATATTGCATAAAAATCACAATCAATATCCTGCATATCTAATTTTAAGTGAGGCGCGCCTTGGCAACCATCAATTAGAACCGGTATATTTTTCGAATGAGCCAATTGTACAATTTCTTTGATAGGTAATATTGCGCCTGTCACATTCGATAAATGACTTACACTAATTATCTTTGTTTTGTTTGTAATTTTTTTTTCTATAGCTTCTAATGTTACTTCGCCATTATCATTAATTTCAGCAAATTCTATTTTTATATTTTTTGCTTTTCTAAGAAAATGCCAAGGAACATAATTTGAATGATGCTCGAGTTCAGTCAACAATACTTCATCTCCTTCAGATAAATATTTTTGACCAAAAGTGTTAGCGACTAAATTAATTGCTTCTGTAGCACCTTTAGTAAATACGATTTCATCTTTATCTTTAGCATTAATATATTTTTGAACTGATACTCTTGTTTGTTCATATAAATTGGTAGCAGCAACCGCCAAATAATGAACACTTCTACCTACATTAGAAAACTCTTTTGTATAAAAATCATAAATTCTATCTACAACAACTCTTGGTTTTTGAGATGAATTAGCACTATCTAAATATACTAAATCATTATTTTGAATTTTATCGTCAAAAATTGGAAATTCTCTTTTTATATCATCTATATTCATTAATTTAATCCAATCATATTTTTTAATAATTTTTTAATTTCTTCATCTGTAATTTTTTCAACAACATCTAAAAGAAAACCGTTAATTAATAATTCTTTTGCAGTTTTTTTGTCTAATCCTCTAGACATTAAATAAAAAATAGAATCTTCATCTAAACTACCTGATGCAGAACCATGTGAACATTTAACGTCATCAGCATAAATTTCTAGTTCAGGCTTTGCATTAAATTCTGCTTGTTCATTTAAAAGCACCGCTTTGCTTAATTGATAACCATCAGTTTTTTGAGCTTTAGAATCCACATATATTTTTCCTTGGTAGACAGACTTTGAACTGTCATCAATTACACTTTTTATTAACTGATAACTTTTCGTGTTTTCATACAAATGGTTAGTATTAGTTTTTATTTCGTGGTGTTTATTTTTAGACAATAAGTGTATTCCATTAATAAATGCCGACGAATATTGACCATCAAGATTACAGCTGACTTCATTTTTTTTATAATCTGAACCAGATGAAAATATAAATGTTTCAGAAATACTATTTTCTTTTTGAGTAATACTAGAATAATCATACTTAATATTTGTATTACTTTTTTTATCTATTTTATAATTCTTAAGAATTGCATTTTTACCAAGATTAAAATTAAATAAATTGTTAATGAAATTCTTTTCTGAATTATCGTCAGAAAGATTAATAATTTTTATTGAGCTGTTTTCTTCTAAATCAAACTTTAGTTGAAAATTAATATTAGTGTTGCTCACTTTCTCATTTGTTATTTGATATATAATTAAAGGCTTTTTGAATGAATAATTTTTTTTAACTAAAATATTATGTATTTTATTAGAAAAAGAATTATTTAGACTTAAAAGAGAATTATCATCATTTGGGTTTTGGTTAAAATTTTCTAAAGTCGTTAAATTAATTTTATCGCTTTCTTCATATTCGAAACTCAATCGCTCAACTTTACCGTTAATAATAACAATTTTATTATGTTCAATTTCCTTTATAAAAATTTCGTCGTTAATTTCATATTTAATGTTGTAATCATTATAAAATTTTAGTTCACCAATATTTTTTTTTATTATCTGTTTTATATCTGAAAATTTCCAGTTTTCTAATTTTCTGCTAGGAAATCCATTTTTCAAAAAATTATCTAGAGCTTCTTTTTTTAATTTAATCTCTTGGTTTGAGAAATTAGACATACTTATAAATTTATCAAAATCTGTTTTTAATTTTTGTTCCATTTAATTGAAATTTTCATATCCTTTTTTTTCTAACTCTAAAGCTAATTCTGCACCACCTGATTTAATAATTTTTCCACCCATAAGAACATGCACAAAGTCAGGTTTTATATAATCAAGTAGTCTTTGATAGTGAGTAATTATTAAAAATGAATTATTTTTTTTTCTTAATGCATTAACTCCATCTGCAACTATTTTAAGAGCATCAATATCTAATCCAGAGTCTGTTTCATCTAGTATAGATAATTTCGGATCTAAAATTGACATTTGTAAAATTTCGTTTTTCTTTTTTTCACCGCCAGAGAAACCTACATTTAATTGTCTATTTAATTTTTCTTCATCAAATTTAAGTTCTTTTGCTTTTTCTTTGACTAATTTTAAAAACTCTAAAGCATCTAATTCTTTTTCACCTCTAGCTTTTCTAATTGAATTTAAGGATGTTTTTAAAAAAATATTTGTATTCACCCCAGGTATTTCTAAAGGATACTGGAATGCCAAAAAAATACCTTCATGAGCTCTTTCTTCAGTTTCAAGATCAAACAAATTTTTATTGTCATATAATATTTCCCCTGATACTTCGTATCCCTTTTTACCTGATAGAATATTCGACAAAGTACTCTTTCCCGATCCATTAGGTCCCATTATTGCATGAACTTCACCAGGCTTTATTTCTAAATTAAAACCACTTAATATAGATTTTTCCTGAATTTTTGCGTTTAAATTGTTAATTTTTAACATTTAACCAACACTTCCTTCTAAACTTATTCCAACTAATTTTTGAGCTTCCACAGCAAATTCCATTGGCAATTGTTGCAATACCTCTTTACAAAAACCATTAACAATAAGTCCTACGGCTTCTTCTTGATTTAGTCCCCTTTGCTGACAATAATGTAATTGATCTTCACTAATTTTTGATGTGGTTGCTTCATGAGCAATATTAGAATTTGAATTTTTATTCTTAATGTAAGGTACTGTGTGCGCTCCACATTTATTACCCATTAATAATGAATCACATTGAGTATAATTTGTAGAATTGGATGCATTTTTTGAAATATCTACCAAACCTCTGTAAGTCATATCTGATTTACCTGCACTAATTCCTTTTGAAATAATTTTACTTTTTGTATTTTTTCCTAAATGAATCATCTTTGTCCCAGTATCAGCCTTCTGATGATTATTTGTAATTGCAATTGAATAAAATTCACCGATTGAATTATCACCCTTTAAAATACAGCTTGGATATTTCCAAGTAATTGCAGAACCTGTTTCTACTTGTGTCCATGAAATTTTTGAGTTTTTACCTTTACATAATCCTCTTTTAGTTACAAAATTATATATACCTCCTTTTCCATCTTTATCTCCAGGATACCAATTTTGTACTGTAGAATATTTAATCTCTGCATCATCCAACGCAATCAGTTCAACATTTGCGGCATGCAATTGATTTTCATCCCTCATTGGCGCAGTGCATCCTTCTAAATAACTTACATAACTACCTTTATCAGCAATGATTAAAGTTCTCTCAAATTGTCCAGTATCAGAAGCGTTGATTCTAAAATATGTTGATAGTTCCATTGGACATTTTACATTTGGTGGTATGTAAACAAATGATCCATCAGTAAAAACTGCTGAGTTTAATGTAGCAAAGAAGTGATCAGTAATTGGTATAACTGAACCTAAATATTTTTTAACTAAGTCTGGATGTTTTTGTATTGCTTCAGAAATAGAGCAAAAAATAATTCCTTTTTTTGTTAAAGTATCTTTAAAAGTAGTAGCGACAGATACTGAGTCAAACACAGCATCAACGGCAATACCGTTTAATCTCTTTTGTTCTTGAAGTGGTATTCCTAATTTTTTGTAAGTCTCAAGCAATTTTGGATCTAAATCTTCTAAATTTTTTGGCTTTTCTTTAAAACTTTTAGGTGCAGAATAATAATATAAGTCTTGATAATCAATTTTAGGGTATTTTGGCTTTTGCCAATCAGGTTCTTTTAATACTTTTAATCTTTCAAATGCTTTTAACCTCCATTGAAGCAACCAGTCTGGTTCTTTTTTTATATTTGATATAAATCTTATAACTTCTTCATTTAAACCTTTTGGGGCTTTAAAACTTTCAATATCTGTAGAAAAACCGTATTTATAATCTTTTAAATCTTCTATTTGTTTATCTCTCATTACAATCTATTTTCTGTTTTGTATATTAGGTCGCCAAGATTTTTTTCTTCGAAGAATAAGTTTATGTGTGCCTCTAGCTCATCCCATAAATTATGAGTTATGCATTTAGCAGATTTTCCATTGCATCCTTTTTTTGAATGCTTTTGACAACCTATTGTTTTAACTTTTTCTTCCACGGCATAAAGAATGTCTGAAATTTTAATATCATTGGGAGTTTTATTTAAAGTGTATCCACCTTTTTTTCCTCTGATACTTTTTACAATTTCATTTTTTTTTAATTTGAAAAATAATTGCTCAAGGTAGACTAAGGATATTCCTTGTCGGATAGATATATCTCTCAGTGATATTGGCTCATTACTTTTAAATCTCGCTATATCGGCTAGTGCCATCACAGCGTATCTGCTTTTGGTTGATAGTTTCATATTTTTCGCAATTCACGGGCTTTATATATACCTGACTAATTTAGTCAAGATTCAGAATATTTAAAATGCTTGCATTTTGTCGCTTAATTTTGATAGAAAAATGTAATTTTTTTTTGAGACTGATAATCAATGCCATCTACAGATACAAAAATTTCAGAAATCTTTATACCAGGTCCAGCTGGTAGATTAGAAGCAAAGTATTTTAAAAGTAAAAAAAATACTTCTCCTATTGCTTTAGTGCTCCACCCACACCCTCAATATGGAGGAACAATGAATAACAAAGTTGTTGTCGATACTTTTCAAACTTTTGTAGATAATAATTTTTCAGTTTGTAGGGTAAATTTCAGAGGTGTTGGAAAAAGTGATGGTGAATTCGATAATGGCCAGGGCGAACTTGCGGATGCAGCTGCAGCTTTAGATTGGCTCGAGAGAGAAAATTTTGATAACTCGCAGTGTTGGATTTCAGGATTTTCTTTTGGTTCTCTAATAGCAATGCAATTGTTAATGAGAAGACCTGAAATAAATAGATTTATTGCTGTATCACCTCAACCAAATGTATACGATTTTTCATTTTTATCGCCCTGTCCTACCTCTGGTTTAATAATACATGGTAAGAAAGATGAGTTAGTTCCTTTTGATGATATAAATGAATTAAATAAAAGATTAAGTGCTCAAAAAGGGATTAAAGTAGAGTTTGATATTATTTCAGAAGCAAATCATTTTTTTTCAAAAGCTGATGCTTCCTTGGTAAAATCTTTAAATAAATATATAAAAAAAGAAACAGCCTTATATTAAAAATTTATTTTAATTTCACCCCCTGTAACAGGATTTAAAACATTAGTCGTAGTAGGATAACTAATTATTTTATTAAGATATGATCTAATCGATAAATATGCAAATGCTTGGGACTCTATAAAATCACCATCTACACTAAATTCATCGATTAATTTAATTTTATATTTCAATAATTTCTTTATATGATTTACTAATGCTAAATTTCTCCTACCTCCACCACATAAAATAATTTCTATTTCATTATCAAAATTTTTTTTTATATTTTGTGAAATTATTAATGCTGTAAAATATGTTAATGTAGCTACAGCATCTTCAAATTCTAAACCTTTAACAAAACTAAAATCGAATTCATTTCTATCAAAAGAATGCTTTTGCTGTACATTATAAAGCTCATGTTCATAAAATTGATTAATTATATCTTTATTTATATTTCCAGATGACGCTATATCTCCATTTTTATCATAATCTATCCCTTTTGTTTTTTTTAAGTATTCATCCATTAAAACATTTCCGGGACCAATATCTTTTGCAGCTAAAGTATCATTAAAACAATAGGTATAATTTGATATGCCTCCTATATTTAAAATTAATGTAGGCTTATTTAACTTAAATTTATTTATTAAAAGTTTATGATAAACGGGAGTTAACGGAGCACCTTCTCCATTATTTTTAATATCATTTGCTCTAAAGTTATAAATTACTTTTTCTTTTAATTCTTGAGAAAGTAAATTTGCATCTCCCATTTGTACTGAATATCCTTCTTTAGGTTTATGAATTATCGTTTGTCCATGAAAGCCGATTAATTGAATATTTAAATTATTTTCGTTAATAATTTTCTTTGATATTTTTGAATGATAAAGAGTTAGATCTCTTTCTAAAGATTTATAAGTGCTCATATTTTCCTCTATATCTGCCTTATTATTTATATTTAAAATAAAAGAAGAAAGTCTTTTTCTAAATTCTTCAGGATAATTGAAGTACTTATTATCTATTATGTCTAAATTATTTTCACCATCTGATTTGATAATACTTGCATCAATGCCATCAAGAGATGTACCACTCATTAAACCCAGTGCTATAAAAGAATTTTCCATTATTGATTATTATTTTTATTTAAATATGTATATTAAAAGTACCATTTATGAATGAATTTTTAAAAGAATTTAAAGACAGGGGATATTTTTATCAATGCACGGACGAAAAAGCTCTTTCAAAGAAGCTGAACGAAGAGAGTATAAAAGGATATATAGGCTTTGATTGCACTGCTCAAAGTTTACACGTTGGTAGCTTGCTTCAAATCATGTGCTTAAGATTAATGCAAAAACATGGACATAAACCAATTGTTTTGCTTGGTGGAGGAACTACTAGAATAGGAGATCCATCTGGTAAAGATAAAACAAGAAAAATTTTAGAAGAAAATGAAATAGAAAAAAATATAAAAAGTATAGAGAACATACTAAAAAAATTTTTAGAGACAAAAGATGAAAAAGTTGCTCCAGTTTTTGTTAACAACTACAGTTGGCTAAAAAATTTAAACTATATATCTTTTCTAAGAGACATAGGAAAACATTTTACTATAAATAAAATGTTAAGTTTTGATAGTGTAAGGTTAAGATTAGAGAGAGAGCAATCATTAAGTTATATGGAATTTAATTATATGATTTTGCAAGCGTATGATTTTCTAGAATTAAATAAGACAGAGAATTGTTTGCTTCAAATTGGAGGATCAGATCAGTGGGGTAATATTGTAAACGGAGTTGAACTTATTAAAAGATATTCATCTAACGAAGTCTATGGTTTAACAACAGAACTTATAACTTTAGCTTCAGGTGCTAAGATGGGTAAAACTGAAAGTGGTGCTATTTGGTTAGATAAAAAATTATTTTCTGTCTTTGATTATTGGCAATTTTGGAGAAATGTTGATGATAAAGATGTATTGAAATTTCTTAAGATGTTTACAGATTTAAATTTAAGCGAAATAGAGGAAATAAGTAATAATGATATTAATGAACAAAAAATTATTTTAGCCAACGAGGCTACCTCTATTCTTCATGGTGCTAATGAGGCTGCTAAAGCTGAAGAAATAGCTAAAAATTCTTTTTCTGAGAACTCATCTGGAGAAAATTTGCCAAATACAAAAATAGATATCTCTAATATTGGTAATGATGTAGTTAATTTAGTCTCTATTATTGATAAAAACTTATCTAAAAGCGAAATAAGAAGATTAATAAAATCTAATGGTATTAAAATCAATAATGAAATTATTTCAGATGATAAATTCATAATTTCGAATGAACTTATAAAAAAAAATAAATTTATTAAGCTCTCAATTGGCAAGAAAAAACACTACAAAATAGTAATTTAATTTGAAATTTTTTCCAAAGTTCTAGTTATAAATCTTGGAGTTAAAGTTTTTATTGGATTAACAGTAGATTTAAGTTTTTTAGGTGGTCCTTTAATTTTAAAACTTACACCAAATACTCCTTCACCAATTTTTTTTCCAACCAATATATCGCCTAACATTGGTATTTTTGAAATTGTTTTATTAATAGTTGTTGCTGGTACAAGTGTTCCTCTCAAGCTAGTTAATTCATCTTTTACAATATAACCTTCCATCATAACCGAAATTGCTGGGCCTATCGCATACATCTCTTTTATTTTAGTGTTATTTCCTAAAGTTTCATAATCCATCTCAAAATCAGTAAATCTTATACCTTCGCCAGTTAGAAGATCAGCTATCCCTTGCAGTGATGCCAATATAAGAAGCTTTGCAAGAACAGGTACTTCTTGTACTTTAAAATCGATAATTTTTAAATTTGATTTTGTTTTACCCTCATAACTAAGCGCCTCATATATTAATTTACCTTCTTTAAAACCCTTTATAAATTTGAAATTTTTAATGAAAGGTTCTGGTTCTTCAATTTCTAAATTAGTAATTTTTTGTCTTTTATCATTAGTAAAAATGCTTAAAGCAAATTTTCTATTATTTAATTTTGCATTTATATTTGAACTAAAAACTTTGTTATTCTTTAATTGTATATCTCCTTTAACATTTGATAAATAAGAAAAGTTATCAACAAAATATTTTCCAATATCTAAATAAATATAAGTATTCAAATTTTTAAAATTTGAAAATATTGATTTAGAGGAATTATCTAATAAATTTTTTATATTTTTAGATCCGTCAAATTGACTGCCAGTTAAGTAATAATTGTTGTTAACCTTCTTAAATTCTAACTTATTTACTTTTCTGTTTTTGTTGACTATATCGATTTTAAATAAATCTAAACTTTTAATTTTATCGTTTTTTCCAATTTCAAGATTTTCAACATTTATACTTTTTTCTTCTTCATTAAAATCTATTTTTTTGAAAATTATTTCATTATTATCTTTGTAAATTCCATTCATATTCAAATTAGATTTTATATCTGCTTTTTTTCGATAATCTAATTCTTCAATATTTATTTCTGCACTATCTAGGTCTAAATCTAAATCAAAAAAGTACTTATTATCTTTTGTTTCGACATTTAATGAAATATTTTCATTTATATTATTAATAGAATATTTGCTTTTTAAGTTAAGTTTAAATTTTTTATTTTTATAATCTAAGTTTAAATGACTATTACTAAATTTTATTTGATCTTTGAAATCACTAAAATATTTCTTTATTCTTTGTGATTTATAGTCAACTAAAATAATTTCGGATTTTAATTTAGATTTAATATTAAAATTTTGTATTTCATTTTTTTTATTTAATTTGAAATTTATGAAATTTTCTGATGCAAATGTGATATCTTGGTCTTGAAGACTAAAGTTTTTAAATTTGACAAATTTTTTGAATTCTTTAGTGTTAATTACGCTTTTTGTATTACTTAGATCTATATCGACTGAAGCATTTTTGTTTTGTTTTTTTTTATAAATTATATTAATTAAATTTTTTGTTTTATTATTATTGTAGTTATTATTTTGAAATAAAAACTTGCTATTTAAAACTATTTTTAATTCTTCTTTAATATAATTAATTAAAATATTCCCGTTTTTAAAATATATCAAATCTTGATATTTTGATTTAGTGAATAACTCATCAAAATTTAATTTTGATATAATACTGAAATCTTTAATATTAAGTTTTTTATTAATTTTAAATGATAATTCATTCTCTGAGCTTAGATTTATAGGTCTATCATCAATTAATTCTAAATTATTATCAATTAATTTTGTATAATTTTTTAAATTTATTTTAGTCTTGTTTGTTTTAAAATTTCCAGAAATATCAAAATAATTATTAATTTTTTTTATATTTATTTTTTCTGAAGAAACAAAGATTTTATCAAATACTAATTCTATTTTATTTATGTTTATAAAATCCTGATCTACAAAAAAATTAAATTTAATATTTTCAATTTTTGATTGGTTGAGTAATTTTATTTCTGCATCTTTTACGTATCCATTTATAATATATTTAATATTTTTAGGATTTTTTTCACTAAAATTTATATTGGTAGTTATTTTTACTTTTCCTTTTTTAATTTGTTTGAAAATTAAGTTCCTAGCTAAATTAAAGTCATACTCATTGATAAAATTAGTAAATTGATCAATATTGCTTTCTTTGGAAATTATAGAAATTTCAGAAATTGGATTTTTATTATTAAAATAGTCTAAAATATTTAAATCAGACTTTATAATTTCTAAGTCAACTTTTTTTTTATTAATTAATATTTGTGGGTCCAAAGTAAAAATCTCGAATTCAAAATTAGATGGATTTAATTTAAAATTTACTTGATTTAATTTTAATTTTATCTTCGGATCAATCTCGTTAACTTTTTCATTTATTAAACTATTAAAATTATCCGTTTTAATTCCTGCTGTTGATAGAAATATTAAAATTGCAACTAAGATGGTTGTTATTGATATTACAATTATAGAAATTATTTTACGCATTTAATTTATATAAAGAACTCTCTAAAAAATTATCTATTTCGCCGTCTAATACTTTTTCAGGACTAGAACTTTCAAAATTAGTTCTATTATCCTTTACCATTTTATAAGGATGTAATACATATGATCTGATTTGATGACCCCATCCAATATCTGACTTTGAATTTTCAAGATTTTCATTTTCTTTTTCTTTTTTTTTTAACTCATAATCGTAAAGTCTTGCTCTTAACATATTCATGCAAGTTTCTTTATTTTTGTGCTGTGATCTTTCATTTTGACATTGTACCACAATTTTTGTTGGCAGATGTG
This sequence comes from uncultured Pelagibacteraceae bacterium, assembly GCA_902543575.1. Lineage (GTDB taxonomy): Bacteria > Pseudomonadota > Alphaproteobacteria > Pelagibacterales > Pelagibacteraceae > Pelagibacter. The sequence continues at coordinate 21,523 of CACBYV010000005.1, read as the reverse complement.
TAATTCTTACTGCACTATCTGTTGTGTTGACATGTTGACCTCCTGCGCCACTAGATCTGTATGTATCTATTCTTAAATCTTTTTCAAAAATTTCAACATCAATATTTTCAGATATAACTGGGTAGACCCAAACACTGGCAAAACTTGTATGTCTTCTAGCACCAGAATCAAAGGGAGAAATTCTAACAAGTCTATGTATTCCTGATTCATTTTTTAATAATCCGTTTATGTAATCTCCACTTACTTTAATTATCGAAGATTTGATGCCTGCTTCATCGCCTTTATGTTCGCTGATAATTTCGATTTTGAAATTTTTTTTAGTTGCCCATTTCATATACATTCTTCTTAACATATCAGCCCAGTCTTGACTTTCAGTTCCACCAGCACCTGCGTGAAATTCTAAATAACTATCAAATGTATCATTATCATTTGATAGAAAACATCTTATTTCAATTTGTTTAATTTTATTAAAGAGTATTTTTATATTTGAGCTTATCTCTTTAATCATTTCACTGTTATGTTCCTCAATTGCTAAATCATAAATATCAAATAAATCTTTACTTTCATTTGATGTTACTTCAAAATTATTTAATAATTTTTCTAAATTAGTTTTTTCACGTAAAACTTTTTCAGCATTTTTTTTATCATGCCAAAAATCTGGTTTTTCTATTAAATTTGATAAATTAGTTATTTTTTCTGAAGTCTTAGTTTTTTCAAAGAAACTCCTTTATTCTTTGATTTATTTTTTCTATTTCTGATTTAATATTTAATACTTCCTGATCCATTAATAAAATTTTAATATATTTGTCTTATTTAATCTACTATCAAAATTGTTAGATATATTATCTAGTTTATTATCATTTTTTTTAAATGACTCAATTATGGCTAACTTAGTTTTAAGATTCGCTTTTTCTCCAGTTTTTGCATCTATCACCATCATGTTAATGTTATCTGCAACTTTAAAAGGTCTTGCGTTAAAAGTATTTGCTGTTTTTTTTATAAACTCTTTAAAAACTGGCATTGCAGTTTTTGAACCTGTTTCAAATTTACCTAAGCTACTTGGATTGTCATAACCTATATAAACACCAACAACTAAATTTGAAGTAAATCCTATAAACCAAGTATCTGTATTTTTATTTGTTGTTCCTGTCTTACCGGCTAACTCTAGTTTTAAATCTTTCAAACCTTTCCCGGTCCCACGTTCTATAACACCTTTTAACATAGATGTAATCTGGTAGGCTGTTTGTGGCGAAAAAATCTGTTGATATTTGTTGTTGATGATTGGGTTACTTGTTCCTTCATAAGAAATTAAATCACAATTTTCACAATATCTTTTTTCATTGTTGAAAATCGTTTTTCCCTCACTGTCTTGAATTCTATCAATTAATATTGGATTAACTAATTTTCCACCATTTAAAAAAGAGCAATAAGCACTTGTGATTTTTAATAGAGTTGTTTCAGCTGAACCCAAAGATACCGACATAAGTTCATCTGGATTTTCATAAATATTTAATTTTTTTGAAAAATTTATAATTTTATCTATACCTAATTCTTGAGCTATTCGTACAGTCATTAGGTTTCTTGATTTCTCAATTCCTGTTCTTAAAGTCGAGGGTCCATAGAATTTTTTACCATAATTTTCTGGTTTCCACATTTTTAAATCATTTCCTTGATCTAATACTATAGGTGCGTCTAATACTAATGTTGTCGGTGAAAAATTATTTTCTAATGCTAAAGCATATATGAAAGGTTTAAATGCAGATCCAGGCTGACGTTTTGCTTGAGATGCTCTATTAAATTCACTTTTTTTAAAACTAAATCCACCTGACAGTGCTAAAACTCGTCCACTGTATGGATCCATCACAACAATGCCTCCATTAGCTCTTGGAAGTTGTTTTAAACTATAGTTTCCATCAGGTAATTTTTTGACATAAATTATATCACCAATTTTAAATAGTTTTTTGAATTCCTTTCTTGTCCAATCAATATCATTATAATTAATTGTTCCATTAAATTCATTTTGAGTTTTGATGACTGTTTCGAATTTATCAACTCTAGTAACAACAGCTAATTCCCACCCTAATGATTTTTCTAAATTTAGATCTTTGAGATCTTTTTTCCAATTTTTGTGTTCTTTTATATTGGATAGAGGTCCTCTCCATCCTTTCCTTTTATCAAATTCTTGTAAACCTTTCCTCAATGATTGAGTTGCTATTTTTTGTAATTCTAAATCCAGTGGTGTCTTTATATTAAATCCTTGCTTATATACTTTATCATATCCGTATTTATCGATAACATTTTTTCTAACATCTTCTACGTAATATCTAGAATCCTCTAAATATATTCTTTTTCTTTTTTGTAATTTAATTTTTGAATTAATCAATTTAGAGTATAATTTACGATCAATAAATCCATTATCTAGCAGATTACTTATTACTAAATTTCTTCTAAATTTTGCTAACTCCTTATTTTTATATGGATTATATTTACTTGGGGCTTTTGGGAGAGCGGCTAGAAGTGCAGCCTCACCATAATTGAGTTCACTTATTGGTTTATTAAAATATCTTAAACTAGCTGAAGCTATCCCATAACTACCCTCTCCAAGATATATTTGATTTAAATAAAGCTCTAAAATTCTTTTTTTTGAGAGAACTCGCTCAATTCTAAAAGCTAATATTGCTTCCTTTATTTTTCTATCAATGCTTACCTCATTAGTTAAAAGAAAGTTTTTTGCCACTTGTTGCGTAATAGTTGAAGCGCCTTCTAATCTTTTTGAGTATAGCATATTAAATATGTTATTTTTGATTGCTCTTACAACTCCTTTTGCATCTACCCCGGGATGTTCAAAAAAGTTTTTATCCTCTGCAGACAAGAAAGCATTGATAACAGTTTGAGAAATAGCTGAATAAGGAACAAAAATTCTTTTTTCAGATGAAAAATCACTAACTAATACACCGTTTCCTGAATACAACTTGCTTGATACTGGAGGTTTATAATTTTTAAGATATTTATAATCTGGCAGTTTATTGGAATATATCCAAAGAATGGATACAATTAATGATAAAATTAGAAGAAACGACAATAATCCAAATATTATCAATCTTTTTAAAAACTTTTGCATTTTAGTTTAAATATCTTATGAATTTGTTATTCTTAAGGCACAGAATTTATTAAATTAACTTATGAAAAAATTAGCAATATTATGTCAAAAAATTTATACATCGATGCATCGCATCCTAATGAAACAAGAGTTGTACTTAAAGATAATAATCATATCGAAGACTATGAATATGAAAGTATAAATAATACTTTAATTAAAAATAATATTTATCTTGGAAAAGTAAGCAGAATTGAACCTTCTTTACAAGCAGCATTCGTTGACTTTGGAAGAGAAAGACATGGTTTTTTATCTTTTAATGATATCCAATCTGATTATTACCAGTTACCATTAAGTGATTTAGAAAAAATAAAAAAAGAAGAAGAAAAGGTTCGAGAGGAACTTTCAAAAGAAAGTGAAAGCATAGAAGATAAAATTCTTGAAGGTAAACAAGAAATTAAAATTGATGACCCAGTTGAAAAAAAAGAGGACGATGAAAAAGATAAAATAAATGCTCAAAAAAAATTTCCATCAAAAAGATATAAAATACAGGAAGTAATAAAACCAAATCAGGTAATATTGGTACAAGTATTAAAAGATGAAAGGGGATTAAAAGGTGCAGCATTAAGTACTTTTATTTCAATTGCTGGGAAATATATAGTTTTAATGCCAAATACCGCCAAAGGTGGTGGAATTTCTAGAAAAATATTTAATCCAGGAGAAAGAAAAAAAATTAGAAACATATTAAATGAGATTACTATCCCAAAAGAAATGGGAATAATTGTTAGAACTGCGGGATCAAATAAAACGAAAAATGAAATAGAGAACGATTTAAAAAATTTGATTAAAGTTTGGGATCAAATAAAAGATAATGCGCTAAATTCAATTGCTCCTTCTTTAATACATCAAGAAAGCGATATTATCAAAAGATGCATAAGAGATATGTACGATGATGATACTCAGAATATATATGTAGAAGGAAATGAAGGATATCAAAAAACAAAAAATTATTTGAAATTAATGATGCCAAATCAATTAAAAAAAGTAAAAAAATATAGAGATAAAGTACCTCTTTTTTACAAAGAAAATATTGAAAAAAAATTATTTGAAATTTTTGAGACAGAAGTAAAGCTAACTTCAGGGGGATATTTAGTAATAAACCCTACGGAGGCGCTTGTATCGATAGATGTAAATTCAGGTAAATCAATAAAACAAAAAAATGTTGAAAGTACTGCTTTTGACACAAATATTGAAGCAGCTGAAGAAATTGCAAGACAAATAAAAATAAGAGATTTATCTGGATTAATTATAATCGATTTTATCGATATGCTAAACTTTAACAATCGAAGACAGGTTGAAAGAAAATTAAAAGAGAAGTGCAGAAATGATAGAGCAAGAATTCAAATTGGTAGAATAAGTAATTTTGGATTATTAGAGATGTCAAGACAGAGATTGAGGGAAAGTAATGTTAAATGGCACATTAAATTAACAGATGAAACATTTGTTTTAAAAATACTTAAATTAATAGAAATAAAATCATTAGAGCACAATGCAAAATTAGTAGAATTAACTATTAATAATAAAATTGAGAAACACATTACTGATCATTATAATGAAGTGGTTAAATACTTTGAAAAAAAGCATAAAGCAAAAATTAACTTAAATACATATAATGATTTAAATTTAGAGGACTATATAATTGAATTTCAATCAAAAACCAAAAAGGTACTAGATAAAATTGAAAAAGTAGAGAAACTTGATGCTATAAAAATTGAAAATAAGAAAGAAGATGATATTAATAAAAATAGAAGTAGAAAAATTTTCAAAAAGAAAAAATTTAGAAAAAAATTTTACAAGAAAAAAACTAAATGATTCCTTGATTAGTTGTTGATGCTGATCCAAATAAGTTTGGATTAATTCTTCCAGATAAAAAAGATTTTCTACCTGAAATTACTGCAAGTTTCATTGCTTCAGCCATTTGAATTGGATTTTTTGCTTTAGCTATGGCTGTATTGATGAGTACACCATCACAACCTAATTCCATTGCAATAGTTGCATCAGATGCTTGTCCTAATCCAGCATCAATTATCAAAGGTAATTTTGTTTGTTTTCTTATAATTTTAATGTTTACTTTATTCTGTATTCCAAGCCCTGAGCCAATTGGTGCTGCTAAAGGCATGATAGCGACTGCTCCAGCATTTTCTAATCTTTTGGCCATTAGTGGATCATCATTACAATAAACCATTACTTTGAAACCTTCTTTTGTTAATAATTCTGTAGATCTTAATGTTTCAATCATTTCTGGAAAGAGGTTTCTTTTATCACCCAATACCTCTAATTTTACCAATTTCCACCCACCTATTTCTCTTGCTAATCTCAAAGTTCTAATTGCATCATCTGCTGTGAAACATCCAGCAGTATTTGGTAAATATGTAATTTTTTTTGGATCTATATAATCCATTAATCTAGCTTTATTTTTATCCGATATATTCACCCTTCTAACTGCTACTGTCACTATATCAGCACCCGAAGTTTTTATAGCTTTTGCGCATTCATTGAAGCTTTTATATTTTCCAGTTCCAACAATTAATCGTGATTTAAAAGTTTTGTTTACGATTTTAAATTTTTTATCAATCATTATCCTCCCCCAATAAAATGAACTATTTCTATTTTATCACCTTTTTTTAATTGAATTTTAGAAATTCGTTTTTTGTCTATTATTTTTTTATTTAATTCTATGGCTATTTTATTAACAGGCAGTTTTAATTTTGTAATTAAATTCCTTATTGATAATTTAGGAATAATTAGCATTTGTTTACCATTTACAGTTATTTTTATTTTATTTTTTATATTCATAGATTATAAGGATTTCGTGAGTAAAATATTAATCATTAATGGACCTAATCTTAATCTAATAGGTGAAAGAGAACAATCACAATATGGTAGCAAAGATTATAAATACTTAGAAGATATTTGTAAGAAAAAATCTACAGATTTGAATTTAAATCTTGAGATTAAGCAATCAAATGTGGAGGGAGAAATTGTTGACATTATTCAAAGAGCTCGAAATGAATTCGATGGAATTATAATTAATGCAGGCGGTTATAGTCACACATCAGTAGCAATTAGAGATGCACTAGATGTATTTAAAGGTAAAATAATTGAGCTCCACATATCAAATATTTATAGAAGAGAGGAATTTCGCCATAAATCTATAATAAGTGGAGTGGTGACGGGAATAATTTGTGGATTAGGGATAAATGGATATATTTTGGCCATAAATTCTATGCATGAGATGTTAAATGAAAATAAATAAAAATATTATCAAAGAACTTACTGAATATTTAAATGAATTTAATCTTACTGAGATAGAATATACTGAAAAGGATATAAAAGTAAAAGTATCAAAATCATCTGAATCTCATATAGCCACAGTTAAAGAAATAAAATCAGAATTAAAAACAGAAAATACTAAACTAGATAATATTATTGGAACTGAAGTTCCGTCACCTATTATCGGAACAGCTTATTTAGCGCCAGAACCGGGTGGTAAAAAGTTTGTAGAAGTCGGTAAAAAAATTAACAAAGGTGACACAATAATGATTGTTGAAGCTATGAAAACAATGAATCATGTTCCGTCTCCTATAGCTGGTACTGTAAAAAAAATTTGTGTTGAAGATGGTCAACCTGTTGAATATGGACATACCATAGCAATCATAGAGTAAGTATGTTCAAAAAAATTCTTGTTGCAAATAGAGGTGAGATAGCTGTTAGAGTCATCAGGGCTTGCAAAGAATGGGGCATACAAACAGTCGCTATTCATTCTGATGTTGATAGAAACAGTATGCACGTGAGATTGGCTGACGAAAGCATATGTGTTGGACCACATCAGGCTGTGAATAGCTATTTAAACATTCCAGCAATAATGTCGGCAATTGAATTAACAAATTCTGAAGCTGTCCATCCTGGTTATGGTTTTTTGTCTGAAAATTATGAATTTGCAAAAATCTTGGAACAGAACAAAATTAAATTTATTGGCCCATCATCCTCATTAATTAAAATGATGGGTGATAAAATTGAAGCAAAAAAAATTGCAAAAAAATATGGTCTCCCAGTTATCGAAGGATCTGATGGGGGAATAACTGATATAAATGAAGCAAAAAAAATATGTAAGCACATTGGATATCCAGTTTTGATAAAAGCAGCTGGTGGTGGTGGTGGAAAAGGTATGAAAGTTGTTACAAAAGAAGATGAATTTGAAAGCTTATTTTTAACTGCAAAAACTGAGGCAAAAAAATTCTTTGGTAATGATGAGGTATACATTGAGAAGTTTTTTCAAAATCCAAGGCACATTGAAGTTCAAGTATTGTCTGGAAAAAATAGAACTGTGCATCTTCATGAAAGAGATTGTTCTATTCAAAGAAGACATCAAAAATTAATTGAGGAGACACCAAGTCCTTTATTAGATGATCATATAAGGAAAGATCTTTTTAACAAAACTGTAAAAATGGTAAGCCAAATTGGATATGAAGGCGCAGGTACAGTTGAATTTATTTTTGAGGATGGAAAATTTTATTTTTTAGAAATGAATACTAGAATACAAGTTGAACACCCAGTAACTGAAGTAGTAACAGGAATAGATTTAATAAAAGAACAGATCTGGATAGCATATGATGGTAATACTGCGTTAAAACAAGAGGATATTAAACCAAGAGGTCACGCGATTGAATGTAGAATAAATGCTGAAGATGTGACCAAAAATTTTCAACCTTCACCAGGAGAAATTACGATGTGCCATCAACCTTCGGGTTTTAGGACAAGAGTAGATGGAGCAATATTTCAAGGATATAAGGTAACCCCCTACTATGATAGTATGATTTGTAAAGTAATATGTCACGGAAGGAATAGAACTGAAGCAATTCAAAGAATGCGAAGATCATTAGATGAATTTGTTATTGAAGGTATTAAAACAACAATAGACTTACATAAAATACTTTTAAATCACAAAAAATTTCTAAATTCAGATTTTAATGTGAGTTGGCTTGATAAAGAAAAATTACTTTAAGAGTAACATTTTTTTAACCATATATCGTAAACAGGATGATCAAAGGGCCTGATAGATGGAGATGAGGCAAATGTCCAATCGTTGAAGATATAAACCTTATTCTCATCTATATTAACTATATCTTTTACCTTCATATATGCCGTAACTTCTGGATCATCATCAAATTTGGAATTATTACATTTAAGAATGTTTATAGAAAGATTTTTAAATATATATTCTTTGCCAATCTCAATTTCAATAATATCACTTTTAGAATTTACTTTATCCAATACTGTTAAAACAGCAAAATTTTCGGTTTTTGGTTGATTTTCACTTAAAGAATTAATTGTTAACAAATGATAAATAAATAAAATAACTATATAAGCCTTAGATTTTCCAAGAAGTGTATTTTTTATTTTTTCCATTTTTATTTTTATTTGGATGGTAAGAATTTTCAGTTCCTGTTTGATTTGGTATATGCTGTTTCTGCCACTTATATTTGTCTAATTCATGACTATTTTCAATTTTATTTCCTGTGCGATGTATCCATGAATACCATTCAGTAGGTATTTTCGTTGCTTCGACCTCTCCATTGTAAATAACCCATCTTTTTCCAGATTTGCTTTCATAATATTTATTGCCTGAAGTATCTTCGCCAACTAATTTTCCAAAAAAAATCGTATTTATTCTTGTGCCAATTGTTTGTTTATTCCACCAAGTAAAAATTTCTTTAATCATTCTTTAAATTATTTTCAATTTATAATTGTAAATTTACAATTAGACTATAATTGAAAAATGTATATACATAATTCTTACCAAGATTCAATTTACAAATAGGATTACAATGGCGAAATATTTAGTAGAAACATATTACACGTGCAACTTTAAAGTATCTCATTATTTAGATGACATTAATGAGCAAAATCTTAAAAACTTAGAGGATAAAGACGATGGAAAATTTGAGATTATTGATGTCAAATTAGATAATAGAAAAACAAAAAACCTTCAAGATACTAAAAGTAGCAAAGTTGAAATGATTTCGCAGCCAATTATTGATAAAGAAGTTAAAAATAGTCTTAAATCCAAACCAATTGATGAAAGTTTTAAGAAAAATATCACTGATAATATAGGTAAAAGATTTAGTATGCCTGATAGAAGAAAAGGTTATATCCAAAAAGCTTCGATAGGTGATCACAAAGTATATTTGCATACCGGAGAGTATGAGGATGGTAAAATAGGAGAAATTTTTATCGATACTAGTAAAGAAGGAGAGTTAGTAAAGGCTCTTATGAATAATTTTGCAATAGCAATATCATTAGGTCTTCAATATGGAGTCCCACTAGATGAATTTGTAAATGCATATTTAGATACAAAGTTTGAACCTTCTGGAAAAGTTTATGGTAATGATAGAATAATGAGCGCAAGTTCAATATTAGATTATATTTTTAGAGAACTAGCAATTTCTTACTTGAATAGAGAGGATTTGGCTCACACCCCATCTATAACTGGAAATTCTGAGACAAATGAAAGTCAAAGTAGTGAAGATCAAAATCAACTAATTAAACTTGTAAAAGATATTACAAGTAAAGGTTTTGTTAGAAACAACTACAAGAAGAAATTAGTAGATTTATCAGATATAAGAATAAACCTTAAAGGAAAAAAATAATTATTTTTTTCTTTTTGAGATATTAAGTTCTTTTAATTGACTTTCGTTTATTTCTGACGGCGCATTCATCATTAAATCTTGAGCATTTTGATTCATTGGAAACATAGTTACCTCTCTTATATTTTTTTCTTCTGCTAATAACATCACAATCCTGTCTATACCAGGGGCAATACCACCATGAGGAGGTGCACCATAGCTTAAAGCATTAATCATACCGCTAAATTTCTCATCTACTGTTTCCTTAGAGTAGCCAGCAATTTCAAATAATTTATACATTAAATCGGGTTTATGGTTCCTAATCGCCCCAGAGGACAATTCAATTCCATTACATACAATATCATATTGAAAAGCTTTTAGCTTCAGGGGTTCTGAAAGATCTAAATTATCAATATCACCTTGTGGCATAGAAAAAGGGTTGTGACTAAATTCAATTTTTTTAGTATTTTCATCTATTTCAAACATTGGATAGTCAACTACCCAACAAAATGAAAAAACATTTTCGTCAATTAAGTTTAATTCATTTGCTATTTTATTTCTCGCATTACCTAATAATTTCTCAACTTCAGATTTATTTCCACATGACATAAATATTGTATCACCTACCTCAGCATTCATATTTGTCATTATTTCTTTCAGAGATTCTTCAGAAAAAAATTTTCCCACCGGTCCTTTAGCACTCAATTTGTTAGAATTTTCTATAGAAAAATACGCTAGACCCGACGATCCTTCATTTTTTGCCCATTGATCAATTCCATCAAAAAAACTTCTTGGTTTTTCTGATGTATTTTTTGTAACAATTCCTCTTACAATCGATCCTTTAATTACTAATTTTTTAAATATTTCAAAATTAACATCATCTCTTTTAAAAATATCAGTAATATCTGCTATTTCTAAAGGATTTCTCAAATCTGGTTTGTCAGAACCATATTTTAGCATAGCCTCGTCAAAAGGAATTCTGGGAAATTTTTCATGGAGTAACTTTTTAGACGAAAATTTTTTGAATAAATTTACAAATAACTCTTCAACTATTTTGAATACATCCTCTTGCTCTACGAATGACATTTCCAAGTCAAGTTGATAAAACTCTCCTGGACTTCTGTCCGCTCTTGCGTCCTCGTCTCTAAAACAAGGTGCAATTTGAAAATATTTATCAAAACCAGATACCATGATTAATTGTTTAAATTGCTGTGGCGCTTGAGGTAAAGCATAAAATTTACCGGGATTCAGTCTGCTTGGTACTAAAAAGTCTCTCGCACCTTCTGGGCTAGATGAAGTTAATATAGGTGTTTGATATTCTAGAAAACCATATTTTTGCATTTCAGATCTAATAAATGAAATAATTTTAGATCTTAAAATAATATTATTATGAATTTTATTTCTCCTTAAATCTAAAAATCTGTACTTTAATCTAATTTCCTCAGAATATTCTTGATCTGAAAAAACAGGTAGTGGTAATTCCTTAGTTCTTGCAAGTATTTTAAATTTTTCAATTCCTATTTCAATCTCTCCAGTATTTAAATTTTTGTTAATTGTATCTTTTTCTCTCATCAAAACTGTACCTTCAACTTGTATTACAGTTTCTAATGGAAGTTTTTCTATTTCTTTAAAAATTTTTTTACCCTCATCAATTACACATTGAGTTAGTCCATAGTGATCTCTTAAATCTAAAAATAATAGATTTCCATGATCTCTTTTCTTATTTATCCAGCCTGATAACTTTATTTTTTGATCTTTGTTATTTAAAGTTAGTTCTCCACAAGTGTGCGTTCTATATTTACTCAATTTATTATCTCTTTTATTATTTTAAAGTTAATAGATTTCTTTTTCTTTAAACTCAATTGATCAATCTTATATATAAATTCGTGCATTTTACTATATGATCTAGCAATTCTTTTTATAATATAATCTATAATTTTGTTATCTAACTTAATTTGCCTATCAGAGAAACTTTTTAAAATTATTGCATAAATCAACTCATCGTCTGGTTGCTCTATTTTAGCTATTATGCAGTTTTTTAATCTTGATAATAAATCGGGAAGTGTAAATTTCATTGTATCTATTGGTTTTTTTGAAGAGATCAACAAATATTTATTATCTTGTTCAACTAAGTTAAATAACGAATAAAGAAGTTTTTCATCGAAACTTTCATCTAAGTCTTCAATTATTATATTGTTTGAAAGTTTAATTTTTTTTAAAATATTATTGTCAATATTCTTGCTATATAAATACAATGCGTTACTTTTTTTTTTAAATATATTTGATAGATGTGTTTTACCAGAATATTTATCTCCAGTTAAGTTAACAATTTTTTTTTCCCATTTAGGCCAAGTCTCAATAATATTTTTTGCAAAATAATTGCTTTTAGACACATAATAATCATTTTCATCAAAACTTTCATCAATTCCGAAGTCTAAAAGTTTTTGATCTAATTCCCTCATTTTATATTCCAAATATCACTTGATGAATTTATATTTATGTCATTTACTTTTAAAGTATTTAGAAATTTTTCAGGATTATTATTGTAAATTATTTTATATATAATTTCTTCACTGTTAATTTTTTCTATTTCATATTCATATACAAAATCAGATTGATTTAATATATTTTCTAATTTTTCAGAAATAATGAAATTACTATTTTTTATTGAAATTTTTATAGGAATTGTAATTGAGGTATTGATTTTATTAATTAACTTCCACTTGTCTTCGTATAAATTTTTTAAATTTAAAATAATTTGATCTAATATTTTATTATCTTCATAATTAATATTTTTTTGATTTAAATTTAACTTGAAGTTTGAATTTGAAAAACTAATTTTAGAAAATATTTGTAAATTTTTTTTATTTTTATAAAACATTACAATAAAAATATTTTCGAAGTTATACTTAGTTGTTATCTCAGATAAATCATTGTTTTCAATATTATTTTTTATTTTTTGAAAAAGACGAAAATTTTCAATATTTTCATCTGGTAAATTATAATTTAATAAAAAATAATTTTTATTAACATTGTTCCAATTGTTATAAAAATAATTTTGACCAAAAAACTTAATTTCGTTACTTTGTATATCAATTAAAATTGGTATAAAAAGAACATCTGTATCTTTTGGAACGGAAGAAATAACATTTTTTCCTCTAATAAATGATAATAGTTTTTTTTTGTCAAACTTAATCTGAAAATCTACCTCATAATTATTGTTTACAAATTTTTCATTTGTTATAGAAAAATTATCAATCAATGAGCTAATTTTATTGATTGGCACATCATTAAATAAATTTTTATCTTTACTTTCTACAATTCTAAAAATTAACGTTTTAAATCCTTTTTCGAATCCCTTACTTATTACTTTATCTTTATTAAATTTTATGTCGTATTGTTCTTTAATTTTAATATTTTTAACTGTGTAATTGTCTGCAAGCACTATAGTTGTGGAAAACTTGATAAAAACTAAAATGAAAAGTAAAAAAAAAAAGTATAAGTAAATATTAATTTTATTTTTGATTAAAAACATAATTTAAACATGAGATTGAAAAATTTTACATATGAGAAAAGTGGTGTAAGCATAAAAAAAGCAGATAAATTTATTAAATTTATATCCTCAAGTACAAAAAAATCAAAAAAAAGTGGTTATTTTGAGAATATTGGAGGATTTGGAGCACTTACAAAACTGCCAAGTAATTTGAAGAATCCATATCTTGTAACTAGTACAGATGGAGTTGGTACAAAAATTGAGGTTGCAAATCTATTAGATAAATTTGATACAATTGGTGTGGATCTTGTGGCTATGTGTGTAAATGACATTATAGTTCAAGGAGCAAAACCTTTGCTTTTTTTAGATTATATATCAGTAGATAAAATAGATACAGTAAAACTAAAAAAAATAATTGGCGGAATTATCAAAGGCTGCAAATTAGCTGATTGTGAATTAGTTGGTGGAGAAACTGCAGAAATGCCTGGAACATATTCTAAAGGAAAATTTGATATTGCAGGATTTTCTTTAGGCCTAGTAGATAAAGATAAAATATTATTAAATAAAATAAAAGAAAAAGATTTAGTACTTGCAATACCTTCCAGTGGTCTCCACTCAAATGGATATTCCCTAGTGAGACATGTTATAAAAAAAAAGAAAATTAATATAAAAAAAAATTCATTTTTAAAAAAAGAATTACTAGTTCCTACAAAAATATATGTAATGCATGTATTAAAATTAATTAAAAAAAAGTATTTGAATGCTTGTGCAAATATTACAGGAGGTGGTTTAAAAGATAATATCAAAAGAATAATGCCAGATAATTATTGTGCTGAAATAAATTTAGAAAAAATTAAAACATTAAAAATATTTAGATGGCTAAAAAGTCAAGGTATTAGCGATCAAGAAATGCTAAAAACTTTTAATTGTGGGGTAGGTTTTTGTTTAATAGTAAAACGTTCAAACTACAAAAAAATAATTAAATTTTTTCCAAAAAAATATAAACCATATGTTATTGGGAAAATTATAAAAAATTCAAAAAAAGTAAAGTTGAGTGGAAAAATCATCTGGTAAAAAAAATACAGCAGTATTGATTAGTGGTAGAGGTAGTAATCTAAGATCATTAATTAAATATTCAAAAACGAAAAAATCTTTAATTAAAATTGTTCTAGTTATCTCTGATAATATTAGTGCAAAAGGATTAAATTATGCAAATAAATCCAATATAAATAATATCGTCATAAAATATTCAGATAGAAAAAGCTTTGAAGATCGTTTGTTAAAATTATTAAAGATAAATAATGTTGATTTGATTTGTTTAGCTGGATTTATGAAAATACTTTCAGGTAAATTGATAAAAAAATTCAATAATACAATACTCAATATTCACCCTTCTCTTCTACCTAAGTATAAAGGATTAAATACACACAAAAGAGCAATTCATAATAAAGACAAATTCTCTGGAGCAACAGTTCATATTGTTAATGATAAATTAGATTCAGGAAAAATTATTTTACAAAAAAAAGTGAAAATTCTGAAATCTGATAATGAAAAAAGTTTAGGAAAAAAAGTTTTAAAAATTGAGCATGAAATATACCCAAAAGCAATTATAAGATTATTAACTAGTTGTTAAAAAAAAAATCTAATTCAATCTTTGCATTTTCAAGACTGTCTGAGCCATGAACAGAATTTTTATCAATGGAAATACCATATTTTTTCCTCAAAGTGCCCTCCTCTGCATCGGTTGGATTTGTTGCTCCCATTAACTTTCTATTTTCCATAACAGCATTTTCTCTTTGCAAATTCATAACAATAATTGGACCTGATGATAAATATGCACACAAATCGTTATAAAATGGCTTGGACTCGTGTACTTTATAAAATCTTTCTGCTTCTTCTTTAGAAATATGAATTTTTTTTTCTTTTATTATTTTAAACCCTTTGTTTGTAAATTCTTGCTTAATTTGATCTTGTAGATTTCTTTCTACTGCATCTGGTTTTATTATCGAAAGAGTTTGTTCTGTACTACTCATAATTATCCTCGATTAATTTATTTAACAATCTAACTCCATAACCAGTTGCTCCACCAGAATTTAGTGCTCCTCCATATTTTGAAAATGCCATTCCCGCAATATCTAAGTGAGCCCAAGGAGTTTTTTTTATTATAAACCTTTGTAAAAATTGCGCTGCCGTTGTAGATCCTGCACCCCCTATATAATTAATATTTTGCATATCAGCATTTTTAGAATTTATTAATTTATCAAAATTTTCGTTTAAAGGCATTCTCCAAAGTTTTTCTTCAACACTTTCTCCTGCATCAATTAGTTGTTTAGATAATTTATCATTATTTGAAAATAAACCTGCATACTCAGAACCAAGAGAAACAATTATTGCCCCAGTTAATGTTGCTAAGTCAACTATAAATTGAGGCTTAAATTTTTCCTCTGTAAATGTTAAGGCATCAGCTAAAACTAATCTGCCTTCGGCATCCGTATTTAAAACTTCAATAGTTTTTCCACTATAAGATTTGACAATATCACCAGGTCTTTGAGCATTTCCACTCACCATATTTTCAACAAGTCCCACAACACCAACAACATTAATTTTTGATTTTTTGAGAGCAATTGTTTTCATTAAGCCGACAACTGTAGCTGACCCTGCCATATCATATGTCATATCTTCCATAAATTTAGCTGGTTTTAATGAATAACCACCAGTATCAAAACATACACCTTTACCAACAAATGCTAACGGTTTTGATTTATTTTTTGCACCATTCCATTCTATAGTAACCAAATATGATCCTCTAACACTTCCTTGGCCTACACCTAACAAAGCATTCATGCCCATCTTTTTTAATTTTTTTTGATTATATACAGTAACCTTTAATCCTAATTTTCTTAATTTAGTTATTCTTCTTGCATATTCATCCGGATGAAGAACGTTTCCAGGCTCAGACACAAGATCTCTTGTAAGAAAAATACCCTGTAGAAGTGAATTTAGTTTATTTCTTAATATATTTGATTTTTTAGATTTAATTCCAACTACATATAAATTAATAATTTCATTTTTTGATTTATCAGTTTTATAGATATCGAATTGGTAAGATTTAAGCTGTGCTCCATGAAGAAATTTTTCAAATTGTACATTAGTAAGATAAGATGCATTTGAGACTAAAAATGATTTATCGATTTTGTTATTTTTTAAAAATATATATAAGTGGGACCCAAGTTTTTCATAATCTAATGAGGTTTTAGATTTTAAACAATTTACAAAAATATAGTTCTTATTATTTATGTTTTTTAAAAGGAATTTCTTTTCTGTAAATAACTTATTGGCAAGTAATGATTTATAAACTGATTTGAGCAATTTATTTTTGGATGATTTATCATTTACCAAAAAAATCTCATTATCTTTGGTTTGTTTTGGCTCTTTACTTACAAAATCTAATTTTAGCTTCATTTTTTTGAAATATTTAATAGATATTGTTGTATATTTATTAAATTACTAATTTCAATGAATAAATTAATATTTCGTAAATTATATTTTGACATACTGACTTTCTTTTTATTGTCATCTTTGGCAATAACATTAATAGTTTGGGTTATTCAGGGTGTAAATTTATTAGATATTGTCACAGAACAGGGACATTCTTTCAAAGTTTATTTTACATATACAGTATTAAGTATACCTAAAATCTTCTCTAAATTAATAATTTTTGCTTATTTCCTAAGTTTGTTTGTAGTCCTCAATAGATATATTGAAAATAACGAAATTCTTGTGTTTTGGATTAATGGTATAAAAAAAATTTCATTTATTAACTTTATATTTAAAGTTTCCTTTTTTTTTGTTTTTATTCAGTTAATTTTTAATTTAGTCATAGTACCTTACACGCAAAATCTCTCACAAACTTATCTTAAAAATTCTTCTATAGATTTCTTTCCAAAACTTATTCAAGAAAAAAAGTTCTCCAGAGTATCTGATAAACTTAATATATTTGTTGAGGAGTATAATGATGAGGGAATTTTGGAAGGCATTTATATAAAAGAAAAACTAAAAAATAAAGGTAATAAAATAATTATTGCTAGAAAAGGAGAGCTAATTCAGACAGATGAAGGATATATTTTTCAATTATATAATGGAAAGATAATTAACATTGATAAATCAGGAAACTTTAATTTAAATTTTAAAGAAACTAACTATCAATTATCTGATATTAATTTTCATTCAAGAAAAAAAATTAAACTAGGTGAAGCTAAAAGTTTATTTTTAATTAAATGTTTAGATAAAAATTTATTAGACAGAAAAAATACTGCTCTGAGATGTGGCGATTACAATTCTTTTTTAATGAAAGATGTATATGAAGAGATATATAAAAGAGTAATTAATCCAGTGTATATAATAATATTATCATTAGTTAGCTCACTAGTAATTTTAAAATGTAAAATTACTAAATTAGAAAAATTTTATAAATTTTTAATATTTTTATCAGGCTTTAGCATAATTATAATTTCAAGATTAAGTTATAAAATAATCAATTATAATATCGAGATTGAAATATTTTCTCTATTGTTACCGATAATATTAGTAGTTTTATTTTACTTCTATATATCATTTAGGTCGAATTTTAAAATTAGTTATTTATGACATTAAAAAAATATCAAAAATATTTAGGAAATTTATTTATAAATAAATTTATAAAAATAAGTTTCGTTTTTTTTTGTATTGTAATATTAATAAATTTTTTTGAAGAAATAAGATTTTCAGAAAAGCACAATGTTGAAATTTATTATGTTTTTTACCTTTCTATATTAAATGCTCCTTCTTTGATTTTTGAAATTTTGCCGTTTATATTTTTTGTTACGGTTATTTTTTTTTATTTAGAACTAAATGAAAAACATGAATTAGAAATATTTAACTCTAATGGTATAAGCAATATTAATATTATTTATTTTTTAACGTCCGTCTCATGTATTTTAGGTTTATTTTTGTTGATTTTTTACTATACCTTGTCTTCAAACTTAAAAAGCAAATATTTAGACGTCAAAAATAGATTTTCAAATTCAAATGAATATTTGGCTGTTGTAAATGACAATGGACTTTGGATTAAAGAGGAAATAGACAACAAACTTTATATAATTCACGCAGAAAAATTAAATAAGGACAAATTAAAATATTTAACTATTAACGAAGCAAATAAATACTACGAAAGCAATAATACAATTGTTGCCGAAACAGCAAATATATTTTCGAAAAATTGGAAATTAGAAAATGTGTCAATTCTAAGCAAAGATGGAAAGTCAAAAAAACTTAAAAGTTATGTTCATAATTCGTCTTTTAATGGAGAAATAATTTCAAATTTATTTTCAAATTTAAATGCTTTGAATATATATGAATTGCATAAACTATCTAATAGTTATTTAAAGATTGGATATTCAAACACTGATATCAAAATTCATTTGAATAAAGTTTATAGCATGCCTATATTTTATATTTTAATGACAATCTTGGGATTTATTATAATAAATAAATTAAAACACATTAAGTCAAAATTTTTTGTTATTATTTTTGGAGTATTTGTGTCTGTAGTAGTTTACTATTTAAATTATTTTTCAAGTTTATTAGGTACAAGTGGAGTATTGCCAATATATTTATCAGTATGGGTTCCACTTTTTATACTTTTTTTAGTTTGTAACATTGGATTGCTAAAAATAAATGAAAACTAACAAATTATTAATTTATATAATAATATCTTATTTTCTATTCTCAAATTTATTATTTTCTGAAGAAGTAAAATTTGATGCAAAAAATATGGAAGTTAAAGAAAATGGAAACTTAATAGTTGGTTTCAATTCTAAAACTAAGATACCATCTGATAATATAGATATAGTTTCTGATGAAGTTAATTATTATAAAAAAAAAAAGTTATTAATATTTAAAGATAATGTTTTATTTTATGACAAAACAAATAATATCATCATTAAAAGTAATAAGTTAAGTTACAATAGAAATAACAAAATTATTTTCAGCGAAGGTCCAACTAATCTAAATATTGAGGATAAATATGACATAACTAGTGAAGATATATCATATAATTCACTATTACAGAAAATATATGGAACGAAAGAGACTATTGTTGAGGATAATGAAAGAAATCTAATTAAACTTAAAGAAAAATATGATTTAGATTTAAATAAAGAAATAATTAAATCAAAAAAATCATTAATTTTAGACAAATATGATAACACTTATATATTTGATGATCTGGTTATAAATTTAAAAACCAATGAAATTGCTGGAAAAGAAATTAAAGTAGAATTTAAAGACTCTTATTTTGGTAATAGAAATAATGATCCAATATTAAAAGGTAGAAGCTCTTATTCAAGTGAAAAGGAATTAAAAGTCTATAAAGCTGTATTTAGCACTTGTAATATTGAAAACAAAAAATGCAGAGGATGGGAACTTAATTCTGATGAATTTACGCACAATAAAGTTAAGAAAGTTTTTGAGTACAGAAACTCCTGGTTAAAATTATTTGATACCAAGGTATTATTTGCACCATATTTCAGCCATCCAGATCCAACTATAAAAAGAAAATCTGGTTTTTTGACTCCATCATACGGTAGTTCTGATACTCTTGGAACACAGATAAATTTCCCATATTTTAAAGTAATAGACGTTGATAAGGATATGACTTTTACCCCAAGATATTATGCAGACAAAAGTTTTTTAATGCAAAATGAATATAGACAAGCATTAAAAAACTCAAATATTTTAAGTGATTTTAGTTTTTTAGTTGGAGATGCGGGTACAAAAGGACATTTATTCTATAATCAAAAAGGAAGTTTAAAAAGTAATTCTAAATATGAATTAAATATTCAAGATGTGAAAGGTGATAATTATTTAAAAACACATAGGCTTAAGGATTATTCTCAATTAATTAATAGTGACAGCGTATTAGTTTCAAATTTGGATTTAAATTGGGAATTTGAAGATTCTAGTTTGTATTCTTCATTTAAAGTTTACGAAGATTTATCTAGAAATTATCATGATAGATATCAATATATTTTTCCAGACTTTAATTTTCGAAAAAATATTATTATTCCAGAGGGCTACAAAGGAAAGTTTACATTTAATTCTTATGGTTACAATAAAAATTACAATACGAATATCACTGAAAGTCTATTAACAAATGATTTTCTTTTTTCTTCGAATGAATTTATAAATAAAAAAGGATTTATTTCAGATTTTGATTTACTTTTAAAAAATTCAAACGATTATTCAAATAATTCTCAAAATTTTGAAGGTGATCAAAATTACAATTTATATGGCATTATTAAAGTAGATAGTAACTATCCATTGCAAAAAAAAATGGAAAAATTTACTAACTACCTGACTCCAACTATGTCTTTTAGGTACAGTCCTAATGGAAACAGTGATTTGTCATCAAAGAATATATTTTTAAATTATAACAGTGTTTTTGGTTTTAATCGTATAGGAGAAAACTCACAAGTAGAAGGGGGAGAATCTTTAAGTGTAGGCTTAGAATTTAAAAGAATAAAAAATAATGGACCTGAAATATTTGATATAAAATTAGCGAACGTTATAAAATCAGACACCGATTACAGAATGCCAAGCAAGTCAAAATTAAATGAAAAAAGATCTGATATTTTTGGTGAACTTAATTATAACATAACAGAAAATTTAAATTTTGTTTATAATTTCTCTTACGATAAAGATTTAAAATATTCAAACCGCGATCAAATAGGTTTAGATTTAAATGTAAATAATTTTTTAACTAATATATCGTATTACGCTGAACACAATGATCTACCAAATATTGAGACTGTAAAAACTACAAATAAATTTTTTTATGATAAAGAAAATATCTTAACTTTTGAATTATCAAAGGATTTAAGTGATAATTTCACTCAATACTATAATTTAATGTATACTCATGAAACAGATTGTGTTTCATTGAACTTTAATTATAGCAAATCTTTTTACAGAGATGGTAGCTTGGAACCTAATAAGTCATTATCTTTCTTAATTAAAATAATACCGTTTACTGAATTAGGAGTTCAAAACTTAGGAAATTTAATTAGTAATTAATTAAATATGTATAAAATTTTTTATATTTTTATTTTTTTGTTTTCATTTGGAAGTAATGATGGTTTTACTTCACAAATTAAAATTAAATTAAAAATTGATGGAGAGATAATTACTAATCTAGATATTTTAGATGAA